>DATFSO010000052.1:0-86612 GCA_035262585.1 Occallatibacter sp. | reverse complement strand
GAAGCCGTGCGAGCGCGGAGTGTTCAACAGCGAGCGCGAGCAGAGTCCGAGTCGCAGCGCAATGCAGATGCGGGTGGGCTTTGGAAGCTGGAGGAGTACGGAGAGGATTGATGCACTGGACGCGACAGATCAGTTGAGGACCAGATCGCCGATCTCGCCAGTTGCACACTGTCACCAATCACTGATGTCAACCTTGGTGACGGTCTGCTGATGTCATCACGTGCGAATCGCACCGTTGCAATGATCGGCGCGGCAATGAACTACAGTAGAGCCGGTTGCATCTAGTTACAGAGCGGCCATTCTAACGGCCACGGCAACTCTCTCGCGATGCGCCGCGAGAAGCACATACCGTCCCATTCAATCTTAGCTTCCGTAAAAAGCGGCACGTGGCCAGAGATATCGCCCCAACGCGGCCAGTCTCCCTGCCAGAGTTCCCAAAGCCGCTGCTTCGTGACCGCGTCAGACACAAGCAGCTTCAAGATCAGCTCCTCCTTCGTCCGTTGTACTTCGTAGCTCAACCCCGACTCAAGTTCTAGTCCAGCGAGCGCGAATCGAAGTAGCTGCTCGATATGGGCGAGAGATACGTTCATCGAAACCCACTAGTAGGCACGATCACGTCATGCCGCGAAACGGACTTTCTTGGCTGCTGCCATTTCGCATTCCATTTCAACTGCCACGATGCGGTGTGCGAAGACTGGGCCATTGTGGTAGCCCACCCCGTTCTTCTCAATGTGCTCAACAGCTTCAGCAGCTGAGCCTGCCCAGACGTGGATGTTGGTCATCACACTCTGGGAAGTCGGCAGATAGTACACGGAATACTTCTTCATAGGCTTCCTTCAAAGGCACAAGGCGTTATAGGCGGTTCTTCATTTCGAGGTTCTGGGGTCTTCGAAATTGAAGGACTCGATCGCTTCTTTCTCTTGGATCGACGCGCTCAAGTGTGTCAATCGTATGCCGCATCACGTCCTCCAATTCGTGCAATTGGGCTTTCGGACTTACTCCCGGGGCATAGGGCTTCATGAGCAAAAGCGTGACCCGGAGAAGCTCGGCGATGTTTCGTTCTGGTGAAGGGTTCGCGAGGTTGCTGCGTTCCATTTATCTAGCGTCTCCTTGCAAAGGGATGCCGAGGCTCTGCGGTAGAGCTACTCGGACAATTTCGATCTTCTTTGGACCGTCGTCGTAGTGTGCGAAGAAGGAATGTTCGGAGTGCTTGCTTACGTCAATTTCGAGATCCCAGATGGCACGCTGAAGCGCAGGCGGAAAGGTACGGAGCTGAGCGTTGTTTTCCCATGGGCAATGGTGGGTGGGAGGCAATTGTGATGGGGAACGGTTGCCCATCCGCCTCCGAGAGGGCTGATTCGATCGTGCTTGCATCGCTTTCTTCTGGCGTAAATATACTTTTCGTTCGACGAGAGTTCCCAGTGGTTGGTTGCCCGCGGCCCGAACGACCGCAAACTGGAAGTTACACAGAAAGTCGTTCGCAGCTCTGGCCTTGCAGCGTTGGCTGCCACACGGACCAAGGGTTTTCCCGGGTTCACAGCGAGCGGCAACTTCTCCTAGAATGCGTGATGCATCAGATGCAAGAGCGCGAGTTCTGATGAAGAGAACTCAGTCTTGCGGGGGAACTTCCTCTTCCCGGGAAGGGGCAGAAGGTACCCGGTTAGTCCGGCCCTCCCCTCCCCCGCGCCATGGCACGTGATACTTACGCGAGGCTGCGCATATTGGCGATGATAGACTCAGTATCCGAACACTGAGTCATCCTTCCGTCACTACCACCTCTACCGCGTACGTCTGTACTTCCGTTGGCGTGACGAAGGCGATTGCGGGACCGATGTTATTCGTGAAGCCGACTTCAATTGTGCGTAGACAAGACAAACAGTGCGAACGCCAGAAAGGCAGCGAATCCGACGGCCATTGCTATCAGAAAGTCTGCCACTCCAGTCCGCGGATGAGACGAAATGAGCATGGATAGTCCTCGGGGGGAGTTACCACATTTGTTGCACAAGGAAATAATTGAGATGCCTATCAGGCAATCCGCCTATGACTTCCGCTTTTGATTGCGGACCCTAGCGGCTGTCGCCGTGTCCAGCATCCTCCTCGTGTTCAAGGAGGGCGATATGGCGCAGGATTTGGTATTCCACTGTGGGCAGCTCAGGGTCTTCAGGATTCAGTTCTTCTTCGGAACGAACCACGTCAAGCGATGTGCGGAGCGCCCTCAGCATCCTGCTCTTTGGAGACTCCATAGTCGTTACTCTAAACCTGAAAGCTCATTAGTCAGATGACGTAGCTTGGCGAGTTGTCGTATCTAGCGGTTTGCCAAGCTCAGTTCGCGCATTTTGGCCTAGTTCTGTCATTGCGAGAAGAGCCAAAGCCGCCGTTTTTGACACTCATAACTACAATTCGCTTCCTGAAGACGAAAATCATGGGGATAGAATATTTTGCCTGCGGAGGTGTGAGCGGCCTACGGGGAATAGGCCGCAGCTCTAAGTTGCTACTCAGCACTTACTTCAGTGCTCGCTTCTTCGGTTGCCGCCTCAGCCTGGGCAGTTGTTTCTTGGGCCGGTGGTTCAGTCACTGTCTCAGCAGCTACGGTTTCTTGTTCCTTCTCGTCATCTATCGCCATTGTTGATCTCCTTTAAATGTGAAAGATGCCGCCAACCCTAGCCTTCATAGACAGCAGTGAGAAGCTTCGAGGTGGACGAACTCATTACACACACTCCTGTACGTCTTTGACTTGGGGCCGATGTGTCTTCGATGCCGGCGAAAATCATGGAGGTTGCCCTATGTGATCGGTTCTTGCGTCGCGTCCGATTTACGTGCTTCATGGACGCGATGCTGCAGATCAAGGGTGAATCTCCCGCGTCGCATGTATGGAACAGTTGAACTTGCTGTGAACTAGGGAAAACCCTAGGTCTTCGGTGCCACTACTTGAGAAATCACCAGACTGGCTTAATAATGTTGTTTCGTCACCCCTTCATCTCCGTTAGGAGGAGAATTTGCGGTGGGTTCCTTGTTCACCAGTCGATTTCTGCATCGCGCCAATTGGGATGGAACAGTCGATTCCATCTGTGGAGTGTGCTTCATCAAGGTAGCTAGGGCGAAGTGCGAATCTGACCTTGATAAGGCAGAAGGAGATCATCGCTGCGATCCGTGGATGCTTGAGCCATATGATCAGCCGAAAAGTTCAGATTGAACGCTGCACCCAGCCGCCTAGCGTGTGCCGCTTCCATCCGCTTCAGATCGTTCTCCGTCGTGGAAGTCCCAACCGATGCGTAGTACCTCGTGCAAATGGAATCGATCGTTCCATCGTGATTGATGCGATGCGGATACATACCGCGATCCTGAACCAAAGCTTATATGTGCCTCACGCGATCACCGCAACTCGAACTCCGCAGGCGGTTGCGCTATTACAAAGAGCAACGCATGAGGCTCAAGCGGCCACCGCACAGCGAATCACTACAAAAGGTCGAAGCGATCAATCGCGTGGACTAGGGAAAACCCCGGCTTTGTTGTGCGCAGACGAATCTGTGCTGGGAGCACGAACTTTGATGAATCCTCGAACTAAACGGGATTCTTATAAGCCGGAAATCGCGTTTGTTTCTCCTGATGAAACAATCGGATGATTTCAGAGTTCCGGCTTGCCGCCCATCGGACATCAATCCCAATTTCGAGGTCCTAGTTGATCTGTTCACCTTGGAAAAAAACGTCGGATGAGTCGTGGAAGGCTGCGCGAATAGAACCGCTCGTGGCTATCGATGCCCCCCAATTGCCAATGCTGCACCCCGCCATTCGACGAGGTGCAGGCAGCGCGCAGGGACATGAGGGGGCAGCTGGAGCGAGCAGCATTTGAGAAGAAGCGCAATCGGGGGCAAGCGAAGCCGTGGCACGAATTAGACGAACACATTTGAACCGAAGTTGATTTGATCTTGACCAGCATTCCGGGTTTATCGTCGGCATACCGGAAAGTTACGCGCCGGGGCAATCCTTCGAGGTGCCCTGTTCTCTCTGGGCGGGTAGATCCTCCCATCCCTGGAGCAGATGGGCCCACCTTCGGTGGGCCCGCTTCGAGAGGCTTTATTTTGAGAGGTCCGAAGGGTTCGAGGAAAGAGGTCTAAAGCAGACCCTTAAGAGGAGGAAAAACCTTTCTTGGGGGGCCAAATTTCGAGGAAGCCTCTGCTAGCTGGTAAGTAGATGCGCGAGTTCTTCGAGACGTTGACACAAGAAGCTCTTTCCCACGCGAGGAATCTTCGCTCTTCCCCCTCCGAGAAGAGGATGATCCCCGCATTCTTGAGTTCTATCTTTAGAACCCGTGTCTTTTACGTTCTTTACTGATTCTGTATTTTAAGGACAGGTTGTGCACGCTGTGAACTAGGGAAAACCCTAGACTCAGCAAGGATTTGGCACAAACTGGATCGGCTAATTCCCGTATTACAGGCAAACCGAATGTATGGTCCGCCGCCGTTTTGCAAGCGAAAAATGAGGAAGACAGAATTGGTCTGCGCGAATGTATCCGGCCTTTATTGGAGTAGCGATCTCCTGGCCTAAATGGGTTGCGCTGCGCCCTCGTCCTATTTAGTTACGCTGCCTTTGCGGCAGTTTCCGGTTACAGGTTCTCGGGGGCGCCGGGATCGATCGAAGCAGCTGAGTACGCGAACACTTCTTGCGAACCACAACTGCTCCCCGCGCGTTAATACCTACAAGATGAAACACCGTCTTGCCTAGGTCGATACCGATTGTGCGAATTTCCATGGAACGCCTCCTGTGTACTCATCTACACCCTCGAGGGGGTAGGCGGCGGACCATCCCAGTAGTTACCCTGCAAAAACTAACAGTGCGACCGGTCCGCCTAGAGATCGTGGGCCGTCTTTTGGTGGAAAAATCGCGGAGGGGGATGATACCGAATCAACCCCACCGGCCTCATAAGGGGGGCATGGGTCCGGCCAAAAGCATGCTTCGAGCGCACCTGGCGTTTCACCTGAGAACTTTCACTACCGTGGCAGGAAGGGTGGTCAATCGCGGTCGAAACTCAAGAGAGGGCTGCCGCCCCCTGCCGGGTCCCTCGCGTTTTCTTCCTTATCCTGTAGAAAATTTTGGCGAGCGATGCTAGACGAAGAAATCGTTCTAAAAAGAGGTGCCACCCCCCTCTGCCCTAATCGGTCTAAGATTGCCCTGCTTGAACGACTGTAGCGGAAAATGTAGCGGCTACCGGTCTAGGTGGGCTTATGCCGACTTAGATGGAGATTCTATAAGCCCCTGAAAATATAAGGCAGTCTAAGTACGTTGCAATATAGCGAAGGGGACCCGTCCAAGATTATGAGTCCCCTGCTCTAACCGTTGAGCTACATCGCCTTGTGGCGTCGGTGCCGGTTCTGGTGCCGGTTGCAATTTCCAGTCTTACTCGTACCTAAGGTACGTTTTAGGGGTGGAGGGCACATCCATTGGCGATTTAGATAGCGCTCTTAATGATCTGAAGCGCCGGACGCTGAACTGGATAGACTGACTCTCCGGCTCGGCGAGCTTGAACTAGTTGACCCCGATGCCGCTTCATTGCGGTATTTGCCGAGCACAAAGCAGGCGAGTACGGCCATGACCAACGCCAGGAAGGCAATTCCCAGGGGTGCTCGATAAGATCCCCAGGCGTCAAAGCCCACGGCCATCAGGTATCGCCCGGTTGCATTGCCGAGCGTAAACGCGCCGAAGACACAGCCATAAATCTGGGCCATGGATCGCATGCCGAAGTAGCGGCTGACCAGGAACGGCATCAGGTCGCCCTCTGCGCCGGCCGCAAGTCCCAGCAGCAGTGTGGCAGCCGTCGCCCAGCGGACGGCGAGACCACTCCCCAAAATAGCAACCGCAATGGCAGCTCCTCCGAATACCGCGGCCATTACGCGCGGGCCGAAGAACCGATCGACGAGATACCCGTTGCAGACGCGTCCAATGACGAGCGCGACCCCGAACAGTGACGCAGCAAATGCAGCCGAGGAGCCTGACAGTCCTGAGTCGGTCAGCAGAGGCGCGACGTGAGCGTTCACTCCGGTGACGCATGCGGCAACCACGAAGAAGATGCCAGCGAGCAGCCAGAAGTTGCGGGTCCGGAGTGCCTGCCATATAGTGACCCCGTCCTGATTCGCGCGATTGACCGAAGTCGCAGCCATCGGATCGGCGTCATCGGGAAGAAGCCCCATCTCCTGGGGCCGAGAGCGAAGAAACAGCCACACCGGAGGGACTGCGATAACCAGGCAGAACGCCGCAATTCCGAGGTACGCCGCCCGCCAACCGGCGCGTTCGATCATCATCTGGGCGAGCGGCAGGGTGATGAATGTTCCCACTCCAACACCGGCCGAAGCGACGCCAAGGGCCAGACCTCGACGCCGGTCAAACCAGTTGGCGACAACGCGGGAATACGTGACGGGGGTGGTTGCAACTCCCAGCAAACCGATGAGCGCGAAGACAGCGTAGAAATGCCATAGGGGTGGCCTGAGCAGAGAGAGCCCAACGAGGCACCCGATCACGATGAGGTGTGACGTGATAATGACGCGTCGTGCTCCGTGACGGTCAACCAGCCGCCCGGCGCCCGGCGCGGAGAACGTCACTAAAAGATCAATCAGTGAGATTGCCAGGAAGATCGAAGCTCGGCTGACGTGAAGATCGGCTGCGAGCGGTTTGGCGAAGACACCAAAGGTGTATACCACCACGGGGCCGATTCCACAGGCGCTCCCAAAAGCGCAAGCTAGTACAACCCACCAGCCGCAAAAGACTCGGCCACCGATGCGATGTGGCGGAGAGACCCCTGGATTTGACATGGTGCTTGAGTATTGCACATGCACCGCGGAGGCAGAGCGGAATATGAGGCGACCGGCTGTTGAGCATCTCAATTGTCGACTACACGCGAATACGCTCGACAGAGTTGTGTCTGTGTTGTCGGCAAACCAGAACTTTGACTTTCATTACGACGATTGGCTCTCAACCTTCTAGTTCTCGTCGCTCTTGCTGATTTCGCCGCAGTGTTCCGTCTGTTGTAGGCCGTAACTTCAGTTTGCCGGTCATTCACTCACTACGTTTCGCCAAACCCCGAAGTATATCGAGTCGGTTCTTTGGAGCGTTGAGAGAAAGAAATTCCAGGATCGTTCTTGGAGTCCGTTGAGGACGACGAAGAAACTCCACGGGCCACTCAGTTATACACAGTTCCTTGACGTGGCGAAATTCACCCGCCCTTGGTTCATCGATGCATTCGACCTGTCGAACAAGCGCAAGCGGTTTTTCCGCGCCCGAAGTGCTCTTGGAAAAAGCAGCAGCTTCGGCGTATGTTGCAAACGCAAAGTAGTAGTCGTTGCCATTTTCGTCGTCAGGAGCACCACGCTCCGGATGGCACCAGACCCGATACTCCAAGATGTCGTCCCATACGTATCCACTCCCCCGCGTTTGCCACAGCCGGGTAGGTTCCAACTAGGCTTGCGTCTACCGCGTCAGGGTATTGATCAGCAGCCATTTGGCTTCCATCTTCGCAGATTGGTGCGGGTTCCGGGCGGTTTGCCGGTTAACCGCCCAGAACCTGCCACAATGATCCTTCATCACAACAAGTTCACGCGATTCTTGATTGCATGCACGTCGCTTTCGATGTTGCGTATTTGCGTTTCGAGCGCCTTCGACAAATGGCGAAGTCCTTCGGCGATAGCGACAATCGCTTCATCATTGGCTGTATCTCTGGCAAATTCAAACTTCTCTCTCGCTTGCGAATGCTCAACCATTGATGGCCTCCTTTTGGGATCAGTGTACCGAGCGTCTGTGCAGCCGAGGAAACAGGCAACCGGAACTTTGACGAATCTTCGCCATAACTTCCGTGTTTGCCGGTTAACCGGAACTTACGCCGGTCTGGGGGAGCGAGGGATCCGGTCTTCGATACCAGTCGCGAATACTTCCTCGACGAATCGGAATCGCCCGTAGCAAGCCGGATTCGCGATAGACTGATGCGGCAACCATTCCTCCATTCAGGATCTTTTCCGTGTCGTTTCTGACCATTCGGTTCACCCTGATTTCGTTAAGTTTCGTTGCAGGTGTCTCCGCTCTTGCGGCTAGGGGATCCGCACAGGATCACGAACTTAAAGGGTTCTCGGTGATTGAGAACGTCATCACACCGGGCACTGAGCCGGTCTACCAAGTCGATGGTTATCATGTTCGGATCGTCGCGAGTACAGACAAGACATTTCACGACCAGCTGGATTCGCTCGCCGATATCGGTCAGGGCAAATGGCTTCGATTTGCCGGGAAGCGCGACGGCACGGGTGTGTTAGTTGCGTCGAAGGCAATTTTCTACCCCGGCAAATCGGGAGTGAAGAAACCCAATGCGACTCAACTGGAGACGGTGGCACCGGATCACGACAGCCTAGTCGACTCCGACGGAAAGTTCGCTCCGCTGCACACCAAGGTCCGAATGAGCGATGCAGGCGGGTGGTGCGGATGGCACAGGATTCCTGCGGAGGATGACCAGCAGCGAAGAGTCCGGCGTATCGGGATGAGCCTGGTTCCCGGGTACCAGAAGCAGATATCGGACGACCAGGTGACAAAGATCCATTTCCGGTTTTTGGTTGTGGAAGAGAAGTCGATACGTTCGGAGCTTGCCTGCAACCCGGGACTGGTGCTCGTTCCAAAGCAGGTGCTGGACCGACTGAAGAATGACGATCAGGTTGCGGCTGTGCTGGCAGACGGCATTGCATTCAACCTGCAATACCTCAGGGCGAATATGGTAGGGAATAACGGCTGGCTCACGGCCGCTGAGATTGCGGGCGAAGCTGCTTGGGCTGCGAACCCCTTTGCTGGTGCCGCGGTCGATGGCGCGATGAGAGTGGCAGCATACGAAATCATCAACAAGCAACTGCAGGATGAACGCGCACGGATCGCGCTGTCGTTAATGGCGGATGCCGGATACGATCCGTGGCAGGCACCGGAGGCGTGGCGTCTCCTGGAACCGAAGCGCCTGCCCAAGGATCTGACCACTCTCAAAGAGACGAGGCGCAGCTCTTACCAACTTGAGATTCTGAATGCCCAATACAGGAAGCCATCAGGCCATGAGACGGCGAGCGAGGAATCACGACAGCTAGCGAGCTGCTTTTCTGCGGGTTTAGCCCTTATGAAAGGACTTCCCACTCGATAATTCCCGGTTTGTCGGCAAACCCGGGAGTTGCTGGCAATTTGTCTGCGGCATCCCCGATCCGAGGAGCGCCAAGGCGCAGGACAAGGGCATATTCTATGGAGCATGGGGGACGAACGTCAGACACGAAGTCGAGAAATTTCTGCCGTTGCGCGCAGGCAACCTGAGTCTGTGCGGAGAGCGTTTCTCGATGGCGCGTGCCTTGGCGACCCCGAACTGAGGGCGGAAGTCGAGAAGCAGCTGGCCCAAAGCGGCCAGGTCGAAGCTGCAATTCCGTCCGACCTTCCTTTCCGCGAAGGCGTGACCCCTTCGGAGACACCGGAAAGCCACGCAGAATTCCATTCGAGTTCCGACGATGCGTTTACGGCCCCGCTGTTGGTGGGCTCCTCCGTCGGACCCTATGTGATTGAAGAGCAGATTGGGGCTGGAGGTATGGGGCTGGTGTTTCGGGCACGCGATATGCGCCTTGATCGCCATGTCGCCATCAAGGTCATTCACCCCAAGTCTACGAGTCCACAACTGCAGGCGGCATTTCTGCGCGAGGCTCGGCTGGCCTCTTCTCTGAACCACCCCGGTATTGTCACGATCTACGACGTGGTGTCGCATGGCAATACGACATGCATCATCATGGAATTCGTGCATGGAGTGCCGCTGAGCCACTTGCTTCACGAGGATGGGCTACCGGTCGATCGAGCCTTGTCGATCGCGAAAGGCATTGGCGAGGCTCTTGCGGTGGCCCATGCGGCGGGAATTGTGCACCGCGATCTGAAGCCGGGAAACATCCTGATGCGCGAAGACGGCCAGATCAAGATTCTCGACTTCGGGTTGGCCAAAACGACGCACGGCAGTTCTCCGGATGCGGATACGCAACCGGCGAGCATTTTCAGCGGCGAGGCACTCGGAACGATTGGGTATATGGCGCCGGAGCAAGCTCGCGCCGAAGAGGTGGATGCGCGTGCCGACATTTTCTCTTTCGGCGTAATCTTTTTCCGATTGCTTACAGGAAGGCTTCCCTTTGATGCGCCGACTTCCGTGGCATTGCTGCATAAGATCCAGACGCTTGATCCGCCACGGTTGCGCACGATCAAACCCCAGATTCCCGTATACCTGGAGAATGTCGTCCTTCGCGCCCTGGCCCGGTACCCGCGAGATCGTTTCCAGAGTATGCGCGAACTGCTGGCCGCGACCAGCCCCATATCCGTTCCAACCGTCACCACTCCGGTCCCGCAATCTGAGCGGACGATTGCCGTTCTGCCGCTGCTCAATTTCAGCCCGGATCCGGAAAACGAGTACATCGGCGATGGCCTGGCGGAGGAGTTGATAAACGGGCTCACGCAGATCGAAGGTCTACGCGTTGTACCGCGAGCCTCCTCGTTCCAGTTCAAGGGAACGTCACCGAATATGCGCGAGATTGGCGACCGGCTGGGAGCCAGTCTTCTGGTCCATGGTAGTTTGCAGCGGTCGGGTCAGCGACTGCGACTAACAATGCAGTTGAGCCAAACGGCGGAGGGATACCTGGTCTGGTCGCAACGTTTCGATGCGCAGGTTTGCGATCTCTTCGCTCTGCAGGATGAGCTCACATCGATCGTCCTAGAAAAGCTTCGGCTGCAATTGGGAACGAGATTCCCCGAACTGCGGCACGCGACACGTGTGCCATCCTCCGAAGCTTACGATCTGTACCTCCAAGGGCGATACGCATTCAATCGTGAGACGCCTGCCGGGTTCCGCGAGGCTCTCGACTTGTTCCGCCGCTCGGCCGCTGCGGATGCGAATTTCGCGCCGGCATGGATTGGCATCGCCGAAACACAGATGAGGTTCGATTGGTATGGGCTGGCACCGGCCTCCGAGTCAATGCCGGCTGCGAAGTCGGCATTAGCGAAGGCGCTCGAATTGCGTCCGAATTCAGCGCAGGCGTTGTACGATCTTGCCATCACGCAGGCCGGTTGGGATTGGAACTGGACCGCGGCCGGTGATACGTTTGCGCAGGCTTTGGAAGTCGGGCGTGAGCTTGCCGCGGTCCATTTTCACTACGGCCTCGATTTTCTCACGCCTCTTGGGCGTCTCGAAGAGGCGCTCGTGGAACTGCGTCACGCAGAGCAGCTTGATCCTCTATCCTCGATCATCAGAACAGCAATCGGAGGATGCTTGTACAGGATGCGCCGCTACGACGAAGCTGCCGCCACCCTTCGAACGCTTTTGAAAGCAGAGCCGGAGTTCGCTCATGGGTATTGGTCGTTGGGCCGTGTCCTTCTGGAGCAGGGAGCGTGGGACGAGGCATTGAAGTGTTTTGAGCAAGCAGCAATCCTGATGGGCAAGACGTCTGCCGCGCTGTCGGAACTGGGGTACTGTCATGCTCGAATGGGCCAGCGCGACCTCGCGCACTGCATGATCCAGGAGATGCAGCGGCGCTCTGTGAACGAGTGGATTTCGCCTTTGAACGAAGCTCTCGTCTACACGGGTCTGGGAGAGGATAATGTCGCGATGCAGCGCCTCGAAGAGGCGTATCAAAAGCGTATCCGGCAACTGGTGTGGGTCAATGTCGATCCGCGCTACGATCGCTTGCGCCCGAGTGCCGCGTTCGAGCACCTCATACGCCGCATCGGACTATTGCCGGCTCAAAGCCATCCACAGCCTGGATGATGACGCGGATTTGAGTTTTCGATCAGGCGTATAACCCTGTGCGTATTGCTAACGATTTTCGAACGCATTATGTATTTTTTCTTTGACGCCTACCCAGCCGGCCCAGCATAATCCTGACACGGTTTCCCACCAATCACTAAGAAAATCAAGAGGATCGATGTGGTTTGCGGAAAAAACTTCCTCCACATGCTGGTCTCCGATGGGGCAAATTGGAATGCCTTTCGCGGACAGAATCCCGATGGCGTCATGCTCAATGGTGTGTCCCTGCCGGGCGCACAGTTGTCCCATGCCGATCTTCGTCGCGCGTTTCTACTGAATTCTGATCTTCACCAGGCGAATCTCGAAGGGGCACATTTCGAAGGTGCGATTCTGCGCAAGTCGAATCTGCGTGGCTCGAATCTCCGGCATGCTCAATTTGATGGTGCGGACCTGTTCTCAGCCGATCTCTCAGGCGCGGATCTTCGCGAAGCCGATTTGTCGTCGAGCTTTCTTCGGCGTGCGGATCTGCGAGGCGCCGATTTAAGCACGGCACGAGGACTCACAGAGAACCAGATTGTGGCGGCAGTCGGTGACCAGGACACGAGGTTGCCAGAATATCTCGCGCGTCCATCCACGTGGCTGGCGGGTGCACACGCATGAGGTCTTCCCTCCAACCAATTCGTGTAGCCGTAGTCGGAGGCGGCTGCGCTGCGCTCTCTGCGGTCTTTGAACTCACAAGGCCAGAGCATGAGGGGCGATTTGAAGTGACGGTGTATCAGATGGGATGGCGCCTGGGTGGAAAAGGCGCTTCCGGTCGCGGCCCGGCCAATCGCGTCGAGGAGCACGGACTCCATCTGTGGATGGGTTTTTACGAGAATGCGTTTCGGCTGATGCGGGAGTGCTACACCGAGCGCAATCAGGCATTTCCGAATTGCCGGTTCGCATCGTGGCGCGACGCTTTTGAGCCTGCGCCCGATGTGGGCGTGGCAGATCGCGTCCCGGGTGGGTGGTCATTCTGGATGGCGCATTTTCCTCCGGGCAGGGGTGAACCAGGAGATCCGGCAAGCGGCGACCCCTTTACAGTAATGGCCTATCTGCGCCAGTCCATCCTGCTGATTGGCGAACTGCTGCGCTCTGCTGGAGCCAAAGATCCGAGTCCGGAGGCAACGGATAGCGGTTCTCGTCGCGCTTCGACGGCTGGCGCAGAAGCAGTGGCGTCCGCGATCAATGCACTGCTGCGTTATGGGCAGCTCGCGACCACTGCTGCCATCCTAGAAGCCAGTGAGCTATTGCGTCAGGCCAGCGAGACCTTCGTTCCTCAATCCTTTTCGACCCTGACGTCGCCAGTGGGGCAGCTCATCGAGGCACTCGCCGTGGCTGCGCGGCAACAGCTTGCCTACCTGGTGGAAGGGAATCGAGACCTCGAGCGGGTGTGGCAGGTGATTGATCTCATTCTCGCAATTTTGCGCGGTTCGATCCGGTTTGGTCTCGCATTGGACGCGCGCGGGTTTGATGCCATCAATGACTACGACTGGCGCGAGTGGCTGCGCATGAATGGCGCTTCCGAGCAATCGCTGAACTCCGGTTTCATGCGCGGCATCTACGACCTGGTCTTTGCCTTCGAGGACGGCGATATTACGCGGCCGCGCCTGGCTGCGGGCGTTGCGTTGCGTGGTGCGATGCGCATGTTCTTCACCTATAGGGGTTCGCTCTTCTGGCGGATGAACGCCGGCATGGGCGATGTGGTCTTTGCGCCACTCTACCAGGTGTTGAAGCAGCGCGGCGTGCGATTCGAGTTCTTTCACCGGTTGCGCAATGTCGCGTTGTCGCCGCATAAAAAGGACGAAGTTCCCTACGTGCGCACCCTTGAATTTGACATACAGGCAAAGGTTGCAGGAGAGCGCGAATACGACCCCCTTATCGACGTAAACAATCTCCCCAGTTGGCCTTCCAGGCCCGATTACAAGCAACTTGTGCGCGGAGCGGCCATGGCGCGCGAGGGGCGAGAATTCGAGTCGATCTGGGAGAAGCGCCGCGCCGGTGTGAAGAAACTGAAGGTCAATCAGGATTTCGATTTCGTCGTTCTGGGCGTGAGCATCGGCGTGTTGCCGGATGTGGCGCGGGAGCTAATCGAGCGCGAACCGCGGTGGAGTGAGATGGTCCGCAAAGTAAAAACGGTTCCGACACAGGCTTTCCAACTCTGGATGAGGGAGAGCACGGCGGAACTAGGTTGGCCACATCCCCCGGCAAACCTCTCTGGCTTTGTGGAACCATTCGACACGTGGGCAGAGATGAGCCATTTGATTCCGGAGGAAAGCTGGAAGTGCCCGGTTCGCTCGATTGCATATTTCTGTAGTGTGCTGCCGGATGCGTTGGAGGATCCGGCAGGCGTGACCTCAGAATTCCACCGGGAACAGAGAAAGATCGTGCGCGCGAACGCGCTCCGTTTTCTCGAGAACGATGCCGGAAAACTGTGGCCGAATGCGGTTCGCGATGGGGAGTTTCGGTGGGAGATCATGGCGTCGGAGGGCGAGGGAAAGCGGGGCAAGGGCGCACAACACTTCGATTCGCAATACTGGGCGGCAAATGTGAATCCGACGGATCGCTACGTGCAGTCTTTGCCCGGGAGTATCGACCATCGGATATCGCCGCTCGATATGACATTCGACAACCTGACGATTGCCGGAGATTGGACCGCAACCGGGCTCGACTCAGGTTGCATCGAGTCGGCTGTCATGTCTGGATTGCTGGCAGCGCATGCGCTCTCGGGCATGCCGGCGATCAAGAACATCATTGGATACGACCATCCATAAGGTGCATTGATGAGTTCTTCTTCCCATTTCAAACGCCCACCGCTGCAACAGAGCGGCCCGGTTCGGAATTCCATGGCGCCGCCAGCGAATGTTCCGAGGCAGGGTGCGCCGCAGGACATGTTTACGACCGCAGGAGCGGCGGTCTGCGGCGTGCTGGAAAACGGAGTGCGAACCGCTTATGCGGTTATCGACGACTACATGCGGCGCGGGCAGGAAGCCGCGCGTACGATTTTCAATGATCCGAACAGACGAGGTTATATGAGCGACGACAGAGGCAGTTTTCCGGGCGGATTCAACCCCGGCGGAGGATTCGGGCCTACAAACCCGATGAACATGCTTGCCGAGCAATGGATGTTAATGATGCGGGCGTGGAGCAACGCCTGTGCAGGATTCGTGCCGGGGCAATGGCAAGGAATGAATCCGTTTGCCAATGCCGGCAGCCATGCCGCTACGGTAACCGTTAGCATTTCATCGAGCCGCCAAGTCGAAGTAACAGCCAATCTGTATCCCGGAGCGGACATACAGGCGCTCGTCTCTGAACCGCTGCGCGCGGAAGGATCGGCGGCATCCATTGACAGCGCCTCGGTTGTGCGCGAGGGCTTCAACGTTCGCATCACCGTGAAGGTTGGCGACAAGCAGGCAGCGGGGGTCTATCGCGGCAATATCCGCAGGAAAACAGACGGGAACGTCGCGGGAGAACTGACGGTTGTGGTCAGGTGATGTGCTTCGAGATAAGGTGCCTATGAGCAGCAATGAGAGGGGCCTCGTTTCGTCGATCCTGCGGGAATACGGCGAAGCGACGCGCGCGTTGCTGTTTCAGTATCTGCCGTCAGTGGAACCGCGCCGATACCTCTACGATCTTGTAGCGGACTATCCGCGGCGCGGGGGGCGATCGTTCCGGCCGAGCCTTTGCATTGCGACAGCACGCGCCTTTGGAACGCCGATTGAGTTCGCACTCCGAACGGCGGTCTCGATCGAAATGATTCACAACGCGATGCTCATCCACGATGACGTCGAAGACGAGAGCGAGCAGCGTCGCGGCAAGCCAGCAATGCACGTGGCCGAGGGTGTGCCGATTGCGATTAACGTGGGTGATATGCTTTCGCTGCTCGCTATGCGTCCGCTGCTCGAGAACCGAGGCATTCTTGGGCCGGAGATCTCGCTGCGAATCCTGGAAGAGACCGAGCGCATGGCGCGCGAATCGGCGGAAGGCCAGGCATTCGAGCTTGGCTGGAGGCGTGACAATGTAATCGATGTTTGTGAAGCCGACTATCTCTTGATGGTGCTTAAAAAGACCTGCTGGCTGGCGACGATCCATCCCAGCCGCATTGGCACGCTTATCGGGGCCAGGGGGGCTATCGACCTCGATCGTTGTATTCGATTTGGTTTCTTTCTCGGCGCAGCGTTTCAGATCCAGGACGATCTGCTGAACCTTGAGGGCGATGCCGTTGCCTACGGCAAGGAACTAAGTGGCGACATTCGGGAAGGCAAACGCACGCTGATGCTGATCCACCTTCTGGAGCACGCGAGCAGGACCGAACGCGAGCGGATCTGCACGATGCTGGGGCAGGCCCGCGGGGCTCGCGCGGACGATGACATCCGGTGGGTGCTGGAACGCATGCAGTCGTATGGTTCGATCCACTATGCGCGACAGGTCGCTCACGGCCTGGCCGGCGCGGCGCAATACGAATTCAGCCAGTTGTACGGGCATCTTCCGAATTCCCGGGACAAGCAGTTCCTTGCGGCCTTGCCGGAGTGGGTGATTGAGAGAAATTAGCGGTCCGAAGCTAGCAGTCAGAAGTTGGCAAAGAAGGAAAGCTGCCATGGCACCTAAACACTCGACCCCTGAAGAATTCACCGCTGCACTTCCCCCGCTGACCAACAACCCGCTGCCTATCCAGCCGCCCTTCGTCTTCACCGGCATGTCGGCCCGCGTCTTTCCTTTGCGCGCCCACCTCGGTACGTTGCAGCGCGTCGTCGACGGCTATATGAATTTCGTTCCACCGCAGGCCGGATATTTTCGCGTGCCCATGCCGTATGTCTTCGTGATGCTTCTCGATTACGGGCAGGTAGGCGAGGCCGTTGCCCGCATTGGCTGGTTCGCGCAGACTGAAGTCTTCTTCATGGTTCCGCTCGAGTGGTACAAGTTCGTCAACGGCAAATGGGTCTTTCATGACTGGGCCGTCATTACGCCGTACGTCTTCGTCAATGACGAGTTCTCCGTCCCGCTGGGCCGCACCGTCTTCGGATTTCCCAAGGTTCTCGCCCGCGTGGTGTCCACTCCTGACGCATGGATCAAAGACGCTACCGCCCCCGTCACCCTGGCGCGCGTCGACACGGCTGTTTTTCCCGAGACCTACCAGGGCACAGAGATTGAAAACCGCCCTCTGCTTGAAGTTGAGCGCAGCACCATCTCCAACTTGCAGATGCCCTTCGTATCTTCGAGCCCGACAATGCCATGGGAGATCGCGACGAACATGGCCCGGGCTGCTGCGGGCTTTGGCAGGGACGCCTTGTGGCTGGCGCAGTCCATGCGCCTCTCTCCCATCAACCCGGGCTCCGACCCAGGCACTATTCAGGCGATGCTCTCTCGCATGGCGCCCTGGTTTGCGCCCGGCGGCAAGGGCTTCGTACAGAATTCCATCAACCTCAAGCAATTTCGCCGCTCCGAGAAGCCGTCTGAGTTCTGCTACCAGGCACTCACCAACGGCCGCATGGAGACCAGGGCGTTCAATGGCGCAGGCCTGCTGGGCGAGTACTTCACCATGCTCGGCGATCTGAGCGGCGGCCACACTCTGCGCCTTTACGAATATGCTTCTCTCCCGCTGGTCCGCACCCTTGGCCTCGAAGTCGATCGCCAGTGGCAGAGCGAGGGCTGCGTGGTCAACGAATTAAAGCCTGTGGTCCCCTTCTGGCTTGATGTCGATATTCAGTATGACCAGGGCGACAACCTTGCCTGGCGCGCCGCCGACGGAGTGTGGCGCGACGGCACTGGCGCGCCCTTCGATCCGCAGCCGCCACGCTGCTCCGCCAACGCGCCGGATTTCAACCAGACGGTCACCACGGCGGTCGACGACATCGCCGGGCCCTTTGATTTCGCCGATACCACGGTGCGCGTATTGCCGTTGCTCGCCAAACGCAAGAAACTCTCCGAATTCCTCAACGGCTATATCAATGAACCACTCCAGGGCCGAATGGCGCGCAAATGCAGCGAAGATTGCGAAAATCCCAAGGTCCGCGGCGAGGAGCGCATCCGCTTCAGCGTCTGGAGCCGCGGGGAAAAGTCCGTTGACCGAGACCTTCCGGAGGTCGAGGAGCTTGCCTATGTCTACCTGATGATTACGAGCTTCGGCACCATCACCTCCACAACGAACAATGTTGGCGACTGGACGAATTACCAGCTCTCCTTCATGATCCCCGTGCAGTTCGAGCGCGAAGTTTCTAAAAACAAATGGGCGATGGCCGGCGTGGGCCTAATTCCTGCCTTCAGCTTCGTCGACAACTGCATCGCCGCGATTGCCCGGCTTGAAGTGCAGGGCTTCGAGGCCGTGGTTGCCAACTTCGTGCGCCCGTCTAGCGAGTGGCTCAGCGACACTGTTGCCCTCGGCGACAATCCGCCGCAGACGCTGCTGAGCCTCGAGGCTGAAGTATGGCCGGCCATCGGGACTGGCCAGAAGGCCGTGATCCAGCCTGTCGTTGAAGTCTTGCAAGGAGATCCCGGCGCGGGACTGGGTAACGCGCCCGACGCTCCCTGGAACTGGTCTACCACTCTCCGCGCCGAGTTGCTGGCGAAGAAGGACACCAAGGCGAAACTATCTGCCGCACTGAAGATCGGCCGCGCGCTCTCTCTTGAACTGCTCGGCAACCAGATGCCCTTTTCCGCATACTCGCTCAAGCAGTTCCGCGATGCGCGCGACCCCTCCAGGGCCTGCTACCAGTCGCTGGTACGCGTGCCGCGGCAGATCAAGGAGCTCGAAGACCTGCGCGAAATCGAAGAGACTCTCGTGGTTCGCATCCATGATTATCCGAGCCTCGACATCGCCGGCCAGCTCGGCCTTCTCGTCCAGCAAACGAATGAGGGAGGCAGCGGCGTCATCAGCACCGCTCAGGCAGTGCGGCCATTCTTTCTGCGCGGAACGATTCACGAGCCCCTTGCCCAGCGCCTGGCCTACCGCGCGGGCGACGACGGCTGGACCATCGACCCCTGTGTCGCATTCCAAACACTGCTCAGCGATGAGCCCGGCTCTCCGGAGATCACCGCTGACTGGAAGGCCGAGATGTTGCAGGACCAGCTGGCCCCCTGCCGTATCAGCGACATCATGTTCCAGGCCGCACAGCGCCGCAAGCTGGACAAGAATGAGGGAATTGCGAAGCCGGACGCACGCAAGGCCCTGTCGATGATCGATCCGCAGAGCGTCATCGAGTCCATCCTTTCCCGCGAGTGGGGCAACGCGGATAGTGATGCGCGCTGGCGTGTGGGCCGTCAGAAGCTTCTCAACGCATACAGCGCCCGACCGGTCGACGGGGCAACTTCAGCCTTCACCGAAGCCATTCTCTGCGCGCAGATCAACAACAGCCTGGCGCATGCTCCCGGCTCCGTAGCCAGCTCTTTGTCGCTGCATGATGTATTCGTATCGGAGCTCCTCACTACGCTGATCATGAACAAGAAAGAACGCGGTACCTCATGGAACGAGCTTTCGGCTTCTGGAAAGTGGGCACACACGATCGTCGATATCATTTCCTCTCAGTTCGAGTTCCGCAGTCAGCGGATGTCGATGGAAACCTCCTTCAGCCTTCTCTCTTCGAGCGCAATCCTCACTCCTGCCGGATTGAATCAGGCAAAGGAAGTCTTCGGGGGGAATGCCATGTCCCACGCGGAGCTGGCCAGGCTCGGCAAATCTCTCCGGCAAGACCTTGAAAACATCAGTAAGCTGCGCATCCAGGGCGAACCATCCGAAAGCAACAATCTCGACACGCATGTCTATGCCGCGAAACAGCGGCTCGTCGAGATGCTGGTCCTTTTCCCTGCACCGCCGAGCGAGGCAAAGGACGAAGAGGTGAGCGCATGGGCCCTGCATAATATTAACCAGTTCCAGGATCTGGCTGCGTTAGCCCGCATCTACTGCGATGCGCAGTACGAGGCGCTGCTCAATAAGCTCTCCCGCGCTTACCAGAAGCCCGATTTCTGCATCCGCCGCGACGCCGTACCGGGTGCCGACCAACTGCTTCCGCTCTCGCTCTCCTGGGACAAAGACTGGTACTACGGGAAAGAAGCCGAGTACGAAGTGCTGAGGAAACTCAGACCCGCTGCACCTGCAGCATTGAAGCCTGCAAAGTCCACCACCGGCCGTAAGAAATCCACCCGTAAGGTGAAGAAATGACACCCTCCAATCCATTCGCCGCCATCAATCTAAACGGCATGGGCACGATGCGCGGCGTCACGCTCGCGCTGCCCAACGATCGCGTGCGCGATTTTCTTCCTGCCGGCATGGAACTCGCAGATCAGCAGGTCACGCCTCCTGGAACGCACCCGGTCATTCTCTTCTTTCATGACATGTTCCGCGCGCAGATGTCGATCCCCACACTGCTGCCCAACATGACATACCGCGAGCACAGCGTCGGCGTTCCCTACACGAATATCTCCAGCGGCTCCATCACGCCTGGCCGTCCCGGCCCTTACTACTTCATGCCGAAGCTCTATCTCGACAATTTCTGGGCTACGATTGGCGGGATTGCCTTCTGGGGATTTCCAAAGGAAATGGCTTCCGTTTTAGTAACGGCAGAAAGCTATACCGTAACTAGCTTCACCGGCCAGCGTGTTACTTCGCTTGCATGGAAGAAGCCCACCGACGAGTATCGTCCCGTCCGAGATGTCGCGAACTTTGAGCCCGTGCGGCAGATGCTGAGCCAGCCCATGATCTCCATGCTGCCGATGGCCATGGGGCCTTTCTTCATCCTCTCCGACTTTGACAAGGACTGGACCACCGCAATGGTACGCCCACTTGAAACCAGTCTTGAAGTCGACGTTGAATATGTACCCGGCTACGGCGGCGGCCGCTATCCCGAGTCCGGCTGGTCACCGGGCATCGATGCTTCCGTTATAGGCTCCTACGAGCTGCGCGCACTGTGGCGGCTCAGCCTTCCCTACCCGCCGCTCTTCTCTTTCAACAAGTAACTACGCAATCACCGACACCGACGCAGAGCAGTTCCGCAAGGCAATCAATGTGATAGTGTTGACACCGATACGGTTCCTGTCATCCTGCGCTCTCGGAGCCAACATAAATGCTGTGCCCCAAATGCGGAACGGAGAATGCTCCCCGCGTCAAGTTCTGTTCAGAGTGCGGCGCGCCTGTGGGAGTGCCGTGTTCCCATTGCTCCTATCGCAACGCTCAAGGCGCCACCGTTTGCGGCGGCTGCAAACGCTCGCTCGTGGCCACGCAGACGCCCACTGCCGAGCGCCGTCAGCTCTCCGTTTTCTTCGCCGATCTGGCCGGCTCTACCACGCTTTCCGAAACCCTCGACCCAGAAGACCTGCGCGAGTTGCTCGCTGCCTACCAGGGCATCTGCGCGGATGTCATCCGGCGCTATGAGGGCCATATCGCCCAGTACCTCGGAGACGGCGTTCTGGCCTACTTTGGTTATCCCGCCGCACATGAAGACGATGCGGCCCGCGCCGTCAACTCCGGCCTTGAAATCTTGCAACGCCTCGCCTCCGTTTCTATCGGCGGTCATCGCCCAAAGGTTCGCATCGGCATTCACACCGGCCTTGTGGTCGTTGGGGATGTGGGCCAGGGCCTGCACCGCGAGCAACTTGCTCTCGGAGAAGCACCCAATATCGCCGCGCGCCTGCAGTCCGAAGCACAGCCCGATACCATCATCATCAGTGATGTAACGCGCAAGCTCCTTGCCGGCCAGTTTGCGCTTGAAGATCTCGGTTCGGGCACGCTCAAGGGTCTCTCGCGCGCCATGCAGATCTACCGCGTCATCGGCAAAAGCAGAGCCACCAGCCGGTTTCTCGCCATGAGCAGCGCCCGCGGCCTGACGCCCTTCGTCGGCCGTGAGCGTGAACTCAATATCATCCGTGACGCATGGACCGAAAGCTCCGCCGGACACGGTCGCACTGTGCTGCTTCGTGGAGAAGCCGGTATCGGCAAATCGCGACTTCTTGAAGCGACCACGCAGATGGCCTCAAACTCCCTCCATGAGGTCTTTCAGGCGCAGTGCTCGCAGTATCAGATGAACAGCCCGCTCTACCCGATCATCGAGGTGATCGAGCGCCGCGTGGGCATTGAAGGGACTATGTCCCCCGCGATGAGGCTCGATCTCCTTGAGCAGTTCACTGCCGGCCGGGGGGTCCCGCTGGAGCAGGCCACGCTGGCGCTGGCAGAGCTACTTTCGGTCCCCACTCTTGGCCGCTTTCCCGAAATCGATCTGCCTCCCGCCAAACGCCTGCAATGGATGATCGGCATTGTTGCCGATCTCCTGCTGCACTCCGTCGGCGGCGTGCCGGTTCTCCTGTTGATTGAAGATCTCCACTGGGCCGATCCCTCCAGTCTCGACCTGCTTGCGGCAATCATCGAGCGCCAGCCCGATCTGCCGATGCTCATGGTCGCCACTGCCCGGCCCGAGTTCTCTGCTCCCTGGCGCGACAGCGCTCATTGCCGCACCCTTCCTGTCAGCACCTTCCCGCCCGACGAAACCCGCGCCCTTGTCGCCCGTGTCGCAGGGCCCAAGCCGCTCCCGCTCGCTCTCATCGAGGAGTTGGTGGCGCGCACTGGCGGCATTCCTCTCTTCATTGAGGCCGTCACACGCACGATCATCGACGCCGGCATTTTGCGCGAGATGAACGACCGCTATGAACTCGACGGACCGCTCCCTCCCGGCCTTATTCCCAACACTGTGCAGGACTCTCTCATGGGCCGCATCGATCGGCTCGGCGTCGATCGCATAGTTGCCCAACTTGCCGCCACCATCGGCCGCGAATCCAGCTTTGAGCTTCTCCAGACGGTTCTCGGGAAATCCGCGGAGTCCCTTGCCGCGGCGCTTATTCGCCTCGTCGAGCTCGAGATCGTGCTCGAAAACGGCGTCCCTCCCGGCTCCACGTACACTTTTCGCCACGCTCTCATCCAGGATGCCGCCTACGGCTCCCTGCTGCGCACCACGCGCCAGGAGTTTCACAGCAAGATTGCCGAAGCCCTCACCAGCCTTTTTCCGGATGTGGCGGAGACGAAGCCGGAACTGCTGGCCCGCCACTACGAAGGCGCGGGCAGAGTCCAGGAAGCCATTGCAGGCTGGATGAAGGCCGGCTACCAGGCGCAGCATCTCTCCGCTTTGCGCGAGTGCACCGCTTATCTGCAGAAAGCAATCTCTCTGCTCGAAACGCTTCCTGAGGATGATCCCAACCGGCTCAAGTCTGAGATGGAAGCGCAACTGGCGCTCTCGACCGCGCTGATGTCTACTATTGGCTGGGGTTCACGCGAAGCCGAGGCTGCCTGCCTTCGTGCGCGCGACCTGTGCGAAAAGCTCGGCAACGGCCCTGGCCTCATCGGCGCACTGTGGGGACTGTGGACTGTCTACCTGCTCCACGGCACCATCGCTCCTTCCAAGAATGCCGCAGAGCAGGTGCTCCAGGTCGCTTTGCCAACAGGGGACCCGGGGCTGGAGATCGTCGCCCGACAAGCAATCGGCTACTCCTGCTACTTTCTCGGCGATTTTGCCGCTGCTCGTGCTCATGCCGAAAAAGCCCTCAACTTCTACACGCCCGAGCGGGACCGCGAGCTAGCGGCGGTCTTTCAGATTCCACTCGCGTTCGCCTGCGGCAACTACCTGATGATGAGCCATTGGTTCATGGGCTATCCCGAACAAGCTGAGCAGGCGCGTAAGAATGCGTGGGCCGCAATCGAGGCGCTCAACCTGCCCGCCTGCACCGTCTACGCGCTTGCCTGCGCTATGATGATCTACTTCGCTCGCCGGGACTACGCCACACTTCAACAAAACTCTGAAACACTCTTTCAGCTCGCCAACGAGGGCGGTTTCCTGTTGTGGGCAGCGCAGGGGCGCATCTACCGCGGCTGGGTTCAGGCGATGAAAGAAAACGCGGACGCGGGCATTGCAGAAATGAAGGCCGGCTTCGAGAGCTATCACCTTACCGGCTCAGAGCTCATGATGCCGCAATGGCAGCTCATGCTCGCGGAGGCCCAGCTGCGCGCCGGCCGTCCGGGTGAAGCCCTGGCCGCGCTCTCCCGTGGCATGGCGCACGTCAACGACTTTCAGGAGCACGTGCACGAACCGGAGCTGCATCGCCTTCGGGGCGAAATCCTAATTGCTCAGGGCGCAGGCTCTGCCGGCGAAACCAGCCTTTTGCGCGCCATGGAAATCGCTCAGACCCAGAAGGCACGCATGCTGGAACTACGCGCCGCTATCGCGCTTGCCAGACACTTCCGCACAAACCGTCGCGTCGATGAAGCCATTGGCCTGCTTCAGCCGCTCGCCGAATGGTTCCAGGAAGGCCGGGACTTACCGGAGATTCGCGAGACCTGCACATTGCTCGAATCGCTGGGAGCCGCCTCCTCGCGAGCGCGCATGTAGCGCGCTCGGCAGTTTCCGTAAAGTTCCTTCTCCCGGCAAATGGGCCATCCATCCATGTGCCGGCCATCTTCGCTGACCCGCACCATGGAGAATGGCATCCTTCGCCATGCTGAACTCGCGCGCATAGGAAACATCCAGACCGCGGAGAGATTTCCCTCGCTGTATGGTTGTCGATTAGAAGCGAGGAATGTCGCGGTCGTGATCGCGATCGTTCCTCATGTGCTCAATGGCGCGCTGATAACCCTCGCGGAATCCGTCGCGGAACTCACGACGCTGTCCTTCCTCCACGGGTGGGTGACGGTACGCCTGGTGATCGTCCACATCCACGCGGCGGCCTTCCTGGAAGTCGCGGCGTGCCGCTTCCATGCCTTCATGAAACCCACGGCGCTGAGCATCGCTATATCCATTCGGCGGCTCGCCCCAACGATCTGGGTGGTCCTGATATTGAGAAACGCCGCCGGGCTGAGCTGCGCGGGCATGTGCCTTGAGAGCCCCTGTCGAAGCCAGACAAAGAGCAAGAACTGGAACCGAAATCTGTTTAATTTTCATAATCTAAATAACCTCCACTCGTTCTCGGACTACAGATGAGGCACAGCACGCAGGCGTTGCCTTCGAAAAGGGTTGCCTGCGACGCGGTCATCACGCAAGGTCATGATTACACGATGGTCTTGCGCGGCAAAAAGACCACACCAAAGTCAGGTTACGGAAAAGCGACCTGGTTGCTGTCTTGGCGCTCAGTTGCCGCTCGGCTGTCCTATGATGGGCGGTGAGCCTCATGATAATTGTCGAGAGAAGGGTCCGTTGGTCGGTTGCGGCGGGCATCGGCGCTGCCGTGCTCGCGATGGCTGTGCTCTCTGCAGCCGCGCATGCGCAGACACAAAAAAAGAAAGCGGATCCCAAACCCCAGGTGACGGCACAGGATCTCTACGAATACATCCGTGGATCTCTGCTTGCGTATAGTCCTGACGATCACGTCAACGACAATCTCGAGGTCTCTCTCGATCCCACGGCTACCGTGCTCACCATCAAGCAGCCGGACGGTCATTGCGACGTGTTTCTGGGCGCGCTCGACGCGAACACGCTGGTCTGGGACGTATACGACGCCAGCGACTCAATGACCTCGAGGCAACCGCTGTTGCGGCTTTCGGTCGTTTCGGCGCCTGGGAAATCGGCGCGGATCTGCTACGACACAGACGATCGGGTCGACTCGACGATCCCTGCGAACCGGGCGCGATTCCTTTTCCTGCTGGCGAAGATACCCGATCAGATTCCATTTCAGATCAAGGTCAGCAAGGCGATGAAGAAGCTGATTGCGCAGACCGGCGGCTCGCCTGAGAAGGACATTTTCAAAAGTCGCTAGGAGATTTAGGGCAAGCCTGCCCGGATTTGGCCAACTTCCGGATGGGCGGTGATTCGCGAGGCATTGCTGTGTGATATGCCGGAGACCGCTGGATACACGACCGCCTCCCTTCGGTTCGGGGAGGCGGACTCGTCAGAGTGAATTAGTCAGCGACTGCGGGTGCGGCGGCTTCGGTGGATTCCTCGGCAGCTTCGGCGACCACGTTTACGCGCAGGTGAGCGGTGACCTCGCGGTGCAGCTTGACCGAGATGGTGAAGTCGCCCAGGCTCTTGATCGGCTCGGCAAGCTGAATCTTGCGGCGATCCACGTCAAAGCCTTTGGCGGCGAGTTCACTGGCGATATCGGCGGAGGTGACAGAGCCGAAGAGCTGGCCGTTTTCGCCAGATTTGCGGGTGAAGGCCAGGGTGAGCGGCTCGAGTTTGGCCACCAGCTCCTGTGCCTGGACCTTTTCTGTGGCAGAGCGGCGCTCGGCAGCAGCCTTCATCTGTTCGATCACGGCCTTGTTGGCCAACGTTGCCTGCAGGGCCAGCTTACGGGGCAACAGGAAATTCCGGCCGTAGCCGTCAGCCACTTTCACGACATCGCCGCGGTGGCCAAGGTTGGCTACGTCTTCTTTCAGGATTACTTCCATTTGAAACTCTCCAAATTTATGGGCAGCCCACAATGCGCTGTCCGTCCGTTTTGGTTAGACACAGGCGGTTCCTATTCAGTTGCGCCGCGCCAGATTCTACCGCGACTCGTGCGCGTGCGTCGCCTGTCAAAGTATGAAGGCGCTTACAACTAATGCGCCATAGGTAACAGACGCAGCCGCACCCGCGAGTGTGCGAGCAAGTTAGTGCCTTGTTGCGAACGGCAACAGGGCGATATTCCGAGCCTGCTTGATGGCGCGGGTGAGCCGGCGCTGGTGCGTGGTGCAAACGCCAGTGAGCCGGCGCGGCACAATCTTGCCGCGTTCCGCCACAAACCCTTGCAGCAGACGAACATCCCGGTAGGGAATGGCGTCGATCTTCTCGGTGCAGAACTTACAGACCTTCTTGCGGCGGAAGAACTTGCCGCGACCGCCTGGTCCACCAGGACCACCTGGTCGACCGCCTCCGCGGGGTCCCGGTCCTCCGGATCCTGGTCCTCCGGTTGGAGCCGCCTGCGCTGGTGCGCCCGCCTCGGGCGCCTTGCTTTGAGTCTCTTCAGACATTTCGTTTCCTCTTTGCTCTGTTCGGGGCACATCCAGCCCCCGGGGCAAGGCCCCATCTGATTTTGCGTGGCTCTTGCGGCACGGCTAAAGCCGAGCCCTTTCAAGACCTCACCTTTACTGAAGCCTGTTAAGCGCTGGCCTGTGCGGCTTCGGCAGCCTCGGCAGCCGGAGGGTGGGCAGCGGCGACAGGCGCCTCGGCACTCACCTTGCGGCGTGTGCCACGGAGGGCCTTCACCTTTGCCAGACGCTTCTCTTCCTCGTCCATGCGCACGGTGATGAACTTGATCACCGGCTCGGAGACGCGGAGACGGCGCTCGAGCTCCAGCACGACGGGGCCGCCGGCCTCGAGCGTGAGCAGGACGTAGTTGCCGTCTGAGAACTTGCGCACCAGGTAAGCGAGCTTGCGTCGCCCCATCTTCTCGACGTTCTTGACCACCCCGCCACCGTTGGTGACGTTCGTGGTGAAGCCCGCGATCAGCTTGTCGACGTCTTCATCGGCCACATCAGGCCGAACAATGAACATAACCTCATACAAACGAGACATCCGTTTTCCCTCTTCCGCCGGAACCCCATTGGCTCCAGCAAGCGCCGCCGGCGTTGGGCCATAGCGGCGTGTCTTCAGTTCGAAGTTCGTAGTGATTAGTTCGCAGTTGAGGCTTTCAGCTGTTCCCTAATTCCTATTCCCTAATCCCTATTCTTTCCGGTTAAACTCACTCATCGCCGGGCCCGGTCCATCTTGGATAATGCGCCGTGCCGCTGTGGCCACCTTGTCCAGCACTTCGTCCAGCTTCGCCAGATCCGCCTTGCGCATTGGCGAGAGCAGGTAATCCCTGCCGGGCCTTTTGCCTCCGGCTTCTTTAGCTTCGGGCGGCAGATCGAGCCCAACCCCGATCCGCAACCGCAACCACTCCTGGCTGCCCAGGGCGTTGGTCACGCTGCGGGCTCCGTTGTGTCCCGCCGGCGAACCGCGCTCCCTGATCTTGAATGTCCCCAGCACCAGGTCCAGCTCGTCGTAAATCACGAGCACGTCTCGTGCCGGGTCGATCTCGAACTCCCGAATCAGAGCGGCAACTGCGAGACCGCTCAGATTCATAAATGTCTCCGGCTTGGCCAGGACCACTTCGCGTCCTGCCAGTCGGCAGGTCGCGGTAACGGCCCGGCAGCGCCGGTTCTGCACCACAACACCCTCTTGCTCGGCGATGCGGTCAATTGCCATGAACCCCGCATTATGCGGAGTCCAAAAATACTCGGGTCCGGGATTGCCGAGCCCCACAACCAGGAAGGGCCCACTCCGGAATTCTTTCGCCTGGCGGCTTTCCAACTCGCTCGCCACTTCCGGCTCGGTGGAGGGTGGCTCTTTCTTCCTGAAAAAGCCACACATTTTGCCCGTCCTCCGAAAAATAGCAACTGTGAAACCTTTCTTCCACGACCTACACTTACTTCTTCGCTGGTGCCGCGCCTTCCGCCGCCGGCTCGGCCTTGCCCTTCTTCGCCACTTCCGGTTCGGCCGGTGCTGCAGCGCCTTCGCCAGTTGCAGCAGCCGCTTCGCCCTCAGCAGGAGCGACAATTTCCTCGCGGATGGCCACAACGTGCGCCACGGTCGCGTCTTCGCCGCTCAGATACTTGATCTTCTCGGAATGCGGCAGATCGCTGACACGCAGTACGCCGTGCATGGCCAGCCCGGTCACATCCACGTCAATGTGGCTCGGGATATCGGCCGGAAGGCACTCGATTTCAACCTCGCGTAGCACCTGGTCAAGGATGCCGCCTTCGTTCTTCACGCCGCTCGGAACTCCCAGCAGCTTAACGCGCACGCTGACCTGCAAGACCTTGTCGAGCGCGATGCGCTTCATGTCGATGTGAATCAGCCGGTCCTTGATCGGCTCGTGCTGCCAGTCGACGATCATGGCCTTGGCCGACGGCACGCCATCCACCTGCACATCGAAGATGGTGTTGTGTCCGGCCTCTGAGAAGAGTATCCGCGAAATCTGCTTGGGATCGACTTCAACCGCGATCGCATCGTGACCCACGCCATAAAGCACGGCTGGAATCTTGCCCGCGGCACGCACACGGCGCGCGGCATTCTTGTTGAACTTGCCCGTTCGGGGCTTTGCTACGACGACTTCAGGCATTCGAATCTCTCGTTTCTGTATTCGGGCACGGGGATTGTCGCATCCTGCCGCTCCCTTTGTTGGGGCAAGTTCACAGTTCGTCGTCCTAAGTTCCCGAACCGCTCTGTGACTTGCGAGTTACTCTCAATCCCTAAAAAACTGCGAACTTCAAAATACGAACTCAGCTAAACAGCGTACTCACGCTGGTCTCGAGATGAATATTCTCGATCGCCGCACCGAGCAGGCCGGCGATGGAGAGGACCTTGATCTTCGACAACTTCTGCGCCGATTCGCGCAGTGGAATGGTGTCGGTTACCACCACCTGTTCCAGGCGAGAAGCTGCAATCCGTTCAATCGCCGGGCCCGAAAGCACGGCGTGACTGGCGCAGGCATGCACACTCGCCGCGCCGTTCGCACAAAGTGCATCCACTGTCTTCACCAGGGTGCCGGCCGTGTCGATAATGTCGTCGATGATCAGGCAGGTCTTGCCTTTCACATCGCCCACCACGTGCATCACCTCCGCCACGTTGATGTCGGTGCGCCGCTTATCCACAATCGCCAGCGGCGCGCCCATCTTCTGCGCAAAATGCCTCGCCCGCTCCACGCCGCCCGCATCCGGCGAAACGACGATGAGGTTGGGAAGATTGAGCTCCCGGAAGTAGCTCACCAGCACCGGGCTTGAGAACATGTGATCCACCGGAATATTGAAGAATCCCTGGATCTGGGCCGCGTGCAGGTCGACAAACAAAGCGCGGTTCGCGCCGGCTGTGGTCAGCAAATCGGCAATGAGCTTTGCGCTGATGGCGACGCGAGGCCGATCCTTGCGATCCTGCCGCGCATACCCGTAGTAGGGCACAACCGCGGTGATGCGGGCAGCCGAGGCCCGCTTGAGCGCGTCAATCATCACCAGTAGTTCCATCAGGTGCTGGTCCACCGGATAACAGGTGGGCTGCACCACAAATACATCCACCCCGCGCACATTATCGAGAAGCTGGAAGTAAACTTCGCCGTCGGCAAAGCGCTGTAGTTTCGCTTCGCCCACCTTGACGCCGATGTGCCGGGCAATCTCCTCAGCCAGCGGCCGGTTGGCCGTGCCGCTGAAGAGCTTAAAGCGCCTGTCCTCGCTGAGGTTCCTGCTCCGCTTCCGCTCAGGAGCCGGCTTGCCGCTCTGGGACTTCGAATCCGGACCACCGGGGGGTGTTGGACCTCTCCCGGCGTTGTCTTTGTTGGAATCTTCCGACCCTGGCTGTTGTCTTTCTTCCAGGGTTGCTGTCGTCGTTCCCACTTCCATCTCTCCAATACCTCCAAGCTGGTTAGCTTTGGCTGCATTCATTCCGGTTTTGCTGATCGCGGAGAAGTTGGCTGGGCGACTAGGATTCGAACCTAGACAAGTGCCTCCAAAGGGCACTGTCCTACCATTAGACGATCGCCCAACTTCGCTCTCAATTTTCCGCTGATTGGCAGCCGTTGGCGAGTTTCTCTCCCGCTGCGAACGACTGTCAACCTATTGCACAAGCATATTTTGCCAATACTCTGACCGCGGCAGCGTGCGCGTGATCTGACTTGCGGCGCCTGCTCCGGTCAGCCTGTCCTGGGCTGCCTGTGCGTCTCCCCGGGTCAGGTACAACCCGAAGAGCGCTGAACCGGACCCTGACAGCGAGGCCATCAAGGACGAAGCAGGACGGGCTGCCTCCAGAGTGCCCGGGCCAGCAAGAAGACGCTTGATTTCTGCAAGGGAAGGATGCTGAGGAAAGACAACTCGTTCGAAGTCGTTCTCAATCCAGCTCGTAATCCCGGTGCGGACAAGCGCGGACTCTTGAGGTCCGGCCAGGTCCCTACTTTCTGAACTGACGGCAGGGACACCGGAGGAGCCTGCATGCTTGGCCTTGGGGACCGTTCCCGCAAAAGCGCTGGCATAGGCGCGGCTCAACTTCTTTAGTTTATCGGTACTTGCCTCGAGGGTCAAACCTTCTGAGGCGCACAGCGCGTCCCAGTCGCGGAAGGCCTGGGGTGTGGAAACGCCGATCGCGGGCGTGGCAATGACGCACCAGACGGGCCCAATATCCGGCAAGGGATACGCCTCCTGCCCGCGGTCCAGCCCTAGGATCGTGCCACCTATCAGAAACAAAGGGACATCCGAGCCAACCTCCGAGGCAAGTTGGAGACGCCTTGATGGCCAATCGAAAGCACCGATCCCCATTTCCTTCGATGGACTCTGTGCGGTCCATTCAGCGGGTTGCATTCGGGCTCTGTTCGTCAACTCCCGTTCAAGACCCACCATGGCAGCTACGGCATTCGCCGACCCCGCGCCCAACCCGCCCTGTATGGGCAGGCGTTTCTCGATGTGGATCTCGACCTCGGCATAGCTGTTGCCATCCTCGAGGGCAAGCTCCACCGCTTTCCATGCGGTGTTTCGGCCGTTCGTTGGAACGCGTTCATCGTTTGATGTGATCCGAATGCTTCGTGTCTTTTCTTTCCAGGTGTTCTTCGCGCTGACCGTCACGAGATCGTGCAGCTCTAGCGTTTGATACACCGTTACTAGCGAATGAAACCCGTCCGCGCGCGGCGCACCTATATAGAGGCCGAGGTTGATCTTGGCGTGCGAGCGAACGGTTGTGGGCATACCGGATTATTGTAGAGCCGCACCACCCCGACACTCTCCCGACCCAATACCGTGACTTCGAAGAACTGCCTGCGTCGAACACTCATAGAATTGGGCCGCTCATCCACAGGCCGCGCTCACCGGTCGCGCGAAAGGAGGACGCCATGCCCGCCCCGGGCAAGTCTGCATCCGGATTCGAGCTGCGATTGGTCTGCGTAGTTCTTCTGTGTTTCGCTGTCGGGAGTGCGAGCGGCCAGGATGCGGCGGCGCCGAACTCTTCTGCAACTCAGTCCCGGATTTACTCCATCCCGCTGGAACTCATCCACGACAAGCCTTATGTGTCTGTCCTGGTGAACGGCCATGGTCCGCACCGGTTCCTGATCGATACCGGCACGGGGACGGATGCGCTGGTCACCCCAGCGCTGGCCGAGGAGCTTCACCTGCCGGTCGTAGGACGCGCACATTTGACAGACCCAAGTGGTCTCGGCCAACAACGATCCGAGATCGCGCGGATCGACTCGTTGAACCTCGGCGGCGCGGAATTCTCAGATGTCGATGCGGTGGTTCACAAACTATATGGAGATACCAACTGCGAGGGCGTGCTTGGCTTCACTCTGTTCGAGGACTACCTGCTGACGCTGGACTTTCCCGCTCACCGGATGACGCTGGCGACCGGAGTCATCAACGCGGATGCAGGGGAAGATGCAGGCGGCTCGGTGCTGCCATTCAGGATGCCGGAGGGTGTCCCCATTGTGGCGCTCAAGATAGACGAGCAGCAGTTTGAGGCGCAGATTGATTCCGGCGGGACTGGGCTCAGCGTGCCCGAAAAAGACTCAAGAGAACTGAGATTCGGGGAGGCGCCCGTGGAATTCGGCAGTGCCGAGTCTGTCTCCACAAGATTCCAGATCAAGGGCGCGCGGCTGCGGTCGGACGTGAGGCTAGGCCGGTATACCTTCTCGCAGCCATTTATCGAGATCAATTCGGCGTTCCCGCTTGTGAACATCGGTTCGACGCCTTTGCAGCATTTCATCATCACATTCGATCAATTGAATGAACTGGTGCGCCTGTACGCGAGCCAGGACACGCTGCATCTTGACGCATCGCCGACGATAATGGAACTGCTTAATGCGCCGAAGCGCGAAGCCCCGGATCGCACGCTGGTGCCGGTGGGCCAGTGATGGAGTATCAGTTCTCAGTTCTCAGCTGACCTGCCCGGTGCCAGACGCGCTTGAAGCTCAGTGTTCCTTTTTAAGTTCCACCACCATCACTTCGATCGGCTGTTTGCCGGCGTTCTCGTCTGCATGTTCAGTGTTTGACGGGTTCGCCGGCAGCCAATAAGCATGGCCTGTCTCCCACGGATGATCCTCCGACGCACCGCTCTTTTCCACGATCTTCATCGTGCCGCCCTTCAGCGCAATGATGACGCGGGGATGATCGTGTCGGTGCATAGTGAGCGGTGCATTCGGATACACGACGGACTTCCACACCTTAACCTCCTCGTTTTCGAACTGCGGAAATCGCTGCGTCGTCCCTTGCTGCTGCGAACGCATCACGGCGACCGTCGCAGTACACACCAGCAGACCCACCACTGCATGACTGACGATCTTCCTCATCGTTATCCTCCGGTGGTTGGAGTCTAGCATCGCCTTTCGATTTTCGATTGCCTCTTCTTCACGCCGTTGTTTAGGCTGATGTGACCTTCCAATATTGAGCCGTCACACACCCCGAACTCCACACACGATCGGAGAAACAATGAGACGTCGTTCCTTTCTGAAGAGCGCCGCAATCCTTCCACTAGCGGGCTTTGATCCCGCTGTCTTTGCGAGTTCCCCAGCAGATACGCCCTCCGGGCAGCCAAACGTCATTCCCGCGGGCCCACATGTCATCCCGGCAGGAAAGGACCGGCTCGAAGAATCGCATTCGCGCGGCTTCAGTTCGATCCTTTTCAAGGTCCTTCCGAGAGAGACGAGCAACGGGCTCTTCGTGATCGAGCATATGAATCTTGTGAATGGCGGGCCGCCGCTGCACAAGCACCTCCACCAGGAGGAGTACTTCTACGTGATTTCGGGCGAGGTCCGCTTCGCGGTCGGCGATCAGCGCCTTCTGCTCCGCGCCGGCGACTCGCTGCTCGGCCCACGCGGGGTTGCGCACACATTTGCGGCCGTAGTGGGCAAGCCCAGCCACATGCTGATCGCATTTTCGCCTGCCGGAAAGATGGAGCAGTTCCTGCGCGACACTGCGATTCCCAATCCGCCGCTACAGGACGCCGCCTTTTTCCAAAGATATGAGATGGAACTGGTCGGCCCTTCTCCCTTCGAAGTCTGATCCGGCCAGGGCCGCGCGAAGTTTTGCTGGAACCTTTGGCGCCGATAAAGCGTAGTTCACCTTCGCGGGGGTAAACTGTTGCCGCATCAACAAGAATCTCTAAAAGCACTCGAAAGGTGGACGAAGCAGGATGAAGAACCTGATCCGCGGCATGTTGGTTGTTGCAGCGCTTGCCGGCGCTATATCACTGAGCGCTCAAACCGCTGACACCGGCGCTGTTTTAGCGAAAGCTCAAACCGCTGACGAAATTGTCGGCAAGTACATTGCGGCCATCGGCGGCAAGGACGCGATCAGCAAGGTGAAATCGATGTACACGGAATCTTCGGTCAACGTGATGGGGAGTGATAACCCCAGCACAACCGTGATGGTCGACGGCGTCGGCTACAAGACGGAGATCGAAGTCAACGGCACAAAGATCATCAATTGCTATACCGACAAGGGCGGATGGTCCGTGAATCCGATGGCAGGCGCCACTGATCCGACACCGATGCCGGACGACGTCTACAACGCGGGCAAAGGCCAGATCAACATCGCCGGCCCTCTCTATGACTACGCGGCCAAAGGCAGCAAGATCGAACTGTTTGGGAAAGACGGCAATAACTACAAGATCAAACTGACCACGAAAGAGAGCGTCGAATCCTTTTACGTCATCGACTCGACGACCTACTATGTCACGTCCGTCCAGTCCAAAGGCAAGATGCAGGACCAGGACGTGGACATCACTACGAAGCTCTCGGACTATCGCAAGACGGACCTCGGATTCGTCGTTCCCTACGCCATTGACGTGGACCTGGGCCAACTTGCCTTGTCGATCGCGGTGAAAAAGGTGGAACTGAACAAGACCATCGACCCGGCAGTCTTCGCCATGCCAAAGCCGGCAGAAGCGCCGGCTGCGACGACGAAATAGCGCTTGTGCTCGAATTGTGGGTGCCCCAGGTCTCCTCCTTCCATCGGAGACTTGGGAGACCACGGTCGCTAGTACAACCGCGACTTGTCGGCGGCCAACACCTCACGCCCCGGCCTTAACCTTCCCCACCGTCTCTCTCGCCGCGCGTAGAGCCGAATGCGGATCGCCGGTCGGCCGGAATTCCATCGCAACCACGTGTTGGTATTTCAGCTCCGCCAGCCTGCGATAGATGTTGATGTAGTTGATCTCCCCGGTACCAGGCTCGTGCCGCCCGGGCACATCGGCCACGTGAACGAGCCCGATCACATCGATATGCTTCTCAAGCTTTTCGATGAGATTCCCTTCGGCAATCTGCTCGTGAAAGAGATCGTAAAGAAACTGCACCTGCGGGTGATTGACCGCGCGAACGATGTCGATTGCCTCAGCCGCGGACTGCAGAAAGTAGCGCGGATTCTCCTCCGGATCGATGCACTCGAGCAACAATCGCACCGGCTGTCCCGCAATCTGCTTCCCTTCAATCAGCGCGGTTGCGCGCTTAAGACCTTCGACGCAACTTGCGTGTTGCGCCTCACGCGAGAGTCCCTGCACGACGTTGCCCGACAGCACGATCATTGCCGGACAGTCGAGTTTCTCCATCGATGTTAACGCTTGCTTGAGCTCGGCAAGAAATGCGTCACGCACTCCGGGATCACCGACTCCGTTGTGCAACCCTGCGGTTGCATCGAACGCGATGCCAAGCCGCTTACGTGCATCGTTCGCTCGTTCGAAGTCTGCATCGCTCCAGCTTCGATACTCGCCCACCAGTTCCACGTTGTGGTAGCCTGCCTCGGCCACTTTCGCCAGACGCTGCTCGAATGGCAGATCACGCCAGACTGTCCATAGCATCACCGACAGCGGAAATGGCGCTGTTTCGGCAGATGCGACGTCAATTGCACCTGCGCCGCGCATGGACGGAACGGCCGCCACGCCCATTGCAACGCCGGCGATACTCTGCGCAAACTTACGGCGATTCACGCGCACCATCTTAACCTAAGTCCACTTCGCTGCGGCCTTACCTGATCGGCGCAGTGCCTGCCAGTCCTTCTCCGTCTGGTCGGCGTAAAGCGAGCCGAATTTCGCGAGGGCCTCGGCGAACGTATCGCCGGAACCCAGATAACCGGCGATTAGGAGCGGATCGCCAGAGCGCGCATGACCACGCGCCAGCAGTTCACCGCACACCTCGCCGAAGGCGACGAGCCCGTCTCCGGCCAGATCGGTGAGTTCGATCGAGCCTTTGTGGTCGTTGAGCTGCCGCACCAGAAACTGTCGAGCCCCCATCTGCGTCCAGCCGAGAAACGGGTCTGACTGTAGCTGCATCGCGCGCTGTCCCATCACCACACGCTCGCCACGATGCGCCCACAAGTGGGCGTGCGGCAGATAGGGCGCGTAGGCTGATTCGGCCTCTTCCTTGATCTGCAGGAACAACGGATCGCCGGGACCGTTGCCCTCCAGGTAGATGCAGTAGTCGCGCAGGCCTACGGAGCCTGTGCCGACCACCTTGAACGCTACATCGATTGGCCGGTAGAGCGAGAGCAGATGCTGCCGCTGCGGCTCAAGCGTGGCGCGATACGGCACGAGCGCATCAAGCACCTGTTGCGCCTTTGCTCCGATGATCCGCGCGAGATTCGGCTCGATCTGCTTGAAGCGACGCGGTCCTTTCGGCTTTGCTGGAACTGTCTCAGTGAGTTGCTCGAGCGTGTGCTGTGGCGTGGCACGCTCGGCCTTGAGCAATGCTTCATGCACCGGCTGCACCGATCCGAGACGATGGACCTGGAAGTGCGCAACCTCAAGAAGCGGCATCTTCGCAAACGCGCGCATCTGGTCGCAATAACGCAGAATGCAGTGTTCGACCGCGTCACTCGCCGACGCTTCCTTGTGATGTGATTCGCGACCCGCAAGCACCAGTGACGCGGCCATGCGCTTCAGGTCCCATTCGAAGGGTCCGCGGATTGTCTCATCGAAGTCGTTGATATCGAAGACAAGTCTGCCGTCTGGCGCCGCGAAGGCTCCAAGGTTGCGCACATGCGCATCGCCGCAGAGCTGCGCTTCGATTCCCGTATTGGGCAGTACGGCAAGATCGGCCGCCATCACCGGCGCCGCGCCGCGAAAGTAGCCGAAGGGCGACTGCGCCATCAGCTGGCGCTTCTCCTTGATGAGAGCAGAGACGCGGCCGCGCTCGGCGCGTTCCAGCAGTGCAAGCGGCGTTGCCTTGCGCAGCTTCGTATTGAGTTGATCGTTCTGCTGGCGACCCAGCTGCTTGCGTCGTGTCTGGCCCAGATTTCGCCGTTCCTTAGGAGTTGCCCAGTTCATGCGAGTAACACCCCTTTAATACTCTTCGGAAGGATAGCCGCTCCGGGGCAGATTGCAACTGTTTGGATTTATTCGAGGTTCCGGATGCTCGTTTACACTTGTTCCGGCGCCGGGAACTCGAACTCCGCACTTCTAGACGCGCATCCCGCCGCAATCATGCCCGAACCGAAGGCAAACCGGGAGATCGCGATCTTGCTGTGGTCCCTGGAGCAGATGCTCCTCAACCCGGCTGTTCGAGGCGACCGTGCGCAAGGCTCAGCTCTGCTCGCAGACGATTTTGTGGAGTTCGGCGCGTCGGGGCGCGCGTGGACGCGAGACGAGATCATCGCCGTGCTCGCCAACGAAGGCGAGACCTGGCCTCCTCCCGCGATGGAAGATTTTCATTGCCGTCTCATCGGCGGGAGAGCGGCCCTGGTGACGTATCGGGCCGTACGCCCGGATCCGGCCACGGGCAGGCGCACGGTTTCGCTGCGAAGCTCACTTTGGACAAAAGAATCGGGGACCTGGAAAATGCTCTTCCACCAGGGAACAGGCGCGAATTAAAAGAGGGGCGTCCGGTGAATCAGAAAGGCAGACGGCGCAGCGTCACAACTCGTGCCGGGTGAAAATCTCGTCCTTTTTGCTTTTAGGACAGTTGGTGCATTCGAGACAGCAGACAAGCAGAACCGCCACCCCGAGCGTCACCAGGATAGCCAACACGCTCGCGTACGATGCGATCCAATGGAAGAAGTTATGCATATGCCACAGCAGCCCAGTCTGTTTAGTAGTTAGACGAAAAACCGGAATCAGAAGACCGCTCTAACCGCCGACAGGCTCCGGGGACTAAGTCTAGCACTTGGGTTGGATGATAATCTGTGACATTCATGTTGCGAAATAGGGAATAAAAGGCGAATATAGTACCGAAATGCGAAGCGAAAGTGCCAGTAAGGATATGGACCTTCGGATCGATGAATGGCCGGAAGGGACGCACCTGCCTCCCCCGCCAGCCTCGTCCATGGACGACTCTCGCTCAGGTCCCATCCTTAATTGGCTCTTCGTCGACCTGAACTCCTACTTCGCCTCGGTCGAGCAGCAGGACCGCCCGGAACTTCGCGGGCAACCGGTCGGCGTCGTCCCCATGATGGCGGACACAACCTGCTGTATCGCCGCGAGTTACGAGGCCAAGGCCCACGGCGTAAAAACCGGCACCATCGTTGCCGACGCTAAACGGATGTGCCCGAAGATCGTCCTGGTCGAGGCGCGGCACGAGATTTACGTCGATTATCACCACCGCATCGTCGAAGCCGTCGAGAGCTGCTTGCCGGTCTCCTCCGTGATGTCGATTGACGAGATGGCCTGCCGGCTCATGGGCAGGGAGCGGCCGCTCCTGGCAGCGCTCGAACTCGGCCGCAGGGTGAAGACGCGTATCCGCGAGCAGGTTGGCCCGATGCTGCGCAGTTCCGTTGGACTCGCCACGAGCCGGTATCTCGCCAAAGTCGCCAGCGACATGGAGAAGCCCGACGGCCTGGTCGCCCTGACGCTGGACATTTTGCCCGAAGCGCTGCGCAAACTCACACTCCGCGATCTGCCCGGTATCGGCGCAAAGACCGAAGAGCGACTGAATGAGAAGGGCATCCACTCGATGGATGACCTGATGAACCTCGACTGCGAACAGGCCGGGCAGCTCTGGGGATCCGTCTGGGGTGAGCGGCTGTGGCACTGGCTACGCGGCGAGGACTTCGAGATGTCGGAGACCGAGCATCTGAAGTCGATCAGCCACTCGCACGTGCTGGCGCCGGAGATGCGGACGGCAGAGAAGGCCTGGGCCGTCGCCCATAAGCTGCTGCACAAGGCGGCCATGCGGCTGCGGACGCACAAGCTGTGGGCCAGCGGCATCGGCCTCGCCGTCGGGTTCTCAGTGCCGCGCGGCCAAAATGCGCCTGTCAGCCGCTTCGGCGTGCCCACTCGCGGCTGGCATCACGAGATCCGGCTGAGCGAGTGCCAGGATAATCAGACCCTCATCGGCGCACTATGCCGGTTATGGTCCGAAAAGCCAAAGGGCAAGGGGTACGACGAGCCGTACTTCATCGGCGTGAGCCTCAACGGGCTTGTCCCCGACCGGCTGCACTCACTGAACCTCTTCGACGCGCTCGACAACGCAAAAAGCCGCGCGAAGCTGCTCGAGGCGATGGACCAGCTCAATCAGAAATACGGCATGAGCACGCTCGCGCCCGCAACGATGCTCGCAGCCTACAAAGCTGCCCCGACACGCATCGCCTTCCACAGCATCCCGGATTTGTTCTGAGCCCAGTCTTCGACTAGCTACGTCGGTCAATGAGCGCTCTGCACCGGAAATGCGAACTCAGGCCGCTACAGATCCCTTGCCGCAGCAAGCGCCGGCGACGGCTGCTTGAAGATACGCCTGAAAGCGGGGGGTAGTTCTTGTCTTCCTCGGTTCCCCGAAGAAGGTCCTCTCTGAACAATTTTCTTTCCATCCGCGTACCTTTTGCATCCCGAACCGCGTTCCGTTGCGGATGAAGAGGTAGAAGCGAAACCCATGGCCCAGAGATGGCACCCGGATTTCGAACAACTCGTGGACGAGCATCAGTCCATGGTGTTTTCGCTCGCCTGGCGCATGACCGGCGATCGCGGATTGGCCGAAGAGATTGCGCAGGATGTCTTTCTGGAGTTGGATAGGCATATGAGCCGCATCGAAAGCCACGAGCACGCGATGTTCTGGCTGCGGCGCGTGACGATCAATCGCTCCGCCGACGCTCTTCGCCGGCGCAAGGTGCGCGGCGTGGACCTGTGGGTGGAGATTGAAGAGAACCACGGCGCAACGAGTGAAGAGCGTTCCTCTCCGCTGAGCACGCGGCTGGAACAGCTGCTTTCGACGCTGCCCGAGGCACAGCGTTCCGCGCTTGTTCTGCGCTATCAGGAGGACCTGACGCCCGAAGAGATTGCAGCAACGGTCGAGGCGCCGGTCGCGACGGTGAAGAGCAACCTGCAGCGCGGGCTCAAGCTGCTGCGCGCCAAGGCGACAACGCAGTTGAAGGAGTACATTCGTGGAGCCTGAGCTGCCGGAGATCCCAGAGATTACGGACGAGTTCGAGCGCGAACTGAAACAGGCGATGGTGCGCCGCCCCGCGCCACCTAATCTGAAGCGGCGCATCCTCCAGCGTCGCGAGAACCAACGCACGGCAGTGTCACACCAGCGCACCATCTGGTGGCAGCGTGCGGCGGCTTCCATCCTGCTGGCCGGCGCGATCGCCGGAGGCCTCAAGTGGCGCCAGACCGAGGAGCAACGCAAGGGTGAGGAAGCAAAACAGCAGGTACTAACCGCGTTGCGCATCACCAATCGCGCATTGAACGACATGAATCGACGCCTCACGGCGCACAACCGTACTGACCAGTAGTGGAGGACCGGTAGTGAAGGAGAGTTCGATGAAGAACGGAATTGCGGTTTTGGTTTTGGGGGCGGCGGCCCTGGCTGCTCCGGCGGTGGCGCAGAATTCGCCCCTGCCGCTGCCCTCGCCCGTAGAGAAAGAGCTTGCCGCGCGCGCCTCCAACGTCACCGAGGTGACCCTGGGAAAAAACATGCTGGCCTTCGCCGCGAAGTTTATGAACGGCAAGGGCCCGGATGACGCAGCTACGCGACACCTGATCGAGGGACTCGACGGCATCTACGTTCGCGACTACGAGTTCGACAAGGAAGGGCAGTACTCGATGGTCGACATCGACAAGCTGCGTCAGTACTTCGAGACCAGCGAGTGGACGCCGATGGTGCACGAGCACGACAAGAAGAACGGCGAAACCACCGACGTCATGATGAAGGTGGTGAACGGCGAGACGCGCGGCATGTTCATCCTCGACGCAGAGGCGAAGGAGTTGAGCATCGTGCTGATCCTCGGCCCGATCAACATCGATGACCTGCACAAACTCTCCGGCATCGGCGGACTCGGCGCGTTGGGCGATATCGCCTCAGAATCGCACGGTAAGTCCAAGACCAAGGATAAATACAACAAGGACAAGGAAAAGAAGGAGGACAACCAATGAGACGCCTTTTGCTCATCCCTGTCTGCTTCTTCGCTCTCGCGGTCCCCGTGGTGGTGCTGGCGAACGGCCCGCGTGGCGGCTTTGATGGCATAGTGGCTTCGATCGAAGAGCGCTACCACGTTCACGCTGAGCGCATTCCCTTCCTGGGCTTCATCAGCTTCGTCTCGCGCAGGGCCACACAGGGCGGCGTCAGTGGCGTGCACGTCGCCGAGATCGATAACTTCCAGACTGATGTCGACGGCGAAGAACTGAACAAAATCGTGGAAGAAGAACTCGGCGCCGGATGGGAGCGCGTGATTCGCGAGACGAGCCGCAACGGGAGCAATCAGACGCTCATCTTTATGCATCCCGAGGACCGGCGCATGGGCCTCTTTGTGGTGGATCTCGACGGGCACGAGATGGACCTGGTCCAGGTCTCAGTTGACCCGAACCACCTGAACGAAAGCATCGGGAAATACGAGCATCACCACCACGAGGGTGGTTGGGGGAATGGCGTTCTCAATAAGGATGTATCGGACTAGCCGCCGGTCGCGGTCCGCCGAATTGGCCATGATTCCGTTTGAAACTCGTCCAGCTGTCCCGCGCCAGTTTCCTTTGCCGGGGCTATTCTCAGATTTGAATCCGACTCGTGCTGCAACTGCGTGCCGAACTGAACGGATTGATGTGTAGCACGAGGATGGACAGAACCCGAACCACCGTAAACGAGCTCCAGCGATCCCGGATTCGCCTGCATGGCGGGTTCGCAAGCCGGGGGCAGATCCACCACCGGTAGCTCAGGTGTCTCGTTGATGGCAAGGACCTCGCGGATACGCTCTTCGATCTTCTGCCGCGATTCCTTCTCGGCTTCGAGCTCTTCTTCTCTCTTGTTCTTCGAACCAAAAAGTGAACCGAAGAAGCTTCGTTTACGACCTTGTAACATGGCTTGCGGCGCTCCTGGGGGTTAGCGGCACTGCCTCGCTCGCCTGACCGGCGAGACCTCTACGCTCTTGTCGTGCTCTCCTATGGTAGCGAGGAAGCGACAAAAGGAGTATGGCCTCTCGGTCACTTCGGAGTCGGTGAAAAAGTCACCTGTCGGAGGGTACCTCGGACGGTGTGCCACCGGGCGGGAACTCACCGCTCGTAGGTAAACCTGCCGCACACGTCGCTTGAGTTCGCCAGGGCCTCGCCCGTGAGCACCGGAGTATCGGGCCCGGAGAACAGCACCACCTCCATCCTGTGGCCTGCCACGTAGGTTGCCATCCATTGGGTATCCTCGGCGCCGCAGAGCGTGTTGCGATGGAGAAATCGCCGGTCGGCGGGCACGTGCAGCCGGTACAGATTTCCTGTCCCCGGCGCGTTCACATCCGCATCGAACGCCGCGCCCATCTCCGCCGGCGTCAGCTTGCGAATCTGCGCGAGCGGGAATCCGATTAAGTTGATCGTGATTTTCGCGTCGGATATCGTTAGGTCGCCCGTGATCTCATTGGCATTTGAACTCGCCGCTCGCCAGTAGCCCTTCTCCTGCGCCGCGCTGAACACGGAACTGGCCAACAGGAGCGCCAAAATCGCTCCAGATAGAATTCCTCTCTTCATCTTTTGAGGATGACATTCACCTCCAGTCCCTGCAACCAACCGGCAGCAACCAGGCCTAAGATGAGTCGAGAGCAGCGCTTGCCCGATCCGGTTCGGTATTCGCAAGATCATATGCCCAGGTCGCTCGCTGAGCGATTTCTCGGCTCAATCAGAGAGAGCTACATCTCGGGGGTGCTGTTCCTGGATGGAGAGTCATAGACCGCCCAAGTCCAGCCGTCACCCTCCGACCTCGGCGAGCTCGTGAAGAGGCTCGACGAGGCTCGACGAGGCAGACCTCTGCTTGAACCTGGACCCTGCCCCATCCTGCGTGACCCTTGTCACATTCTTTGCCGGAATTCAGGCCTTTAATATCAACAGCTTTTGTATCGGGGATCACCTCACGATGCCTATCTTTGCTCAGGTCCCCTTTACTCAAGCACATGCATAGAGATCACAGACTGCCGATACGGTCCAGCTATTTCGCGGTACACGAGAGAACCGATGCAAGCAGAGAAAGTTATGATCGTGGACGACGAGCGCCTGGTGCGCTGGTCGCTGCGACTGAAATGTGAAGAGTGGGGCTACCAAGTTATCGAGGCCGAAGCCGGCGAACCGGCTCTCCGCCTGGCCCAGCGTGAAGCGCCGGATATCGTCCTGCTCGACGTCCGGCTGCCCGACCTGACCGGAATCGAAGTTCTGGATCAGCTCAGAAAGAACGGCGACGCTCGAGCCGTCATCATGATCACCGCCGACCCGCAGCTTGACGATGTCAAAGCCGCGATCAAGCTCGGCGCTTACGACTTTGTCGGCAAACCAATCGACTTCGAGGTTCTTCGCGAAGCCATGCAGAGCGCGCTCGAGGCCACCAGCCAGCCCGGCAACGGCGCCCAACCTACGCGCGGCAAACAACGGACCGGCGTCGGTTTCGACAGCGTAGTCAGTGTCTCGCCCAAGATGACCGAGTTGATGAACTTCGTCAGGAAGGTCGCCTCGTGCGAAGCCTCCACGATTCTCATCCAGGGCGAAAGCGGCACGGGCAAAGACCTCATCGCCAAGACCCTTCACTACGAGAGCTCCCGCTATGAAAAACCCTTCGTCGCCATCAACTGCTCGGCGATTCCAGAGACGCTGATGGAGGCCGAACTCTTCGGCCACGAGAAAGGCGCGTTCACTGACGCCAAGCAGATGAAGAAGGGTCTCTTTGAGGCCGCCGACGGCGGCACGCTCTTCCTCGACGAGATCGGCGAACTCTCGCCGGTGTTGCAGGCCAAGCTGCTGCGCGTCCTCGAAGACCAGGTCATTCGCCGCGTCGGCGGCGTGCGCGACATCCAAGTGGACGTGCGCGTGATCGCCGCCTCGAATCGCGACCTCGAGAAAGCGGTGCGTGAGGGCCAATTCCGGCAGGATCTTTACTATCGCCTCGCGATCATCGCCATATTCATTCCGCCGCTACGCGACCGCAAGGAAGACATCCTTCCGCTGGTCGACTTCTTTATCGAGCGTTACAACCGCAGGTTCAAGAAGTCCATTCGCGGCCTTACCGACGAGACCCGCAGCCTGCTGCTGAGCCACAACTGGCCCGGCAACGTGCGCGAACTGAAGAACAGCATCGAACGCGGCATGATCCTCGAAGAGGAATCGTATCTGCGCTCCATGTACCTGCCGTTCTCAGTGGGGGAATCCGGCGGCCGCACGCTCTTCGAACGCACCTCTCCGGCCGACGGCGGTCGCAAGCTTCCCAACGGCCGCACCCTGCCGCGCCTCTACATTCCCGAGGGCGGAACTTCGCTGGAAGAGCTGGAGCACTCCATGGTCGAGCTGGCCATGACCCAGGCCAACGGCAACCAGACCAACGCCGCTAAGCTGCTCGACATCAGCCGCGACGCCCTGCGCTACAAGCTCAAGAAATTCAGCGTGGTGCACGACGAGGCGGAGGGCTGGAGCTGATCTTGCTCCGACACCAGAAGCGATCCCATGTCGAACCAGACGGCGCAATTCTGCCGTCAAATTTGTCACGGCGACAAGTCAAACGAGATCAATGCCAGCAGCGCAGGGACCGTGTTCTAAGGTTCTTGTTCTAAAGTGCCCGCTCAACGATGCACACCAACCACACGGCTCGCGCCGATGGTTGTGCCTGTCCCGCTTCCCGCGTGTGCAACGCCATGACAGACCAACGTGCACGAATTCGTGGCGCGGCTGTAAGAGATCGGTGAGGCCCCGTTCGGCGCAACGACATTGACGTCGAAGTTCACCAGCCGCTCGCCGCTGATCGTTCCGCTTGTCGCCCCCATGCCGTGCGCCGTGTGGCAGGCCGAGCAGCTCATGCCGGCGTTGATGTGGTTGGCGTGATCGTTGAAGCTGGTGTTCTTCATGATCTGGTTGGCCAGGTCATGGCACTTGCCGCACAGGGCATACGGCCCATTCACGCTCAGATCCGGATTTGGATTCAGATTGGAGATCAGTTGCCCCGGCAGTGCGGCCTTGCTGAATTCGTACCGGCGCTCGAGGATGTGCGTCCAGCGAGAGCCGTGAGGCCCGTTTGCTCCTGTGCCCCCAAATTCGCGATTGTCGTCGCTGTTGTGGCAATCCGAGCAGAGAATCAGCGTCCCCATCGCACGTCCCGACGTAATGCCATCCAGGTTCAGCATGTTTCCGAGCAGGCTCGGCTGCCCGAGCGAGCTGCTTCTGGCGTGCATGACCGGATGGCTTGACGTTGCGGTCACGGCAAACTGCGGAATCAGGTTCAGCGGATCGCCGGTCGAAACCGCGCGCACCGCGAAATACCCATAGATCGGCAGCACCTGCTTGCCCGAACTGGTTCCATGGCAGCGAAGGCAATTCTCATACTGGTTTGTGGACGGCGTCAGCACGCTGGTTCCGTCGGTCGCACTGATGCCGGCGACATTCTTCTGCGAGATGCGAATCTGCGGCGCGGGCGGAAACGCTCCAACCACTTGCGATCCGTGCGCGTTATGGCAATCGACACAGGTGGCGTGCCGGTTGTTGTTCAGCAGAACGCTCTCTGTCGCGTCATGCTGGTTTGTCGATGCGGGAAACGGATGCCCGACCTTGGGCGACGCGTATTCGGCGAAGACATTGCCATACACCGGCATCGGAGAGATGTTGGAGCCGCCATTGTGGCAGGCGATGCAGTCCTGCTCGTTCTGGCCGCGCAGCAATCTTTCCGGGCCGCTCGCATTGTGAGGCGCATGGCACCCATTGCAGGCATTCGCCGCGACAGTGGCGTAGCTTCCCACAAGCGCCTGGGGCGAAACCTTGCTCGACGAAAGCGCGTGCGCGCCGGTTGCCCAGTCGGCCATCGGATTCACCTGACCGCCGATCGTCCGGCCTGGGTCATGGCAGGCAAGGCAGAGCTGGCCACTCGAACTGTCCTTCACAAGGAAATTCAGCGATACGGGATCTTTTGCCTGCACGTGCGGATTATGGCAGGACGTGCATTCAACATTTCCATTGATCAGCTTCACCGCGCCGGTAGTGTCGGCTGTCCGTCCGCTCGCCACCAGCGAGGCGGCCAGAACGATGTTGTCCTTCAAAGGCAACCCCAGGCTGAATGGATGCGATGACTGCATGTTGCTGCCGAAGACATCCGCCGTATTCATCGAGCCCTTGGTTGTCACCGGGCCGTACGCTGCCGTGGTGCCCACGGCAACGGTGCCGTCGTGGCAGCTCAAGCACTGGTTGCTGACCGAGCCCAGGGCCGGCTGAAGGCTGGTGTTCTTGCCCGTACCGCTGGAGTAGGTCGTGTAGGTCTGTGTGGTCAGCTTCTGATTCCAGAGACCTGCGTTCAGCCCGGAGTGCGGCGCGTGGCAATAAGCGCATGGATCAGGACGAGCCCCCGTGACCGGCGATGGGCTGCCCGGAGCAAGATTATGCGAACCAAGAGTGTCGCCGGTGACCTGAGCATGCAGAGCGAGCGGGAATCCCCCGCGTATCGCCAGGCCCATCAATCCCAACAGCAAGAGGCCGCGTCTCACTTTTGAGCCTCCGCGGAGGCAACCTTCAGCCCGGCGTACTGAAAGACCTGGACGCGACGGTTGAACGAATCTACGACAAACACGCGATCGCCGCGATCGATGAATAATCCCGAGGGCAACTGGAATTCTCCGGCGTGCGTGCCCTTTGCGCCGAAGTAGTAAAGAAGCTGGCCCTGCCGGTTGAAGACCTGCACGACTCCCCACTGTGCATCGACGATATAAATGTCGCCTTCTGAATCAACGCTCACAGCCTTCGGCCGGAACACTGCGCCGGTGGCATCGCCAATCGTGCCAATGGCGTACTGGAACTTTCCTGAGCGATCGAAAGCCTCGACGCGGAAGTTCATGGCATCGACCACCAGCAGATTCTCCCCGCTCAGGCGAAGTTCCGTCGGTAGGTTGAATTCGCCCTCGCGCTGTCCGGACTTACCAATCGTCTGAAGAATGTTGCCCAGCATGTCGAGCACAAAAACCTGATCGCGCAATGTATCCGTAACGTAGATGTGTTGTGCCTCGGAGTCTACGGCAATTCCCGTCGGACGCTTGAAATAGCCCTCGCCGCCTTTGAGGCTCCCGATCGCGCGGAGATATTTGCCGGTGGGTTCGAAGACGAATATCTTCCCCGAATCGGAATCAGTTATATAGATGTTGTCCTGGGCGTCGACCGCAACGCATTGCGGCGCGAGCATCGCGTCTCTGCTCTTTTCCCTGCGTTCGATGAACTTGTATTTGCGCTGCGCGAAGTCAAAGATATGCACGCCCGATGCACCCGGGTCCGTGACGATGATCCGCCCGTGCGAATCGCTCGCGATGCTGTAGGGGCGGACCAGGAACTTGTAATTCGGCTCGCCGGCTACCACGTCCACCAACTTGTTCCAGAATCCGCGATTCGGCTTTACCTGCGATTCGGAGTTGAAGCTCTGCTGCCACGTCAGGCTGCGGCCACCGTCGAGCGACATCTCCCAAATCTCCCGCGGAGTGGCAGGCTTGGGCTTACCGGCAGCCCACATCGCAGACGGCAACAGCGCCGCCAATGCCGAAGCAAAGGCTGCGCGCCGCCATAGCCGTCGTCGAATTAGAAGAAATTGAACCAACGTGACAACCCCATGTAGTACGAGGAAATAACCTCGGGCTGCGTGCCCGACGCGCTGAAACCCTGCTGCAGGCGGGAGTAGCCGCTCACGAAATTTAATTTGCGAACTTGATACTGAATCAGTGTATTGAACTGGTTGGTGTCGTTTGACGACGAGATACCGTTGCTGAAGGTATTGGTTGTCGACTTCGCGTATGTCGTGGCCAGAATCAGATGCTTTCTCGGCGTGCTCGACAAGCCGAACGCATAGCTCTTGCCGCCGTAGAGGCTCACCAGGCTGGACGGGAGCACCGGCGACGGGACAGGCACGCCCACCAGGCCGGTGCCTGTGATAAGCGCCTGCCCGTCGGATTTCGCATAGCCGCCGTTTGCGTTGAGCCATATCCCGAAACCCACAGACGCGTTGTAGTCCTGACTGCTGCTCGAGGTACCCGCCTGGTCGCTCAGGGCAGTTCGCGCACCTCCACCGCCCATACTCACATTGAATTTTCCCCAGTTCCGCCGCACATTACCGGAGTAGTTATAGAACGAGTTCATGTAGGTAACCAGCAGGGTCTGCGCATTCTGTGCATAACTGAACGACTCGTTCACGTGCCATCCCAGAAGCGTGTTGGAGTAATTCTCAGTCGCCGAGAAACCCATCGTATCCTCGCCGTTCTGCTCGGAAGAATTAGCCGACACGCTCACTGCCGAATTGAATGTGCCGTTCAGCAGTCCGTGGGCATAGGTGGCGCTTCCGCCATAGGATTTCACGCCGTAATCCGTACCAAAGAAGGACTGCGTGCGGCGCTCGAAGAAAGCCGAGGTCTGCAGGTTCGGGAGCGCCGCGTACGCTGCAACCGTCATCAGGTCCAGCGAGCTTGACGACTGATTGGCGTTGAGTCCTGGAATCGCACCGCCCGCGGCGACGACCGATTGAATGATTTGTCCGGTCAGATTGTCTGAGTAGTTCGCACTTGCCGTGACCGACAGCTTTCGAGTCGGATGCATGCCCGCCGCCGCATTCACCGTGTCGATGGACCCGCTCGTCGTGGACGTCGCGTAGTTGGTCTTCCAGTCGGAGCGGTTGATACCGCCTGAAAAAGAGCCATGCAGCGGGAGCCAGTGGGAAAGGTTGAATCCATAGGCGTCATTGTCAGAACTTACGTTCGTTATCAGTCCTTGAACCACCTGCGGAATCATCGAGTGCGTGGCTCCCCTGGTGTAATACGCACCCATGTTGAAATCGTCCCACCTGTAGCCGCTGTGGAGGTTCACCGAGTGAAATGTGTTGTGACCTTCATCGTTCGTTCCGTAGACCGAATAGTTGCTGCTTCCCATCTGGAAGCCGGCCGAGAAGCTCGGCGCATCGGGCAGGTTCTCGCTCCAGTTGATACCGAATGTATCGCTGTTGCCGTGAGTCACATAATTGGCAAGGCCGGGCACCGCGTAGTTGCCTTCGCTGTTGTAGGCCTTGGAATAGTTGATGGAACCCGGAAACTTACTGCCGCCGAATATCGTTGCATTCATATCCACGCCGCTGGCGTTGGAGATGGACTGGAAATTGGAGTTTGACCGCGACTGGTTGAGATAGGGAGAGATGTTATAAGAGAGAAAGTTCGGGCTATGAAATGAGCCCGAGAATGTCCCAGCACCTCCGACAGTCCATCCGTGGCTCGAACCGGTCATATTGCCGTACGTGGCTGTGTAGCCGGAGGAGATCGTGCCGTTCGCAGACGTACTGGTTTCGCCGAGACGAAGCTGCGCAGCCGCGGGGAGCGCCAGAAGCAGTAGCCCCGCCTTTATCAGCAACGTGAAGTGAATCGACCTCGCCACCTGTTACTCCCTGATTCCTTTGGTCCCTTGTCCCCTCGGCCCCTTGTCCCCTGCCTTCACATCACTTCAACCTGCGCGTTCTGGCGCAACTTCTGGTCCAGCGCCATGCGGAGCTGCTCTTTCCTGTTTTGTTCTAATTCCTTTGTCAGTTGCGGTTTCACCTGCTCGAAGCTTGTCTGGCCCTCGGCCGCATGCTGCTGGAGGCGCACGATCGTTAAGGCCTGGTCGATCTGGATCACGTCGCTGACTTCGCCCGGGCGCATGGAGCGCAGCGCATTTACGACCTGCGGGGTCAGCTCACCTACTGCGACAGGTTTGTGCTGCCCCATCACGACGCGGTAATCATCATCGGAGACCTTTTCGGCCAGCAGACCGAACTCTTCAGAGCTATTCGTCGCCTTTGCCTGGCGTAGAGCGCTATCGATGCGCTTGCGCCCCTCGCCCAGTTGTTCGGCGGTTGCCTTGTCCGGAGGAAGCACAGAGATCGTCTGGAAGGTGTACGTCTCAGGGTGATGAAAGCGCGCCGGGTTCTTTTCGTAGGAGGCCCTGACTTCTGCTGGAGAAACCAGGCTCTTGGTTTCAACCTCCATTTTCAGAAGAGCTTCAATCAGCAATGACCGCCGAATTTTTTCCTGCAGTAATTGTCGGGAGCCGTTGAAGTCATTTTGCAGAAACGCCTTGAATTCGTCCGGATTACTGAATTGTTTCCGGAAGTCCGCCTCGGCGCGCTGCATCCTCGCATTAGAGACCGTTATCTTTCTGTGCAGCGCCTCCTGGTAGACGAGCTCTTCGAAGATGATCATCTTCAAGGCGCCGTCATGAATCTGCTTCTCGAACTCTTTGGGAATTCCGTCGTGCTGGCGCGCATACGGGAAGATCGCGTACTCCTCGCGCACAAGATCGGCGTTGGTCAGAAGGGCACCGTTTACACGCGCAACCGGCTTCTGGGCGGGTTTCTGAACCTGGGTGGCAGCTGGAGGAAGGGGCGCCCCTGTAAAGACGGTTGGCTTGTGGGAGCTTACCTGGGCGCTGGCGACTGCGAACGCGGGAAAGAGAAGAGTCAAAACTGCAACGTTGTACTTCATAAATATCGACCCCCGACCTTAAAAAGAAGGGGAGGGAAAGTTGACCCCTCCCCACATGCATAAAGAAATCTAGAAAGTAGTTGTTGCGGTGCTTCCGTTCATCTCGTTCGATTCGCCGCCATGGCACTGCCGGCAGAACTGCGCCGTCTGGTTGGCGCCGGCGGTTTGCGTGGCCGGATTATACGGAGCGCGAATGAAGAACATGGTTGCGTAGGTTCCGCTCGGTAAGCCGGTGCTCTTGCCGTTGGTCACTTTCACCACGTTCATCAGGTGCTGGTTGTGGCAGGTGGTGCAGAGAACCACGGGCGCGTTGTTATAGGTGCCGGGACGGACGAAGAAGCCATAGTTCGTGACGAACTGGCTCGAGGCCGTTCCAGTCATCTGAACCGCGCCGGTAGCACTGATCGTGCAATCCCAGTCATAGGTTCCGCCGCAGCTCATTTTTGCATTGAGGCCTACCGGGTGGTCATTCAGATAATTTCCGACGCTCGTGCCGTCGTTGCCAAGCAGGGTCGGAATTTTGTTGGCCGTGCCGTATGTTGCGGGCAAGGTCTCATAGACCTGGTTCTTCATCATGGCGCCCTGCGCGTAGTTGCCGTCGTGGCAGCTCAGGCAGGTCAAGAGGCCGCCCACGTCAGGTGTTCCCGCCGTAAAGCTGGTTGGCAGGACTTCGGTGAAACCAGTCGAGCCGTCGGTGCTGCCCGAGGTGATCGTCTTGCCGTACAGGCTGCCGACATCCTCGCCCCAGAGTGCGACGTTGCCGGAGGTCGTGTCGGTGGTTTTGGCGTTGCCGTTACCGTAAACGCCGCTGTGCGGTGCGTGACAAGCCGCGCAGCCGCGTCCGTAATTGAGGTGGGCGCCGAGGACGTCGGTCGTCACCGGTTGTATCTGGGCCGACGCGAAGCCCGCGGTGGCCAGGAAGGAAAGAGCAATCAAAATAGTTCGCTTCATGAAATGGAGCCTCCTAGTGCGCACTCCGTAAATCGCCTGAACCGTCACGTTGGCGACCATGGTCTTTGTTGACGGTTCAGCCTTCACAGGAACGTGCACGCCCCATGCCGTTAACAGAGGCGGTGTGATTGCAGACACAACCCGGCCGTAATCCGTTGTGGCCAGGGTGGTTGGGCCGTCTTAGCGGATGAATGGTCCTGGGTCAGGTGCAGAAGCTTGCTTCGAGGTTGGGAGTTCTCGCACAGCAGATTGGTGAAAACCCCCACGTTTTTAGTGACATCCGTCACATTCGACTCTGCGAAGACGACCAAAGCTGTGATTGACGCATCGGCGGCAAAACTCCAACCGCAGTGCGAGCGTGATTTCGATCACGTCATCGTGTGATCCAGATTGCATGCACAATGATCAGCCGACACTTACAGTGAATGAACAGACGCGCGTCGCAAATGCCGCATTCATTCGGCGATCAACGTGCATGGAGATGCTTGCGCAGTCCCGTCCCGGAGTCACAGGCATGGCAGATGAATTAACAATGGCGTTTCCTGCACCGCAATCAATGCGGGCTTCGCGGGTCTATGCGATGGCGGCGTTCTGCCTCGTCTGCGGCCTTACGATCGGATACCTGATGCGCGGATCGCAGCTTGCCGTGTCTCCGGCCCATGCCGCAGCCAGCGGGGCTCCGCATCCCGGCGGCGCATCCGTCAAACCTGTCGGTCATCCGCCCACCCTGGAAGCGATGAAACAGATTGCGGACAAGCAGGCGGCGCCGCTGCTCGAAAAGCTGAAGAGCAATCCCAATGACAGCGCCTTGCAGGTCCAGTTGGGAGCGATTTACCACACCAGCCATCAGTTTCAGCAGGCCGCCGATTATTACAACCAGGCTCTGAAGACCGATCCGAAGAACGTTGCCATACGCACCAAGCTAGCCTCAAGCCTCTATCGGAAAGGCGACATCGATGGAGCAATCGCCCAGCTCAACAAGGCATTCACCTATGACCCGAAAGACGCCAATGCGCTCTTCGATCTCGGCATGATCAAGCTCAAGGGAAAGGGCGACGGTAAGGGAGCAATCCAAGCGTGGCAGCGCCTGCTCAAGACGAATCCTCAACTGAGCGAAGACAAGAAAGCCACGGTGCTGAAACTGATGGCCGAAGTGATGACGAGCATGGGCGATCAACACGGCCCGAGGAGCGTACAGCCGTGATGCAGACCACGAGAGTTCTCCTGCGCCGATGGACGAACAAACAGGCACTGATCCTGATGACGCTGTGCCTGCTGGTTGGAATCACCGGAGGATGGTTCCTGCGCAGCGGCCAGACTCCTGCAAGCACCTCCGCAAAACCCGTCGAACCCGCGTCCCCAGCAACGAACGCCCAACCCGCCGCGCAGGCGCCGGACCCCGCCCGCCTGAAACAGATGGCCGATCTACAGGCGGCCCCGCTGCTTTCGAAATTGAATGCCGATCCGAACAATCCCGATCTGATGATCAGCGTCGGTAATGTTTACTACGACGCACAGCAGTACCCCGTTGCGGTCGACTACTACTCGCGCGCGCTCAAGTCCAGGCCGTCCGACGCCGCAGTCCGCACAGATATGGCGACAGCCTACTGGTATATGGGAAACGCCGACATGGCAATTGCCGAGTTCAACAAGGCCCTGACCTATGCACCCAACAATGCGAACACGCTGTTCAATCTCGGCCTGGTCAAATGGCAGGGCAAGCACGATGCAGCCGGCGCCATCGCCGACTGGAAAAAGCTGCTAGCCGCCGATCCCAACTACGAGGCGAAAGACAAGGTCGAGCAGATGCTGGCTGATGTCGAGAAGCAAGCAGGCGCGAAGCCGGGAGTCTAGCAATTGTCTGCGCCAATGCGCATCCAAAACCTATGAACCTGGGCGGCGCGAGTGCCGTTCCGGGTCGAAGCCTGCAATAATCAAGCACGGCCTTTTGCGCCGGACTGAGACGGCATGGCAGCGACCAAACGCTTTATTTGCATTCACGGCCACTTTTACCAGCCCCCGCGCGAGAATCCGTGGCTGGAAACGGTGGAGACGCAGGATTCAGCCGCGCCCTACCACGACTGGAATGAACGCGTGTGCGCCGAATGCTACGCAACCAACGGCGCCGCGCGCTCGGTGAACGGCAAAAACCAGATCATCCGGATCGTGAACAACTATTCGCGGATAAGCTTCAACTTCGGGCCAACTTTGATGAGTTGGCTGAAAGAAAATGCGCCGCGAACCTATCGGATGATTCTGGACGGCGAGAAGCTCAGCCGCAAGCGATTCAAAGGTCACAGCTCGGCGGTTGCGCAGGTGTACAACCACATCATCATGCCGCTGGCGAACGAGCGCGACAGGATCACACAGATTCGCTGGGGTATTGCCGATTACGAGAGCCACTTCGGCGCGCCCCCCGAAGGCATGTGGCTGGCGGAAACCGCCGCCGATACCGAGACACTGGAACTGCTCGCACAACATGGCATCAAGTTCACGATCCTTGCTCCGCACCAGTGCAAGCGCATTCGTCCGCTGACGCCTGACCAGACCGATTCAGAGCCCGAGTGGACTGCGACGCCTGACAGTTCGGTCGATACATCACGGCCATACCTGGTGCGCTTCGACTCCGGCGTCTCGATTGCGGTCTTTTTCTACGATGGGCCGACTTCGCGGGCCATCGCATTTGAAGGCCTGCTGAACTCGGGAGACAACTTTGCGGCGCGCTTGAAGGGCGGGTTCAAGGACGGTCCGAATCAGCAGCTTGAGAGTGTTGCAACGGACGGCGAATCGTATGGACACCATCATCGCTTCGGCGAGATGGCGCTGGCCTACGCGGTGCGCCTGCTGGAGGAGGACAAGACCGTCGAGCTGACCAATTTCGCGAAATATCTGCAGCAGTTTCCACCCGAGTGGGAGTGCGAGATTGTCGACGACACTTCGTGGAGCTGCGCGCACGGGGTCGAGAGGTGGCGCTCGAACTGCGGATGCAACGGCGGCAAGCCTGGATGGAATCAGGAATGGCGGACTCCGTTGCGTCAGGCTCTCGATGAGCTGCGTGACGCAGTCGCCCCGTTGACAGAGAAAGAGGGATCAAAGCTCTTTACCGATGTCTGGGCGGCGCGCGATGGTTACATCGACGTCATCCTCGATCGCAGCGAAGAGACCGTGGATCGTTTTCTCAAGGATTTTCAGAGCCACAAGTTATCGCCGGCAGAACGCGTACGGGCATTGGGGCTGATGGAGTTGCAACGGCATGCGCAGCTGATGTACACGAGCTGCGGCTGGTTTTTCGATGACATTTCGGGCATCGAAGCGGTGCAGGTGATCGCCTACGCCGCCCGCGCGCTGCAGCTGGCGCGCGCTTTGTTTGGCGGCGATGCGGCCCAGTTCGAGTCAGCGTTCGTGTCGCGCCTGACCGAAGCCAGATCCAACGTTCCCTCCGCGGGTGACGGCGCACGTATTTACAAGGAAAAAGTATTGCCTCTGGAGTTGGGGCTCGAGCAGGTGGCCGCGCATTACGCGATCAGCAGCGTGTTTTCGTCGTATGCAGAGGAGACGGACCTGTTCAGCTATCGTGTGCGCCGCATTTCATACGAAGTGTTCAGCTCCGGCCGCGGACGGCTGGCTCTCGGACGTGCTCATGTGACCAGCGCCATCACAGGCAATGCGCAGGCTTTCAGCTTTGCGGTGCTGCACTTCGGCGATCAGAACATCACGGCGGCCGTGAAGCCGTACATCGATGACGACGCTTTGCGGTTTGAGGAGTTCTCTCAAAAAGCCGCCGAACAGGTGAACCACGCGGACTTTCCGGGTGTGATCCGGCTGATCGACCGCTACTTTGGCCACGTGGACTACTCGCTGACCTCGCTCTTCAGCGACGAACAGCGCCGCATCGTGCAGCTGATTCTGAATTCGACGTTGTGGGATATTGAGAGCTCGCTGACAAATATCTATGAAGATCACGCAAGCCTGCTGCATTTCCTCTCACAGGCTGGGCTGCCCAAGCCGCCGGCGTTAACTCTGGCCGCCGAGTTCGCCATCAACGCGGGACTGAGGCGGGCGCTTGCGGGCGATCCGGTCGACCAGGCGCTCATGAGGTCATTTTTGCAACTGGCCAAGGCCGACAAGGTTCGACTGGACACCGCCACGCTCTCTTATATCGCTGACCAGCGCATGAAACGGGCAATGGTCGAGCTCCAGATGTCGGCAGGCACCATGGAAATGCTTGACCGTGCGCTGACTTTGGCCCGCAGCCTGACGGAGCTGCCCTTCGACCTGAACCTCTGGCAGGCGCAGAACATCTGGTACGACATTCTGCGCACATCAGGCCATGCGCTCACTTCGCAGAGCCCGGAGGACCGGGCGCTTTGGGACAAGGATTTCAATGATCTGGGGAAGTGTCTTTCCATCGACACCACGGCGATAATGGCTCGAGATCAGCTGGTGGAGGCGGCAGGGGACTGAAGGCCGGACCAAGGGATCAGCGGCCTTTGAAGACTGCGATTTCGGGGGTGCCGTGGCCTGTCTCTATTCCGTGCCTTTCAAAGGTCCAAAGACCCCTGCTCCCCCCGATTTTGGCAAGGCGCAACTTCTGTGCCGGAGGCTCCGTCCATTGGAATAGCATTCAGATGTGCTGAATTGCTGCAAGACCCCTCGGAGAGAGGGCAATGAAAGATGCGTGAAACCGAACTGATCACCCCAAACGAAGACACCCGGCTGGTACCGATGTGGTCGATACTGGCCGCCTCAGCCGTATTTGTGCTGGTGGAGTACTACTTCTGGGTGGTGTTTCCCCAGACGCAGCACCACGTTCCCCCGCTTGGGCTGCGCATCTACATGAACGTTTCGTGGGGGCTGCTTGCGTCGCTCTACTTGCTGATGGTGGGCTACGTGAGCAAGGACGCTCCCAGGCGATCGATGAGCGCCCGCTTCTGGATGGTGATCTGCTTCGTGATGCCGGGCGGGATCGGGGCGGTGCTGTACTTCCTGCTGCGGGCGCCGCTGGTTTCAAAGTGCCCGGCGTGCGGCACGCACGTGCAGAGCGACTTCCACTTCTGCCCGCAATGCAATTACCAGCTGACAGCAAGCTGCGGAAACTGCTTCAGGACCGTGCGCGCGACGGATCACTACTGCACTCGATGCGGACACGAGCTGGACCGAGATCAGTTGCCGGCAAGGCTGAGAGTGACGGGCATTGGCGATTAGGGAACAGGGATCAAGGGATCGAAGATAGAGACTCTAAAGCACCCTTAGGCGTTAAAGCCCCAGGCATTCTGGAGAGCTTAACGTACAGGCTGACGCCCGTACCCTTCAAAACCAGCCCTGGTCCGGGTTTTCGCGAGCCATAGAGTCATGCCCCGTTTCGATGCAATCCTTCATTTTTGTTCCTGCAGCCCGTAAAGCCCCTCTCGTTCTACAATCGAGCTTCGCCCTTCATGACAATCTCTGCGCTTATCATCGACGACGAACAACTGGCACGCGACGAACTCGCATACTTGCTCCAGGCGGCTCCGGATGTAGATGTTGTGGCGCAGGGCGCCAACGGCATCGAGGCTGTTGACCTGATCGAGGAGCATCATCCGGACCTCGTGTTTCTCGATGTGCAGATGCCGGGGCTGGACGGCTTTGCGGTAATTCAGAAGGTGATGGAGCGGCATCGCAAGCAGAAGGAAAACCACAGCTGGAGCCTGCCGCAGTTCGTTTTTGCGACGGCATATGATCAATACGCGGTGCGCGCGTTTGATGTAAACGCGGTGGATTACCTGCTGAAGCCATTTGACCGCACTCGCCTCGACAAGGCATTGGAGCGGGTTCGAGGACGCATCGCCAGCGGAACTGCCGGGAATGTTGCGGCCGAGTCGCCGATCGAGTCGCAACTGGACGCCTTGCTCAGTCTTCTCAAGGGACCGCGACCGGCGGGGCGCACATCGCAGCCGGCCAAGCTGATTGTGCAATCCGGAAGCCGCCTCCTGCTCGTGGATCAGACGGAGATTTGCTTTGCTGAGATCGAGGAAGGTGTGATTCGGGTCGTCACGCAACACTTCGAGGGTCAGTCGAAGTGCCGGACCATTGAGGAGTTGCTGGATCAGCTCGATCCGGCTCTGTTCTGGCGCGCGCACCGGAGCTTCGTGGTGAATATCAACCAGATTCGCGAAGTGGTGCCGTGGTTCAAGTCGACCTACCAACTGCGCATGAACGACAAGCAGCACACGGAGATTCCGGTGAGCCGCGCGCAGACCAAGCGGCTGCGTGAGTTATTCAATCTGTAGATCGCCGAATCGGTCCGCCGGGATCGATGACCAGGATATGCATGAAAGCATGCTTAGCGCTAGTTCTTCACCGCAGCTGTGATGACTCCGTATTCGGCAATCTCTTCAGGTTTATCGAAGCAAGCACCGCGAACGCCCCCATGATGAAAATCGAGACGAGTGCGGAAGCGCGCAGGATGGACGCTGTGTGCCAGAGCTTGCCCGTCGCATCGGCAATGATGTCGAGCGGCTGCGGCCGGAGAAGCTGAAGGACGTTGCCGAACGCGCAAAGGGCATACATAAGCACAGCGGCGCGCCAATGCGGATCTGCGGGCAGAGGCAAAGACGCTGATCGGCCGCGCAGGTAGAGTGCGAACGCGAGGTAAATAAGAAAGACGGTAAGAAGCCAGCCCGCATAGTTCGTGAGCGGCACTCCGAACCACCTGCCGCCGTCGCGCCAACGCCATGCGTGAAGCAGCGTACTCCAGACCGGGTCCTGGGCGAAGTCCCAGGCGGTCATGATGAAGCTGGCAAGCAACGGGACCGTAATGAGTTGCGAGGCGCGGAGTGCGGGTCTGGTTGCGCCGATGATGAGGCGGGCGAGCGTCCACGAGCAGTACGCCATGCCGATGTATGCGAGCCCGAGCAGGATGGGTACGTGTATGAGCTGCGGACCCATGAGCGGAAGGAATTCGTAGCGGCCATAGGGAAAACCGGCGATAACGCCGATGTTCTCGATGGTGTTGCCGATGAGGAGACAGAGCCCGGCAAAGACAAGGATTCCGCGAAGGCGGTAGTGCTGTGCGCCGTGTATAACAGCAAATGCGAGAGCGGACAGGATTTCGAGAGCGACGATCGGTGTGGAGGGAGTGCTGATCGGGATGACTTCGATGATGCGGGAGAAGGCGTAGAGGGCGAGGATCAGGAGAAGGGCGCGGGAAGTGCGCCGTGTGGCAGATCGGGTTGCCGCGAGCAGCGCGTTCGGCATCGATTTCCCTCAGAGCTGAAGCCTCTCCCGATTTGCGATCCCAAACGTACCAGCTGAAGGCCGTACCCCTCAAAACCGAACTGGAGTGCGATCTACGCCTGTTCCTGATTGAAGACTAGTCGTAGCGTTCGAAGACGATCTGTTTGCGGCGCCAGCCGTAGCTGGCCAGCTTCTCGCGCACGCCGGCGACCATGTTGTTGAGGCCGCAGATGTAGGCGTAGATGTCAAACTTGAGCTCCGCCGGGAGAAGGTCTGGATCGGGAGGCGGAGCAGGCAGAGGCGCGCCGAAGCGCGCGGCACGTTCTTCGACGATACGGGCGACGTGCTCCTGCACGTAACCGCGAAGACCTTTCCAGCTGTCGTCAGCGCGGCTGAGCGTGGGCAGGTAGTGGAAGTTGGGCTTGCGCGCTGCCAGGGCTTCGAACTCGTCGCGGTAGTAGAGCTCGCTTTCATTGCGCGTGCCGTAGACCATCCAGATGTCCTTGCCTTCGCTGCGGTCGACGCCGGCGTCAGGACCGGTCTCGGGAAAGAGCCATTGTGCGAAAGCGCGCATCGGCGCAATACCGGTGCCGGTGGAGATGAAGATGGAATCAGTAACGGGCTGGTTCAAAACGAAGTGGCCGTGAGGGCCGTGAATCTTAACCGAGCCGCCGGGAGGCAGGTCGGTGAGGTCGGCGAGGTGGTTCGAAAAGAATCCCTGGGGCACGCGATTGACGCAAAGCTCGAAATGGTTGGAGTTTGCGGCTGAGGCGATGGAGTAGGCGCGGGTCTGCTGCTTGCCATTGCTGTCGGGGGCGACAGCCGAGATGAACTGCCCGGAGGTGAAGGGGAACGCAGTGAGCCCTTCAAGCTCGAAATTGAGGTGGTAACACTGGGCCGATTCAGAGATGCACGTCTTCGTCAACAAGCGTGCTGTGTGCAGTTCACGCGCCAAGGGGGATTCTCACTTGCCAGTAAATTGATTGCCCGAGATTCACTATTGGAAGTATATCGCCGTGGATGCGGCGGTGCGGGAAGGGCCGGAACGCGTTGATAGCGGAGGTTTTCGATCGCGTTTAAGCGAACGCGTGCCAGCAGAGCTGAATTCCCATGACAAACAGCCACAGTGAGAGCGCGAGACGCATGGTACGGACCGGGATGCGCGAAGAGAGTCCTGTACCGACGAGTGCGCCGAGAACGCCGCCGACGATGAGATTGATGAGAAGTGCGGAGTCCAGGCCGGCGCCTTGCAGGTGGAGTGCGCCTCCGATGAGGGAGAGGCAGAGTCCAAAAGCAAGGTCGGTGCCGACGACACGGCGCACGTCGAGCGGCGTGAGACCAAGCAGAGCGAGAGTACCGAGCGCGCCGGCGCCCGAAGAGGAAAAGCCCACTTCGGCCCCGATGGGGAGCATGACGAGCGCCAGCCAGCCCGGCGCGTCTGACCGGTGTTGCGGTCCCGCTGGAGGACGAAAGTGTCGGTAGATGTGCCACGCCGAAGAGATGACGATCATCACGCCGAGAGCGAGATAAAGCCAGACATTGTTGGACGGGTTGTGTGCCACTCGTTGGAAGACAAGAGAGCCGATGGCGACGCCTGGAATGCCCGTGGCGAGGATGATGCCGAGCGTTCGCCATGCGACCTGTTTGCGCCAGATCTGCATCGGAACGGCAACCAGCTTGACAGCTGCCGAGTATGCAAGTGCAGTGCCGACTGCGGCCGCAACGGGGACATGCAGGAAGAGGATCAGTAATGGCGCCACGAGCGAACCCGCACCTACACCGGTGATGGCGATGAGCACGGCAATTGCGAATCCGAGGAGGAGTTCCATTGCGATCTCCGGTTTCAGTGTGCCTGCAGGTGAATACCGCACTCGAGTTTGCGGCCGGACCAACGGCCCGAGCGCGGGTCGCTGGAATCGAAGGGCAGGCTGGTACACGGAGCACAACCAATGGAGGTATAGCCCTGTTCGTACAGGGGAAGGAGAGGGATCGCATGCCGTTCGGCGTAATGCCACACGTCACGCGTGGTCCACTCGGCCAACGGGCTGAGCTTGGCGAGGATGTGGCCATTGGGGAGCGTGAAGAATTCGTGTGGCTGCAGGTTGGCGCGGGATTTGGATTGCTGCCTGCGGAGGCCGGTCACCCAGGTGGTGTAGGAGGCGAGCGCGCGAAAGAGGGGCTCGACCTTGCGCAGGCCGCAGCAGCGGTCGGGTGCTGTCTGGTTAAGGATACCGAATTGCGACTCCTGCTCGGCGACGGACAGTTCCGGTTCGACATTGAGCAAGTTCAGGTTCCAATCGGCGGCGATGCGATCGCGGTAAGCAAGCGTTTCTGGGAAGTGGTATCCAGTCTCGAGGAAGAGCACCGGAATGCGCGGTTGCAACTGGAGAACCATGTGCAGCACAGCGACGTCCTCGGCCTGGAAGCTGCTGGTGATGCAGGCGCGCTGCGCGTGCTCGAGATGCTCGCGAAGGAAAGTTGCGGCGGTGAGGGCGAGTGGGTCAGATGCCGAGGCCGTTGTCATTGTCGTCTCCTGCGGGAAGTGAAGCGAGGCGCTGGATTTCGGAAAGGAACTCTTCGGGGTGGGCTGTCTCGAACTGGGACGCGAATTCTTGGAATCGGACGTTCACCGAATCGGCCCGCGTAAATGCGATTGGAGCTGGATCATCAGACTCGAGGATGACAAAGGCGCCTAGGCGGGCAAAGTTGAGCAGCTGTGCGGCGCCGGCGAAACGGCTACGAAGCACCACAGCGCCCGACGCGAGCAGCGCTCGTTCAAGCTGAGCAGCAAGCAATGAGCGGTTGCCGACGTTAAGCAACCCTGCGGTTGCGTTTCTGGGCGCTGAGTCAGGCGCCTCGTGAATCACTCGAATCATCCCGGCGCCGGCGGTGGAGTTGTCAGCCGGGTCGATGAGGATGAAGCTGCCGGTGGCGCGGCTCGCGCGGTAGAGATCGGCGATCAGCGGACGGCTGGTTTCGATGACCACCTGGCCGATGTCGTTGAGGCTGAGTTGCGCCGCTGGATTTTCGTCGAGATGTTCGACGTTAGTGCGGGAACGGAGGTCAGTGACAGTGGCGCGCACGGTCTGGCTGGTGTGCTTGAGCAAGTAGGCCGCACCCGGAACCAGAGGCTTGGCGTTCATCCAGACGACGGTCGCCTCAAAACGCGTGGTTTTGCGCGGAGGGGTGCTGATTGAGGCGATGAGGTCGCCGCGGCTGAGGTCTATTTCGTCTTCAAGGGTGAGTACGACGGATTGCGGGGCGTGGGCGCGGGCGAGTTCGCCATCCCATGTGCTGATAGAGCGGACGCGGGTGCGACGGCCGCTGGGCAATGCGAGGACTTCGTCGCCGGGATGGATGGAGCCGGCGGTGATCTGGCCGGCAAAGCCCCGGAAGTCCTGGTGGGGACGGATCACACGCTGAATCGGCAAGCGGAAGGTTGCGTTTGTCCGTTCGATGGCAAGCGGGAGCGTCTCGAGCAGTTCGAGGATGCTCGGGCCGTCGTAGAACGGCATGCGGCTGCTGCGATGGACGACATTGTCGCCATCGAGGGCGCTGACGGGCACGGGGATGAGCCGGGGAATGTCGAGCTGATGAGCGAGCCTTTGCAGGCTCTCGCTGTGCTGCTCGAATACCTCCGGAGAGAAATCGACGAGGTCCATCTTGTTGATGGCAGCGATCACGATGGGGATGCCGAGCAGTGAGGCGATGCAGGCGTGGCGGCGCGTCTGGTCGAGGATGCCTTTGCGCGCGTCGACGAGAACAATTGCAACATCTGCCGTCGACGCACCGGTGGCCATGTTGCGCGTGTACTGCTCGTGGCCGGGCGTGTCGGCAATGATGAATTTGCGCTTCGGCGTGGAGAAGTAGCGGTAAGCGACGTCGATGGTGATCCCCTGCTCGCGCTCGGCACGAAGACCATCGGTGAGCTGCGCGAAGTCGATCGCGGAGTTGCGAGTGACGGAGCGGATGTGATCGTCGTAGACGTTGCGCGAGTCGTAGAGCAGGCGACCGATGAGCGTGGATTTGCCGTCGTCGACGCTGCCGGCAGTCGAGAAGCGGAGGAGATCCTTGGCAAGTTCGGCTTCCAGGCGCTGCTCGATGGGAAGTTCGGAACCTTCTGAATCGGCGACGAGGATCCCCTCAGGGGCTAAAGCCCGGGTCAATTCCGGATTGTTTACGGCACGACCGAAGTCGTGCCCTTTCAAAGCACCACAGTGCCGCTCCGCAATGGCCATCAAAAGTAGCCCTCGCGCTTTTTGAGTTCCATGGAACCGTCCTGGTCGTGATCGATGATGCGGTTGGCGCGCTCGGAGTTGCGGACAGCCATGAGTTCCTCGATGATCTTCGGAACCGTGTCGGCCTCGGAGCGGATAGCGCCGGTGCATGGGCTGCAGCCAAGCGAACGCAGCCGGCAGGTCACCCACTGCTCTTCGCCGGGCAGGCCCTGGATGAAGGGCTGTTCGAGCGGAATGAGCGAGTCGCCGCGAACCAGCATCCTGCGGGGCTTGGCGAAGTAGAGCGGAACGATGGGAATCTTTTCGAGGTGAATGTAGTGCCAGATGTCGAGCTCGGTCCAGTTGGAGAGCGGGAAGACGCGGATGCTTTCGCCGGGGCCGATGCGGCCGTTGAAGAGCGACCAGAGCTCGGGGCGCTGGTTCTTGGGATCCCACTGGCCGGCCGCGTCGCGGAAGGAGAAGATACGCTCCTTGGCGCGGGATTTTTCTTCATCGCGCCGCGCGCCGCCGAAGGCCGCGTCAAAGCCGTGAGCACGAAGGCCGTCGAGCAAGGCCTGGGTCTTGAGCAGCCCGCAGCAGCGCTGGGTGCCGAGGCGAATCGGATTGGCTCCCTCGGCGAGAGCCTCTTCATTGCGCCAGACGATGAGCTTCAGGCCGAGCTCGGCGGTGTAGCGGTCGCGGAATTCGAGCATCTCGCGGAACTTGTAGCCGGTGTCGACGTGGAGGAGGGGAAACGGGATCGGCGCGGGATAAAAGGCCTTCTGCGCGAGGCGCAGCATGACGGAGGAGTCCTTGCCGATGGAGTAGAGCATCACCGGGTTCTGGAACTCGGAGACGACCTCGCGAAAGATGTGGATGCTCTCGGCCTCGAGAAGCTGGATGTGGCTGAGGCGGTCGCGCGAGAGCTCTAGTCGGCTGTCTGGCGCGATGCTGGTTGTATTGTTCTCGACGGCGGCGGTGGCTGACATGGTTCTCCAGGTTTTCGGGGCAACAAAAAACCCGCGGCGGCAGAGATACTGCAGCGCGCGGGGTACGGGATTCCGGTGAGTCTAAAGGTTGCTTATCCCATAGTCCGGCGCGACGCACAACAACATGCGCAACAAGCGACCGGCATGGAACAGCAAAGACTCATTGCAACCACTATACGGGTGCGGCGATGTGAGGTCAATCACAGAGGGAGAACAGCGGGCGAAATTCACTCCTCGTGCAGAACCTTGAGCGGGTCGACGCGCGTAGCTCGCAGTGCGGGAACAAGGCTGGCCGCGAAGGAGATGAGCACGATGACCAACGTGGCAGAGGAGAACGTGGCGAGATCGCGGGCGCTGACGCCATAGATAAGGCTGGCGGCAACACGACCGAGAGCAAGAGCAGCGCCGAGCCCCATTGCGATGCCAACCAGCGTGGGTTTCATTCCCTGCGCAATGACCAGGGCTGCGACATCACGGACCGAAGCGCCGAAGGCGAGGCGCAGGCCGATCTCGCGCATACGACGCTTCACGGAATAGGCGAGAACGCTGTAGATGCCGATGGTGCAGAGAACTAACGCCAGTGCGCCGAAGATGGCGAGAAGCTGCATATTGAAGCTGCGTTGCGTGAGGGTGCTGCCGATGAATTCATCAAGGGGGATGACGTTGTCGACTGCAGTCGCACTATTGACCTGCGCGATTGCCCTGGTGACCGAGGTTGCGATCGACTGCGGCTGGCTCGTGGTGCGTACCACCATCGACAACCCGTACGGACGCCATGGAGCCGTTGAGGAAGCGCCCATCTGCGCAATCGGCCAGTAAAGCGTGGCGATTCCGGCGGCGCTGTCTAGGCCCAGCTGTTTTACGTCGCCTACAACGCCGACGACGGTCCGTTCCTTGTCTGGGTAGAACGTCAGCTTCAGGTGGTGCCCAATGGGGCTTTGGTTGGGCCAGAACTGTTTTGCCATCGCCTGGCTGATGACGACCACACCGGCCGAATTGGCTGTGTCACTCTCCTGAATGTCGCGGCCTTCGAGCAGCGGAATACGCATAGCCTTCATGTATCCCGATGTGACCACGCGGACAGAGACCTCCGGCTGTTCGGACATGGGAACGACAGGACGGCCTTCGACGGCGACGGGCTGGTTGGAACCACCGGTAAGAGGCAGGTTGTCGACGGCGCCGGCAGCCTCAACCCCGGGCAGTGTTCGCACCCGCTGAAGTGCCTGGTCAAAGAACTGGGATTCTTGTGTCGGCGTGGTGAACTGGTAACGTGGCACTTCGAGCGCGAGTGTTAATGCGTTGTGCGGATCGAAGCCGGGGTCGATGGCCTGCAGGCTCCAGAGGCTGCGCAGCATCAGGCCGGCGCCGATGAGCAGCACGATGGAGAGCGCCACCTCAACAGAGACAAGTGCAGAGCGGGTAAAGCTGCCACTTGTATCGGAGTCGAGACGGCCGAGCCCCTGCTTGAGTGCTTCATTTACGTCGTCTCGGATCATGCCGAATGCAGGCAGCAGTCCGGAGAGAATACCGGTAAGAAGCGACAGCCCGAGCGTAAACCAAAGCACAGTGCCGCTGAGGCCGATTTCGCCCATGCGCGGCATCTTGTCGGCGAAGAACTTCAGGAGCAGTTCGATGCCAAAGCGAGCCAGAACGAGGCCGAGCGCGCCGCCGCAAAGCGACACGATGACCGACTCAGTCAGCAATGGCTGAACGATGCGGCTGCGAGTGGCGCCAAGTGCGGAACGGATGGCGATCTCTTTGCGGCGGCCAAAGGCGCGGGCAAAGATAAGATTGGCCACGTTGGCGCAGGCGATCAGCAGTACAAAGGCTACGGCCCCTAGCATCATGAGCAAAGCAGGGCGCACGTCACCGACGAGTTCGTCGCGCATCGAGACTACTGTGGCGCCCCAGCCCTTGTCGTCGGCAGGATAAGCCTGCTCTAAGCGTTGCGAGATGGTATTCATCTCGGCTTGGGCTTGCGCTACGGTGACACCCGGCTTAAGGCGCGCGATGGTGAAGTAGTGATGCTCGCCGCGAACGCCAGCTTGCTCCGCTGTCAGTCCGAGTGGGATCCACGCTTGCGCGAAATCCGGCCTCGTCATCTTGGGTCCCATCACGCCGACGATGTTGTAAGGAGTGCCGTCGAGCGTGACGGATTTGCCCACGATATTGGGATCGGAACCGAACCGAGACTGCCAAAGCTTGTAAGTGAGGATGATTTCCTGGTTGTGGCCGGGCTGATCTTCCTGGGAAAGGAAGACGCGACCGTAGATTGGCCGCACGCCGAGTGCGGAAAAGAAGTTGGAAGTGACGGTGGCTGCGCGGATGGTTTCCGGCTTTCCCTGCCCGGTGATATCGAATCCCCCGCCGCTGGCGAGGGCCATCTCACTGAAGACATCGTTTTGCTTCTGCCAATCGAGGAAGTTCGCGGCGGAGACAGCGAAGCGCGTCATGCCAGGGAAACTGGCTTGCGGAGGCACATGCCAGATCTGCACGAGCCGGTCGGGATCGTGGAAAGGCAGCGGCTCGAGAAGGACTGCGTGGACGACGCTGAAGATAGCTGTGTTGGCGCCGATGCCGAGGGCCATGATGAGAATGGCAATCGATGTAAATCCGGGGCTCTTCAGCAGGTGTCGGACTGCGAATTTGAAATCTTCTAGGATCCGGGACACGGGGCGACCTCCGCGACAGATACGAATGGGGCATGTTGCCGGCCATAGCACCGGGACGGAAGTGATGCGGAATCAATCGGTTGCCGCACGTGACACTTTCCCGCAGTGTCCGGCTGCGAGATCGTGTGTTCAACAGCGAACAGGAGCAACCGCCGGTCAGTTCAGCAGAGCTTGTCGGCGGCAACGGCGAGGTCGAAGTCCTTTTGCGTGATGCCGCCGGCGTCGTGAGTGACGAGGCCAAGGCGAACCTTGTTGTAGCGGATGTCGATGTCGGGGTGGTGGCCAGCGTTTTCGGCTGCGTCTCCTACCTTGTTGACGAAGGCCAAGGAGGCACGGAAGTCTTTGAAAAGAAAGGTGCGGACCAGCTCACCGGATTCGATTTGCCAATCAGGCACGGAGACGAGGCGGGACTGGATTTCCTTATCGGAGAGAGGGGACATGAGAGGCTCCTCCTGAGGAAGATGAGCCGGAGCAACTTCCGGCAGATTTGGGGCCGCGCGTGCGCGCATTCACCAATATAGCGATGCCCGAACGCCAGGTGGAGTGGAACTTGAAATTAATACTGCAGTTGTGCTAACTAATAGTTTAGTTGTCAGTCTATATAAATGAGGGCTGACTCAGGATTAGCGATCGGACAGTAGATTCAACTGATTGAAAGATGCCTCCAAAGAAATCAAATACGTTAACTGAGGCCGAACTGAGGCTGATGAGGATTTTGTGGCGTCGCGGGGAGTCGGCTGTGAACGACCTGGTGGCAGCCATGCCAGAGGGCGAGGAGCTGGCCTATAACTCCGTGCTGACGACGATCCGGATCCTGGAGCAGAAGGGCTACGTGGACCACAGGCAGGAGGGCCGGGCGTTTATTTATCGGCCGATTGTGGCTGAACAGGAGGCGAGCCGCAGCGAGGTGAAGCATGTGCTGAACCGGTTTTTCGGCAACTCGCGCGAGCAGCTGCTGTTGACGTTGATAGGCGATGGGGAGATTTCGCGCGACGAGCTGGAGCGGCTGAAGGCGGCGATTCGCGATGCGGCTCCAGATGACGCGAAAGAGGTCTGAGGGATGCTTTCAACAGCATTGTTCGGCGATCTCGGAATGATGAGTCCAGCGGTATGGGCATGGTGCGCGGCCGCCTGGGAGGCATTGTCTGAAACCGCCGGAACAACGCTTGTGACTTCGATCTGGCAGAGCGCGCTGATCGTGTTCGGCCTGGAGATCTGCCTGCGCTCGTTGCCGAGGACGTCTGCAGGACATCGATTTGCGGTTTGGGCAGGAGGCTTTGCGATTGCGGTCGGCCTGCCGTTGCTGGCGCTTGCGTTTCATCCGGGTGCGAGCCAGACAGCCGGCAGGGTTGGGCAGTCAGAAATCGCGGGCCACGCTGCCGGGGCGCTGCTGCATCTGGATGCACGGTGGGGACTGATAATAGCCGCGCTCTGGGCGGTGGCTGCGTTGCTTCGCGCAGCGAATCTGGCGATGCACTCGGTTCGGCTCCGGCGGTTATGGAAGGCAGCCCAGCAGGTTGAGGTGGATGGGCGTCTTGCTTCTGTCCTGCAGGGCATTCGCGGTGGGCGGGTGAAGATCTGCACGACCGAGATGCTGGACAGGCCGAGTGTGATCGGATTCTTTGCGCCTCGCATTCTGATTCCCAAGTGGCTGATGGCGCGGCTGACGCCGAGCGAGCTTGAACAAATTGTGCTGCACGAGGCACAGCACCTCGAACGACGCGACGACTGGAGCAATCTCGCTCAAAAGGTGGCCTTGGTGGTGTTCCCACTGAATCCCGCGTTGGCGTGGATGGAGCACCGGCTCTGCCGCGAACGGGAGATGGCGTGCGACGAGGGCGTGGTGCGGATTACGAAGGCGCCGCGCGCGTATGCAGCGTGCCTGGCCAGCCTCGCTGAGCGAAGCCTGGAGCGGAGCGCGGAGGCATTGAGCCTGGGGGCATGGCAGAAGCGCTCCGAACTGGTGCATCGGGTGCATGGAATTCTGCTGCGCAAGCCGGGATTAAGCAAGGCTGCCGCTGCCGCGATGCTTGGTACGTTGGGCTGTGCGCTGGTTGCGGGCTCGGTGGAAATGGCGCGGGCTCCGCAGCTGGTTGCGTTCGTCCACGAGCGGAAGAGCGAAGAAATGTCGGCTGGGCGGCAGCAGGAGTTGGCGGCACTATTGGCACGCGAAAACGCCGACCCAAAAATGATTTTGCCCGCGGGTTATAAAGCCGTGCAGGCGAAGGCCGTGGTGCCGAGCCTTCCTTGCACAATCGCGAGGAACTCGACGAAGCGTCCAGTCCGGAAGAGCGGGAGCGCGGAAGCGGGCACTCAGCAGATCGCAAAGGCGAATCGGATGGGCGACCGCGTGAATCCAACAAGTGACGGTCAATGGCTGGTGCTGAGTGCATGGCAAGAAGTGCGCGCGGTAAGCTCGGCGACCGGCCAGGTTGCGGACTATGACGCCGCCAATTCATTGAATGATGAAGACGCAGTCGCCGCGCAACAGAAGAAAGGCGACGTCGCAATACAGGATACGGGCAAGGCTCTGAGTCAGGCAGGAAGCGGGTATACCGTGACGCAGCTGATTTTGAAACTAGTGCCTGCGAATCCGAATTCCAATTCAACGCAGCCGGCCTTTTTGTTCCACGGCGGCTGGTTCGTAATACATCAACTGTAAGTTCAACTTCAAATCTCAAGGATGGGATAGACATGGCAGTAACAACTAATTCATTAGTGGCAAGGGCGAAGAAATTCGGCGCGCCTGCAGGTGCCGCGGCAGCGGTTCTTCTCGGGGGCGGATTGCTCATCGGCCACCAGGTGCACGCTGCAAGCAGCGCGGCAATGCTGACCGGTGGCGCGCCGATGGACGATAGCAGCGTGTCGTCGCTGGTGGCGCTCGATAACGCGGTCGAAGCAGTGGCGGCACGGGTAACACCAGCGGTGGTGAACGTGTCGGTAACGGCGCGCGTTTCAGCGCGCGAAGCAGAAGAAGGAGACGACCAGGATTCGGGCGGCGTTCCGCAGAATGCGATTCCACCCGAACTCAGGCGGTTCTTTGGCGGGATGGGACACGGCCAGGCGCCCCAGGGGCCGCAGGTCGAGCATGGAATCGGCAGCGGCATCATCATTTCGCCAGACGGCTATATCGTGACCAACAATCACGTCGTCAACGGTGCAACGCAGATTCGCGTGACGATGAACGACCGACGCGTGTTTCCCGCAAAGCTGGTTGGCGTGGACAAGCTGAACGACCTCGCCGTGATCAAGATCAACGCGAGCAACCTGACCACGGTCGCGTGGGGTGACTCAACGAAGCTGCATCCCGGCCAGACTGTACTTGCGTTCGGCAGCCCGTTCGGATACTTCCAGTTTTCGGTTACGCGCGGAATTGTGAGCGCGCTGGATCGGCCAAATCCGTATTCGGATGATCCGCGGAAGCCTGGCGCCTTTATCCAAACGGATGCCGCGATCAATCCCGGCAACTCGGGCGGGCCGCTGGTCGATGCGCACGGCGAACTGGTGGGCATCAACACGTTCATCATCACGAACAACGGATCATTCTCAGGCGCAGGGTTTGCAATTCCTTCGCGGATCGTGCGCGCTTCGGCTGAGTCGATCATCAAGGACGGCACGGTACACCACGGCTATCTCGGCATCAGCATGAACGACGTGACGCCGGATAACGCGAGCTTCTTTAACCTGCCTGACGCGACGGGCGCAATTGTGAGCCAGGTGTCGCCTGACTCGCCTGCAAGCCGCGCTGGGCTGAAGGGTGGCGACGTGCTGCGTGAACTCAACGGAACCCCGATCAAGAACGGCAGCGCGCTGCAGGTCGCAGTGAGCCAGGTTGCTCCGGGATCCGATATCAAGCTTGGGATTCTGCGCAATGGCAAGCCCGAAACGCTGACGGTTAAGGTCGGCGAGTTCAAGGGCGACAAGCAGGTGGCTGAAAACGACGGCGAAGGATCGCAACAGCGCGGCAAGCTCGGAGTTGCGGTGGCTGATCTGACGCAGGATGTACGTGAACAACTGAACCTGCCGTCGCAGGTGAAGGGCGCGGCCGTCGAGAGCGTGCGTCCGGAAAGTCCGGCAGAAGATGCAGGGCTTGCGCCTGGAGACGTAATTCAGGAAGTGAATCGCAAGCCGGTCGAGAATGCTCAGCAGTTTGCTGACGTGGTGCACGCGGCCCCTGCTGACAAGGACGTCCTGCTGCTGGTGTGGTCGCACGGTGGCGCCAGCTACCGTGTGGTGCATCCGGCCCAGAACAACCAGAACGGTTAAAAAACAACACGGTTGTAGTAAACACAGCTAACCGGCCGTCGCATCTCCTCGAAGTGCGACGGCCTTTTTTTGAGAACAAGGAACAAGAAAACGAGGAAGTAGGGAATGGGGAGTAACAACAAAGTCGATAACGCTGCCTAGTCTGTTGCTCCCTACTCCCTTATTTCCTAATCCCTCTTCAGCCTCGAATCCCCCGGCTGACACGAAACACGTGGCCGTCAGGATGGCGAAGGTGCATCTCGCGAACCTTCCACGGCATATCGGTGGGCGGGAATGTGATCTCCAGTCCGGCAGCTACGCAATGCTTGTGCATCGCATCCACGTCATCCACCCAGACCGACATCCATGCGCCCCTATCTCCCTGCTGGTCTCCGTCCTGCTGAAACGTCGTGGTGTTCGCGCCGCGGCCGCGGCCTCCCTGGCCTCCCTGGCAAAGAAAGATGCATGCTTCCGTACCCGATCCGACTGCGCCAAACGTGGGAGGCGATCCCCAGTCCCACAATTTTTCCCATCCCCACTTCTCAAACCACGCGAAAGTGCTTGCGATATCGGACACATTCAATATCGGAGTGACGGCTTTGGCTTCCATGGTGGAGGCAGAATAGCACCAGCAGGCTAGGAGAAACTTCTTCAGCGGATCGCGACACCGCGGTTGAACACCGCGCCGGGTCATCGCTGGGGCTGAATTTAATTTCGAGCAAGCGAAGATTTCGAGATATAAGGTTGTGAGCTTTAAAAGAGTCCTGGAGTTGCCATGCAACGACGGCGCCGTGATCTTCTGTTCGCCTCCACTCTGGTCCTTGGCATCCTCATTTCCAACGCGGGCCCACTGGCTGCGCAAGATGCGCAGGCCGGCGCGATCGGCCTGATTGATGAATTATCGCGGGTGACCCTCAAAGCAAATCGGCATCCGTTGGCTACTGCAGCAAACGACCACGGAGAAATCAACCCCGATCTGCCGATGCAGCGGATGCTCCTTGTCCTGCGGCCCGCCGCGGAGCCGGCCTTGCGTCAGCTGATCGCGGATCAGCAGGACAAGCGTTCGCCAAGATTCCATGCATGGCTGTCTCCGGAGGAGTTCGCGGCGCAATTCGGAGCGTCGAAGTCCGATTTGCAAACTCTTGCGGGGTGGCTTGAGAGTCATGGTTTCCGTGTGAATCGTATCGCGCGTGGCGGGCTGGCGATTGAGTTCAGTGGCACCGCCGGACAGGTAACCCAGGCCTTCCACACCGCGATCCATCGCTATGTCGTAGACGGAGTCGAGCACCTAGCAAATGCGGCGGATCCGCAGATCCCCGCGGCGCTGGCGCAAGTCGTGGCAGGAATCGACATGCTGAACGATTTTCAGAAGCAGCCGGCAATACGAGTTCTGGGCACTGCCACCCGGATCGCTGACACAAGCCAATGGCAGCCCGAGTTCACCTACCCGGGTCCGGCAGGCGCCACGCACTATCTCGCGCCAGGCGACTTCAGCAAGATCTATAACACTGCGCCACTCTATAAGGGCGGCGTGGATGGAAGCGGCGAGAGCATCGCGATTGTAGGGCGCAGCAACATCTTCTTGTCGGATGTTCAGATTTTCAGGATCGCGTTCGGCCTGCCTGCGAACGATCCCCAGATCATTCTCGACGGGCCCGATCCCGGAGACTTGTTCGGCTCGGAAGAAGCTGAGGCTGATCTGGACGTGGAGTGGTCGGGGGCAATCGCGCCCCACGCCACCATAAAGTTTGTCGTCTCAGCAAGCACGAATACTACGGACGGTGTGGATCTGTCGGCGCAATATATCGTAGACAACGATCTAGCCCCTGTGATGAGCACGAGCTTCGGCGCTTGCGAGGCAGAACTCGGTCAGGCTGAAGATGTGTTCTACAACAACCTCTGGGAGCAGGCAGCCGCTGAGGGGATTACAGTCGTTGTGGCCAGCGGCGACTCGGGCGCGGCGGGCTGCGACAACGCATATCTCGGACCGGCAACACATGGACCTGCGGTCAACGGGCTGGCCTCAACGCCATTCAATGTGGCGGTCGGCGGCACCGAGTTCAACGAGAACGGCAATGACAGCACTTACTGGTCGGCGACAAACGGCCCGGATCAGTCTTCAGTACTGGGCTACATCCCGGAAGAAGTGTGGAGCGAGATTTGCGGTGACGCAACCCAATGCGGCTCCCTCACGCTTTTCGCCAGCGGAGGCGGACCGAGCAGCATCTACGCGAAGCCTTCCTGGCAGGCGGGTCCCGGCGTGCCGACTGACGGAAAGCGGGATTTGCCTGATGTATCAATGGCCGCGGCCGCCCTTCACGACGGATTCCTGCTGTGCCAGGAAGGGATTTGTCTTACCGATGGAGAGGGACGGTTGTTCAATGCGGAGGTGATCGGCGGCACTTCGGCATCAGCGCCAACCTTCGCCGGCATCATGGCGCTGGTGGCCGAGAGTGCGAAGTCCCGGCTGGGTCAGGCGAACTTTGTCCTGTATCAGCTGGCGGCGTCGGAGAACGCTGCGAATTGCAATGCGAGCGGACCCCCGCAGAGTTCCTGCGTATTTAACGATGTGACACAGGGGAACAACAACGTACCCGGACAATCCGGAGCAACCGCGGGACCGGGTTACGATCTGGCCACGGGGCTTGGGTCGGTCAACGCCGCCAACCTGGTTGCGCAGTGGGGGTCTGTGGCGTTGCGCAGTTCTACGACCTCACTGACTCTTTCGCCGACAAGTTTCACGCATGGTCAAAGCGTGACTGCTACGGTGAACGTTGCCCCGGCAGCAGGCGCCGGGACCCCGACCGGAGCAGTGGCGTTGCTAACCGGCGGTCAAGGGAACTTGGGGGACTTGAACCTGGGCAGTCTCGCCAGTGGTCAGATCACATCTGCGGTCTCGTCCCTGCCCGGAGGCTCCTATGCCGTTACTGCATCTTATGGAGGCGACGGGATCTTTGCCGCAAGCACGTCCAACAGCGTTGCAGTGACGGTCAATCCGGAGCCCAGCGCACTCACCTTTTCGGCCTCATCGATGAGCTTGACCTACAGCGCGCTCCTTGAACTTCAGGCAAGCGTGGCCGGGGCATCGAAGCAAGGAACCGCCACCGGTACAGTCACGATCTCCGACACTTTCAATGGAAACACTGCGCCACTGATGACGGTTCCTCTCAACAGCCAGGGCAACCTCGCCGTTGTCGACACGGCGCTCGCGCTGGGGACGCATCAGCTCAGCGCCACGTATTCCGGCGATCCAAGTTTCATGGCAAGTTCTTCCGCACCGGTGAGCGTCACTGTGAACAAAGGAGCGACGACGACAGCAGTCTTCACACCCACGGGAGCGCTGCCGAATTCGTCAGTTCTCCTTGAGGCGCTCGTATTCGCAAGCCTCGGAGTGGCATCTCCGACGGGGACAGTGCAGTTTTTTGACGGGACAACGTCTCTGGGGTCTCCGGTAAAGGTCAACAATGAGATTGCGACGCTCACTGTATCGCTGCTGCCCAATGGATCCAACAGCATTACAGCGGCCTACTCGGGCGATTCCAATTTCAACTCGTCCACATCTGCCGCGACGAGTGTTTTTGTGGGCAATCCTGATTTTCAAATCGCAGCGAACCCGGGCAATGTGACGGTCTCTTCGTCGACGGCCGGCACAGCAAAGATTCTGGTCAGTCCCGGGCCAGGGATCGGTCTGACCGGGGGGGTGTTATTCGCTTGCTCCGGACAGCCTTCCGGAACATCGTGCAGCTTTCAGCCGGCAACCCTCAATCTCGATGGATTCACGCCGCAAACGACCTCCTTGACCATCAGCAAGACGTCTGGGACCAGCGCGCGTAAAGGCGAGAGCTTGCTTCCCGGATCGGCTGCGAGCGTTAGCCTTGCATGCGTCTTTGTCCTCTGCTGGATGGGGCGACGCCGGTCAAGATTCGGAACGATGTTGATACTTGTCATTTTGCTCGGCGTTGCTGCAGGATGCGGCGGCGGTGGCTCCAACAACACGACAACCACCAACCCTACGCCAAACTCCTATGTTCTGGTGGTCACTGCAACAGCCGGATCAGGACCGACTGCAGTCAGCCACTCGGTCTCGCTCTCCGTCACGTCACAATGACCACGCGTGAAGAGGTTGTTATATCGCGGAGCATTCCGATTTTGGGGACCATGATCGAGAGCGGGTGCGCAGTTAGACTGTTAATAGAACCTGCTTTGCATCGAGATTAAGTCTTGAGATCACGCGTACCGCGCTTCAGCGACGTCCACGCCGCGATGCTTGTTTTCCTCGTCATGGCGCTCCGGCCAATGGCGGCCAGTGCCTTGGGAGAGCCCCGATATGTGCGCTCATCTCCTGCACGGGGAGATTTTGTGTTGGAGTCGAACGGCCAGCCGGTTCCGCTGGTCGTGAGCGACGAGGATTGGCCTGGAGTGACCCGCGCAGTAGGCGATCTGAGTCGCGATGTCGGGCGTGTAACAGGGCACGATGCGCCCGTAGTAAAAGACGCGGCCTCTTTAAAGAACGAGGTTGTGCTCATTGGAACGATCGGCAAAAGCCCGCTGATCGATAAGCTCGTGCGCGAACACAAGCTGGATGCGGACGGGATTGCAGGCACGTGGGAGTCGGCCGTCACCACAGTCGTGGATCGGCCGATGCCGGGCGTCCGCCGGGCTCTCGTGATTGCCGGTGCAGACAAACGCGGCACAATCTACGGAATCTACGACCTGTCGGAACAGATCGGGGTGTCACCCTGGTATTGGTGGGCAGATGTGCGAGTGCCGCACGCGGATGCTCTCTACGTGAAGCCGGGTCGCTACGTTCAGCCAGTTCCTGCGGTCAAGTACCGCGGCATCTTCTTCAATGACGAGGCGCCGGCGCTCTCGGGCTGGACAAAAGAGAAGTTCGGCGGAATGAATCATGAGTTCTACACGAAAGTTTTTGAGCTGCTTCTCCGGCTTAAGGCCAACTTTCTTTGGCCGGCGATGTGGAATAACGCCTTCGCAACAGACGATCCGCTGAACGCGAAGCTGGCGGACGAGTATGGCATTGTGATGGGAACCTCGCACGAGGAGCCGATGATGCGGGCAGAGAAGGAGTGGACGTGGGGGCATCACGGCGCGTGGGACTACTCGACAAATCAGAAAGAGATCGATGAGTTCTGGCGCGAGGGAATCGAGAGAGATAAGAACTACGAGCAGGTTGTGACGCTGGGCATGCGCGGCCACAACGATACGCCGATGTCGGCCAGCGCGAATACACAACTGCTGGAACGGATTGTTGCGGACCAGCGCGAGATTCTGAAACAGACAGTGAATCCGGACCTGACGAAGGTCCCCCAGGTATGGGCGCTCTACAAAGAGGTGCAGAGCTACTACGAGAATGGGATGCGGGTACCGGACGATGTCACGCTGCTGTGGTCGGATGACAACTGGGGCGATCTTCGGCGGCTGCCGACAGCGGAGGAGCGCAAGCGGAGCGGTGGAGCCGGCATCTACTACCACTTCGACTATGTGGGCGGGCCCAGATCGTATAAGTGGCTGAACACTATACCGATCACGAAGGTGCAGGAGCAGATGCATCTCGCGTTGAACTATGGCGCGGACCGCCTTTGGGTGGTAAACGTCGGCGACGGCAAGCCGATGGAATTCCCGATCGAATTCTTTCTGAGTTACGCGCGCACGCCCGAACGCTGGGACAAGGACCACCTTGACGAGTTCACGAAGCTGTGGGCCGCGCGCGAATTCGGGCCCGAGCATGCCGACGAGATCGCAACCGCGATCGAGGAGTACACGCGGTACAACGGCCGTCGCAAGCCGGAACTCATCGATCCCTCGACATTCAGTTTGACGAACTATAACGAGGCAAATCGCGTGGATGCCGAGTGGCGCACGCTGGCGGAGCGTGTTGACAAGCTCGCCGCGGAATTGCCGGAGGACCAGCGCGCCTCGTACTTCGAGCTCATTCAGTATCCGGTCGATGCATGCGCGAATTTGACGGAGATGTATATCGCTGCTGGACGAAATACGGCAGATGCGCACATGGGAAATCCCCGGGCAAATGCGGAGGCCGACGAGGTTCGCACGCTGTTTGCAAAAGATGCCGAACTGAGCGACGAGTACAACCACAAGCTGCTGAACGGCAAGTGGGACCACATGATGGACCAGACGCACATCGGGTACACCGCGTGGAATGACCCGCCCGCGAATGTAATGCCGGCAGTGACCTGGATCCAGGTGCCTGAGACAGGCTCCCTCGGGGTTCGTGCAGAAGACAGGACATTCGAGCGCTCAGGAACGCGGTTCGCGTTGTCGTTGGGGACGATTGACTCGATCTCGCAAGCGACGCGTACGCTGACGCTGTTCGACCGCGGCAGGACGCCGGTGGAATACGCCGTGCAGACAAGCGCACCGTGGATCACAGTGTCGCATAGCAGGGGGACGGTCGGGGCCGAAGAGCAGAAGCTTGTCATCGGCGTGGATTGGAACAAGATGCCTGCGGGTTCAGACTCCGTCGAAGGTACGGTTACGGTCAGCTCGGGGGAGGGGCTCCCAATGATCTACGAACTGCGGGCGCTTCGGTTGCCTGTGACACGCACCAACGCCGAGGGGTTTGTGGAGAGCGATGGATATGTCGCCATCGAGGCGGCAGACACGTCGCACCGCACTGCCGACGGAGAGACGCACTGGGAGGAGTTGCCGGGGTACGGCGCGACACGCTCCGCGATGACAATATTTCCCGTGACGGTCGAGAGCAAAACGGAGTCGAAAGCGTCGCTCGAATACCGAATGTACCTCTATGACAGCGACGAATTTCAATTGCAGACAACGCTGGCACCGACGCTGAACTTTGTGCCCGACCGAGGATTGCGCTTTGCCGTCTCAGTCGACGACGGGCCGCGCACAGTGGTGGATGCGCTGGAGCATAACTCCCAGAAGGACTGGGAGCAGGCTGTCAGCGATGGCGTACGCCGCGTTACGCTGCCTTTGAAGATCAATGCGCCGGGGTACCACTCCCTGAAGATCTGGGCGGTCGACCCGGGCTTAGTGTTGGAGCGACTGGTGGTCAGTCACGGTCCGCTACGGCCGAGCTATCTGGGACCGCCGGAGAGCTTCCATTCTCCCGAAAAATCAGGCCAGTGAAGTCGCGTTACTCGACCGTGACCGATTTTGCCAGATTGCGCGGCTGGTCGACGTCGCAGCCGCGCCGAACGGCGATGTAGTAGGCGAGCAGCTGCAATGGAACGATCTCGATCAGAGGCGAAAGCAGTTCGAACGCGGGCGGGATGTAGATCACGTGTTCGACGAGGCTGCCGATAGTGTTGTCGCCTTCGGTTGCGACAGCAATGACCCGGCCGGAACGCGCCGTGACTTCCTGGATATTCGAAAGCGTCTTTTCGTAACGCAGCTTGGATGCCGGATCGGATTCGTCGCGCGTGGCCAGAACCACGACGGGAAGTTCCTCGTCGATGAGCGCATTGGGGCCGTGCTTCATTTCGCCGGCAGGATAGCCCTCGGCGTGAATGTAGGAGATCTCCTTGAGCTTCAGCGCACCTTCGAGGGCGATGGGGAAATGGATGCCGCGCCCGAGGTAAAGGAAATCACGCGCCTGGGAGAAGCTGTTGGCGAGTTGCTCACACTGAGCTGAGCGTGACTTGAGAACCTCTTCGATCTTGGCGGGGACGCGACTCAGTTCCTCGATGAGTTGCACCGATCTTTCTGTATCGAGGCGGCCGCGAAGCTGACCCAGCTTGAGCGCGAGCAGGAAGAGCGCGGTGAGTTGTGCGGTGAAAGCTTTCGTGGAGGCGACGCCGATCTCAGGACCGGCGTGAGTGTAGATCGCACCGTGAGCCTCGCGCGCAACCATCGCGCCGACGACGTTGCAGATGGCGACGGTCTTCGAACCGAGCGAGATCATCTCGCGCTGAGCGGCGAGCGTGTCGGCGGTTTCGCCGGACTGAGTGATGAGGAGGCCAAGGGCGTTGCGATCGGGAATGGGATTGCGATAGCGATACTCACTGGCGTAGTCGACGTCGACGGGCAGACGCGCGAGACGCTCGATCATGTATTTGCCGGCAAGTGCTGCATGCCAACTTGTACCGCAGGCGGCGATGTTGATGCTCGATGCGGCAGCGAGCTCCTCATCGTTGATTTCCATCTCGCCGAGAAATATCTTGCCCGAGTCGAGCGAGACGCGGCCGAGCGTGGTATCGCGAATGGCGCGCGGCTGCTCCCAGATTTCCTTGAGCATGAAGTGCTTGTAGCCGCCCTTTTCTGCCTGGATCGGATCCCATTGGATGCGCTGGAGCTGACGCTCAATCGGCTTGCCGTTGAAATCAGTCAGCTTGACGCCATCAAGCGTGAGGATGGCCATGTCGCCGTCGGCGAGGAAGTAGATGTTGCGCGTGTGGTGCAGAATTCCGGGGACGTCTGACGCCACGAAATATTCGCCTTCGCCGACGCCAATGACAACCGGCGGGCCGGAACGCGCTGCGATGATCTTGTCGGGTTCAGCGGAGGAGAGAATGCCGAGCGCGAATGCGCCAGTGAGTCGCTTGACTGCGCAGCGAACGGCATCTTCGAGCGGGATCGGGGAGCCTTTTGCAGCCGCGTCGTTTTGAATCTGCTCGATAAGATGGGCGATGATTTCGGTGTCCGTTTCGGTTACGAATTTGTGGCCCTGCACGGTCAGCTCGCGCTTGAGCTCGAGATAGTTCTCCACGATGCCGTTGTGGACTACGACGATGCGTCCGCTGCAGTCGCGATGAGGGTGAGCATTCTCTTCGGTTGGTCGGCCGTGTGTGGCCCAGCGCGTATGGCCGATGCCAAAGGTGCCTTCGATGGGATGGTCGGCCAGCACCTCTTCCAGGTTGTGAAGCTTCCCGGGCGCGCGGCAGACCTCGAGAAGCGCCGTGTTCGGACCGCCGACAGCGATTCCGGCCGAGTCGTAGCCGCGGTATTCGAGACGGCGGAGACCCTCGATGATGACAGGGACTACCTTCTTACGCCCAACGTAGCCTACGATTCCACACATGATTGGATTCTATTCGACACAAGAGAAAGAGGAGGCGTGACCGTTAAGCACCGCGCTGGAGAGTCTCACTGCTTCAGTCTCTGCTGAAAGGCGGGATGACGCGAAGTCATTTATTGGGAAGGGGCAGTCTCAAAATCTCCTTTACCAACGAGGACAGGCGTTCGAGATCACCTGCGGCCTGAAATGCAACATCTCTTGCCGACTCGCCGTAGTATCCCTCCCTGGCCATGAAAAGAATGTTGGTCAGGCCCTGCAAGGGGTTGTTGATTTTGTGCGCGAGCTTGTTCGCCATCGCTGCCTCAGCCACCAGTCCCGCCCTCTCCATTAGGAGCTTTTGCTGGTGCAGATGCCGCACCCCGATGGCGGTGAAATCAGCGAGGATCTCCATAAGCTGAAGGTCGCCGAGGTCGAAGGCTTCTTGTCGTTCGTGCGCCAGGATGTAGATGGTTCCCCGCGTCTTGCCGGTCTGCATCGGAAGCATGAGGCCGTCGGTCACCGGAGGAGAGGTGACTCCGAGGATGTCGAAGAAGCGCTTATCGGCGCGTATGTGCTGGGGGCGTCCTCTCTCCAAGCAGACGGCGCATCCAGTCGGGTAGTGCGGAAATACGGTGTTGTACATGCCCGCGTACTGGCCTGCTATGGCGACCCAGTTGTAGTACGCCTCTTCTGTTCGTATGGCTTCATCGATTTCCAGACTGATCGCGGAGCTGTCTGCACCGCAAAACTCAACCGCGCTCTCTACGAGCACCTGCAGGATGGATTCAGGCTCTTCAATGAACGCATGAGCGATGCGGCGCATAGCCTCCGGTAGGACCGTAAGGTTGCGCGCACGGATGGGCCTCGCGGCAAACGAAGGATCGGACTGGAGGTCAGTTATCTCCAATCCGGTATCAATCGGCAATGGACGGAGCACGTCGATGTGAGCCTCTCAAAGAATGCGATTCTTCCTGCGCGACTCTGCTCTGGCTTCTTCGGCCGCCTGCCAATATGACACTCCAACAGACTCAACCGTCAAGAAATAACTTCTCTTTGAGCCATCAGCGTTCGGCAGCCGCAGACAGGATGGATCAGTCCAATGGCTTGACCTCGAGGTCGCATCCTCTCAATCGCTAAGGGCTGTGATCCTGCGCGATTCGTCTATTCCTTCGTCTATTCCTCTATGCGGTATGTGAATTCTTCGATAACGGGATTGGTGAGGACTTCGCGGGCAATACGTTCCACCTGCGTCCGTGCGGCCTGTTGATCGAGACCATCTGCAAGAGATAGAGCGAAATACTTGCCCTGCCGGACAGCAGAGACTTCGCCGAACCCAATCTTGCGAAGTGCGTTATGAATGGTCTGGCCCTGCGGATCGAGGACAGAGGCCTTCAACGTGACGTAGACATGCGCCTTCATTATCCGCGATTATAGTTCAAGCGGATGGCCGTAAGTTCTTCGGCAAAGAGCTGATCCCCAATAGATCCCAGAGCAGGCGCTGCTGCTGCTCCAAACAGAATCCGGTTCTACATGCGGACTGAACCAAGACCCCGAGAGGACGTAAGAGAGAATGGTTAATTATCTGGAATTGCCGATCGGCGATCGTGCCCCAGAGGTGTTTCGGGCCGTGATCGAGATTCCGAAAGACGGAACGAGCAAGTTTGAATACGACAAGCAACTGCATGTGTTCAAGCTGGACCGCAACCTGCATTCGCCGGTGCACTATCCGGGCGACTACGGGTTTATCCCATCGACTCACAGCGAGGACGGCGATCCGCTGGATGTGCTTGTGCTGGTGCCCACTCCGAGCTTCCCGGGATGCGTTCAGGAGGTGCGACCCATCGGCCTGCTCGAGATGCTGGACCAGGGCACGCTCGATGAGAAGGTGTTGGCTGTCGGAAAGAATAATCCTCGCTATACGAATGTGTGGAACTATACCGATATCTATCCTCATATGCTGAAGGAAATCACGCATTTCTTCTCTATCTACAAGGATCTGGAAGGCAAGCGAGTAGAGATCAAGGGATGGCACGACGCTGCCTATGCGCGCGATCGGGTGGTGAGCGCGGCCAAGGCATTTGAAGGGAAGCTCAAGCTTGACGGAAAGTTCAAGCCGGTGGCAGTAAAACCGCGGGCGGCAAAGTAAGCCGAATGGAAACACCATGGGCTGCGCAATGGCGCGGCCTTTGCTATTGCCAAAATCCAGAATCAGTCAGCTGCGGGAACCGGGGCGGGGCGACGCCTGGCTGCGGGGGCGGTGGTGAGCCAGTATAGGATCGGTCCGAGCAGACCCACAGCAACCGAAAAGATGAGCGCAGATACCGAACTGTGCATCAGGGAAATCTCTTCTCCCCGCGATGCGTACAGCGCATAACCAATCAGCACGGCTGGACCGATTCCCAGTGAACAGGCAAACGCAAGATTCCCGGCTTTGAACGGCCGTGGGAGGTTGGGCTCGCGTATGCGGAGAACCACCAGAGCCACAAACTCCAGTAGCAGACTCGAGCCGTAGAGGATGAGATCGATCGATATCAGACGCTCGAATTTGAGATTGAGGGCGAGAGCCCAGGCAAGTCCGCAAAGCAGGACGCTCACCCAGGGAACTCCACGGCTGTTCCGGCGCGCCACGAAACGCGGCAACATGCCGTCGTTAGCCATCGCCATCGGCAGACGCGAGTAACTCATTACCAGCGCATTGAACATGCCGATTCCGGTGATGGCTCCGCCGGCAACCACGGCTAGGCCGAGCCGGCGACCGCCAACCGAAGTGGCCGCATTGACCCAATCTCCGGTGGAAAAGCCATTGACCGAGAGCCCGGTGAGCGCCATCGCGAAGAGCGGGAGCACATACGTAACCGCGACGAGAACGGTTGCTCCGATCATGGCGCGCGGATAATTGCGTTGCGGATTTTCGACTTCCTGGGCGACCGTTGAGGCGTTGTCCCAGCCCATGTAATTCCACATAGCGACGAGAACGGCTGTCGAGAGCGCCGTGCTTGAGATCGGCTCGCCCCACTGAATTGCGGGATGAAAGGAGAACCCGCGCCAAAAAGCAAAGACCATGAAGAAAGCAAATGGCGCGAGAAGAACAGCGAACATCCCGACCGAGCCCTCGCCGACTGCCGGCGCGCCACGGAGATTCCAGATACAGCAAAGCACGACCACTGCAAGGGACCACGCGTAACCATGCCAGCCTGCGGTGATAGCGGGACTGAACTTGCCCAGGTAGAGGACAAAGATGGACGGGTAGATCGCCATGTCGAAGATGCTGGCCGAGAGCGAGAGCCAGCCTTCCTGGTATCCCCAAAAGGGGCCCAGAGCGCGGCGAACCCAGACGTAAAAGCCGCCATCGTCCGGAAGCGCGCTGGCGAGTTCACCGATCATGAGCGCGGTGGGCAGCGACCACAGGATGGGGAGCACGAGAAGAATGATGATGGCGCGCGCAAATCCGGCGCCGCCGAGAATGTCTTCAATGCCGTACGGTCCGCCCGAGACCATGAAGTAGGTGGCAGCGATCAGCGGCAAAAACCGCATCTTGCGGCGGATTGGTCGGAGGGGAGAGGGCATCGATGTGAATGTAACAAAAGTCGATCGCAGGACCGCATCAATTACCTCAAATCGCGCACAAAATTTCGATGATCTCTGCCGACGGGGGGTGTGAACCCCGGCAGTTTTTCGCTCCTCGACGGACGAGTCCGGGGCGTCGAGTGATTTGTAGTCATGTAAACGCCGCATTCGGTGGATACTTGCAGCCTCCGCTTTAAGGGACACCGTCGCTCAAGTGACCTGGATGGACATTGTCGCCAGCAGAATAGTCCGGGCACGGTCCGGGTGGAGGAGCCAGCGGCCGCAAGTTCCGCTATAATGCAAACCAGGCGTGGAGAGATGGCCGAGAGGCTGAAGGCGGCGGTTTGCTAAACCGTTATAGGGTCAAAAGCTCTATCGGGGGTTCGAATCCCCCTCTCTCCGCCATAGAGTCTGAATTATTCATAATAAACAGTTTAACTAATGATTTATAGGCCCCTTTACGGGCTGTTTTCGCGTAAAACTTCCTCTAGAGAAACTCATCCAAGAGAGAACATTCAAGCATTCTGGGCTCCTTTCTCTGATTGCCCAGAGAGCAGTGGAGCTTTTGGCGCAACCGCTGACTTCGTGTTCCAGATGCCGACATCCGAGTACCGATCCAGCTTCAATGAGCGCACTGCCGATTATGCGCTCATTGACGCCCGCGAGAGATCACATGATAAATGTGTGGATGAGATACTGCTCTCCGTCCGACTGTCCATATTCAAAGTCTCAAGCCCAGCCGCGCAAAGACTTCTCGTTCGCCGAGCCTGGTAATGGTGAGAGCTCGGCTGTCCAGATCTCTGGCGACCCATCTCCTCGTCAGTGCGTGTTTCAGAAGCGCGGCTCCCAGTGCCCCGGCAAGGTGCGGTCTGCGCTCGCTCCAGTCAAGGCAACCATAGGCAAACCTACGCCGGAGCGTTCGAACCTCGGTAACATCAATTCCTAACAGCGCCAGCCTTCTTTCACCCTCCATGGTGACTTCGTATGTGTTGGAGCTTTCACGGGGACTGGAAATGAGCCAGTTCTCCTGAACGAAATGATCGTGGAGCGCGACGGCAAAGGCTCCGGCGATGTGGTCGTAGCAGGTACGCGCTTTCCGCAATGGCTCCGGTGTGTTGGGCACGAAGCCTTTGCCATTTGCTCCCGCCAAAATGCTTAGACCCTCCAATACACGGGCCACGCTTCGTCCTTCAAGGCAATAGTAGCGATGGCGCCCTTGCACGGACACTCTGACAAGTTTTTCTTTCTTCAGCCGATTGAGATGAACGCTTGCTGTGGATGGAGTTACATCGGCAAGCATGGCCAGCTCCGTGCTTGTGCGTGCCCGCCCATCCATAAGGCTGAGCAGCATGCGCGTGCGCGCGGGCTCGCCTATGGCAATGGCAAGTCTCGAGACAGCCGCATCCACGCCTGATTCCGCATTCATAATTTGACGATAAACGAAGTGTCTCGGATCGGCAACTGTCATACTCGCCTCTGTGGCACACACTCGGATCAATCGGCGCGAAGCAATCGCCGGCATGGTGGCTACGCTACTGCCCTCGGATGCCGCACGGCTTTCGATTGCTCCAACCGCTACGGGAGGACAACACGCAATGATTACCTGTTTCATCCGTTACCAGATCGATCCATTCCAACGGAATGAATTCAAAAAGTATGCCGAGAACTGGGGGCGCATCATTCCCCGGTGCGGCGGGCATCTTATTGGGTATTTTTTGCCGCACGAAGGCACTAACGATGTTGCCTGGGGACTTATCGCCTTCGACAGCCTTGCATCCTATGAGGCGTATCGGAAACGCCTGCGGGAAGATACGGAAAGTCAGGCAAACTTCGCTTTCGCCCAGAACAAGCGGCTGATTCTTCGGGAAGAGAGAACATTCGTGGAAGTGGTGGATGGAACATTTGGTATTCCGCCGGCGGGAGCAAAGGGGTAGATCATGCCGTCACTCCTGGAGAAAGGACGACTATTCAGGGAACTTCATTACGGATGCCGTGCTTTCATCATCCCGAATCCCTGGGATGTGGGCACAGCCCGGCTTCTGGTGAATCTTGGTTTTCAAGCTCTGGCGACAACGAGCGCAGGGTATGCATTCTCTGTCGGGAAGCGGGATGGCGATGTGGAGCGCGATGCAATAACCACGCATATCTCCGCCATCGCCTTTGCTGTGGACGTTCCCATCAGCGCGGATCTCCAGAATGGTTTTGAGCATGCACCGGAAGCCGTTGCAGAAAGTATCCGTCTGGCTGCGGAAGCGGGTGCAGTGGGCGGGTCCATTGAAGACGCCACCGGGCACGCTGATGAGCCGATCTACGACAAGGGATATGCCGCCGAGCGAATTCGGGCGGCAACGGAGGCGGCGCGCAGATTGCCGCATCCATTTACCCTGACGGCACGCGCCGAGAATTATCTGTATGATCGTTCAAATCTTAAAGACACCATCGAGCGGTTGCAGGCGTATCAGGAAGCTGGCGCCGATGTGCTTTATGCGCCGGGATTGCGCACTCAGGAAGACATCCGGGAATTAGTTCGGTCAGTGGATCGCCCAGTGAATGTATTAATGGGGATTCCCGGTCTAGAACTCAATTTGAGTGCGCTTTCCGAGTTGGGCGTTAGGCGCGTCAGCGTGGGGAGCGCTCTTTCGCGTGTTGCTCTGGGAGCATTTCTGCGCGCCGCGCATGAAATGCAGTCCAGCGGCACGTTCAAATTCGCAGACCAGGCAATCAGTTATGCAGAGCTGAACGGGCTGTTCGGGGCAGAGGATCGAAGATGAAGAAGATCGGTCTAGTTGGAGGGGTTGCCTGGCGATCCACCGTCGAGTATTACGCCGGGATCTGCCGCAGGAGCGAAGAACAGCATGCCTCCAAAGGCGAGCAAGAAAATCCGTCCATAGAAGTTACGCCTTGGGGACTGTCGCCTTCAGGCGACAGCGGAAAAGGCGTGCAGTGCGAAGGGCCGCTCGTTTTGTGTTAGTTGAGCGGCACCTGTATACTTGCCGCGAATGAGCGAACGATATAGGAAGAACAGCGGTTGCGTGTTGCGCATTGAATTTCCGTTTTTGCGTTCGCGTCTTCCTACCCTCTGGAGTCGCAGTTATTACGTAGGATCGGTCGGTTCGGTAAGTGAAGCCACGATGCGCAGATATATCGCAGAGCAAAAAGGGAAGTGATTTTTG
>DATFSO010000051.1:0-2150 GCA_035262585.1 Occallatibacter sp. | reverse complement strand
CGACGTCGGCGTCGTTAACCCGCTCTGGACCAACCGACAGCGCGCGTTTTACGGGGAGGACAAAGACGATGCGATAGACGGTCGCAGCATCGCAGCCGTAGTCCTGCGGCGCCGGGATCAGTTGCCCCTGGCGAACGACTTCGCAGGCGATTCGTGAAGCTGAGCGAGCCGTTGAGGATCTCGGCAAGAAGCGTACCGAGTTGGTCAATCGCCTGCACCTTCAGCTGAGTGATGTCTACACCTCGGTTTACGAAACTTATTTCGGCAGGCTCAAATCGCCGATCGCGCTGCGCTTCTTCCGCCGTTTCCCGCTCCCGCACGATCTTAGTGGCCAGGATGCGGATTGAACGAACCCGCTGCGCGGGAACTGTAGCCTGTGCGCTACCTGAGGGCGGCTGAAGGGAAGTCTCCTGTCTGGGAGGATGTGGCTGTCAACACCCATCCCTCTCAGGACAGGAGACCCCGATGGCCAAAATGAGCCCTCTTCGCCGGCGGATGATTGAGGACATGACGCTCCGCAATCTGTCACGCCAGACCCAGCAATCCTACATCTACGCGGTTGCGAAGTTTAGCCGGCATTTCAATCGTCCACCGCACCGACTTGGCATGGATGATGTCCGTGCCTACCAGCTGCATCTTATCGGCCAGAAGTATTCCTGGTCACACATCAATCAGGTCGCGTGCGCCCTGCGCTTCTTCTACGGCGTCACCCTTGACCAGAAGGAGGCGTTTGAACGGATCGTCACCGGCAAGCATCCTGAGAAGCTTCCTCCGGTTCTCGACCATGAAGAAGTCGCACGCTTCCTCAAAGCGGTTGAAGGGTTGCGGAATCGTGTCGCGCTGGCGACAACTTACGCGGCAGGTTTGCGTATCGGAGAGGTGGTGCGCTTGAAGGTTGCCTCTATCGACAGCCAACGAATGTTACTCCACATCGAGGCTGCGAAGGGCGGCCGCGACCGCTACGCGATGCTCTCCCCCCGGCTTTTGGATATTCTCCGCGCCTACTGGAAGCGGGCACAGCCCCGCCTATGGTTGTTTCCGGGTCAGGAACCAGGTGATCATCTCAGCACCGGCGCTCTCCAGGACGCCTGTCGGAGGGCAAGGAAGCGTGCTCGAATTGACAAACTCGTGACTCCCCACTCGCTGAGACACTCCTTCGCAACACACCTTCTGGAGAGTGGGACCGATATCCGCATCATCCAGGTTTTGCTCGGTCACACACATTTGGAGACGACAGCCCGCTACGCTCAGGTTGCGACCAACCTGATCGCGGGGACGCCCAGTCCATTCGATCGTCTTTCGCTTGAGCTGTTGCCTCCCGACTAAACCCGATCCATGCGTCCGGCATTGGAGGTGGCGGACATCTTCCGTCGCCACGGCGACGCTTTCCGCTCCGCGCAGGGGGCTCGGCTCACGTTGAAGCAACGCCGGGTTATGACTGCCATCGAGATCTGCCGTACCGCTGCTCTTGGCGGCCATGTCGAGCGCTGCGATGACTGCGGCTTGGTCCGCATCGCCTACTGCAGTTGCCGTGACAGGCACTGCCCAAAATGCCAAGGCCTGGCGCGTGCCCAGTGGCTCGCCGATCGCAAAGCCGATTTGCTGCCGGCCCCGTATTTCCACGTCGTATTCACAGTGCCTGCCCCAATCCGCGCCATGGCCCTCCAGAACAAGGCCATCGTCTACGACATTCTGCTCAAGGCGGCGGCAGACACCATCCGCATCATCGGCGCTGATCCGCAGTATCTCGGTGCTGAGACCGGAATGATCGCCATTTTGCACACCTGGGGTCAGACCCTGACACATCACCCACATGCTCACTTCGTCGTCCCCGGCGGAGGTCTCGCACCCGACGGACGCTGGATTGGTTGCCGTCCCAAGTTCTTCCTCCCAGTTCCTGTTCTCTCGCGTCTCTACCGCCGGCTGTTCCTTGAACGCCTTGAGGTGGCGTTCGATGCCGGCCACCTACGGTTCTTCGGCCAGCTCGTCCGCCTCGTCAAACCCGCGACCTTCGCTCGCTATTTGCAACCGCTCCGCAAGCTCGACTGGGTCGTTTACGCCAAACGCCCGTTCGCAGGAGCACAGCAGGTCCTCGACTATCTGGGGCGCTACACCCATCGCGTCGCGATCGCAAACAGCCGGCTCCTCTC
>DATFSO010000050.1:0-3532 GCA_035262585.1 Occallatibacter sp. | reverse complement strand
TCCGACGTCATCGGAGCCAGAGGATGGGGACGCGTCGGCCCTCGCCCACTCGGTTTTGCGTGTGGGGCTCCTTCCCTGGCAAAGCTATCACGGCGATCACTCGCCCGGTGTCGACATCAGCGGCCTGGGCGGAACCGCAGGGCAACTTACTCCCTACAAGGTTGCCTGTTGGGAGAAGGCAGGCACAGATGAGATGAAGCTCTCCCGGCGGCACATTCCCCTTCAGGCCGGCGGGAACCTGCCTTCGCTGAACGACAATCCGGTCACTGCCAGAGAGTACGGGGCGGAAATTGAAGCGGGATTCACGAGCGTGTACCACCTGTTAATGAAACATCGCGACGAGCTCTTGTCGCCGGACGGGCCCCTGCAGCGTTTCGAAAATGATGAAGTTCGGGCGATCTTTCGTCCCACAACAACGTATAGCGTCCTGCTGAATGAGAGTTTCCATCCCGATGTAATGCGCGATGCCCTCGATCGTGATCTGTTGTTCGACCGCCTGTGGATTGCTGCCGAGCGTTGGCCACACCTGGCGCGAGTCATTCCCGCCGAGGGTGAAGACCTCCACCGGGGCGACATTCCTTACTTCAGCGCGCGACCCAACAGCGTTCACGCGTGGAGCAGTGTCAACAGCTGCATCCCGAATCTATTCGAGCGCACGCCCCTGTCGCAGGCTCAGCAACGTCTGCGCGATCTAGGCGAGGGCGACCTCGCCTTTCAGATCTGGCTCATTCGCGCATCCCTGGCGACCACCGTGCGTGGTTATCCGAAGGTGGAGCCCGGCAGCTTGGAAGACAAGGCGCCACACGAGGTCCCCGATAGAGCTGTTCTTTTGCAAGCGGCTAAACACATCGGCGACAAAATTGAACGCGCCGCGATTCGGTGGAACGGCAACGCGTCGTGGGTTGGCCTGACTGCTGCGAACGAAGGCCAATGGACCATCAGCCCGGCCACCCTCGACCTATATGACGGGTTGCCGGGAATCACTCTGTTCCTGGGGTACCTCGGAGAGATTACGAAGGAAAACCGCTACTCGAGTCTTGCGCGTGCCGCCTGCAACACCGTGATCGGGCGCATCGAGGAATTCAAGGCCGCCGAAGTTTGCATCGGCGCTTTTTCCGGTTGGGGCGGAATCGTTTATGCGTTATCCCATCTTGGATGTCTTTGGCGTGACGCGAATCTGATCGACAGGGCACACGAATTGGTCCGATTCCTCTCCCCTCGAATCGCGGCGGACAAGAACTTCGACATCATCGCCGGAGCTGCGGGATGCATCGGAGGCCTTCTCGCCCTTTATTCGCAGCGCCCGTCGGGTGACATCCTGATGGCGGCAAATGCGTGCGGAGAAAGCCTGGTCGCTCACGCACAGCAGATGCCAACCGGAGTGGGGTGGATTACGCCGCAGCAGTCCTGGCCGCTTGCCGGTTTCGCGCATGGAGCCGCGGGAATTACATGGGCGCTGTTACAACTGCATGCGCTCACCGGCGAGAAAAGACTCCGGGAAACCGCCGAAGCCTCGCTGGCGTATGAGCGCTCGCTGTTCGATTCCCCGACCATGAATTGGCGTGACCTGCGAAATATAGGGGAAAACAACGTGAGTCCTTCCTCCATGTGCGCATGGTGTCACGGCGCAGCGGGAATCGGACTCTCGCGAGTAGCGACCCTAAATTACGCGGCGGGAGACCATGCCTCTGAAGAGATCGATGCTGCCCTGAACACGACCGTCAGGCTGGGTTTCGGCCACAATCATTCGCTCTGTCACGGAGATCTCGGGAATCTCGAATTCTTTCTTCAAGCGGGCCAGGTTTTGGACGATGGCTCCTGGACAGTTAGGGCGCGAGCCATCGCAAACGAAGTCGCAGCAAGGATTTTTAGAGATGAGACCCGGTGCGCGACTCCTGTTCAAGTGGAATCGCCGGGTCTAATGACAGGGTTGTCGGGTATTGGCTATGAACTCCTGCGCGTGGCGCATCCCGAGCAAGCGCCATGCGTGCTCACCCTGGAAGCTCCCAATCACTTAAGGGGTCTCGATGAAGCTCTCTGATCTAGCAAATGCTGTGGGAGGCCGACTCGAGAACTACCACGCTGAGGTTGACATTGCCGGCGTGGCTCCCATCGACGCGGCTGAAAACGGGGACATCGCCTATGTGGGCAACGCAGCGGAGCGCGCCCTGACAGGGCGTTGTCGCGCCTCTGCCGTCATTACCAGCCTCGGGGTTCTTCCGGGCTGCAAGGTTCCGCAACTCTGCGGGGAGGATCCTTACCTGCTTTTCGCGAGAGTGGTCAGCATGATTCACCCACCCTTGCAATATGAGCCCGGTATTCACCCCACTGCGGTCGTACATGAGTCCGCCAAAATCGGAGCCCGTGCTTCGATCGGTGCCTATGTTGTGATTGATCGTGATGTGCATATTGGGGACGATGCGGTTCTGCTGCCCCACGTCGTCATTTATCGGGGTACTCGCATTGGAAACAAGTTTTTCGCTCATGCGCACGCCGTGGTTCGCGAGTACTGCTGTCTCGGCGACAACGTAGTACTGCAGAACGGCGCCATGATCGGCACGGATGGTTTTGGGTTTGTCTGCGAATCTCCAGAAGATCAGGTGCGTTGGCGCAAGGTGAGACACGCTGGCTCCGTGACGTTGGGCGACGAAGTGGAGGTGCAGTCCAACGCATCCATCAATCGCTCCGAAGTCGGACACACGAGCATCGGAAGCGGCACAAAAATCGGCGACCTTGTCCATGTGGCTCACCGGGCGAGCGTCGGTACGGGCAGCTTGCTGTCGCCGCAAGTTGCTGTTGCCGGCAGAGTGAAGCTCGGCAGGAACGTCATCATAGCCGGACAGGCAGGTGTGGCAGGCGATTGTGAGATCGCGGATAACGCGGTGGTGATGGCCCAAAGCGGCGTCATCGGGCGGATCGAAGCGGGCAAAGTGGTCTGCGGCTTCCCAGCGATTGATCATAAGCGGTTTCTGCGAAGCTTCGCCGTGTTTCGACGACTTCCGCAACTCACCCGAGGCCTGCGCGCCTCAAAAATGCCCAAGCCAGCGAACGCCGTCAAGGGAGGTAACGGCCGATGAACGCACTCAAGTTGGCGTCATGGATGGAGTCGAAGATCTCCGAGTGTCCCTACGGCGACCGCACGTTCTTCGACACGAAGTCGTTTCCGTGGGTGAAAAGAGTGGAATCGAACTGGCGCGCGATCCGCAAAGAAGCGGATGTTTTGCTGAGAGACAAGGAACAAATCCCATACTTGCAGGACATATCCCCCGAACAGAGCTCCATAGCGCAGGGAAAGGCTTGGAAGAGCTTTTTTCTTTTCGGCTTCGGCAACAAGATCGAGCGAAATTGTGACCGCTGCCCGGAAACGACGAGAATCATCGAGGAAATTCCTGGACTGAAAATGGCGATGTTCTCCATTCTTGCTGCGAAGTCCCACATCCTGCCGCATCGAGGGCCTTATAAAGGATTGCTTCGCTATCACCTGGGGCTGGTGATCCCCGAACCCAATCGCGGCTGCCGAATTCGCGTGGCA
>DATFSO010000049.1:0-5351 GCA_035262585.1 Occallatibacter sp. | reverse complement strand
CCCGCTTGCCGGCTCACGGTCTGGCGAAGGCTGCTGCGGGGCAAAGAGAAGCTGATCGGCTTGCGCAGCCGGCTCCTCCGGCTCTTCAGGCTCGGCCTCCACAACGTCCTTTGCGAATGCAAAGGCCACCGCCAGTGGAGCCCCAAGTCTCAGGTGCGCTGAGCGCAATTTTTCGAGATCTTCGGCCTTGAGTTCGCGATAGTCGGTCTCTTTTACCTCCATCGCCGGCGCTAGTTCCTTAAGCAGCGTCGTGAACTCCAGCTCGCTGAAAAGTTTGCGAAGCGCATCGGCATCCGGCTCGCCGGCTACCATCTTTTCCAGATGCAGATCGATCTCGACGTCCTGGTCGATGGTGACCATCTGCTTGCTCCACAGGATGGTTTCGCGGTTGTTTTGCAGCGACTCGCGATAGGTCTTGCGTTCGATCTCAGCGGCATGATCCAACGCATTCTCCAGCGTTCCAAAGCGCTTGATGATGTCGACGGATCCTTTATCGCCGACTCCCGGCGCGCCGGGAATGTTGTCGATGGAGTCGCCGCGCAAAGCCATCACGTCGATGACCTGGTCCGGCCGCACGCCGAGGACCTCTTCGACCTTGGCGGCGTCGCTGATCAGGTTGTCTTTGGGCGGGTTGAGCACGCGAATCTTGTCATTCACCAGCTGCATCATGTCTTTGTCGCTGGAGACGATCAGCACTTCGTACGACTCTGCTGCGGCCTTCCGCGCCAGCGTCCCGATCACATCATCGGCTTCGAAGCCTTTCTGCTCCAGGATGGGAATGCGGTACGCCTCCAGCGCGCGCCGGATGTAAGGAACCTGCTGCGCCAGATCGGGCGGCATGGCCGCGCGCTGGGCTTTGTAACCCTGGTATTCGACTTCTTGAAAGGTCTGCGTCTTGATGTCGAACTTGCGCACCGAGGTCACGGACTTGGCGTGCTCGTCGCGGAAGGTGGGCCCGGCAACGTCGAAGACCGCGGCCAGGTATTCGGGATTGAAGTCCGCGCGCAACTTGCGCAGCATGTTCACAAAGACATAGGTAGCGGCGGTGGGAACACCGGTCTTGGTGGACATAGGCCGCTGCCGCGCCATTGCGTGATAGGCGCGAAAGATAAAGGACATGGTGTCCATCAGGAAGACACGGCCCTTGGCGGTGGTGGTAGAGGAGGCGGCCAAAGCAAAATTCTAACAGGATGATTGGGAAGGATTTTGCTCCATCGCTCTATCTGGGGTTGAGCGTATCACTCATGATCTGTGTCCATCAGCGTCATCAGTGGCAAGGTTTTCTCTTGTTCTCACGAGGCAACCCTTCTTACTTCGAGCTACTCTGAATCACGGGGAGGCCAGACAGGACCACAGGCCTCTACACGATGGAAGATGCCACAGCGCAAGGTGGCAAGCAAGTTGTATGAAGTTGCGCTTCGTCAGCCACGCCGGTTTCAGTGTCCGCACACGAAACACGACTCTCCTTACCGATCCATGGCTGTGCGGAAGAGCGTTCAATCATGGATGGGCACTGCTCAGTCCGGCTGCGCCGGTATCCTGGCCGGAGATCGACTACGTATGGATCTCGCACCAGCATCCCGATCATCTGAATTTCCCCACGCTGCGGAGCATTGACCGCACGCAGCGTCCGCGGCTTGCTGTCTTGTACCAGAAGCATGCGTCATTGCGCGTCCCCAGGGTATTGCAGGGCATGGGATTCGCGGACGTGCGCGAGCTGCCGCTCAACCGCTGGATCGCGCTGGGCGACGGTATGGAGATTATGTGCGGCTCGGTGGGATCCATGGATTCATGGATCGCCATCCGCGCGGAAGGCGTTACGGTGCTGAATCTCAATGACTGCGTCATGAGCCGCCCTCACCTGGCCTACATTGCAAAAATGGTGGGCAAGGTCACGCTGCTGTTGACACAGTTCTCGTTCGCCAACTGGATTGGCAATCACGCTGATGAGCGAGACGAGGCCGGTCATAAGCTGCGCGAATTGCGCCACCGCGTGGAATACCTCAAGCCCGAGTGTACCGTGCCCTTCGCAAGCTTTATCTACTTCGCCAGCCAGGAGAACTGCTGGATGAACGATTTTGCGGTCACGCCGCGCCGGGTGTCGGAGATGGGATTGCCAGGCGTGAACTTCATGTACCCCGGCGACGAGTGGGACTCGGAACTCCGCTGTTTTCGCTCGGAAGAAGCCATCCGGAAATACATGCTGGATATCGCCTCTCCCAAGCCGATCCATCCCACACCCCCGCCGGTGGACGCCAGGAGCATCCAGGACAGTGCCAATCGAATGATGCAGACCTTGCGTTCGCAGTTCGGCAAATTCCTTATTCACCGTATCCCGCCCGAGCGCTTCTACCTGCATGACTTAGACAAAGTCCTGGTCGTCAACCCTTCCGGCACATGCGAGGTGATCCAAGCCGACGAAACATCGCGACGCAATGCCCGCTTCGTGCTGTGCAGCCAGATGGCCTGGTTCGCCTTCTCCTATCTTTGGGGCTGGAATGCCATGGAAGTCTCAGGAATGTATCTTGACCGGCGGTGGCAGGAGACGTGGCCCCTCGGTTTCTACCTCAACGCGGTGAACAGCGATTTCTTGAATTTTCGGAGTGCCCGGCAGTCAATCCGAACCCTCGCTTTCCTGTGGGCGAAACGGCGTGAGATTGGGGCCCGCATCCTGCAGAAAGTCTTAAGAGCCAAGTCGGTACAGCGATTGGGAGGAAAGGCTCACGCCGCAGGATGAGGATGCGTTCTCGCAAGTTGTGAACCACCGTGCCGGACAGACCCCTCAGAGGAACTACCGCAGGTCCGCCATTGCTCCTCTTTTCGAGCGGTCAGGTCTTGCCGGGTTCGCATTGATCAGCTTAGTCGGCAGCATCCGCGATAAAGTTCCTAGGTGAACTTGATCAGGACGATCTCCGGCCACGTTCCAACGCGCATCGGCGGACCCCACGTGCCGGCGCCATACGAAACATAAATCAACAAACGTCCCAACCGTTGCAAGCCGTGGATGAACCTTCCCCAGACCCGACCGGCAATCCAGGTGTAAGGGAAAAACTGGCCGCCGTGCGTGTGACCGGAGAGCTGCAGGGAGACACCTTCCGCTTCGGCGACCTCCAGATGCACCGGCGCATGCAGTAAGAGGATGCTGGGCCGGCTTGAGTCGATGGCTGCGTCGCGGAGGATCGCGCGGTATTGGTCAGGACGCGCGGCGTCGCGGTAATGAACCCCGATCAACTGCAGGCCGTCAATCTCAACCTTTTGGTTGTTCAGTTCGCGGACTCCGGCGTGAACCAACGGCTCGTGATATTCCGCCTCGCCGTAGAACTCTTCGTGGTTGCCGGCGATGTAATATACCCCGTGCGGAACCACGGGTGGGGAATGAGGCGCCGTGAGCTCCCTCCACGGCTCAGCGAGCTTTTCGAAGTTGCCGGCGGTACCGTCGTAGAGATCGCCGGCGAGGAGGACAATGTCGGGCTTCAGCGAAGCAAGTTTTGCCACCACGCGCCGGATGAAGCGCCCGTTCCTTACATGGCCTAAGTGAGTATCGCTCACCAGGGCAGCCACACGGCCGCGCCATTGCACGGGCAGGTTCGGCAGCGCGACATTGATTCGCGACACGCGCAGCCATGCGGCGTTGATCACGCCATACATCGCGACCAGGACAGCCGCCCCGAACAAGGTCTCTGCGATGTATCGTGGCTCCCAGCCCAGCCGCAATAGCCGGGCGCCACCGTAGACGATCCAGCTCAGCACCGAGGCCCACATCAGATAGCTGGCCAGCCCCAGCCAGATCGCCGAGATCGTATACCAGACGCGCACCAGCGGCCGGGGAGAGTACCAAGCCCGCAGTGAGGCCGCGACAAAGCTGACCGAGAGCAGCGCGAGAGCAATCTTTACCGCGGTAGAAGACGCCGGCGCTCCGAAAAAGCTGGCCAGCGTGAGGTAGAGAAACAAGTGCCCCACGAAGAGAATCGCCTGCACGATGCTGATGAAGACAACTAGCCGTGATCGCAAAATCTGATAAATCCTTTACACAACAAATTTCGAGCGCTTACACGATCGAGCGTACCACGCCGCCATCGCCGCGCACAGCCGCTCCGCTGATAAATGACGGCTTGCTCCGAAGCAAGATAAATGACTCACTACCCTGCAAAGATACCCGGGCTCAACCGCTTCCTTTTAGAAACAGATGTTCGCGTGGGGAACTCGGATTCACGCAATCCTCGGACGTTGGCATCAAATATTCTGAAGCCGGCTCACTCAATCCACATGCAGTCCCCGTAGGAGAAGAACCGATAACGTTCCTTCACCGCGTGGTCGTATGCATGGAGAATGTTCTCGCGACCGGCGAAGGCTGAGACCAGCATCAGCAAAGTAGATTTAGGCAGGTGGAAGTTGGTAAGGAGGGCTCCCACGATGCGAAATTCAAATCCTGGATAGATGAAAAGGTCCGCCTCGCCTGGGCCGGATTGAATTTTCCCGTTGCCGTCTCGAGCCGCGTATTCGAGCGTCCTGACCGTCGTGGTGCCCACGGCTACGATGCGCCGGCGCTGGGCCAGGGCGCAGTTGAGCTGTTCCGCGACCGCCTCTGGAATGTAGAAGCTTTCGCGATGCATTTTGTGGTCTTCCAGATTGGCGACGTGCACGGGCTGAAAAGTCCCCAGTCCCACGTGCAGAGTGATCTCGGCAATCTCGATGCCGCGCGCGCAAATTTGCTCGAGAATCGCCGAAGTGAAATGCAGACCGGCTGTGGGCGCGGCGATGCTGCCGCGAGCTTCGGGCCTGGCATAGACCGTCTGGTAGCGCTCGCGATCCTCGCTCCGGTCTTCGCGGGCAATGTACGGCGGCAGCGGAACGTGACCCAGCTTCTCCATCAGCGCGAAGAAATCCGGCACGGGGCTGAAGCGTATGGTTCTCTCGCCGAAATCTCCGCGCGCGGTCACCTCACCCTCAAGCTCGTGATTCTCTCCAAACCAGATCTTCTCGCCAATGCCGATCTTCTTTCCCGGCCGCACAAGGGCTTGCCATTCAAACGCGCCGCTCGGGCGGGTGAGCAGGACTTCGACGCGCCCGCGCAGGAAGTCTTTGGCCGCGGGGTTCCTTGAACTCACACGCTGCGCGCGCTCCCCCGAGCGATGACCGAGGAGACGCGCCGGAAAGACGCGGCTGTTGTTCACCACCAGCAGATCGTCAGCTCGCAGAAGATTGGGAAAGTCAACGAACTTCTGGTCGGCCAGGGCGCCGTTATCGCGGCGGATGTGCAGCATGCGCGAAGCGCTGCGATCAACCAAAGGCTCTTGCGCGATCAACTCTTCGGGAAGATGAAAATCGAAGTCGGAAACCAGCACTCTCGT
>DATFSO010000048.1:0-97341 GCA_035262585.1 Occallatibacter sp. | reverse complement strand
GCAACGATCCGGGCTAGTTGCCCGGTGGTTGTAACTGGCCGCCCGCGCACAATGGCTCTGGCGATTCTCCGCGACCTCCTTTCGTCTCCGTATTCGTAAATAAGGTCGGCCAGCTCGCGCTCGCTCGCCTCATTCACCACTTGTTCGGCAGTTAGACCCGATCGCGTGTCCTGACGCATGTCCAGGGGCCCGTCCGCCATGAAACTGAATCCTCTACGCGCCTCATCGAGTTGCAGGCTGCTCACGCCGAAATCGGCCAGAATGCCATCCAGCGAAGCCGGCTCAACGTGCTTGCCGATGGAACTGAATGCCTCGCCGATCAGCGTGATCTGCGGCGCCTGGCTGCCGAGTTCGCCCGCGACTTCATCGAGGCGGGCCTTCGCAAGCTCCAGCGCCTCGGGATCGCGATCGAAACCGATCAGTCGTCCTTGTGGGCCGAGCCGGCGGATGATCTCTGCCGCATGCCCGGCAAGGCCGATCGTGCAGTCTGCTATCACACCGCCTGCGCGCAAATTGAGAAGCTCAATCGCATCTTTTAAAAGAACCGGCACATGGCGTTCACTCTTCGGCATGTGCTCCCCCTGAGGGGTTTGTTGCGGGCTTCCAATGGCAGGCCTTCGCCGCTGGTGCGTCCCTCAATTCTTCGGGCGGAGAATCTCCGCCATTGCCTTGCGATCTTCAGCGGTCAACTGACTGGCCGCCAGATTCTGTTCGAAGATCTCCCGGTTGTGCACTTCCAGGTAGGTCCTCATTCCGAAAACCGTGACTTCGCCGTCGAGCTTGGCCACATTGCGGAGGATCTGGGGGAGGAGTAACCGTGCCTGGTTGTCCATCTCCACCTGCTGGCCGTAGTAGCTGGTCACATTGAGGTACTTGCGAACCGCGTCATCCATCGTGCTGGCGTCGGCGAGGCGCTGCTCCACCTTCTCCCACTCGGGCAAGGGCCAGATCTCCGCCGATTTGCCGTCGATAGAGGTGACATAAAACTGGGTCACATTGGTGGCATCGGCCAGCTGCTTGAAGGCGGAGGGCAGCTTAAGCCTCCCCTTTTCATCAACTTTCGCCGGATGATTACCACGAAACATGCTCTGTTCGCCTCGTTCTGGTGCCAAAACTGGTTCCGAATGCCTCGTTTCTGCGCCGGAATCAGCCTGAAATCAGTGATCTCGGAGTATTCTTGCTCTGGGAATTGATTCAGCATTCCCTTTTACTCCACTTCGCTCCACTTCAGACACGATAATAGCCCAGAGGGATTTCCACTCCAATGACAATTTCTGTTGAAACCCTGCTACTTTCGAGGGTTATCGCCAAAATGGACCGGAATTCCGTTTTCGGGAAACTTGTAATAGGGAGATGGCACTCTCAGACCACAAGATGTGGTGTTTACGCCTTTGAGTACCGTGGAGAAACAGGCACTTCTCAAAAATGGCTGTCGGATTTATAGGGGAACAAAAAGCGAAATCTACTCGAAAGCGCGTGGTTCAGTGGATTTGCGGCGGCTCGTCACTATCTTCAATAGATAAAGGAATACGAGAATGTTTACCACCAGCAGGCTCACCCGCAACCACGTAAGCCGGTGAATGATCTCGAAGATCTCCCAGGGCAGGAAAGAGGCAGTGATGAAGAGGGTGAGATATTCAGCCCAGGTCTTCTCCAGGTACAGGCCCACACCCTCGATAAAGCTTATGACCGCGTAGCTGAACGCGAGTGCGCCGATCCGGCGCAGCAGCGGATCGTTGATCAGCGAAGACCGGTCGTAGAGGAAGTTGACGAACTTGGATTCCGGGTTGAACCGGAGCATGTCGCCGACCTGGCTGATGACATCGTCGATGTCCTTGTGCATCAGGTGGAAGGCGCCAACCCCAAGCGCAACGAACAGCAGGGCTTGTAGGCCTTTATAGATTGCGATCAGGAGCAGCCAGCGATTGTGGTGGGTGGGTTTCGCCGAGACATCGGAAATCGGCTCCAAGGAGTCTTCTGAACCGATCGCTGGATGCAAAGTCGACACCGCTGTCTCTCTACGTTACATGATCTCGGCAGGATCGGTTCAGCAATCTGTGCCCCTGGCTGCCGGCTTCCGCAGGCCGTTTTCACGGTTATCGACAGCCTACCCTGAAAGTTCGATGCCTTTTAGAGAAACGGCGCAGCCGGTGCAATCTAAAGTTTGGCAGAGCAATATTTCGGGAAATCCCGGCGGGGGAAATCCCGGCGGGAAGGTTCACTTCTTCGGTTTCAGCAGAGAATCGCGATCGACGACATTACCGTCCATGATCAACGTCGAGATGCGACGTGCGTTCCAGACGTTGGTGGTGGGATCGGCATCGAGAACGAGAATGTCGGCGCGGCGGCCCGGCGCGATCTGGCCTAGTTCATTCCACCCGAACTGGAGTGCGTAATTGTTGGTCGCTGCGGCCAGCGCCTCACGCGGCGAGAGGCCGATACGCACCAGCATTTCAAGCTCGGTGTGCATCGAGATGCCCGGCATGGTGCCCGTGGAAGCGGCGCCGGATGCAGCAAGGTAATGCGGATAGGCGCTGAATATCTGCTGATTGATGCGCCACAAACGCATCGCCGACAGATCGGCTTTTTTGCGCAGGTTATCTTCCATCCACCGCTGCCCGATGGCAGGGACGTGGCGCGTCCAGGGCGAGAGGGCGTAATTGAGTTCTCCGGTCTTGCGGTCGGACGGCATGTACATATTCGCCGGGTCGAGAATTGCGGCCGCGGGCTCATCCCACAGATTGCGATGACCGGGAAGATTCAGATAGAAAAGGCTGAACGTCGGCATGAGGGCCGAGCGATGCGAAGCAATGAACTTCCCGTAATTGCGCCAGTGCGGATCGGTTGGCGGCAAGTGCTCCGCATAGTCGTGTGCGGTGGTGGCCGCGGTGCCGAAGGGATCGTCAACGAGCGGGCGCTGCAACTCGTCGGGAATTACGCCGAGTTCATAGCGCCCCGCGTGCAGCAACGCATCGACACCGGCATCGATGCCGACGGAGTAAGGCGTCGAAATGAACTCGCCGTAGGTTACCAGACCGAGCTGGCGTGCGCGCGTGATGATCCATTGCGCATTAGCAGCCCTGATGTTCCAGCCAAGCCAGAGAACGCGCGTACCCAGCTTCGCCGTGGCGCTGATCTGGCGCGCGGTGTCTTCGGTGCTGAGTTCGACCGGATGCGGCCCCTCGCGAAGCTTGGCGCTCCAGTCTTCATGACCAATGAGAAGGCTCCAGTTGTCAGTGGTGCCAACGGAGTCGAGCAGATACACATGCGGTTTCGGATTTGCAGTGAGATCGATGTGGCCGCGCCGGTCATCCGCGCTAGCCACGATCGTAGTGACACCCATGTAAAGGTGAGCGCTGGCCTGGCCCTGGCTGTTCATCCCTGTAAAGCCGTCGATCAGACCGGGGATAAGGAATTTTCCCGTGCAGTCAATGACCTGCGCGTTCTTGGGAACCTCGATGAGAAAGCGTGATCCCACTTCGGTGATGCGATTGTTCTGAATAATGACGATTGAGTTCTGCAGATCGAGCGCGGAGCGGCCCCAGTCCGCTACGTCGATGACGGTGCCGCCGATGAGCACAAGCGGAGTGGGCTCCGGCAGAGGAGGAATCTGCTTGGGTACAACCTGGTTCGCAGTTTGCGAAAAGGCGGAGATGCAGGTGCTTAAGAAGAGCGGTACCCACGCCAGCAAAATCCGGAGAGATCGCATACGCAAAGTTTTATCTTCTGGATTGTCGCACACGGGCTCGCGGAGTCTGGACGTCCCGAAGCGCTCTCGATGGCGCCTTCAGCTTCCCCGATGAAACCGTACTGCCGCCCTCAGCCATCCCATGCCCACAGTAGTGACTGGGTCGTTGCCAGTTTTTCAGTCATCAGTAACCGGCCCGTATGTCAGCCGCTCCGGATGACTGAAACTGACGACTGACGCGCGAACTAGCCGAATTGGGTGCGATCATTGGAAGCTGCCAGTTTTACAAGCCGGTCTGCAATCTGCTCCGCAGCTCCGGGATGAGCTTGGGTTAGAGCTGCAACCGACATGGCTGCGAGCCGCTCGCGCGACGTGAGCAGACCAACGAGAGAGCTCAGCAATCTAGTGTGATCCGCGAGGTCCATCTCCTTCAACATCACCGCGGCTCCTGCCGCTACCATCTCTTCAGCATTTCGCGTCTGATGATCGTCAGCTGCGGCGGCAAACGGAACCAGCAGCGCTGGCTTGCCTGCGGCGGCAAGTTCAGCCACGGTTGAGGCGCCGCTCCGCGCCATCACCAGGTTGGCTGCGCCAAAGCGAGCGGGCATATCGTCGAGAAAGCCACTCACTGTCCAGCGCGCCGGATCGGCGCCGCTTTGCTTGTACGCTGCTTCGGTGGTTTCGGCGTGACGCGCTCCTGCCTGATGGAGAATGGTGAGCCCGGGCACGGCGTCAAACAGAGCCCGAGCGATCGCCGGCAACGTGGTGTTGAAGAGCCGCGCGCCCTGCGATCCGCCGAAGATGAGCAGATGGAGTGGGGTCCCGGTGGGCGACGGAAGCTTGAAGAACTCCGGCCGCACGGGAATGCCGGTGACCTCGACGTTGCGAAAGTAAGCAGCCGCTGCCGGGAAATTGACTGCAGCAGCCTGGACTCGCTTGCCAACCAGCCGATTCGCAAGGCCGGGCATGGCGTTAGGCTCAAACGCCATCGTCGGCACATGCAGCATCAGGGCCGCCGCCATTCCCGGCCCGGAGGCATACCCTCCCACGCCGAACACGACATTCGGTTTGAATTCTCGAATGAGTTTGCGACAAGCCATGAGACTGCGGGGTATGTCGAGCAAGGTACGAAGCCGTGTCGCCAGCGAAACATTTTTCAGCGGGCCGACCTCGATGAGATGCACCCGAAATCCCGCATCAGGGACTAGGCGAGACTCCAGGCCGCGCGGCGTTCCAACGAAGAGAACATCTGCGGAGTGAAGCGATACCAACTCGCGCGCGACCGCGAGCGCCGGGATGATGTGGCCCCCGGTTCCTCCGGCGGCGATGAGCACGCGAAGAGAGCCTGATTGAGTCGGTGCGGAATTCACTGCCTTACAGTGTCGCAGATCGAGGAAGAAAGTTCGTGCGGACTAATCTAGTTTTCGCAAAACACGCCCTGGCCGCAAGCGCCGCCACCGCAGCACTCGCCGGATGCACAGGGCGGCACAGCCGTCTGGTGACTTGCACCCCTGGTGATAGCTCCGGCTCCGCCGCTGATGAGGCGCTTGACGTGCCCACCACACTCCGGGCAGATCTCGACAGCGGCGTCGGACATCTTCTGGCGCTTTTCAAATCGGCAGGCACATTCGTCGCAGAGATATTCGTAAGCGGGCATCGGGTCCTCTTGATGTCATTCTAAGCTGCCGAGGTGATGGCTTGGAGTAGACTCGGAGCACAGTAAGAAGACATGAAATAACCCGGCTGCCGAAGCAGCCGGGCTCGACCTCTAAGACTGTAACTATGTTTAGGCCTTGCCGGTCAATTTCGTTCCGGTCTTAGCGGTGACCGCCGCCACCGCCGTGAAATCCGCCGCTTCCACCACCGTGGAATCCGCCACCGCCCATGCCGCCGTGGAATCCACCGCCGCCCGCGCTGCCACGGAATCCGCTACCGCTCATGCCGCCATGGAATCCGCCGCCGGCAAATGCACGCGGAGTGACTCCGCCTCTATAGCCCGGTGCGAATCCGCCACGATAAGGAACGCCGCCGTGATAACCCCAGCCGCCGCGATAGCCCCATCCGTGCCCATACCAGCCGGCCCTGTACCCATACCAGGGATGGCTCCAGCCCCAGCCGTACCATGGGCCAGCGCCGATGAAGACGCCGCTCACGAACCATGAAGGTCCGTAGTATCCGTAAGGCGCGCATGCGTATGGGTAATACGGATAATAGCCCCAGTCGCAAACCGGAGGACCGTAGGCAACAGGCGCTGGAACAACAGCCGGCCCGACGCCTACTCCCACTCCTACTGCAACCTGTGCGTTTGCCGTAACTGCAAAGGGCAGAAGCAGGAGCATCGCAAATAATACGATCTTTAAGCTTTTCATTTGGCCCTCCCTGTGCTGCCCCGCCTTCCTCGTCGATTCCGGGTAAATCGTTGGCAGCACGTCGCCGGTCAGCTCTTCACTTTTTCCCGGCTTCTGTACATTTGAACACCGGGCGCAAAATAAGTTGCGGCGAATGTGAATTCTCTTTTGGATACTGGACTTAGCAGAGGGGTCGGCTCCGCAGGCCGCGCGTCAGGGTGCACCCAGTGGAGAAGAAGTCTCAGTCTGCTTAGGGCAGTTTAACGTCCAGGGCATACAACTCTTCGGCGCTGATGTCCCGAAGCGCAAGGATCGAACCGTCAGGCCCCAGACCGGTCCACCATGTCGGGTCCCGTTCATCGCGCCGCCCAAGGCCGAAACGCGATAGATGGCTGGATTCTTACCGGGTTCGCGTGCGGAAAAGGCAATCTGTGTACCGTTTGGCGACCAGCCCGAAGAGTGCCGCCAGAGAGGAATTCCATGGCGATGAAGGCACGCCCATCGGCCTCGCTGATTTCGTAAATGGTGCAGATGTTTAGATGATTCAGCGCTGAAGCAGCCTTGGCTTCGCGGCGAAAAACGGCTCAGCGCCTGCGGGCTGCGCGCCAGCTCATCGGGCAGAAACTTGAGCGCGACGAATCGCTCGAGGCGAGTATCCCGAGCCTTATAGACGAACCCCATGCCGCCCGAGCCGATCTGCTCAAGCAAGTTCATAAGGTCCCAACGTTGTGCCTGGCGCAATCGACATCGAGTTGGACCCGATTATGGAACGGCTTCGCGCTGACCGCGCCCAATATTCAGCAGAGTTGAGGATACAAAAAACGGCCCCTCCCGGAGGAGAGGCCTGAGGCTAGGACAGTTCAACGTGCGAACTTACCGGCGAAAACGATCGTGGTCATGATCGCGGTCGAAGCGCCTGTCATCGCGATCGTAGTAGCGGCGGTCGTGATCGCGGTCAAAGGTGTAGTAGCGGCGGTCGTGGTCGCGATCCCAGCCGCGGAAGTCGTCGCGGTCATAGTGTCTGTAGCCGGCGCCCACGAAATTCCAATATCCGGGGACCCAGTAGCCGTTGTTGTAGTAGCCCGCCACCCAGACATACCCCGCACCCGGGCACGGAGGAACGTAGGCCACCGGCCCACGAACATAAATCCCAAACTCGGCTGCCTGGGCCGTGGTTGCTCCAAGACCCAATCCGCCGGCAACGACTGCTGCACCCAGAATCCATTTGCCAAAGTTTTTCATAACTCCTCCATACCCGATGCGGCTGCCGGTTCGTGAAAGCTTGGCTCTTGCTGCTTCCTGCCGCGCCGCTTATGTCGAGTTCAAACACGGTTCTGTATGAAGGTTGCGGAGCGTGGTGCAAATTAAATATCCGCAACTTTTCGCAACTTCGTGTGTCGAGCGCGCGACGCGCGTCCTAACAATGTTCTGTATTGCATCGCGCTGACACGCCGTTAAAGCTACCGTCGAAGGTGGCCGTGTGCCCGGCTGGCGTGGTGCGACTCCTCGTGCATTGCAGCCAGGTCCGAATCAGTACGTGCGTTCTGCCAATCGGAGAATCCATCTCCAAAGATCGAGATCCAGCTGAGGGCAACCACCACAGCGCAGCCCGCCAGTCCCGTAAAGAACAGGACAACGACGACTCGCGTTGCAAGCAGCATCAATGAATGCGCCATGAGTCGAGAGAAAGACCCTTTCGCGGTGTTAAGAGGATCGCGTGAGCATCTTGAAAGCTGAGAAAGTATAAGAAGAGGCGAGGGCACGGCACTAGTTATACGAAGGTATAGTTGTGTTTCTCCGCGCCTCTCTTTAGAGTGCAAGCACGTACCCGTTCATCTGAACCGACCGGCTACGCCTTGTACCGCTTCTGGTGCCAGATCCACGCGGTTCGAATGATGTCGTCGAGTTGGGTGTATCGCGGCTTCCAGCCGAGTTCGCGAATGGCTTTTTCGGATCCCGCGACAAGGACCGCGGGATCGCCGAATCGGCGCGGATGAGTCTCCGCTGGAATGGCGTGCCCGGTGATGCGGCGCGCGGACTCGATGACTTCGCGCACGCTGAAGCCGTGTCCATTGCCGAGGTTGAAGATGAGCCTGGTTTTGGCGGCGATGTCGGATTCAAGCGCCTTGAGAGCCTGGAGGTGCGCGTCGGCCAGATCCGAGACGTGAATGTAGTCGCGTATGCAGGTGCCGTCCGGGGTGGGGTAGTCGTCGCCGTATATCCGGATGGACTGGCGCCGCCCGAGTGCGACGTCCAGGATCAACGGAATCAGATGAGACTCGGGCTCGTGGTCCTCGCCCCGCGTGATGCCCTGCACGCCTTCCGGAGCGCCGGCCACATTGAAATACCTTAACGAGACGGACCGCAGATCGTAGATCCGATGGAACCAGTCGAGCATCGTCTCGACCATCAGCTTTGATTCGCCGTAGACATTGGTTGGCTTGAGACGTGCGCATTCCTCGATGGGAACGGATTCCGGCTCGCCGTAAACGGCGGCGGTGGAGGAAAAGACGATAGAGCGGGGTCCTTCGGCAATCATCGCCTCGAGCAGCGCCAGAGTTGAGGCGGTGTTGTTGCGAAAATAGATCTCGGGCCGCTTCATCGACTCGCCGGCTTCGATAAGAGCGGCAAAGTGAAGCACCGCCTCGAATGGTCTGCCCTCAGCTTTCGCAGACTTGAAAAGCTTTTCGATCAGGTCGCGATCACCTAGATTACCTTCGATGTACTCGATGCCCTCGGGAACCATCTTGCGTCGGGCGTGGCAGAGGTTGTCAAGTATTGTGGGCTCATGACCTTGCGCAGCGAGCAGAGCGGCGACTGTACCACCGACATACCCTGCCCCACCGGTAACCAAAGTTCTCACAAAAATAGTGTCCTTCCGGAGCGGATTAGGTTACCGTGAGTCTATTACAGCAGGACAATGTTTGCGGTAAATCCACAGCAAACAAAGACCGCGAAACAGCGGCCAGACCAGGCTTTTGCCTGAGGGCGCGACTTGCACACAGAACCGGGGTCTGAGATTAAGAGTACGCAGCACGAAGTCTCTCGTCCCTTTTCCCGCTCTCTCGAGGATCTGCGAAGCAAATGTTTCGACGCATTTGGTTGGGTTGGGAGTGGTTGGATGCATTCGTGTCGAGCTCACCGCCGCACCGTCGGATTTCCCGGGTCGGGAGCGGGATTCCCATGGGCTGGCGCTTCCTGCTCCAGTTTCGATAGCATAGGTGGGAAGATTCGCGTCTCATCTGTTTCCAATTGCAGAGAGCGCCGTCAAACGAAGGAAGCGGGCCTGAAATGCACCATGTCCCCTGGTTCGCGGGCGCGTTATAACACGAAGCATTTTCTTTATTGGAATCAGGCAGTTGCTGCTAAAGAAAGTTACAGGTCGCGGCAACTGGAAATCATGGCAGAATGCACGGAAAAGGCTGGGAGCCAAGTGGCAACGTTGATCCCCATTTGCGCATCCCTCCTCTACGGAGTTTTTCTGAAAGCCCATCACATTCAAGACGCCGTCTTCATGGCTAACCCCGAGGTATGAGAATGCAGACGAGTGGCTATCCTGGTCGTATAAATTTTGGCTTGCTCCCAGAGCCTGAAGGCCGGTCAGCATCGTTTATCACGAGCACGGCGGTGAACCTGGTTCTGATGGGGCTGGTGATCTATGTCGGCGTGACGGCCAAGCGCGTCATACAGCAGCGCAAATTTGAGCAAACGGAACTGATCTTCCCCACCACGCCTCCGCCGCAGCCAAAATTCAAGACTCCGCCTCCGCCAAAGCTTCCGCCGCCGCCCAAGCCGAAGCTCGAAATGCAGATGGAGCAACCGAAGATCAACATGCCGAAGCCTGAGCCGAAACCGGCTCTGAAGCCTTTGGAGATGGAAAGCAAACTCGAAGCTCCGCAGGTTAAGGCTGCGAAGCCGGCCATCGTACTTGCTCCTCAGCCCAAGGCCGCATTGACCGCAGCGATGCCCGCGCAGGACAACTCGGTAAAGCCATCAACCAAGCCCGTTCACTTTGGCCAGACCTTCGGTGTTACGCCGAATCCGAATGCAAGCCGGCCGGCGACGGTCGCTGCAATCGGAAACCCGTATGGCGGAGCGCAGGGTCCCGCCGTTGCTCCCCACGGAGTCGTTGGCTCGACGGGCATCGGCAACGGATTGAAGGCCGGCTCAAATGCAGGCACAGTTGGCAAGGTGGCCCAGGCCGGGATCCCGGGAGGAACAGGAACGACGAGCGGATATGCCCCCACGGGCAAGGTCGGTGCAGCCGCAATCCCGACGCAGATGGCCGCAGTGCCGGCGACACAGGAACCGCCGCGCCAAGTGCAATCTACCAATCTCGAGGTTATTTCAAAACCGCCGGTGCAGTACACGGCGGAGGCACGCCAACTACGTGTACAGGGGGATGTGATCCTTCGCGTAACGTTTACGGCGTCAGGGCAGGTCATCATCCAGAGCCTGGTACACGGATTGGGCCACGGACTGGATGAAGAGGCTCGCCGCGTAGCACAACAGATTCGTTTTCGCCCGGCCACACGCAATGGCCAGGCGGTTGACTTAACCACCAACATTACCATCTCGTTTCAATTGGCATGACGTCGTAATTGCGCCAAGCGTCGAGACAGCCGACAACAGGTTCGCACGAATTCAGCTGCTGTCGTTAGAGTAGTAGGAATCATCCTAGGAGATGACATGATGTCCAGAAAGATCCCCTTAACCCTCCTGACCGTGCTTCTGGGGGTGTCTTGCGCGTACGCGAAGAAAAAGACACCGGCGTACGAGCAGACACGCCAGTTGACCCCAGATCAGGCAGCACTCGTACAGAAAGCAATCGGGCAGGAAAAGATCCTGATCAAGGCGATTCAGCAGCGAACTCCGCTGGTCGAAACGTATATTCAGGACACAAGGCCGGATGTAAAGCTCTACCAGGTTCCCGTTGGGGATCAATACACGCTGAGCCGCGTGGATTTCGGCAAAGGCTTCTTCGACAAGACTTACGAAACGCGGGAAGACGCAAACAAGAAGGGCTGGTTCAAGGGATCATTCGCGGCAATTTCAGGTTTGAGCAAGGCGCTGGGACTCGATAAGCGCTTCACTTACAACCCGACCGGCTTCATGCAGATGATGTTCCTCGACCCGACAGGATTCGATCAGCAGCACTATTCGTTCAATTATGTGCGCCGCGAATTCCTTGGCTCCGTGCGGACCTGGGTGTATGACGTGCACCCGAAGGTTCCGGGAATGGGCCGCTTCTACGGCCGCGTCTGGATTGAGGACCAGGATGGCAACGTCGTCCGCTTCAACGGCACTTATACCGGACCGAAGTCAGAGGATGATTCTCGCTACTACTTCCACTTCGACAGCTGGCGCATGAACGTGCAGCCAGGCATCTGGCTGCCGGTAGCCATTTACGTGGAAGAGTCGAGCCGTGACGCCGGCAGGCAAACAGGACTGAAGGCACAGACGCGCTTCTGGGGCTACAGTCTGAAGCTGCCTTCACGTGACAGCGAAAGCGTCAGCATGAAGGTGGAAGACGCGGAAGACAAGAGCGACGACACGCAGGACGTGAGCCCACTGCAGGCCTCGCGCCAGTGGGTGGCACAGGCGGAGAACAACGTCCTCGATCGCCTGGAACAGGCCGGTCTTGTTGCACCCGTGACAGCGAACGGATTTGAGACCACGGTTCTGGACCAGATTGTGACCAACCTCGTGGTGCCGAATAACATTCCGCTCAGCATGCCGGTACACTGCCGCATCATTCTCACGGATACGGTTGAGGCGACGACAGTGGGCAATACGATCCTGGTCAGCAAGGGGCTCATCGACACCATGCCCCGCAACGAAGCTACGATCGCCTCGGTTATCTCCCTGGAACTCGCGCACATTGCGATGGGCCACCATATTGACACGCGCTATGCATTCAACGATCGGCTGATGTTCCCGGACGAAGCCTCTTTCCGGCGCATCAACATGAACCACAGCGACCACGACAACCAGGAAGCGGCGCCGAAGGCACAGAATTACCTGGAAGCCTCGATGTACAAGGACCAGATGCCGACTGCGGGTCTCTTCTGGACGCAGCTGGCGGACCGCGGTCCGGCCCTCAAGGCGCTGAACACGCCGAAGCTCGGCGATTCCCTCCTCAAGGCGGATGGGACCCCCTGGATGGCAACACTGGCCAAGAGCGCACCCCGGCTCAATTGGGATGACCTGACGCAGGTCCCGGCGCTGCCGATGGGAAGCTGGTTGAAAACAGATCCCTGGGATGACCACATACACCAGCTGAATGCAAAGCTGTATGCTCCGCTGAACCCGCGCGACAAGATGCCGCTGGAAGTGACGCCTGTTTACTACAGGCTGCAGCGATACGATGAAGCCCAGGCGGCTGCCGCAAATGCAGCGGCGAACAAGCCGAACCCTGCCGCGCAGTCTCAGCCGGGAGCCGCTGATCCGCCTGCCGCGCCGGCGAAACAGGATCAGCCGGTACCCTCACAGGCGGAGGGTCCTCAGTCCCAACAGCCTCCACCACCTCAGCCCAACCCTCAACGGTAATTCGATCAGAACAGGAATGCAGGAGCGGATGACGGCACCTTCGTTATCCGCTCCTTGGCTTATAGGACGAACATTTTTCCCAGGGTCCTTTGTAGAATCTATCCAGGAGTAGAACGCTTATTCCAATGAGAAAGATACAGATCCCCATCCCCTTCATTGTTTTCTGCTGCATGATTTTTTCTGCCGGCTTTCGTGCGTCTGCGCAGGTAACTCCCACGGCCTACCGTGGACAGATGACCCTGACCGGCGGCGTGATGGGCTCGGCATTCCAGCCCGATTACGCTGGCGGTGGAGTGACGGGCGCCAGCCCGCAATGGCTCTGGGGATTCGGAGTCTACGGCGACCTGAAGATGACGCGATGGATTGGCGTGGAAGGCGAGATGCGCTGGCTTCGCATGAATCCCTACATCAACATCCGCCAGGACAATTACCTCATCGGACCTCGCGTACCGATTCGTGAATTCAAACGCTATGGAGCCACGCCTTACGCCAAGGCCGTGATGGGCCTGGGTCGTATGAATTTCGAATTCGACCAGGCCTACGGCCACTTCTTCGATATCGCCCTGGGCGGCGGCGTGGACCTGAAGGTGTCGAAACGGTTGAGCGTGCGCGCCGTCGATTTCGAGTACCAGCTGTGGCCCAACTGGATCAACGGCACACTCAAGCCCTACGGCTTCAGCGCCGGCCTCGGGTACAAGATCTTCTGAAAAGCGTCAAGTTCGAATGAATGCCGACTTGCCAGGAATCCGGTCCTGAGCGAGATACCGGATCGTTGCACCCCCTAGCATGGGCTACCAACTGTTATTTGTGACAGTTTCATCCGGCACGTTGCCGTCTTATGAAAGATCTTGATGAGGCGGCGGCGGCGAGTTCTCTCTTTAGCGGCTCTTATATTGCTCGCGGCGCCAATTGCGTCCGCGCAGGATACCGGATCAAAGACTCAGGAATCGACTCAGAAGAGCCAGATTAACGTGAACTGGCTCTATGGGTCCTACGTTCCGAAGGAAGTTCCCCTTACGCCACTCAACGGGAAGATGCGATGGAAGCTGTATCTTCGCGCCACATACACCACTCCCGGAATCTACGTGAAGACCCTCCTTTTCGCCACACGGGACCAGGTTCACGAAACATACCCGGAGTGGGGCGATGGGTTCGATGGGTATATGAAGCGTCTCGGATCGCGACAAGCCGAGTTCATCATCCAGAACTCCACGATCGCGCTGGGCGATGGCCTGCTTGGCTGGGAGCCACGCTATGACCGATGCCGTTGCACCGGGGTCTGGCCGCGAAGCAGACATGCAATGATCAGGAATTTCGTCACCTATAACAGCACGGAGAAATCGTTGCGGCCTCAGTTAATGCCGTACCTGGGCGCCTTCGTCGGAAGGATCACTACAACCACCTGGACACCGGGGAACAACCAATGGCAGATCAAGGGGTACCAGGCGGTGATCACACAGGTGCCCGTCGGCATGGGCATCAATTGGCTCAGCGAATTTGCGCCGGAGCTTTTCGGCTGGATTCGCAAAGGCAAGGACAAATGACTCGACCTGACGATCACGCTGGGAAGAACAGGAGTCCTCATGCCTGAAGCTGGAGGAGCGAATATCGAAATTGCTCACCACTTGAATGAGCCGGAAGAACATGCGCCACGGCGTTCTGGACGCCAGGTCCTTGAGTTGATCGAGGCAATCATTCTGGCATTGGTTGCCGTGACCACCGCCTGGAGCGGGTATCAGGCAGCGCGATGGGATGCCAAGCAGTCCGAACTCTATGGGAACTCGTTGCGCCTGCGCATCGAAGGGCAGGCACTGGACGTCCAGTCAAACCAGGTAAAACAGTACAACTCGGCGACCGTGGTGGAGTGGCTTAAGGCAGAGGCTCACGGAGAGTCAAAACTTTCAGAGTTCTTCGAACGGCGTCTCCTGCCGGAATTCAAACCGGCGTTTGAGGCATGGAAGAAGACGGATCCCCTTCACAATCCCAACGCGCCGGCGGGTCCCATTCTAATGCCTGAATACCGCGATGCAATAGGAGAACAAGCAGCCGCAAAGAACAAGGAAGCGACGGAGCTATTTGATGAGGGAACCCACGCGCGCGAAATAGCAGACAACTACGTTCGCGTGACGGTCGGCCTTGCGACTGTCTTGTTTCTTGTCGCCATGAGCCAGCGATTCCACTCGCAGCGCATTCGCGTGATGTTGGTAGTGATAGCGTTTGCGCTGCTGACACTCCCTCTATGGCGCATCCTTACATTGCCGCGCGCGTAAGGGGTTACTACCGGCTCGGTGCATCAGCCTTCTGCACTGTGGCCTGGAGTTCCAGGATCTGAAGCTGCACCTGCTTGATCTCCTTGAGAGTGACGACTTGGCTGGCGTAGATTTCGTAGCGCACTGAGTAGATCACTCCCAAGAAGAAGAAGACCGCACTCATGACTTGAAGCCAAATAAGCGCCGATGTGCCGAGGCGCCAGGGGCCGTGGTTCCAGAGGAAAACCAAGGCAACGCCGAGGAAGGCGAGCGTGTTTGCAGTGAATTTATCCCAGCGAAGCGCTCTTGCGTGTTTTGCCAGCAGCGTAACGGTCTCTTCACGATAGGCGGCGCGATTTTCAGACCGCGGCAGGGCCGCGAGCAGGCGTTCGCGCAGGTCATTTGTTTGCGGTGCCATGTTTCACTCCTTCGAGAATCTGTTTCAATTGCCGTTTCGCGTAGTGGATTCGCGACTTGACGGTGCCCTCGGAGCAACCAACGACGTTGGCGATTTCCAGGATGGAGAGGTCCTCAAGAAAATGCAGAACAAGAACTTCACGGTGTTTAACGCCAAGGCGGCATAACGCATCGCGAATGGCCGTCGCATCTTCATCGCCAAACGAGGGTTCGTCGACGTTGAACGCATCGTCAAATTGCGATTGCTCAGCCTTGTCGCGCCTGTAGTCACGCCGGATACGATCGACAGCGACGCCGTGGGTGATTGCGTAAAGCCAGGGCTTTAGCGAGCCGGGGCCTTTCAACTTTCGAATGCCACGAACCACCCTGAGCCAAACATCCTGCAAGACGTCGAGCGCAACGTCATGGTTCCCCGTAAGACTCGTTGCGTAATAGAGCAGCGGCCTTTCCATGACTGCAATCAGATCCTCAAATGCCTCTGTCTCACCTGATTGACACCGGAGCGCAAGCCACTCGAATTGAGTCCGGCCCTCTTCATCTGTGGGCATTTGTTCTATATGTCGCAAACCAGGCGAAGAAAGTTCAATCTGTGCAAAGAATTCTGTTGAAGCAAGAAAAGGGCCGCTCCGAAGAGCGGCCTGATGGTCTCTGTTGCGGCGATGCCGAGATCGGCCCCACCGATGTGGTTACGCTGGGCTTGGCGAACCCTCGGGATAGCCTCCGCCGCCGCGGGTGTCAGGCTTCAGCACGGTCTGTCCGCCGCTGCCGCCGCCGTCGCTTGGCGAGGCAAGGATGGAGCGCATCGGGGGAAGTTCCTTGCCATCGATCAGCATCTTCACCTCTTCGGCATCGATCGTCTCGCGCTCGAGCAGGGCCGCCGCGATACGGTGCATTGCATCCTTGTGCGTCGAAAGGATGTTGTTCGCGGACTGGTAAGCCTCGTCGATCAGGCGGCGAACCTCCAGATCGATCTGTCGCGCCGTCTCTTCCGAGAAGTCACGGTGCTGAGCGATCTCGCGGCCAAGGAAGATCTGCTCTTCCTTCTTGCCGAAGGTCAGCGGTCCGAGGCGGCTCATACCGTACTCGCAAACCATGCGGCGTGCCAGATCCGTGGCGTTCTCGATATCGCTGCCTGCGCCCGTCGACATCTGGTTGAGGAATATCTCCTCAGCCACGCGGCCGCCGTATGCGGTAGCCAGATTGGCTTCAAGATACTCGCGCGTGTAGTTGTGGCGATCGCCGGGCAGGAAGATCGTTACGCCGAGCGCCATGCCACGGGGAATGATCGTCACCTTGTGGATGGGATCGGAGTGCGCGTGCATGATCGAGACGAGCGCGTGGCCGGCCTCGTGATACGCCGTGACGCGCTTCTCTTCGTCGGTCAGCAGCATCGACTTGCGCTCGGCGCCCATCAACACCTTGTCTTTCGCGAGCTCGAAGTCATACATGGTGACTTGCTTGCGATTGACGCGCGCAGCATTCAGCGCAGCCTCGTTGACCATGTTGGCCAGGTCGGCGCCGCTGAAGCCCGGTGTACCGCGGGCAAGCACGTTGAGGTTCACATCGTCGGCAACCGGAACCTTCTTGACGTGTACGCGAAGGACCTCTTCGCGGCCGCGTACATCGGGCAGTCCGACAACCACGCGGCGATCGAAGCGGCCGGGGCGCAGCAGTGCGGGATCGAGCACGTCGGGCCGGTTGGTAGCCGCGACGAGAATCACGCCGTCATTCGACTCGAAGCCGTCCATCTCAACGAGGAGCTGGTTCAGCGTCTGTTCGCGCTCATCGTGTCCGCCGCCGAGACCGGCGCCACGGTGACGGCCTACGGCATCGATTTCGTCGATGAAGATGATGCACGGGGCGTTCTTCTTGCCCTGCTCAAACAGATCGCGGACGCGGCTCGCGCCGACGCCGACGAACATCTCAACGAAGTCCGAGCCCGAGATCGAGAAGAAGGGCACATTGGCCTCGCCGGCCACGGCACGGGCCAGCAGGGTCTTGCCCGTTCCCGGAGGTCCGACGAGCAGCACACCCTTGGGGATGCGTCCACCGAGCTTCTGGAACTTCTGCGGCTCGCGCAGGTACTCGATGATCTCCTTCAGCTCTTCCTTGGCCTCATCCACACCGGCCACGTCCTTGAAGGTGACCTTCTTCTGCTGCATCGAGAGCAGGCGAGCGCGGCTCTTACCAAACGACAGGGCCTTGTTGCCGCCAGACTGCATCTGCCGCAGCATGAAGAACCAGATCGCGCCAAGCAGAACAAACGGGCCTACATTGAACAGGATCGGGAGCAACAGATTACTCTGCGCATCCTTCTTGGAGAAGGTGACGTGGTTCGCCAGCATCGCCTTCTCGAGATCCTCGTAGTGATCTCCGATCGTTGTATGGAACTGGTCCTTCGGATTGGCCTTCATGTGGCCGCGAAGGTCCGTTCCCTGAATCTGGGCGTCCTGAACCAGCCCTTGCTGCACCTTGTCGTACAGCTCGGAATACTGTACCTCTGTGTCTTTCCCCATCTTGGTGCCATTCTGGACAACGCCCCAGAGAAGCACCAGACACACAAGTATAAAGACCCAGAACATAATTGTTTTAACGGTCGAATTCACCAGGATCCTCTTTCCCGGCGGGAGAAGCCGCTTGAACTTCCAGCACCGCCCGCGTCATCCTTTTAGACGCCCGGACTGCCGTTGAAGTCACAGAAAGTACGGGCGCCGCTCGCGGGATACACTTCGAACTCACCGCGCGGATGTGCAGTAATCTCGATTGTACTCCCAAGCAACAGAAACCGCGAACGCGGATCGCCCCGATTGATCCGCTCGTAATCTGGGACCGGATCGCGTGCAAAAGCAATCAGTGTGTAGAAGTTAGAGCGATTCCTCCGCACCATTCGGACGGCAAAACGAGGTGGGCTGTGGGGCAAATTCTGTCGATCCGGCGGATGAGGGAATTGCCGGGCAAAGCTAGTGGGTTGCGCCCGGTCGCTGCGCAAAAACGTAATCTCAAGCAAGCGAGGAATAGTTACGCCTGCCGCTTTGAGAGCCGGAACGTTGTTTTTAAGATGGATGTGGACAAACCTGGAAGTGCTCGAGCAAACCATCGAGAGCAGAGGTAATGAGCGCAAAGCCAACAGGATCAATGAGCCGCAGTTCGGCAATGACGATTCAAGACCGGCGTAACACCTTCTCGCTCGCATTCCGAAGGACAGGATATTCGGCGCCGCCCTCGATATCCATTTTGCAGGAGCAGGTCGCCCTCGGCAGGAGCGTAATCGGCGACCCACTCGTCCATCGTGACCGTATTGCCATTCTGGATAACTCCGAGAAATTTTCTATCAAAACGCATCATCGGATCAGAGATCGGCGAGCGGAAGCTGAGCCACCGATCAGAAAGCACGGAACTCCCCGGGCAATAAGCGCATCTTCGAAGGTGGCGAGGCGACCCTTGTCTACGCCAGGCCAAAAGCAGGCCGCAATGCCATCGAGATCATCCGGCGCAAGATAGCCACCATCCCCGGTGAGCTCCGAAGCGAATCAACTGTTTGTTTGGTCGCTACAGGATGCAAGCGCTCGATAAATCGCCGCACCTGCTCCGAGTCGATGCACCTGGACACAGAAAACCCACGGTCGGCTAGAACTTCGACCAGCGTTGACTTCCATATTGAGCTTCCCCTCAACTTCGCCTACTCCTGCTTGATTGACTGGCGACGGACCGCGCCGCCTTCGTTTGCGGGTTCTCAAGCTTTGGATGGCCCCACAATGATCAAATTAGTTGAGGATGGTGGTCGTTAGTTGAGGATGGTGGTCGGAAACCTGCCGGATGTCAATTCTCTGCGATCGCTATGCGTATCGCCGGATCAGGTTCCAGCTCGACGCCGCGCATCCACAGAATACGGCCGGCGATCTCCAGAACGGGCCACCCGATGCGATCTTCCCCCGCAATTTTCATCCGCTCAAGCACTTCCTTCACTTTGCGAGGGCCTGAGGAATAGCGAAGTCGCACGCGGTCACCCGCCTTCCAGGGACGCAGTACGGCCTTCAGATCGGTTTCGTGATTTGAAGAAGACCGCGGTGCCTGGCTTGTCAAATCGATACGGATGGTGATCCCAAAAACGGGCGCGGACAGCTCGCCCGGAATACCACATTCGTACTGTTGGAGATCACTGCCGATGACCGGGCCTCGTGTGAGGCGCAGTTCGCGGTGCGTGCGCTCGGCGCGAAAACCCTGTTCGAGCTCCAGCTTTTGGCCGGCCTTCCCGGTTTCTGCAAGCGAGCGAAGCGCCTCGGTAGCGTTGAAATCAGGGGCAGCTTCGAGTTGTGCCGCAGCGTAGCGGAGCAGGCGGCGCTGGATGGCGACAGGCGCGGCCGCGAGACGCGCGATGTCGAGAGCAACGCCGTCGGCGGTTGTCGAGGCGCGCCCTCCGCCGCGAACGGGCCGGCCTCGGACAATCACTTCCGAGGCGAGTCGTGAGGCTTCGGTCCGCCACCATGCTTCTTCCGCTCGGGCAAGCTCGGCCATCTGCGCCAAATGATCGCGAAGCTGGGGATTCCAGGTTTCGAGTTGCGGCAACAGTTCGTGACGGATTCGGTTGCGCGTGAACGTGAGATGGCGGTTGGTCGAGTCTTCTCGCCAGGTCTGGCAGTGGGCGTGCAGGTACGCTTCAATTTCGGCGCGAGTCGTGCGGAGAAGCGGGCGAACGATCGAGCCCCCTTCTGGGGTTTCTAGTTTCGGATGAATTCCTGATAGACCCTCAGTCCAGGCGCCGCGCAGAAACTTCGCAAGAACGGTTTCGGCCTGATCGTCCAGCGTGTGCGCGGTGGCGACTGCATCGAGCGGGACATCGGAGAGGAGTTTTCCAAACCACTTGTAGCGCAGGCGGCGGGCCGTGCCCTCGATGGAGTCCGTTGGAAGCGTTTCACCGGAGACTTCGGGAGCCGATTTCGGAGAACGGCGTGCTTCGGCGGCGGTGTCAACTCGGGATTGATGGAAGCGAATGCCGAGCCTCGCGGCCAATTCGCTCGAAAAGGCGAGATCGGCATCCGCTTCCTCGCCACGCAGTCCATGATGCAGGTGCGCAGCGTGCAGCACCAGGCCCAGTTCCCTGCGCCGCTCGGCGAGGGCGCACAACAAAGCGACAGAGTCGGCGCCCCCCGAGAGGCCTACAGCAAGACGCATGCCCGGCCTGAGCAATGAAGTGTCGAGCGCGAGAGTCGGAGTGGTGCGCACGAAAGGATGATAGTGCACCGGCGTGCGGCATTCAGTATTGCCGGACGGCGATTTCTTCGCTATTGTTGAAATAATGACGGGCCGGGGCTATCTCGGGGAGTTCGAACTCATGCTTCTTCTTGCGGTGATTCACCTGGGGGATGAGGCATATGGGGTCCCGATTTCGCGCCAACTGGAGAAATACCGAGGGAAAGACGTTGCCATTGGAAGCGTGTACGCGGCGTTGGAACGGCTGGAAGCGAAGGGCCTGGTTGATTCCATGCTCGGTAATCCCACCCCGGAGCGTGGCGGGAAGGCGAAGCGCTTTTTCAGGATTACGAAGGAAGGGCTCCGTCAGGTGCACGAGACACGGCGCGTGCTGACGCGCCTTTGGCAGTCCATACCTGATCTGAAACTGGAGGCGCCGGAGGAGATCAGATGAGACGCAGAGAAGCTCCGCCGCTTGCCAGGTGGGCGTTGAGACACCTGATTGTCGGCGATCCCAATGAGGCGCTCGACGGAGATCTCCTTGAAGTGTTCCGGACAGGCCGTTCGAACGGCTGGTATTGGCGGCAGGTCATCGCCGCCTGCGGAGTCTCATGGTGCCGCAGTCTGTACGATCGAGGACACGTACTTGTCTTTGCATTGCTTTGGTCGATGCTCTCACCCGTGTGGTACGCGACGATCAACGGAATCGAAGTCTTCGAGAGGGCCTCGCAAACGCTCGGACTGCTCTGGCTACCGCTGGCCCTTATCGGTTGGACATCTCTACACGCGATTTTCCTCTGGGCCGGATTGTTGATCTACCTAGCCGTGCATACCGTTCTCGGGAAGCCCCTTCAACGCAAGGATCTGCGGCGGGCATTTTGTATCGTGCCGCTGGTCTTCCCCCCGGTTTACGGCGCCACTTTCCTGATGGCGAACTTGTATTGGTATTCGTTGCCCGGTCTGGCGCACGCAAAACTCGCGGCAACATCATGGGGGCAAGTCTCTGACCTGGGAATTCTGCCTCTTCTGATTCGCTTTCCGTATCTCGTCGCTCTACTGGTTGCGCTTTGGGGAACAATTTGCCGCGTCGGGTACGATGTAAATCCGCGATTCGTTGATTCCGTTGCAGGCTGGACTCCAACGGAACCGGATGCGATTACCGTTGCACCGATGCCGGAGTCCACGGCAATTGGGCGCTTTCTCGCCTTGATGGTCGTTGCCGGACTTGTTAACTCCATGATCGTAGCGTTGCTGCTTTGCCGTCTGCCTGAATCGCAGACGGCCAGCCTCACGTCGCTTTGCTTAAGGGCGTTGGTCTATGTCGCGAGCGGGGTACTTGGTGGAATCGCAGGATCGTGGCTTTACTGGAAAAGTCCCGCGAGCCCGTTGCGCGGAGGATCGCCGGTTCCCTTCACGTTGTTTGCGTTGACCTGTGCGGCAGGGTGGGTGTGGGTGCCCGCAATGATGCTGTTTTCCGAGCAGGTCTCCGCGGCGACCGCGGGCGCTGCCATGATTGGCGCATTCACGCTGGCAACGGGATTGAAATGCGCGACGTATTTCGTGTTTACCCCGGCGCAGCCCCAGACGCCGCAATGGGAGCGGGGGGAACTCTTTGCGGAGTCGCTCTACCGGCCGCCTTTTGAGTTGCACGGCTATGTAATTGCTCTTGGATTGTTTGCGGCGGTCGTAGCGCTGGCAAGCCGCTCGAACTATACCGCGGCTGCGTTGCTCGCGATGAGCGCGTTTGTTTTTGCATGGAAGAACACGATACCGAGGCGTGAGGCCGTCGAGGGCAAGGTTCAGCTAAAGCGGGCGGTGATACGGGTCGCGAGCGTCGCGGTTCCTGCAATTCTGCTCACCCTGTGGGCATTGCTGGACGGCGTAGCTCATCGGAATGAAGCCGCGCGGGCAAGAGCAGCAACAAAGAGTGACGCACGCCCGAGCGCATATGTAGCTCCCAACCCGAAGGCATCATTCTCAGAGTCTGAGATCGGAGGATACGAGAGCGTGGTTCTGTGGCCGTATCCGGAGAAGAAACAGATCATGTCGCCGCTCGCAGTCGATGATTCCATGCTCTCTTCAGAAACAAAGCGGCCGCTGATTATCCGGTTCGACGGCCTCTATTGGTTTCTGCAGCCACCGTCGAAGCGGCCTGGGCTCGACGCCCATGTTGCACAAGGCACGCCAACCAAGGTGAATATCGAATCAAATAACGCGATCCAACTAGTGATGGATGCGCATCAGAAGCTGTCGCGCGCCATCTGGACGGCGCAGTGCCGTCAGATCGAGATCGAGGTTGAGAATCGCGACAACAAAGCAGGCCTTGTCTCGCTCGGCTTGCTCCTGTCGGATGAAGATTCCTCGTCGAAGAAAACTGTCTATCTTGGACAGCAGCCGATCATAACGACCGAGCCGGGCCATTTCTTCTTCAAGACAAAGCCGGTGTTCGAAACACTTCGCTTCTCCCTTTCCGCGAATGCACCGATACGGAAATTCAATGAGATTACGGTGATGTTTCTGCCGGATATCGAGCACACGTTTGTTGCTCCGAAGATTGCGATCCGGCAGTTCGAATTGTTCCCGCGCTGACGGCGCTCAGGTGCGGACTTCAAGAGGCAGCTGGGCGTGGCTTCAACCGCCTGTACTGTTCTTCGGTCAGTTGCAGCCAGACCCCGCCTCGTCCCATCTGAAGCCCATAATCGAGCGCCTGCCGGTCCTGAAGGTCTGCAAAGTTGCCTACCCTTTCGACGATGCGCCGGATCTTCTCCGGATCATTGAAGTACAACCGCCGCGGCAACGGAGTCTTCAGGTCCTCCTCCAGAAACTGGCACATCCAGTTCTGTCGAAGCATGTAGTACATGTAAATCCGGTGAATCTGCGGGGACCGGCATTTGGCGCAGAGCCTTTCGCCGGGAGTCGGCGGCACGTCCGCCAGCCTTATGCCACAGGAGGCACAGATCTCGCCGGCCAGTCGCTGCCGGGTTGTCGAAGCTCGTTCGCTTGCCATGCAGCAAGTATAAGGCGAACAAAGAGCGAAAATATGCACAAAACAGTTGTACTCAGCTCACGGCAAGATCCTTTAGACAAGCTACTGAATTAACTAAACTTAATGCCGATCCAACCTTCGGTCGACCCAACTGTCTCCCGAACCGATGTAGAATCTGGCAAGGTCGCTACCGGCGTTACTCAATGTTACAACCGTGTTAACATCGAGTCTCAAAGGAAGCGGTTGGACCCCCTCCGGAGAACGCCACTCCCACCATGAACCTTTACCTCATGCGCCATGCCAATGCGGGAGTTCCTCGCGACAACGCGAAGATCGATGCCAAGCGCGGATTGATCGCCGAAGGCAAGGAGCAGTGCATGATCATGGGCCGCATCCTCGGCGCGCTCAAGGTGCAACCCGAAGTGATCGTCTCCAGTCCGCTGAAGCGCGCCCTGCAGACAGCCCAGTTTGTTGGGAATGAGCTCGGTTACGAGGGCAAAGTCGAGATCAGCCAGGCGCTCGGGCCCGAAGCCACCTTTGCCGATTTCCTGAAGCTTCTGGATACGCTTGCCGACCGCCAGGAAGTGCTTGTGGTCGGGCACAATCCGAATCTCTTCCAGTTCCTCGGCCGCATCATCACCGGAAACGGCGGCGCCGGCGTGCGCATGCGCAAAGGAGCTGTCGCGCGCATCGATATGGAGAAGCGTCCCCCGCTTCTCCAATGGCTCGTCGATCCGCGCATGGCGCGCTGGATCTACGCCAGCGTGGCAAAGAGTTCCCGCTCGAAGACCTCGCGGAAATAATCAGCTTCCTTCCGAAGCGACCAAAGCTCCAGTTCCGCACCGGTTCGCCCAGGCTCGAGGTCAAGGTAAACGCGCTTCGGATAGACGCGTGCCTCTACATCCAGCACATCGCTTGCGCGGTCCTGATTGAGGGCAACCGCAAGGCGCAGCAGCACAACCGCCCGCTCCACGTGCCGGTGCTCTTCGGGCGGAATATTGCGCATGGCGCGGTCGTCGGGCTGCGGCCGGCTCTTGCCCAGGTAACGCGCGATCGCTGAGACAATCGTGCGCTGCACCTGCGTGTATCCGTACATCTCGGACATCGAAACGATGTATTGCGTGTGCCGATGATGCCCCTGGTGATTGATGAACTTTCCTGTATCGCGCAGCACCGCGGCCGCCGCCAGCCAATCTTCGTACTCCGGCGGGAGCTCGTGCAGCGATTTCAAATCGCGAAAGAGCTGAACAGCGTGAGCACGCACCGGTTCGGCCTGCTTCAGGTCAACGCCATATCGCTCTGCAGTCGCCTGCACGCTCTCCCAGCGTTCGATCTCGAACTGACGATGCGCCGCGGCCCGATCATCCTGCGCAGCCAGCATCTGCGCCAGGATCCCATCCCGCAGCCCAAGGGGCGAATAGCGAAAGCCGGGCAGGCTGAAGCTCTCCATCAGCTCTGCGAACACCTGAGCTCCGGCGATAATAATCTCGGCACGGCGCGGTCCGATCCCTGGCACGGCTTCGCGGTCTGGCAGTGTCATACGCGAGAGCTTCGAAGCCAGCTTGCGAACCATCGGCGTTGGCGCAAATCCGGCGCCATTGCGTACCGATCGCCGCACAGACTTCACTGCTTTTCCCCATTTCGCAGCGTTAGCAGCACTGGCCTCTGCCAGTGCTGCGGCCGTGCCTGAAGTTGCAATCACCTGCTGCACCCGGCCAGGCTGAATTCTGCGATGCGCCCGCCGCAGTTCGCGCGCGATCAGCCGGCGCATGCGCGCCAGGTCTGCCGGCGACGCAGGATCGACACTCAGAAACTCCTCCGTGAGCCGCACTGCTCCCAGTGGAACGCTGACCGTCTCCTTGATGCGTTTGTGCTCGGAGAGGGTGATCTCGCAGCTGCCTCCGCCAAGGTCGATCAGCAGAACCTTGCCGCTTGTGCCAGGCTCCCCGCTGACGATGCCCTGGTGAATCAGCCGCCCCTCTTCGAGGCCCGAAATCGTCTCCATGTTCCAGCCGGTCTCGGCCTTCACCCAGGCCTGGAACGCCGCTGCATTCCGCGCGTCGCGCATCGCAGCCGTGGCCACCACGCGAATCTGGTCGACGCCATGCGACTGCACCGCTCGCTGAAAACGCTTCAGCGCGCGGAGCGTGGCTGCCATCGCTTCCGGTGACACGAGGCCCGTAGCGAACACACTTCCGCCTAGCCGCGTGACCTCGCGATCTTCGTGCAGCGTGCGGAGCTGGTGGGTGACGACCTTTGCGATTTTAAGACGGCAGGAATTGGAACCTATATCAATGGCGGCAAACGTCGGCATCAGCTGCTAAACACACTCCACAAATCAAAAAAAGAGGTTCTCCCGCCAAGATACACGACACCGCCTATGCTTGTACCAGCGCACTGGAAGCCGTTCAAGGCGTGAGGGTCGGTGGAATACGGCAAGAAGCTTTTGTGGGATCAGACCGTTTTGAGGCAAGTCATGACGCCTAGTTCCCATTGCTGGAGCATGCCGCTGGCAATTTGCTCAAACTCCTGATGGTCTTTGATGTATGCGCGCATCTCCTTCGAGATTTCTGCGGTGGCCTCGCCAATGCGCTCCATGATTTCCCTGATGCGCACCGGGGAGGCGCCGATGCGTGTCTCGCCCAGGCGGTGCGTGTAAGGGGACCAGGAGAATCACTCAAAGCAGAATGTCCTACCTCGAATCATGCGAGGCAAACCAGCCGACAACCTTGCGCTCGTATTCCGCGGGAGCAGCAATCGAGGCGCCGCAATGGTCCGCGCCTCAAGGCTCCCAGAGCACCACCGCCGGCACGGCTGCTTTCATCATCTCGGAGTGTCTTGGCGGCAAGTTTGTATCTGCCAGCCCGTGGATCAGCAGCACCGGCACACTGGTTTTGGCCACAGACTTCGCCGGGGCTGCATCGCGCAAATCCACCCCATACCTTAGCCGGGCATATTCCATGCCAATCGTGAAGACAGGTAACAAAAGCGTCCGCCCGAGCCACGGTCCTGTTGAGAATTGCTGCCCCAGCCGGTCGTACGCGGCTTCGCGAAATGAGGCGAACGGGCTCTCCGCCGCGACGGCACAGAATCCGGGCTCCATATCCAGTGACTGAAGCAGTTCGGCGGCGCCCATCGAATCTCCGACTCCGTCGATGCAATGCGGCGCCTGGTCCTTTCGCAGCCATTCGAACCATCGCCGGATGTCGTCTGCCTCAAGGACGCCGTAGGTCGCGATTGGCCCGCCGCTCATTCCATGCGCTCGCGCATCCGGCAGCAGAACTGTATAGCCGTGCCGCAGGAGCATCTGCGCCGGTCCGAGCATCCCCGCACGGTTGTCGCTCACGCCATGGAGTAGAAGTACTGCGTCGCCGTTTTCGGTCGCCGGCCGGATGCTCCAGGCGCGCAGCTTTGCGCCATCGCTTGCTGAGATCTCTACATCTCGCAGATCCGCATGATTCTCCGCGGCGATGTCCGCGGCCCGCTGATGCCGTCCGGCATCCAATGCGAGACGGGGGGGATGCAGCGCACCTTCGGTCGCAAGAACTCCGATCGCCGCACACAACAATAGCCATACCGCAATCGACGCGCCGAGAATAATCAGCGGAAACCGTACCCTATTCACGTCTACTGCTACGTTCTCATCGAGCTCTCTGTTCCGCGCTCTCGAGATCACGCGAGCTTCTTTGCCGCGGCCTGACCAGGCAGCGCACGGGCCGGTGGTTTACGGCCCGGCGGCGAGACAACGGCGCTATCGTGCGATCCGTTTCCGCCAATCAGCCGCGCCTTAGTGCTGTCGCAGGTGGCCACTGCAGCTTCAAACGTTTCCGCCGCAATGGTGTCGAGAAGCTCCGCGAGGTACGCGTTCCTGCCGTGTTTGCGTGGAACTGACTGGGCAAGCGAGTCCCAGTCGTGCCACTCCCCAATCGCCGTCTGCATCTTCTTCACCTGAGCGGCGAGCCGGGTACACGCGGCATCGGCCGGCGAAAGCTCGGCAAGATAGCGTACGGTCTTGATCTGTTTGCGAAACTCGTGCAGGTTCTCCCTTTCGAGCGCGGGAAACTCGGCAGTAGCTGCGGCAAATCGAGCCAGAATGTGTTCGAAGGGATGCGAGTCTCGATGGTCCCCCGACGTTCCATCCACCTCCTCGACAATGGCCAACAGCGCATCGCGGCGCTTTTCGATCTCCAATACCAGCTTCTTCTCGCTGGCCCGCCGTTTCTCGGTGAGCCGCGCCTCCAGCCGCCCCATCTGCCGCACGCAATCGCGGGCCGACCTGGGCACGTAACCGGTCGCCTCGCTCAACGATGCCCGCAGGCCGCGCAGCATGCCGATCCAGACGTCGATCTCGCGGACACGCCCCAGTGCATGGCGAAGCTTCCCCGATTGCCTTCCGAAGTCAAGAATCGCCTGCACTTGGTGACTGGCGCTGGGCAGCCCTGCGGCATCGTTCTCCAGTTCAGCTTGCATCCGCAGCGTAACCACGCGCAGCGCATGCACCCTCTTGCGCGTCGGCTTGCGCGCACATCGATCTAGCAGTTCATGCCACTCCGCCAGGCGAACTCCGAGGCCACTGAGCTCAGCGCCGGGCGACGGCTTGGCCCTATTCATCGGACTGTAACCTTCGCTCATACTATTTTGCATAGCCGGATCAGGTTGACAAGTTTACTTGGTTTCGCCGAATGAGATTACCAGGCGTCGACGCTGCTATCCTTGATTTTTCTGATATTTTCTCTCCTTTACGCGATGGCCACGACTCAAAACTCCGCAAATCGATCGCTTCGAACCCCCTCCAGGCTGCAAACCTGGCTCTTTCTGGGGGCCATCTTTCTCGCCGTCCAGTTTGCCTCGCTCTTTACGCCGCCACTGCTCGATGACGTTGACGCCTCGCACGCCCAGGTTGCCCAACACATGGTCGAGAGCGGCGACTGGGTCACCATGAAGCTCAACGGCATCCGGTATCTCGAGAAGGCGCCGCTGCCCTATTGGCTGGCCGCCTCTTTCTACGGGATCTTCGGCCAGAACGTCTTCGCGACCCATCTGCCCAACGCTCTCGCGATCCTCGGCCTGGCTTGGGTGGCCTGGATGTGGGCCTCCCGCTGCTGGGGACGCCGCGCCGGTTTCTACTCCGCGCTTGGCGTTCTCACCGCCATTGGGCCCTTCCTGTTCACACGCTTCGCTATCCCGGAGGCGCTGCTAAGCTTTCTGCTTCTTTATGCGCTCTGGTCATTCATCAGCGGCCTTGAGAGCCGCCGTTCCGTGCGTTTCTACGCGATGTGGGCTGCGCTGGCTCTTGCAACTCTGACCAAGGGACTCATTGCACCCGTTTTCTTCGCAGGCGCCGCAATTCCGCTGTTGCTGCTGAGCGGCCAATGGCGCCGCTGGCGCGAGATGAAGCCGATCACAGGAGTCCTGCTCTATCTCGCAATCGCTGCGCCGTGGCACATCCTCGCCGGCCTTGCGAATCCCGATCAGGGCCACCCCGTCGGCAATCAACCAACCCCCGGCAACGTCCACGGCTTCTGGTACTTCTACTTCATCAACGAACACGTGCTGCGCTTCCTGGGCCAGCGCTTCCCGCACGACTACAACAAGATGCCCTTCGCCTGGTACTGGCTGGCGCATCTGATCTGGCTTTTCCCCTGGAGCCTGTTTCTCCCGGCTCTGCTCGTCGTGGCCTGGCGCACTCGTCGCAACTGGATGCAGGACCTGCACCGCGATGCCGGTCATACGGTCGATTTCTACATCGAGCACGCCGCGCGTGAAGACGTCGCCACCTACGTCGAACGCCTCAAGTTCCGCGTGCGATCCACCTGGCTGCTCGCCATGTTCGCGGCCCTCACGCTGATCTTCTTCGGCATCTCCACCAACCAGGAGTACTACACGTTCCCTGCGTGGACGCCGATTCTCATGCTCATCGCAGGCATGCTCGCGGGAATTGAGGAGCGACGCGGTCCCGAGGGCCAAAAGCCGCTGCTCTCGCAGAAATGGCTCAGCGGAGCGCAGGCTTTCTTCTCCATCGCCGGCATCGTCATTGCCGGTATCCTCGGCTGGTGTCTGTGGGAGTCGCGCCACCTGCCCTACGTCTCCGACATCGGCACGCTCCTCGCTCATCGCGACATTGGCGGGTACACGCTCTCCATGTCGCATTTCTTCGATCTCACCGGACCCTCATTCGCCGCTCTCCGCCTGCCTTCCGTCATCGCGGCAGTGGCGCTGCTGCTCGGCCCGGCCGTCGGCTGGATCCTCCGAGTGCGCGGCAAGCATCTTGCCGCCACGGTCAGCGTGGCGATCACCTCTGCCGTCTTCCTCATCGCCGCTCACATCGCCTTCGCTCGCTTTGCGCCTATGCTGAGCTCGAAGCCGATGGCGGATACGATCGTCAGCAAGGGCTCGCCCTCCGACTCGTTCATCATCTATGGCGATCAGGGCGATGCATCGTCTGTCGTCTTCTATACGCACAGCTTTCTGCGCAAGCCGGCCTACGTTGTCGTCGAACCCTGCTCACCGCACGGCAACGGATCATCCCTGCTCTGGGGTTCCTGCTATCCCGACGCACCGCAGATCTTCCTCAGCGACGATCAGCTTTCGAAGATGTGGGGCACCGGCGAACGCAAATGGCTCTTCGCGGAGGGTACGTACCGTTCCAGAGCGCAGCAGCTTCTGGCCGGTCGTCTCATTCAGGTCCAGTCTTTGGCCGACAAGGCCCTCTGGACCGACCGGCCGCTGCAGTAACTTCAGCTACGAAGATCAAGTCGCATGATCGGGCGCGCCTTGCTTCGCCGCCCAACAACCTTGAAGCCCGCGCGTTGAAACGTCGAAACGTAGCCTGTGCCCGATGCGCTCGGCGACAAATCCGCATCCAGGGGATAGGCTTCCAGAACAAGTGCGCCCGCTCGCCTCGCTGTTTTGATCGCTGCTCCAATCAGCGCCGTTGTGATCCCGCGCTTGCGATAGCCTATGCGCACATAGAAACAGGAGATCGACCAGACGGGCACCCCGTCGACCCGATGCCACGCGCGATCCAGCCATGACAGCGCGTCGCGCGGCGTGAGCTGGCACCAGCCAACCGCCAGATCGCCATCGAAGGCAATCAATCCCGGGGGCGGACCCTGATCCACAACCTGCCGAAACTCCGCTTTGTTCTGCTCCTGGGGCTGCCTGCGATAGGCGTTCCCGATGCGCCAGTACATGCACCAGCAGCCGTTACACGCGCCGCGCTGGCCAAACAGATCTTCCAGCGCCGGCCACGACTCGGGGGTTAGAGGACGAACGGTCAGTCTCATCGATGCCTCTTGTCGTGGCAGTCGTTCACCGCGCCGCACGAGCAGGATGGCTAGCCATGCCTAACTAGCGATCTGTCCCGCGCTTGGTGCGTCCCCGGAGATCCTCCGCATCACTCCGCCCTTTTCCAGCACAAAGCGGTCATCGCGCCAACCCACTTCGCGGCTTGTATAACTCGCCAGCCACAACAGGCCACCCATCAGGTCGCGAACCGGGTAGAGCCAGCACAGCCGATAAGCCGCAGGGTCCTTCGCCACCCATCCGCCCGCAATCACGCTGAGAAGGGCCCTTGAAACTACCGACCATCCGAGCAGCCCCCAGCCGAGCAGCGGGTTTCCAAGTGCGAGACCCGCCGCTAACCCAATCAAGCCGAATGGAACGGCAAACGTAAGTCCGGTGCCCAGATGACCTGCGGGCCGGCTGAAGCGTGTTGACTTCATCCAACTCCACTGATGCGAGAAGTTCCGCCAGAACCCGTCATTCACGATGCAGTGGTCGATGGTATGCGACGAGAGCCACACTCTCCATCCCTCTGCTGCAATCAGGTTGCCCAGCATGAAGTCGTCCGCGTAGTAGTATCCGAGTTTTTCGAATCCCCCGATGCTCTCCAGCGCCGTTCGCCTCACCATCATGCAGGGGCCAAGCGTAAACTTCATGCCTTCGAGCATGTCGGCAACGACCACGCCGGCTGTCATCTCGACGCTCATCCCCATGCCTTCCATCAGCCCCCAGAAGCCCAGTCCCGTTGCATCGCCGCAGTACACGCAGGTCGATGCTCCGAGCGTCTCGTCCGAGAAAGGTGCAACGAGGTGGCGCAGAAAATTCGGCCGCACCCGAACGTCGCTGTCCGTGATAATCAGCAATTCATGGCTGGCTTGCGGCGCCATCACCGACAGCGAATAGCAGCGTGCATTGGGCCACGGCGGATTCCCTGAAAAGAGAAAGCGTACCGGCACATTTGGATGCTCCGCCGCAACCTCGCGCGCCACGCGGATTCCTGCATCGGCTTCCGTTCGCGCGCAAAACAGGATCTCAAACTGCGGGTAATCCAACGCGAAGAAGCTCTCCAGATACTCTCGAAGTCCGGGCTCAGCTCCATGCAGAGGTTTTAACAGGCTGATCGGGGGAAGAAACTCAGAATCGCCCTTCAGCGGTGGACGCTTCTTGAAACGGATCGACGCTACCAGGACCAATCCGAGAAAAATGGTGGATGTGAGGGTTCCCAGCAGGGCAATTCCAAGCAGAAAGTAGGCGATAAACTCCAACGGACTGTTTCTTCCCTTTACCTAAAACTAGGGATATTGTACCGGAGCGGTAATCTCAGCCCCTGGATACTCTGCCTCGATCAGGACGTTTTGCTGGTGTTATTTCCGCGACGTCACCCCCGGCCTGCGGAGCGGCACAATCGCGCCCGTCGCACCCGGCGATGCCTGATGGAAGCGCGTCAGCATCTCGCTTCGCACGTACTCCACGAAGCTCTGCATTTGCCGGTTCATCTCTTCCATTCGCTCGCGCATTTGCAGAATGATCGCGATGCCCGCAATATTCACGCCGAGGTCTCGCGCCAGGTTCAGGATGAACTCCAGCCGCTCGAGGTCTTCATCCGTGTAGAGCCGCGTGTTGCCCTCGGTGCGCGAAGGCTTCAGCAACCCCTCGCGCTCGTAGAGCCGCAGTGTCTGCGGATGGATCTCGTACATCTCGGCCACCGCCGAGATCATGTATGCGCCTTTGGATTTGCGTTTCGCGGTCATGGGTAGTGCTCAGTTCACAGTTCTCAGCTCGTAGTTCTAGTTTTGGTCCCTTGTTCCCGCGTTCCCTGTCCCCTACTCTCTGCCATTTTCAAACAGCGCCGTCCGCGGATCCTCCGGATTCAGCTTGGCCAGCTCGCGCATGATCTCGCGGCTGCGCTCATCGTTGAGCGCGGGAATCACCACCTGCACCGTCACGATCTGGTCTCCGCGCTGACCCGGATGTGCTGCACTCTCCACGCCACGGCTGCGCATCCGCAACTTCTGGCCGTTCTGTGTGCCTGGCGGAATCTTCAATTGCGCGCGCCCGTCGATCGTCGGCACCTCGACCTTTGCTCCCAGTGAAGCCTCTGCAATCGTCACCGGCACCGTCAGCTGGATGTCGTCTCCTACACGTGTAAACACCGGATTTGTTCCCATTCGCACAGTGATGTACAAGTCCCCAGGCGGCCCGCCGTTTAGCCCGGCATTGCCTTTGCCCGGCAGCCGGATCCGCTGGCCGTCTCGCGTGCCCGCCTTGACACGGAACTCCACCGCCTCGGTTCTAGAAACGGTGCCTTCACCGTGGCAAGTCGGGCAATCGTGTGTGATTTGCCCCGTCCCGCCGCAGCGCGGACACGGAATGTTGAACTTCATTCGCCCGCCCATCTGCGTTACCTGGCCCGAGCCGTTGCACTCCGGACACGTCGTCGGCCCTCCCTTATGGGCCGTGCCGTGACAGGTCGGGCAAACCTCCTGCCGATGGATCTGAATCCGCGCATTTCCACCTCGAATCGCCGACCAGAAATCAATCGTTGCCTGGTACTCGAGATCCGTTCCGGGCTGCGGTCCGCGCGGGCGCTGCGGATGCGACGCTCCTGTGAACATCCCGGAAAGGATGTCCTTGAGGTTGCCCCACGTCGGAGACCCTGTCCCCGGCCCTTCATGTGACCCGCCCTGGAACCCTGAAAAATCGAATCCGCCGAAATCCACCGGGACGCCGCCGTCGCGCTGCTGTCGCGCATAGGCCTCCGCCTGGGCCGGGTCGATCTGGTCTGAGTAGAAGCCGAGCTGGTCATAGACTTTCCGTTTCTTCTCGTCGCTCAGAATATCGTTGGCCTCGGAGATCTCCTTGAATTTCTCCTCGGCTTTCTTGTCCCCCGGATTCACGTCGGGATGATATTTGCGCGCAAGTTTGCGAAACGCCTTCCGAATCTCCTCCGGCGTCGCCGTCTTCTTCACGCCCAGTATCGCGTAATAATCTTTGTTTGTCGTTGCAGGCATGTGCTTATCCGATTTTCGCGCACCCACAAGCCGCGCGCACCCTATCGCTTAATTTCGTCACTTCTGATACATCTTCGATTCGCGACAATTCCGATCCTGCATAATGCGGCCAATCGCTCCTCCATATCCTGGACGAGAACGGCTCCGTCGCCGACGAGGGATGTGCCGGTCCTCCTCACCCGCATACCCGCCAGAAGCTAAAGCCAGTCACATCTCAGGCACTGTCGTGTTACTGGGAGCCATCGGCAAAGATGGGCACATAGTAAACCTGAAGGTCGTCTCCGGGCCGGCCGCCCTGCAAATGGACCTAGTTCGCTTTTGGCGCCACGAACCTTATCTCTTAAACGGCCAGCCTATCGAAGTGATCACAACCATCAATGCCATCTTCCAGCTGGCACGGTAAGCACAAAATGGGGTGAACGACATCGGCCGCCCACCCCGCTTGCTAACTCCGCTAACACTCGCGCAGCGAGGCTAACACCGCTAACTCCGCTTACTTTTTGTCATCGACGTCCACGTACTCCGCGTCGATCACGCCTTCGTCCTTCTTCTGCTCGGTGCCCGGTGTTCCATCGGCCTGCGCCGTCGGAGCACCCGGTCCCGCCGCCGCTGCGTTGGCCTTGTACATGGCCTCGGCCAGCTTGTGGCTCGCCTTGGTCAGCTTCTCGTGCGCCGAGCGCAATTCCGAGACATTCGAGCCTTCCAGAGCCTTCTTGGCATCGGCGAGCGCCGACTCCACTTCGCTCTTGTCGGACGCCTGCACCTTGTCGCCGCTTTCCTTCAACATCTTTTCGATGTTGTAGACCATGCCGTCAAGCGAGTTGCGCGCTTCGATCTCCTCGCGCTTTTCCTTGTCCTCGGCCGCGTGCGATTCGGCATCCTTCGCCATCCGCTCCACTTCGTCCTTGGAGAGACCAGAACTGGACGTGATCGTAATGCGCGTGTCCTTACCGGTCGCGTTGTCCTTAGCCGTCACGTTCAAAATGCCGTTGGCATCGATGTCAAACGTGACCTCGATCTGCGGAATGCCGCGCGGCGCCGGCGGAATCCCGCCGAGCTTGAACTTACCGAGCGTGCGGTTCTGCGAAGCCATTGGGCGCTCGCCCTGCAGCACGTGAACTTCGACTTCGGTCTGCGAATCCGCAGCCGTCGAGAAGGTCTCCGTCTTCTTGGTCGGAATCGTCGTGTTGCGCGGAATCATCTGCGTAGCCACGCCGCCCAGCGTCTCAATTGCCAGGGTCAGCGGAGTCACGTCTAGCAGCAGCAGGTCCTTCACCTCGCCTGCCAGCACGCCGGCCTGCACCGCTGCGCCAATCGCGACGACTTCGTCGGGGTTCACGCCACGATGCGGCTCCTTGCCGAAGAGCGTCTTTACCAGCTCCTGGATCTTCGGCATGCGCGTCTGGCCGCCGACAAGTACCACCTCGTCGATGTCTTTCGGCGTCACGCCGGCGTCTGACATCGCCTGCTTGCACGGCCCGATCGACTTCTCCAGCAGATCGGCCACCATGCTCTCCAGCTTCGCGCGCGTCAGCTTGCGCACCAGGTGCTTCGGCCCGGAAGCGTCCGCCGTGATAAACGGCAGATTGATCTCCGTCTCAACCGTCGTCGAGAGCTCGATTTTGGCCTTTTCCGCCGCGTCTTTCAGGCGCTGAAGGGCCATCTCGTTTCCCTTCGAAGTGAGGTCGAGACCTTCTTCCTGCTTGAACTCGGCGATCAGCCAGTCAACAATGCGCTGGTCGAGGTTGTCGCCGCCAAGGTGCGTGTCGCCGTTGGTGGACTTCACCTCGATGACGCCTTCGCCGACTTCCAGGATCGAAATGTCAAAGGTGCCGCCGCCGAAGTCGTAAACGGCGATCGTCTCGTCTTTCTTCTTGTCGAGCCCGTAGGCCAGTGCGGCCGCCGTGGGCTCGTTCACAATGCGCTTGACGTCAAGACCCGCGATCTTGCCCGCGTCCTTCGTCGCCTGGCGCTGCGCATCGTTGAAGTACGCCGGAACCGTGATAACGGCCTGCGTCACCGTCTCGCCCAGGTAGGCTTCCGCGCTCTTTCTGAGCTTCTGCAGGATCATCGCCGAAATCTCGGGCGGGGTATATTCCTTCCCCTGCGCCACGACAGCGACGTGGTCGCCCTGCCGGACAACCTTGTAAGGCACCATCTTCATCTCATCCGTGACTTCATCGAAGCGCCTTCCCATGAAACGCTTGATCGAGAAAATGGTGTTTTCAGGGTTGGTGATGGCCTGGCGCTTGGCGACCTGGCCAACCAGCCGCTCGCCGCTCTTCGAGAAAGCGACAATCGATGGGGTTGTGCGCGCACCCTCTTCATTTGCAATGACTTTGGGCTCGCCGCCCTCGAGAACGGCTACGCACGAGTTGGTCGTGCCGAGGTCGATTCCAATGATTTTTGCCATGTGAGTTTTCCCGCCTCAGAGATTACGAGTAGTTTTCTAGACACTACATAAGATGACACTATGAGTGCATTAGTGTCAACTTTTATTGATACGATTTATATAAACAAAATCCTCGCATTTCTCCAGACCCCGCACGCATCCGGAAAATCGTCCCGCCATGTGTGACGAATGACCTTTTGCCCTATTGCGGACTAAATTAGTCTGAGTTTATCTTGAATATGCGACTTATTTGGTCGTATATATCAAACGGAGAGAACAGCTAGTGGTTCGGAGACTCCTCAATTTCGGCTGGAAAACCAGCCTTTTCAGCCTGGTTCTGACCCTTTTGTGCGCAGGTTCAGCCCTGCAAGCCCAGGAAAAGCCCTACTTTGTAACCTATTCTCACGACCTTGAAGAGCCGGGAAATCTCGAATTTGAGACCAAAACGGCGCTCGCTCGGCCTCAGGGCGGCAATCACTACGGTGCCATGACCACAGAGCTGGAATACGGAGTTCGTGCCTGGTGGACTTCAGAACTCTATCTCGACGGCCAGGCCACGGCGCAGGACTCGGCCATCTTCACCGGGTTCCGCCTGGAGAACCGCCTTCGCCCGCTAATGCGTGAGCATTGGATCAATCCAGTCCTCTACGTCGAGTACGAGAATATCTCGGGAGCCGACAAAAACATCCTCGAGGTTGTTGGCCACGACGGCCAGTCCGATTTGGCGACTCCGAACGCCGAAGCCCGCCAGGAGCACCAGCACGAAGGCGAACTCAAGCTCATCCTCTCCTCAAATCTGAAGGCCTGGAACATCTCCGAAAACTTCATCGCGGAAAAGAACCTCGGGCACGCTCCATGGGAGTTCGGCTACGCGCTCGGTGCTGCCCGCCCGCTCCGAACTCTCGGCAGCGGGAAACCGTGCGCGTTCTGCCTCGAAAAATTTACTACCGGCGCTGAAATGTATGGCGGGCTCGGCGACACGTGGTCTCTTACGCTGGGCGACACCTCGCACTACATCGCCCCAATCATCGGCTGGCAATTGCCCGTCGGCCGGCTAAGCTTCTCTACCGGGTTTGGGCTGACATCCTCCAGCCTCGATCGTGTGTACCGCATCGGCTGGGCCTCGGAACTCCCGCAGGTCAGCGGCTGGTTCCGCGGTCACAAGGGAGGCGCTCAGTGACGCGACGCCTATTCGGAATTCTTTTTCTCAGTACTGGCGCCTGCTTGCTGCTCTGCGCCGCAGTCCATTCCCACTGGGACCGCGTTCCAGAGAAGGATCACATTCGGGCAAATCCGCTCGCTTCCCGTCCCGATAGCGCGGCAGCCGGCGCAATCCTCTATCGCGATCATTGTGCGCAATGCCACAAAGCCGATGCCATGGGCGACGGGCGCAAAAAACCCTCGCTCCGAACAGACCACGTCAGGTCCGCAACCGATGGCGACCTCGAGTGGTTCCTCCGGCAGGGCGACCTCGCGCACGGGATGCCTTCGTGGTCCAGCCTTCCCGAAGCTCAACGGTGGCAGCTCATCGCCTACCTACGCTCCATCCAGTAAGCTGTGAGTGATTGAATCCGGCCTCAGGATTAGGACGACCTGAGGCACCCGCCCCTCAGGAGGGACTTATGTTCACCGTCGAAGGCATTCGGAAATTCCACGGCTGGACTCACTCTTGCATCAATGTCGTGCTCGACCACCTGTCCACCATCCCCGCAAGCGACTTCGCAAAAGAACTGCCAGGCTTCGGCTCTCCCACACTTCGGCAGCAGGTGCTCCACATTCTGAACTGCGAAGGGTTCTGGGTCCACATGCTCCAGGGGCTTCCGTACAACGACCGGAAGCCTGACGACTGCCCTGCAGTCTCCGACGCCAGGCTCCTGCAGCAGAAGGTCACCGACCAGACCATGGCGTACTTGTCCGGCATGTCGGATCAGCGCCTCAACAGCAATACGGAATTGCATTTTCCGGATGGAGACGTGGCTATCCGAACGCCTGCACTCATTCTCCATCACATGCTGACTCATGCATTTCATCACAAAGGCCAGATGGTGGCCATGTGCCGCGCCCTGGGCCGACCGGTACGCGACACGGACATGAACCAGTTTGAATAGGCCAGTTCGTAGTTCTTAGTTCGCGGTACACAGTTGGCGATGTCCGGTCTCTAATCCCTAATCCCCGTTCCCTTCTTCCATTGTTCCCTCTCCTCCTGCGTCACCCGTCACATCCACACCCTGCGTCTATTGGTTTAGTCTCAACTGTTCCGGTTGCGATGACCACCGCAGAGACCCAAGCCCGGTATCCGCTCACGCAGGGCGTGAATCCCTGGCTCGTCACCTGTTCGGTGATGCTGCCAACGTTCATGGAGGTGCTCGACACCGCCATTGCCTCGGTGGCGCTTCCTTACATCGCTGGCAGCCTGTCCTCGACGAACTCCGAAGCGACCTGGGTACTGACAAGCTATCTTGTCGCCAACGCCGTCATCCTGCCCGCTTCCAACTGGTTTGCGCGCCGCTTCGGACGCAAGCGCTTTCTGCTGACCTGCGTCATCATCTTCACCATCGCGTCGTTCTTCTGCGGAGCAGCGCCGTCACTCTCAGTCATCCTGCTGGCTCGAGTCATTCAGGGCGCCGGCGGCGGAGCGTTGCAGCCGCTCTCGCAATCCATCCTGCTTGAGAGCTTCCCGCCCAAGGAACGCTCCAAATCCATGGCGGCCTACGGACTCGGCATCGTAGTCGCACCTGTGCTCGGGCCCACCCTGGGCGGCTGGCTCACAGATACGTGGAGTTGGCGCTACGCCTTCTACATCAATATCCCCGTCGGCATCCTCGCCGTCATCATGATCGCGCGCTTCCTCCACGACCCGCCGTACATCAAGCACGCCAAGGTCGGCGCCTTCGACAACATCGGCTTCGGTCTGCTCATCGTCTGGACCGGCTGCCTCCAGGTTGTCCTCGACAAGGGACAGGAAGACGACTGGTTCGGAGCGCCGTGGGTGCGCTGGGCTGTCGCCGCACTCATCATCGCGCTCATCGGCTGGATATGGCGATCATGGACCAACCCGCGCGGACTTGTCGATCTGCATGTGCTCAAAGACCGGAACTTCCGAACCGGATGTTTTCTTATTGGCCTGCTCGGCATGTGTATCTACATAACCATCACCATCCTGCCGCTCTACTACCAGGAGGTGCTCGGATACACCGCCTTCACCGCGGGGCTCGTTGTCGGCCCGCGTGGCATTGGATCGTTCATCGGATCGCCGGTGATCGGCATCCTCGGTTCCAAGATCGACAACCGCAAGCTGCTCTCCGCGGGGTTCATCGGCTTCGGGATCTGCGCGCTCTTCTTCGCCAGAGTCAACCTCGAGATCGGCCCTTACACGCTGCTCATCCCGATTACGCTCACCGGCTTTGCGCTCAGCTTCGTCTTTGTGCCACTCGCAACCATGTCCACATCGACTATTGCTCGCGAGGAGATGGGCAACGCCACCGGCCTCTTCAACATGCTGCGGAATATCGGCGGGTCGATAGGCATTGCGATGGCAACGACGGCGATCATTCGCAGGGCTGCGCTCCATCAGACCGAGATCGGCGCACACCTTTCGCCATCGAGTCCGGTCTTCCAACAGAAGTCACGGTTGATCGCATCCTACCTTGGCCACCAGATCGGACAAAGCTCCGCGCGCCGCGGCGCAATGGGCCTAATCTACGATCTGCTCCAGCAGCAGTCAGCGCTCATGGCCTACGTCGACGTCTTCCGCTGGACTGCGCTGCTCGCCTTCTTCTGCGCCGGAGCGGTATGGCTCTTTAGGAAACCGCCGAAGCACACCACGGCGCCGGAGGGCGTACATTGACTTCACCGAACAGCGCTGCGTATCACCCGGGGCCTTCGCGGAGCACTTTTCGCATCGACGGGCTCACAGCCGTTTCCGCAGATTGAAATCTACCGAAATTACCTCGCCGCCGTGGCCTTCCGTGATCGTCCTCGGAATGTGCTGCTTCTCGCGACTCTCAGGCGTGTGCGGATTAGCAAAAATTACTTCATACGGAGTCTCCACCCCGTTCACACGCTCTTTCCATTGCACATTGCGCATAAAGGGCCTCAGTTCGCCCGGCCGGCTGATATCCGTCACCTGCACCCAAATATCGATGCCCGTCCTCCGCTTCCCTGCCCACGCATTTTCCAGATCCTTATACGTGCCGTAGCGATTCTGCTTCCAGTTCTGCAGGCTTAGGTTGTCCACACCACCGGGCGAACCAAAACGGTTGCCGATAAGGTGCCCCGCGTCATCGCCCGTGCCGCCCGCTACCCGCTTCTGCGCCGCAGAAGAGCGGTGCTCCTCGACCTGGTCGGGCATGCCCAGCCATCCCCAGGCTTGCTTGTATGTCTTTCCGTGGAGCATCGTGATTTTGAACTCATACTGACCGCGTACGTCTTCCAGCTGTGCCATCACTAACCTCCCTTGTGTGCGCACAGTATAGGTGCGCCGGCACGCCGGCACGTTTCAAATCGGATGAATCGTCTGCTGCCAACAGGCTGCGTGTCCGAACGCGGGCGAGCGCCTTTACTCGAATAGCGCCACAAACCGCCGCGCATGCTCGTCGTACTGCTCGATCCGGCCCGACAAGATGTCGTAGTACCACCCGTGCACGTCGAGCCGTCCTTCCATGACTGCCCGGGCCACTGCAGGTTGTGATCGCAGATTCAGCAGCTGCGCCACCACGTTCCCCCGGATCAGCGAACAAAGCTCAGCGTGCTCGCCGTCCGCCGGATTCGGCGGCTGCCGATGCGAGAATGCCGCCTCGATATGGTGCAGCCAACGGCTCGCCTTGGGCAGCTTCTCCAGCCCGTTCCGGTTCAGTGCCGCCTTCAGCGCTCCGCAGTCTGAGTGCCCACAAAGGATCACGTGCTTCACCCTGAGCACCTCAACGGCGTACTCGATCGTTGCGGCCACGCCATCCACATCGCCCATGGAGACGGGCACCACGTTTCCGATGCTGCGGCTGATGAACAAGTCGCCCGGCCCCGTGCCCAGGATAAGGTCCGGCACAACGCGCGAATCCGAGCAGGTGATGAACAGCCACTCAGGAGCCTGGGACTCCGACAGCAGGCGGAATTCATCCTTCCGGCGCGGAAAGACGTCGGCGAGAAACTTCTTGTGTCCCTCCATCAATCGCTGCATTGCTTGCCTCGCAGATTCTTAACATTCACCAGCACCAGCCTATCGCATCGCCTTGTTAAGCTGGTAAGAAGAGCTGCTAGCGATGCATTTGCACAAGTTCCTGTTTACCAGCGCTCTCACCTGCACCAGCCGCGCCGTGCAGGTGAGAGATCGCGTTCTCGGAAAGGTTCCCCGCACCCGGCCCGAGTGCGAAACGGTGCTGGCGACACAACACAGTATCCCCAGCGGCAAGAACCTGCTCGACGCGGTTTACGTCGAGCCCACCGCCAGCGCGGCTCGGTCGGCGATTCTCATCTGCCACGGCATCGGCGAGGTGGTGGCGCAGTGGTTTCCCATTCAGCGAATTCTGGCGGAGAATGGCATCGCCTCGCTCGTCTTCGATTACTCCGGCTACGGCCGCAGCACCGGTTTCATCGATTGGACGCAGTGCGAGCAGGACGCGGTCCGCGCATTCGGCCTGATTGAACGTCTCTCGCCGCTGGTTCCCATTTCGCTTTTGGGCTTCTCGCTTGGGACCGGAGTCGCGCCTGCGATTCTCGACCGCGTGTCGGCCGATCGCCTGGTTCTGTGCGCGGCCTACTCGTCATTTCGCAAGGCTGCCCGTGCGGTTTGCGTCCCTGGATTCCTGACCAACCTGGTTCCGCCCATCTGGTCCGCGGAAGAGACCCTGCGCGATTGCGAGATTCCGATTCTCATCGTCCAGGGAGACCGTGACCGTCTCTTTGGCGTGCAGATGGGCCGCGATCTTCTCGCCTGCTGCGACGGGCGAGCCGATCTGCTCGTCCTGCCCGTCCGCGCGCACAACGAGCCCTTCTACAATCCACAACCGCACTACTGGGGGCCCATCATCCGCTGGCTGCTCAAGGAAGCGTCTCGGACGGTTGCTCGGGCTCCACAGAGCTAGCAAAGGAGGACGTTTATCGATGATTCATGATGTACTTCACCAGATATTTCAACTGCACTACATCCATGAAGTGCTCCACCTTTTGAGCGGAGTTGCGGGCTCGTTCCTTGGTACGTGGACATACTTCGCACTAATCCAGAAACGAAAAAGGGCGAGCAATCCTTAGTGCTGATGGAACGCCGACGCCGTCCCATCTGAGCCTGCTCGCCGTAGTCTTGTTCCCTCGGTTCCTGAACCCGGATCCCTGATCCCTGTAAACTGATGTTGTCCATGTTTGAGAACCTCACAGAAAAGCTGCAGCGGGCCTTTAAGAATCTTCGGGGCCAGGGAACCCTCACGGAAGAAAACATCCAGGAGGCGCTCCGCGAGATCCGTGTCGCCATGCTCGAGGCCGACGTCAACCTGAACGTCGTCAAGGAGTTGGTCGAGCACATCCGCGTCAAGGCTGTCGGCACCGAAGTGCTGACCGCGCTCTCGCCCTCCGAGCAGGTGATCAAGATCGTTCGCGACGAGCTCATCGAACTCCTTGGGCGCGACACCGCTCGCTTCAAGTTTGCCTCGCAGCCACCGACCGTCATCCTGATGGCCGGCTTGCAGGGCTCCGGTAAGACGACCACGAGCGGCAAACTCGCCGCGTGGCTCAAAAAGGGCGGCCACCGGCCGATGCTCGTCTCCGTCGACGTCTACCGCCCCGCCGCACGCGAGCAGCTCAAGATGGTCGCAAAGTCGATCGAGGCCCGTCTCTACGAGGGCAAAATCGATGGCCAGCCTGCCGATTCGAGGCTCGTTGAGCGCCTCGCGACCGAAGCGCGGCGCGAAGCGCGCATCCTCGCCTGCGACACGCTGATCGTCGACACCGCCGGTCGCCTTCACATTGACGAAGAGCTGATGACCGAAATGGAGCAGCTCAAAAAGCTCCTGAACCCGCAGGAGATTCTCTTCGTCGCCGATTCTATGACCGGCCAGGATGCCGTCAACTCGGCCCAGGACTTTCATAAGCGCCTCGGTCTCACCGGCGTCATCCTCACGAAGATGGACGGCGATTCCCGCGGCGGCGCAGCGCTGTCGATTCGTCACGTGACGGGCCAACCCATCAAGTTCATCGGCACCGGCGAGAAGCCCGATGCCTTCGAGCCCTTCCACCCCGACCGCATCGTCGGACGCATTCTCGGCATGGGAGACATGCTCTCGCTCATCGAGAAAGCGGAAGCCTCGCTCGACAAGAAAAAGTCCGAGGAGTTCGCCAAGAAAGCTCTGCTCGGCGACGGCTTTACGCTTGAGGACTTTCGCGATCAGCTCAAGCAGATCAAGAAGCTCGGCTCCATCGAGTCGATACTCAAGATGATGCCCTCGGTCGGGCCCTTCGCAGGCCTGCAGCAGGCCGCCGGTCAGATCGATGAGCGGCAGTTCACGCGCACGGAGGCGATCATCAGTTCGATGACTCCCTACGAGCGCCGCAACCACGAGATCATCTCCGGTTCGCGCCGCAAGCGCATCGCCGCCGGCTCCGGAACCACTGTGCAGGATGTCAACCAGCTCCTCCGCCAGTACGCACAGATGAGCAAGATGTTCAAGCAGATGGGCAAAGGGGGCCTCGCCAAACAGATGATGCGCGGCGGTATGAGCGGCCTGATGGGCAAACAGAAGTTCGGAAGATAAGGTGCTGCATCCTCTGAATCACAAACTCGCACTAGACCTATACGGTGTCATCCTGAGCCAAGCGGTTTTGGGGCCCCGCAAGCGCTTGCGTTTGTGGGGTAGGCGAGCGAAGGATCTGCTTTTGTTTTTGGACCTGAACGGCAGTTCGCAATAACGATGGCTTCTCTGCAAGACCAACTCGACGAGATCACCGCAAACACGCGAAACCTCGTGCAGCCCGAGCGACTCGCCATCGGCGAATGTGCTATCGAAGAACTATTCGCAACCGGCATCGAAGATCGCATCCTGCCCGTTGGCGCGCCGGCGCCCGAGTTCGCGCTCAAGGACTCAAACGGCAAGCTCGTCCGCTCGCGCGATCTTCTCGCCCTCGGTCCGCTGGTAGTCAAGTTCTTCCGAGGCCGCTGGTGCCCCTACTGCGTCACTGAGCTTGAAACCTGGCGCGACCTCTATGGCAAGATCCGCGAACAAGGTGCACTGATGGTCGCCGTCAGTCCGCAGACCGAACGCCAGAGCGACTTCATGGTTGGCCAGCACGGCCTTCCCTTCCCTGTCCTCTTCGATTTCGGCAACGCCGTCGCGGAGAAATTCGGCCTCGTGTATACGATCCCCGACTACCATCGCGACTACTACCTGTCGATCCTCGTCAACCTGCCCTTCCTCAACGGCGACAAGAACTGGCGCCTGCCCCTGCCTGCGACCTATGTCATTGCCAAGGACGGACGCGTCGTCTTCGCTGACGCCCACGCTGACTTTCGCGTCCGCCCCGAACCGGATGAAGTTCTGACCGCAGCTTTGCGGCGCTGAGCCGCTAATCCTGTTTCGTGCTAGCGTTTCCGGCTTGAGTTGCGGTTGTGGTTGATGGAGTAGCGGGCTTGTATTGCAGACCGAGGATTTCGAGCTGATAGCCGGCGCGGTAAGGATATTTCAGTTTCGCGGGATCCCTGGGCGGCCGTTTCGAGTCGAGGAGGCGCCAAGCTTCAGGAGCCTGCCATGGATCGTACCCAGCGTCAGCCATTAAAGCCAACGCCATGCGCCCGCGTTCGTCCTCCAGCTTGCGAAGGAGCTCATGCTCGATGATTTTGGTGCTTGCAATACCCGCTGGGCTTATCAGGACGTAGGACGCTGCCTCGGCCGCCTTCAACCAACTCAGCTCGATACCAACACGCGCTCTTTGCCTCTGCAGATTCGCGGCTACTCCGTCCGCCAACACGGCAGCGAGCTGGTCGTCGTTCTGCAACCGCTCAAGCACATTCAGCGGCACCAGCACGAGCCCATCGTTGCAGCTCAGGTCGGAGCGTATGCCCTTCTCCTCCACGGCGTAGAAGCGAAACGGAATCTTTGCGGAGTCATCGTCCGGTAAGCCGCGCTGGTACCGAGGCACTACACTTACTCCGATCCGCCGCACTCGTTCCTGCAGCTCAGCGTTTTCTGGCACGGGGTACCAGCCACACTGGCCGCCCGCGTCCTCCATCCTGTGCTTTTCGCGGTCTGTACGGAATGTTCCATCGAAGTCGATGAGGCTGCCGGCAGGGAATCTCGTTACCTGAACGACAGATGCGGGATCGCGTTTCGATTTGTGAAGCTTAGGCTTGACGAATTTCACGCTGGCGGCGATGACTTCGCCGGCTTCGTATCGCTTGCCTTCGTAGTGAACCCATGTGCCGGTGTCGATGTCGGAGACTGAGTTAATTCCGTCCGAAAAACTTATCTCCGTATTTGTTGACAGGCGAAAAGTGTAACCGTCGGCGCGGAAGACCGGAAGCGGACCTCGCGAAAAGATGCGGTCGATGACCGAGAAGCCGGAGAGCGTTCGATCCTCGTCATCGCGGACCTTAACCTGCCGCGCAGCAACCGTGCGAGTGTGGCGATCCTTGTTGCCGATAACCTGCACATATGTGCCTATCGCAATAAGGCGGCGCAGTTCGCCCTGATCCTTCTTTGGCCCTTTGAGAGCGAAGAATTGAGTGGCCGGCGATATGACGACGTGATAGCCATCCACATCGAATCCGTCTGGCGGTTGAACCGCGGTGATATTGCCGCGCAGAGTCGGAAGCTCCGGCTCCTGCGCAAAAATCAAGCAAGCGGGTAACAGCCCCGCGATCAGAAGGAGAGCAAGAAGACTGGAACGAAACGACGAGCGGATTCGGCCCACGGAAGCACTCCAAGACGAAATTAAGCCGAGTATAGCTTGAAACGGAGTCTCGACCAGTGATCATTTCCGGGCCGGGCCGATCAGCCTCTGTGCGTCAGCGAGCCTGACGCCTTTCAGCAGAAACACCTTGCTGCGCGAGATCTCTCCGCTTACCAACTCGACCGATCTCTTCGGCACACCAAACGTCTCTGCCAGAAAAGCGATGAGCGCTTCGTTTGCGCGGCCCTCAATCGGCGGAGCCTGAACGGCAATCTTCAAGTGCGCCGAATCACCTTCGCCGTAGACACCAACGATCGCCGTCTTCTTCGCTCCGGGTTGAGCGCGCACAGCGAGAGTGACGCCATCAACAGCAGATCTCGCGAAAGACACATCTCTTGGAGAGTGTTGCAAAGAGTCCCTCAGGGGCTAAAGCCCTCGTTCTTTGTGCTGTGTTAGCGGCACGACAAAAGTCGTGCCCTGTTACAAAGCTTCGCTTCGAAAAACAATGCTCTTTAGAACGCGCATATTGTGCGTTGTCTCTTCGAATCATGCTGGACCTGTGTATGGAGCTCGTTTTCCGAAGAGTCCCGTCCCGATGCGGATGCGTGTTGTGCCTTCTTCAATTGCATACGGAAAATCACCGCTCATGCCCATCGACAACACATCGAAGTTCAGCCTCGGGTATCTCGCAGCCCACTTGTCGCGCCACTCTCGCAGACTGCGGAAGCACGCGCGCGTCACTGCTTCCTCTGCGCCCCACGGGGCGATTGTCATGAGGCCCCGCATTCCGAGATGAGCCAACTCCGGGAGCCGATCAAGAAGCTGCGCGGCCTCACCTGATTCCGGGTTGATGCCCTCTTTTGTCTCCTCAGCGCTCAGCTTCACTTCGATGAGAACCGGCAGCTGCTTTCCGAGCTTCTCTGCCGCATCGTTGAGCCGTTCGGCCAGGCGCAGCGAGTCGACTGAATCAACTGCGTCGAACAGCTCCGCCGCTTTCGTCGTCTTGTTCGATTGCAGATGCCCGATCAGGTGGCACCTTGTGCTCTGGCGCCACGGACTGAGTTCTGGAGCTTTAGCGGCAAACTCCTGCACGCGATTCTCGCCGAAAAGCCTCAGCCCCAGCGCGGCCGCTTCGGCGATCGTCTCCGCCGGATAGGTCTTCGACACGGCCATCAGCTCGACCTCTTCGCGCCGCCGCCCAGCGCGCCGGCACGCTTCGGCAATCGACTGCTCCAGCCGCTCAAGATTTTCGACCAACTTGCTCATCGCACTTCCGAATTCTGCGCTGTGTATCTCAATTCGGTGCCACTTTCTGCAACTCACCGGCACAGGCTCACGTCAGAATTGAGGAATGTGGACAATCGTTCTTCTCACAATCTCCAACATCTTTATGACGTTTGCCTGGTACGGGCACCTTCGGTTCCGCCACGAGGCGTTGTGGAAGGTCGTCGTCGTCAGCTGGATGATCGCTTTCTTTGAGTACTGCTTTCAGGTGCCCGCCAATCGCATCGGAGCCGATCAGTTCAGCCCCGTCCAGCTCAAGGTGATCCAGGAAGTCATCACGCTCATTGTCTTCGGCGTCTTCGTCACCTTCTACTTCGGCGAACACCTGCGCTGGAACCACGCCGTATCCGCGGCGTTTCTCGTGGGCGCTGTCTTCTTCGCCTTCCACAGGTTCTAACGCCGCCGGGCGCGCTCAGTGCCCATGCTCTTCGAGGTACTTCTCCGCTTCAAGAGCGGCCATGCATCCCGTACCCGCCGCAGTGATGGCCTGCCGGTAGCGGCGATCCTGCACATCTCCGCACGCATAAACGCCGGGCACGATCACTCCCTTGCGCGTGGTGAAGACGTTGCCTTGCGTGACGATGTAACCCTCTTCATCAAGGTCAATCTGGCCGACGAACATCTTGGCGTTTGGCTCGTGTCCGATGCCGAGAAAGAGCCCGTCGACGCGCAACGTGCTCGTTGTTCCGGTCGCGACGTCGCGCAGCCGCAGCCCCTTCACTTCCTTCTCTTCCACACCGAGTACCTCATCGACCACCGTATTGGTGCGGAACTCGATATTGGGGTGAGCCATCGCGCGCTCCAGCATGATCTTCGAGGCGCGAAACTGCGGACGCCGATGCAGCAGCGTCACCTTAGTCGCAAAGCGCGTGAGAAACAGCGCCTCTTCCATAGCGGAATCGCCGCCGCCAACCACGGCAATCTCCTTGCCCCGGAAGAAGAATCCGTCGCAGGTGGCGCAACTCGATACGCCGTGGCCGATCAGCGCCTGCTCGCTTGGCAGCCCAAGCCAGCGGGCGCTTGCGCCGGAGGCAACGATCAGGGTACGTGACATGATCTCGCCGAGAGATGTGTGCAGTCGGAACGGATGCACACCAAGCTCGACTCGATCGAGATGCCCGAGTTGGAATTCAGCTCCGAAGCGCGCAGCCTGACGCTTCATGTTGTCAATGAGTTCAGGTCCCTGGATGCCTTCAGGCCAGCCGGGAAAGTTCTCGACCAGAGAAGTAATCGAAAGCTGGCCGCCCGGCTCATGGCCTTCGAGGACGAGCGGTTTCAGGTTGGCGCGCGCGGTGTAGATCGCAGCAGTCAATCCGGCGCAGCCGGATCCAAGGATTACGGTATCTCGTGTGTCTGCCATTTGCTTTCCCAGTTGATTGTAGAGGACGAAACCAAGGGAACGAGGGAACAAGGGAACGAGGGAACAAATCGCCTTTCAGTCACCCTTTGCTGTTTCCTGCCCCTTCCCACCCTCCTAGCGCGAGGTGCTGACTTGTTCCCTTCGGTCCCCTGGTCATTTGGTCCCTGCCCCTATATAAGATGTTGCACATGGCAAATCTGACTCTGGTCTACGGAATGCGGCTCTTGCCTGAGGGCGAAGTGACAGAGATCCAAGATGCAACACTCAAACTCGTGAATGGACACGAAGCACACGTCACGATGCACGTAATTGAGGGTTCGCGCAGGGAGATCGAGGCCCAGCTGAAGCAGAGCCTCGATGCGTTTTTCGATTTTTACCCGGAGATCTGAGAGCCCACCCGTGCTCTGGCGCGCCCCCACCCATTCGACATCTTTTTCGTCGAATGGGTGGAAAAGCACAGACTAAACGCGCGCTTGAGTGAGCTTCTTCGACGTGCTTTGCTTCACACGCAGATTATCGATGGCGTAATCGATAAAACGCGGCTCAAAGTGCGGCACCTCTCGCATGAAGCGGCAAGTCGCTACCACCTGGTCGACAATAAACCGTGGGTGATAGGCCGCAAGTTCCAGGCCCTTGTCCACGGTGATCTTCTGCACGATCAGGTCAAAGGTTTCGTCTGACATCTCGATCGACTGCTTTTTGCATTCGGCGTCGAATATCATGCGGTAAAGTTCTCGAGTCGGGGGTCCCACTTCGATCTTGTAGGGCAGCCGGCGCAGGAAGGCTGGATCCATCAGATCTTCCGGTTCGAGATTGGTCGAGAAGATCACAAGCTCTTCGAAGGGAATGGAGAACGATTTTCCGGTGTGCAGTTTCAGGTAATCGACCTTGCCTTCGAGCGGCACAATCCAGCGATTCAGCAGGCTTGTCGGACTCACGATCTGCCGGCCGAAGTCGTCGATCAGGAAGCATCCGCCCAGCGCCTTCACGTGCAACGGAGCCTCGTAATAGTGGCCCGTCGTGTCATAGCGCAGATCGAGCATCTCCAGTGTCAACTCGCCGCCCGTAATCACGAACGGTCTCTGGCACGGAACCCAGCGTGCATCGTAGGTCTGCGCCCGAACCACGCTGAATGCACTTTCATCATCAATGTCGGTGGTTTCAAGCGGATGATGGATGCTCGGATCATGTACACGGATGATCTGACCCTCCACTACCACGGCATACGGAACGTAGATGACATCGCTGAACACCGAAGCAAAACGCTGTGCCACTGTGGTCTTGCCGTTGCCCGGCGGCCCGTAGAGCAGCATCGCGCGGCCTGAGTTCAGCGCCGGCCCCGACTGCTCCATAATGCTCTCGTGGAAGTGCAGACCAGTTGTTGCGGCAATTATCTTCTCGGGCGTCACCAGTTCGTTCGTAAGCTTCTGCAGGTTCACCTGATCGGTGAACTCTTCCAGGGTGACAGGAGCCGGACCGGTGTAATGCAGCCGGTTCAAGGCATCGATGGCAAAACGCCGGCCTGCTTCGGTCAACGTATAGGCAAGATCGATAAGACTGTCGGAGTTGCGCACGCCGAGGCTTTGCAACAGCATTCGATCGACCGCCATGCGCACAAGTTCCAGCACGATGCTGTGCGGCAGCTTGATGGCGTCAGCAAACTGACGAACATTCTGCAGCCGGCCCACATAGATCAGCTTGAGGAGCAGACTGAGCAACTCGGCATCATCGAGGCCAGTAGCTGCAATGTTCTCTGGTTCACGCGGTGTGCGATGAACAAATGCATCCAGCCGCTCCTGCGTAATCGCACCAAGGGCGACAAGGTTGTCTCCAAGGCGGCCCCCGTGCATTGACAGGCGCTCAAGCGCCATTGCAATGTCGCGCTCAGTCACGAGCTTGGCCCGGATGAGCAAATCCCCCAATCGTAAATGCGTGCTAATCGCCTTATCCCCCTAACTGTCTCGAAATGCTCATCTTCGGTTGCAAAGACATTGTAGCCAGAAAAGTAACTTTGCAATGAACTTAGGTAACATGCAACATAGTGTTAATGGTTACGAGTGTGTGAGCGCTGATCTCTTGAGAGGGCGCACCGTGGAACGCGATGTGCTTTCAACGACTCCAGCAGGGGACCTGAAGCATCCATTAGGTAGGTAGGGGTAGGTAGAGATTGAGTGCAATGAGCGAATTGACGAAGCCTTCGAGAGCCGCTGACGAACAGAACCGGCCACATGTCGTCATTGTTGGCGCAGGATTCGGCGGGCTGCACGCCGCCAAGGCGCTGAAACAGCTGCCCGTCGATGTCACGGTGATCGACCGTCGGAACCACCACATATTTCAGCCGCTGCTGTATCAGGTAGCGCTGGCGGTCCTCTCTCCGGCGGATATCGCGCAGCCGATCCGCAGTATTTTGCGCAACCAGGACAACACTGAGGTCTTGATGGATGAGGTGAACGCGATCGATGTGCATTCGCGAAAGATCGGACTCGCGTCCGGCACCCAGGTCTCCTACGACTACCTCGTCCTGGCTACCGGGTCCACCCACTCCTACTTCGGCAAGGATGAGTGGGCGTCGCTCGCGCCCGGCCTCAAATCCATCGAGGATGCAACCGAAATTCGCCGGCGCGTCCTGCTGGCCTTCGAACTGGCCGAACGCCAGATGCAGGAACACGGCTGGCATCCGCCGCTCAATTTCGTGGTCATCGGTGGCGGGCCCACCGGCGTTGAGCTCGCGGGTGCTATCAGCGATATCGCCAAGCTCTACATGAAGCACGATTTCCGCCACATCGATCCGACAAAGGCGCGCGTAATGTTGCTCGACAACGGCCCACGTGTGCTTGCGACATATCCTGAAGATCTCTCCGCAAAGGCAGAAGAGACGTTATTCCGGCTGGGCGTAGAAGTTCATACAAAGTGCACCGTTAGCGGCGTCGGTCCGGGATGGGTGGAGGCCAACGGTCAACGCATTGAATCCGCTGTGACACTCTGGGCTGCCGGCGTGCAGGCCTCGCCGCTCGGAAAAATGATAGGGGCTCCAATGGACAGGCGTGGTTGCGTGATCGTCGACAACCACCTCAACCCGGCCGGTTTGCCCGAGGTCTTTATCCTCGGCGATCTGGCCCATTTCGAACAGGACGGGCTCCAGATCCCTGGAGTGGCGCAGCCCGCGATGCAGATGGGCGATCACCTGGGCAAAATCATCGCCGCCGATCTTGAAGGTAAGGCTCGCCCAGCTTTCCGCTACTTCGATAAGGGCAATCTGGCAACGATAGGACGCCTGGCGGCTGTGGGGGATGTCAAATGGCCGTTCAAGGCTCACCTGAGTGGTTTTCTTGCCTGGATCACCTGGATCACTGTCCACATCTTTTTCCTCATCGGGTTTCGCCATCGCGTCGCGGTCACTTCGCAGTGGGCTTGGACATACTTCACCTTCACGCGCGGGGCTCGCCTCATCACGGGCGATCAGCGCCTGCCCGGTTGGCAAGAGCAGCTCACCGCAGGTCCGGCGGTCGAGGAAGACGCCCGCGCCGCAGGGGTACGCTAGCGACCTGGGTCGCAGCAGTCATCCAGGCACCGTCGAGTAAACTGAAGAAAGTCATGCTCGATCTGGGATTTGTCCGGGGCAACCTGGAAGTTGTCGAAGAAAAGTTGCGGGCTCGCGGCGCCGATCCTGCAGCGCTGCTGGGGGGGTTTCGGCAGCTCGATCAGCAACGCCGCGAAGCAATTACCGCTTCCGAGCAGTTGAAGGCTCGCCGTAACGAACTGAGCCAGCAGGTCGGCGCTCTCAAGCGCGAAGGAAAAGACGCCACCGCCGTGATGGAGGAGACGCGCGCTTTAAAAGAGAAACTGGATGAGCTGGACAAGACAGCTGCCGCACTCGATGATCAGATGCGCCTCGCCCTTGCCAGCATTCCCAACCTTACGCGCGATGAAGTCCCGGTAGGAAAATCGGAAGAAGACAACGTTACCGTCAAGACATGGGGCGAGAAGCGTCACTTCGATTTTGAACCCAAGCCGCATTGGGAGATCGGCGAGCAACTCGGGATTCTTGACCTGGAACGGGCAGCCAAGCTGAGCGGCGCGCGCTTTGCCGTCTACATGGGAGCCGGTGCGCGTCTGGAACGTGCGCTGATCGGCTTCATGCTCGACATGCACACGCAGAAGCACGGCTACACCGAGGTGCTGCCACCGTTCATGGTCAATTCGAAGAGCCTCTTTGGCACAGGCAGCCTGCCCAAGTTTGCGGAAGATCTCTTCCGTTGCTCCGATGCCGACGCCGAGGCCGCCACCCGCGGCGAGTACAAAGATAACGACCATTGGCTGATTCCCACAGCCGAGGTTCCGGTCACGAACCTGTATCGCGACGAGATCCTCGACGAAGATCGTCTTCCGATCAGCCTGACCGCATACACACCTTGTTTCCGCGCTGAAGCCGGAGCTGCCGGGAAGGACACGCGCGGCATCATTCGCCAACACCAGTTCCAGAAGGTTGAGCTGGTCAAGTTCGCGCGTCCCAGTGAATCCGATGCCGAACACGAAAGCCTGACGCGCAACGCGGAAGAGATTCTCGAGGCTCTCAAACTCCCCTATCGACGGGTGCTGCTGTGCACCGCCGACACTGGTTTTTCGTCCGCGAAAACATTCGACCTTGAAGTCTGGCTGCCCGGCCAGCAGCTCTATCGCGAGATCTCCTCCTGTTCCAATTTCGAAGCTTTCCAGGCCCGTCGAGCCAATATTCGCTTCAAGCCAGGCGGCAAGGGCAAGAATGAATTTGTGCATACGCTCAATGGAAGCGGATTGGCGGTTGGCCGCACGTGGTTGGCGATCCTCGAAAATTACCAGCAGGCCGATGGCTCTGTCGCAGTTCCCGAGGCGCTGCGCCCGTACATGGGTGGACTTGAGCGCATCACCCGGCAAGGAAAGTAATGAACAAGATCCTTAAAAGCTATTTCTACTGGACCTATCCGCGCGGCGGCGTGCATTACGACGTGATGGTGACGCTGATCCTTTTGTTCATTTTCATCACGCCGCATTTGTGGGACTACGGGGATAAGCCCTCGCGCGCGGCCGGGCCTCCGCATCCGATTCAGGTGGCCGGCGACGGCGGCCGCGGAATGATCGTCACGGTTTCAGCATCGGACGTTTCCGTACCCTCTGCGGCATCGGACTTCGAGATGCGCAGGATCCTCCGCAAAGCCATCGAACCCGTCACCGGCGACGCCGTCTCCGTCACTCGCTGGGAGACGGCCCAGGACGCACAGGGAAACAAGGTTTGGAAGATTTGGGCACGTCGCTGACCCCCCCATTCGTTCAGCGCATCTCATCGTCCAATGTGAAAAGGAAGTCTATGCAAACAGCAAAGAGAGTCCTTATTGCCGCCTTGGTTATGTTCGCGGCGCCCTTATGCCGAACGGCTGCGGCCCAGGATCTGAAGACCGTGCTGGGCAAACTCGATGCCGCCGCCGCAAACTTCCGCTCCACATCCGCAGATTTTCAGATCGACTCCTACCAGACCGATCCGGTTCCCGATAAGACTACGCAGAAAGGAAGCGTCTACTACGCGCGTCGCGGATCGGATTTTCAGATGGCCGCTCACATTAGCGAGGAGAACGGTAAGCCAGTTCCCAAAATCTACACCTACTCGAAAGGTGTCTTCCGGCTCTTCGAAAAGCTTACCAACCAGGTCACGACTTACAAAAACGACAAGCTCGGCGGTTATTTGTTGCTCGGCTTCGGAGCCAGCGGGAAGGAACTCGCCGACAAGTGGGACATAACCTTCGCGGGCGAAGAGACCCTGAATGGCGTGAAGACCGACAAACTCGAACTGGTTGCGAAAGATCCCGATGTTCGCAAGAACCTGCCCAAGGTGACCGTGTGGATGGATACGGCGCGTGGCGTGAGCCTTAAGCAAGTCTTCGACCAGGGTCAGGGCCAGTCCCGCGTTTCCGTCTATTTCAATTTCAAGATGAATCAGCCCTTGCCTTCGGATGCCTTCACATTCAAGACCAATAGCAAAACCCAGTTTGTGAACCGGTAAAGCGCGATTCCACCCAACGCAAAAAGCATAGGAAAACACTCGATCGTGTATCTCGTTTCGGGGGCTTCGACCGTCAGCAGCAGTGCAGTCCGCAGAATCATGTATGCCAACATGTACGGCCACATCCGTGGACGGATGCACAGGCCTGCAATCCCGAGCAGCACGTAGAACGCATTTAATCCCGCATAGAACCAGCTGAAGCGCGTCTCTGCGTAGTGATGACCATAGACCCACCAGTCGAGATCAATCGGCAGATTTTCAATACGCGGACGCAGCCACATATCCGCAACGCGCCCGATCGGCAGCAACACGCTCGAACGGAAAGGATGTGCTGCATATCGCTCAGCCGCGAGAGTTCGAAAGCGTGCATCGATCCCCGGCGTCAACAAATATCCACCGCTGTTGTACTCGTCTGCCAGTGCCGCGGTTTCCGCGCGCTGCTGCGGCGAATCAAACGCTCGAGCCGGCAGCTTCGAGATATCCAGCGTGTCGCCGGGAACATTCCAGTAGACCTGGTAGGTCGAGATGAAATCGAGAGACCACGTTTTGACCCAGCTTATCCAGCCCGCCTGGGTGGGTTCACCGGGGTCGGTCGCATAGCGCGGCGCCAGCGGCTCGAAGAGATGGAACGTCCTCCAGTTGCGCCACGTCCACGCAGCGAAGGGCGTTGCAGCCAGCAGGACGCAGACAACAGCCATGCGAACAACCCCTCCTGGTACCTGTACGCGCCCTTTCTGCCGCAGGAGGCGCACCACGAGTGCCGGAGCGAACGCCAATGCAACGAGCGCGCCATCCGGCCGCAAAAGGGCGGCGTAAGTCACGGCAAACGTGAACCCGAGTGCGAACGGCCATCCCGGACGCTCCTCGAACCGCGCCGCTGTCCACATCGCAAGCGCGATCAGGAAGAGCGTCGGGCTCTCCGAAAGAGGACTTGCCGCATAAATCGCCGTAAACGGGCACAGGACAGCGAGCCACAACGTGCAAAAAGCGGCACCGCGACTCAGATGCGGCGGCGCTACCCGCCGGGCGAAATCAGCCAGCAGCAGGCAGCCGGCAAGATCAAGAAAGATCTGGACCCAAGCCGCCGATGCATAATTCTCCATGCCGAACAGCTTGAAACAGGCAGCGAGAAAGAGCGGGTATCCGGGCAGCCGGATCAACGTCGGATACGTCTCGCCAGTTGTTGCGACGGTGAGGGCATAACGCCCATGCAGCAGAAGGTTCTTGGCGATGCCGCCGTAGATAAGCGAGTCGCCGGTGACCTCAAAGAAACGGCTAAACATCCAGATGCGAAGCAGTGTTCCCGCCAGAAGAGCCATTAAAACCCAGAGAGTTGCGCGTATTCGGTACGATTCTCCCGGCACCTTCGTTGATTGACTCGCGAGGTCAGCTTCCATACGATTCAAGATATATAGCGTAGACCGTCGATGCGAGATAAACAGATATTTTTCGATCCCCAGCGAACGCGATGGAAGCGCCTGCGCCGCATACTCGACGTTACTGCTGTCATTACAACAGTCGTGCTCACAGGGTTCATCTTCAATGTCCTGCGCGGGCAGCACCTGCCTGAGCTGCTGCTTCCCAGCCCGAAGCACACATACAGGAGCCTCCAGAACCGCACGCAGATCAATCACAATGCGAGACCGCGCCCGGCGCGTCGGAGGACAGACCGCAAACCTTCCGAGATACCGTTCAACACCGATGAAGGTCTGCGTGCCGCCTACTACGTTCCCGACGATGCAGCCAGCTACTCATCTTTGAAAGAGCACGTGCACCAGATCGATTTCCTGTTTCCGCAATGGTTGCACGTAGATGCTCCCTCCACCGAAATCCTCGGCACGACACAGGAAGGGCGCGAGTTCCCCATTTTCGAGGGCACGACCATTCACGATCCGGATCTGACGGATAAGGTGAAACGCGTCATTCAGCAGGCACACGAAGACACCGAGATCTTTCCTCACTTCAATAATGTCAACTCGAGCACGGGTACCTTTGACCCGGCCATGGGAACCGTGCTCAAAGACCCTCAAAAGCGCACTGCGATCCGGAAGGAGTTGTTGCGGCTCTTCACTGCATTCCCGGTGTATCACGGGCTGTCGCTCGACTTTGAGAATATGGGCGAAGATGCGGCGCCTGCCTACGTCGCATTTATTCAGGAACTCTACGCAGAGCTCCATGCACGGAACCTGCGCCTGTTCGTCAACGTCAGCGTTTCCACGCCGCCGGAGGAGCTAAAGGCGATTGCGCAGAACTCTGACGCCATCATTCTGATGAACTATGACCAGCACGAGACGGAGAGCCAGCCAGGCCCGATTGCCAGCCAGGACTGGTTCGTGGCCAACCTCAACCGTGCGCTCAAGTCTGTTCCGCTCAACAAGGTTATCTGCGCAGTCGGCAACTACGGGTACGACTGGGAGATGTCGATCCCTGATCCCAAGGCCCGCAACCCGAAGATGCGCAGGCCTCGCGTGGTAAACACGGACGAACTGCCTCATGTGTCGGACGTGTGGGAGATCGCCAGCGATGCGGATGCCGATCTGGATCTCGATTACAACTCACTGAATCCACACTTCGAGTACATCGACGAAGATACGCACACCCGCCACGTCGTGTGGTTCCTCGACGGCGTTACTCTCCTCAACCAGCTGCGGGCGGCACGCGGCATCGGAATCCGAACCTTCGCGCTCTGGAAGCTTGGCTCGGAAGACCGCACGATGTGGAATGTCTGGGATAAGCCCAGCAATCCGGCTTCGCTTGACCAACTGAGCTTACTGCTACCGGGCCGAAATGTGAATGCGGAGGGCTCGGGCGACATACTGCGTGTCACAGGACTTCCGAAGAACGGCAATCGCACCGTCACGGTCGACACGGACGAGCCGGACGCTCGCAAGAGGCTGATTATTGACGAGCACATGGACGTGTATCCGCACACCTACACGGTGCAGTACTTCGGGTACCATCCGGGGGTCGTCGCGCTCTCTTTCGATGATGGACCCGATCCGAAGTGGACTCCACGAATCCTCGACATCCTGAAGGAGAAGGACGTGAAGGGGACCTTCATGATGATCGGAGCCGAGGCGCAGGAGAACATCGGCCTGATGCAGCGCGTCGTGCGCGAGGGCCACGAGGTTGGTAATCATACCTTCTTCCATCCGGACATCAGTCAAATCCCGGATCAGCAGCTCGATCTTGAGGTAAAACTTACGGAGCGGCTCTTCGCGAGCAAGCTCGGAGTGCAGCCGCTGTACTTCCGGCCACCGTACGACATCGACGAGGAGCCCGATACGGACGATCAGGCGCGGCCGGTTGTGCGCATCCAGCAGTTGGGACTCACCGTGGTCGGCAACAAGATCGATACCCACGACTGGGAGCCGCAGAGAAAGACCCCCGAAGAGATGTCGCAGATTGTCCTCGACCAGCTCGAGACGATGAAACACAAACCGCAATTCCGCGGTTCGATCATCTTGATGCACGATGGCGGCGGCGACCGCGCCGCCACAATTGCGGCGCTGCCGGTGATTATCGATGCGCTTCGCGCTCACGGCTACAAGATTGTTCCCGTCTCTGCGCTGATGGGCATGACGACGGCGCAGGTGATGCCTCCGCTCACGTCGTGGCGTCAGTACCTCCAGGCAATCCCTGATTCGATTGCCTTCTCGGCGTTATCGATGGTCGGCCGCTTTATTGTGCTGGTCTTCTTCCTTGGAGACATTCTGATGAGCGCGCGGCTGATCCTAGTCGGTCTCCTGGCGATCATCGATCGGCTCTGGAAGCCGCATCGAAAGGCGGCGCCCGGATTCAGCCCGCGCGTTGCGGTGCTTGTGCCCGCTTACAACGAGGAAAAGGTGATCGTGCGGACGATCCGCTCGGTGCTCAATTCCGATTACGAGAATCTGCGCGTGATCGTGATCGACGACGGATCGAACGATCGCACCTTCGAGGTGGCGCGCGAAGCCTACGCGAAAGACATCGCCGAAGGGCGCGTGCAGGTGCTGACAAAACCCAATGGCGGAAAAGCTGCCGCGCTGAACTACGCGCTCGATCGGATCGATGAAGAATTTTACGTCGGCATCGATGCGGACACGGTGATCGCCATGGATGCAATTTCAAAATTGATTCCGCATTTTGAAGATCCCGCAGTCGGAGCGGTGGCAGGCAACGCGAAGGTTGGCAATCGCGTGAACCTGTGGACGCGCTGGCAGGCGCTCGAATACATCACAAGCCAGAACTTTGAACGGCGCGCGCTCGATCTGCTCAATGTTGTCACAGTGGTGCCGGGGGCGATCGGCGCCTGGCGTACTGCGGGAGTGAAGGCGGCGGGGGGCTACCCTATCAACACCGTGGCCGAAGACGCCGACCTCACCATGAACCTGCTGGAGCAAAAGTACAAGGTGGTCTACGAAGATCGCGCGCTGGCGTTCACCGAAGCTCCAATCGATATGCGCGGGCTGATGCGGCAGCGATTCCGGTGGTCGTTTGGAATCCTGCAGGCGGTGTGGAAACATCGCATGGCCTTCGTCAAAAACAAGGCGATGGGGTTGTTTGCGCTTCCGAACATTCTTATCTTCCAAATGCTTCTTCCGCTGGTTTCGCCGTTTATCGACCTGATGTTTCTGGCCGGGCTTGTGCACTACCTGGTAGATCGGCATTACCATCCCGAGGCGGCCTCGGCGGCAAGTCTGGAGAGACTTCTGGCCTACTTCGGCGCGTTTCTGCTCATCGACTTTGTGACGTCGACCATCGCCTTCAGCCTCGAACGGCGGCATCCGGCCAACAAAGGCGATGGATGGCTGCTCTTCCACATCTGGCTGCAGCGGTTTGCGTACAGGCAGGTATTCTCGTTCGTGCTGGCGAAAACCGTGAAGCGCGCGATCGACGGCAAGCCGTTTAATTGGGACAAGCTGGAGCGGACCGCGAAGATGAGCAAGCAGACCGAGGCGCTGACGGCGTCAGGGTCATAACTCCTGGTTCATAGTTCGAAGTTCGCAGTTCATAGTCCACGGGCGATGGGAAGCCGCATTCTATTAAAGCGGCATCCCTTGCAGAATGGAAACCCCTGAACCCTTCATCGCGGCGTAGATCGCGTCATTCCAACTTTTTTGCGCAGCCTGGTCCCGAGAATGATCCGTTTCTTTGTCATATTTTGCTTCAATCATATTGGCGCGTTGCTGGTGCTTGCTCCGGAGAGTATTAAGCTGTTGGCCCAAGGCAGTTGGAGAACCTGCCTTTAATTGCTCCATCTCCTTCGCCAGTGCGCGCACGGTAAGGACCGTAATGTCGAAGTGCCCTTGCTCGTGCTTCAATAGGTCGGCGGTCTTCTGGGCAGTACTTATCACCAGCGTCTGGGTGCGATCCAGGCCGACCGTCAATGTGAGGTTCGGCAGCGAAAATCTGCCTTGAGATAAAACAGGGTGAATTCCTGATAGCGCCGGCATCGTCGTAGCGGTCTGCGCTTCATCTCCAGACCCGTCAGGCAAAGACTGAACAGGCAAGAAATCGTTCCACGTAAGCTGCAGGGGCGATACGACCACAGTTACACTCATACAATCTCCTGGGACAGAGATGCTTTCAAGAGGAGGTTGCAGGGTCGCACAGACTTTGCGGCAAGGTCAACGAGAAAATAAGACTTGTTCGTGGTGGCGCTGATTATTTTCAAGCTTTCTGACTTCCAAGGTCATGCCCTTCACAAAGAGGGTCCATTTGCCTGCAAATCCACCCGGACCGCCCCGCGTTGGAGTACCCTAGTTTTGACTTTCATTTCAGTATCTCTATGCGCAAGTATGATCTGCCTACCTTGGCTGCGGTTGCCGGGCTCTGTCTCGGCGCGATTTCCTGCATATCGCAACAGCCAATCGCCCCGCCCTCTGCGCCCGCGCGCAGCACTCCGGCGGCAATAGCGGCAGACCTGGATGCGCGCGTAGCTTCCTACCGCAAAATCATCGTGCTCATGAACGACGCCTCGGCTCTCGACGAGGGAAACCGGGAGAGGGTACGCACCGCCGCCTGGATTCTTTTTGAGAAGAATCGCGACCTTCTCGATCAACTGGAACAGCGCCTCCGCGCGGACGCTGCCCGGAACGACTCCCCGCTCGTCGAATCTTTTTTCAATCGGCTTGAAAACAACCCCGATTTCCGCGATGCCGACAAGCTGGCCTTTCGCGATCTGCTCGACGACCTGAACGCGGCTCCCGCGGCGGAGATACCCAGTGCCTCGCTGCGGCAGCGTATCAGCGGCGACGAGGCTGCTCTTGAGAAGATCCAGGCTCTCTACCAGTCTGAGGTGTCGCAGATTTTTTCAGGGCTTCAAACGCGCGGCATGGTTGTGCATCGCGAGGCCTGGGATCACTATGTCAATTTCCTGAAGACGAAATACACGCGCGAGGCGATTCTCAAAGAAATCGGCGCGGAGCTTCCTGCCGCTGAAACGCGCGGTGGCGCGGCGGCGCGGAGCCGGCTGGAGATTTCGGGGACGGAACTTCCGCCGAAGACGGTCGCTCTGACCTTTGACGACGGTCCGCATCCCCGCTACACCGACCAGGTCCTGGCAATTCTCAATAAATACAATCTCCACGCGGTCTTCTTTGAAGTCGGCAAGAACCTGGGCACAGTGGGCAACGACAAGAAAGTAAAGCTGGGCTCTACCTCCGCTGTGAGCTACCGGATTCTTGCGTCGGGCAATTCGATCGGTAATCACACCTACAGCCATCCCGTGCTGCCCAAGCTCGACCAGGCGGGTCAGTCGCGAGAGATCGATTCCACGACCGCGATCCTGACCAACATTCTCAAGGCTCCGCCGGTGCTCTTCCGGCCTCCCTACGGCGCGGCGAACGCGGACATTCTCTCCGAGATTCAATCCGACAAGATGAAGACCGTGATCTGGAACGTCGACTCCGAAGACTGGGCCGATCCGGTGCCGAATTCGGTGGCGCAGAGAGTGCTTGCGGAGATCGAGAAGCAGCAACGCGGAATCATCCTGTTTCACGATATCCACAAAGTGGCTCTTGACGCCCTTCCGGTTGTGATCGAGACGTTGAAAGCAGACGGATACAACTTCGTCTCCTGGAATGGCTCATCTTTCGGCGCACCCGAGACTCGCGGCGAGCAGACGCAGGCGCCTCCACCGCCACCGGCAGTGGTGCAGCCCTATCGTGAAAGTTGGGCAGCGATCATCGGCATCGACGACTACGCGAACTGGCAGAAGCTGCAATATGCCGTCCACGATGCCATGGGCGTGAAAGATCTGCTGATTCAGAAATACAGCTTCAAACCGGATCACGTGTTCACGCTCCTTGATAAGCAAGCGACTCGTCAGAACATCCTTTCCCTGCTCGGCGACAAGCTGGGCGGCTCCATGGTGCAACGAGAAGATCGCGTCTTCGTCTTTTTCGCTGGTCACGGCGCGACGCGAAAGCTCGCCTCAGGCCGGGACCTCGGCTACATCATTCCAGTTGACGCCGACCTTACAGACTTCGAAGGCAGCGCGATCTCCATGACGAACTTCCAGGACATCTCGGAGGCCATTCCGGCAAAGCACGCGCTGTTCGTGATGGACTCCTGCTACAGCGGCCTGGCCCTTACCCGCGGGGGCATGTCGATACCTTCGCAGAATTACCTCAACGAGATCTCCCGCCGCGAGGCCCGGCAGATGTTTACCGCCGGCGGGGCAGACCAGCAGGTTGCGGACAACGGACCCAACGGACACTCCGTGTTTACCTGGACGCTGCTGCAGGGGCTGGATGGCCGCGCTGATTTGAATGGCGATGGCGTGATCACCGCAACTGAGCTGGCCGCCTATGTCGCCCCTGCCGTTTCTTCCCTTTCGCATCAAACTCCGGCCTTCGGCAACCTGCCCGGCACAGAAGGAGGAGACTTCATCTTCGACCTGAAACATGAAACCGAATTCCTGAATGGAGATTCGGCGCAGCTGGACGATGAAGGCATCAAAGTCAACGCGGAACTCGAGAAACTCCGCGACCAGATGCGCGCAGAAGAGCGAGCGAACGAAGAGCTTCGCAAGCAACTTGCAACGGCCGAGGCAAAGTTGAAGCAAGGTACACCGGGCGCAAATGCGGCTCCGGCGCCTGCTGGGGTGACCTCCGGCAACGCGCCCGCGACCGCTCCCGCGAGTGCGCCGGCTGCGTCTGTCAGCCTTGTGTCGATCTCCAACACTCCCGATGCCTCAAAGCCCGAGCCCAGCCGTCAGCCCTCCGAGACTGCCGCCGGCGCCAACGACGAGGGCATGCGCCTCTACCAGGAAAAGCGATATGCGGATGCCGCTGCGAAGTTTGCAGAGGCTTCCAGTCTGCAGCCGACCATGGCGTTATACGCCAACAACGCCGGCTTCGCGTTCTTTCGCATGAGCCGCTACGACGACGCGGTGAAATGGTTTCTGCAGACGATTGCTCTCGATCCCAAACGAGCCATCGCATACCTGAACCTTGGAGATGCTTATCTCAATCTGCAGAAAAAACCGGAAGCCCGCGACGCCTACGAAAAGTTTCTCGCGCTGGCTCCAACTTCCAAGAGCGCTCCCACCGTCCACGAAAAGTTGAAATCACTGCAATCGAATTAGCTGACCGGGCGGGATCCGGTGATGAGGATATCGACCAGCCGCTTCGCGCTGCGCTGCCAATCGGGGCCGGTTCCGACGTGAGAAACGCCGATGAGCGCTCGCAGCAAATCGAATGGGTCGAGGTCACGGCGTATGTCGCCGCTCTTGATGGCACGCTTCACCAGCAGATCAATCGCTCCCCGAATCAGGCCGTGGGAACCTTCATAGAGCCTCGTGGGGCCGCCGACCAGCGAATTCAGTGCCGGAGCGATAATCTGCTTTGCCGCGATGTGGTCCACGAATAACAACATCCAGGCTCGCAGCGCGTTTACGGGCGGCATCTCGTCTGCGTACCTCTGCGCCGTCGCGGCTAGCTTTTCCACTTCGCTCCGGTAGACCGCCTCGATCAGGGCGTCCCGGGTGGGAAAGTGACGATACAGGGTTCCGGCCCCCACGCTTGCCTGCCTGGCGATCTCGTCAAGGCTGGCGTCTGCGCCAAAACGCGTAAACGCCTCCTTTGCCACTTCCAAAATGCGCTCGCGATTGCGCAGCGCATCGGTCCGTGGTTTTCGGCCTGGCTTTCTTGCGGCGGGTTTCGAAGTCTTTGTCGCCATTCACCAAAAATACTTGCAACCGGAGACAGTCTCCGGTTATCTACTCATTCGGAGATTGTCTCCGTTTTATTGGATGCTGCCAAGGGACGTCAATCCCGGTGGGGCAATCCGGTCAGATCAATTGGGAGGAAATGCTTATGCGAGTTTTCGTTACAGGCGCCACAGGATTTATCGGTTCCAGGATTGTTTCGGAACTCATCAGCGCAGGCCATCTGGTGCTCGGTCTTGCGCGCAGCGATGACGGGGCCCAGTCTCTGGCCACCACTGGCGCTCAGGTACAGCGGGGCGATCTGGAAGATCTGGAAAGCTTGCGCAGCGGAGCTGCCGCATCCGATGCCGTCCTCCACGTCGCTTTCCGGCACGATTGGACCAGATTTGCGGAAAGCTGCGCACTCGACAGACGCGCTATCGAAGCTATCGGAACTGTACTCCAGGGTTCCAGCCGTCCGTTCATCGTCAGCTCCGGGGTCGGAGTCGCTCAGGGTCGCGCTGCCACCGAGGACGACCCGCCGCTTTCTAATGAATCCGTTCCTCGTGTGTCGGAGGTGACTGCTGTTGCGCTCCTGGAGCGGGGAGTGCACGCCTCGGTGATGCGCTTACCGCAGGTCCACGACACAGTAAAGCAGGGCCTGATCACCCCCTTGATTGCTATAGCCCGTGCCAAGGGCGTCTCAGCGTACATTGGCGAGGGAAATAACCGTTGGCCTGCTGCGCATGTAACCGATGTCGCCCGTCTTTACCGGCTCGCCCTGGAGAAGGGTGCGGCGGGAGACCGGCATCACGCCATCGCCGAAGAAGGGGTGCCGCTCAAAGACATCGCTACCGTCATCGGCCACGGCTTGAACGTGCCTGTCGTTTCCATCACGCAGGAACAGGCCCAGGAGCATTTCGGCTTCCTCGGGTTCTTCGTGGGTAGGGACGCCCTGACGTCCAGTGCAGAGACTCGACGCAAGTTGGGATGGAACCCGGCTGGACCCGGGCTCCTCACGGATCTCGAGAACATGCGCTATTCCTAACCTCAATTCAAAAGAATGCCTCTAACAGGCAAGGGAGCTGAAGTTATGACAGACAGGATCGCAATCATTACAGGCGGTAGTCGCGGCCTGGGCCGCAATACCGCCGTCAATCTCGCGCGGCGCGGTGTCGACATCCTTTTCACCTACCGCTCGAATCAGAGAGAAGCTGAGAGCCTCATTCACGAGGTCGAGGCCATCGGACGGAAAGCAGCGGGATTTCAACTCGACACCGGCGACATCCACGCGTTGGATGGATTCGCCGGCGAAGTGCGCAAGACGCTGCAGAGCTGGGGAAGGGGCCGGTTTGACTACCTGGTGAACAATGCCGGCAATTCTCTCCACGCTGCCTTCGGCGAAACCACCGAAGCCCAATTCGATGCCATTTTCAACGTTCACGTGAAAGGTGTTTACTTTCTGACGCAGAAGCTGCTTCCGCTCATCAACGATGGTGGCCGCATCGTGAACATCTCGTCGGGACTCGCGCGCGTTTCACTTCCGGGCAGTTCGGCGTACGGCGCCGCGAAGGGAGCGATCGAGGTTCTCACGCGCTACCTGGCTAAAGAACTCGGCCCGCGCGGAATAACCGCGAATGTCGTCGCTCCCGGCGCGATTCAAACCGACTTCAGCGGCGGCATGGTGCGCGACAATCCCGAAGTGAATAAGCGTGTGGCGGAATGGACTGCCCTCGGTCGTGCAGGAGTGCCGGACGATATCGGGCCGATGATCGCCGCACTGCTCTCGGACGAGAATCGCTGGGTGAATGCGCAGAGAATCGAAGTCTCCGGAGGCATGGCGTTGTGAGTTTAACGGCAAAACCAGAGTACATATGTCCTGCTTCTTGCTTGAGACAAAGCTACTCTGGTTTTGCATTAGCTCCGGATCTTTCGCCTATCCCGGCCAGCTCCATTGATCGATTTCGGGCTTGTCGATGCCGTGTTCGTGGGCATAGCGGAGGCATTCGATTTGCTGGTTGCGCAAACTCTCTTTCGCATGCGCGCCAGCTACTTGCAGATCCCGAACCCGGTCAATCACATCGATTGCCAGACTGAAGCGATCGATTTGATTCTGGATTGCCAGATCGAGCGGCGTGTTGATATTTCCCTTCTCCTTATAACCACGCACATGGAAGTTGGCATGGTTCGTCCGCCGGTAAGTAAGCCGGTGAATCAGCCAGGGATAACCGTGGAAGTTGAAGATTACGGGCTTGTCTTTCGTGAACAGGCTGTCGAAGTCCTTGTCAGAGAGCCCGTGTGGGTGTTCGGTTGACGGGACAAGCCGGTAAAGGTCCACAACATTGATGAAGCGGATCTTCAGCTTCGGGAAGTACTCGCGGAGCATGACAGTGGCAGCCAGGGCTTCTTTGGTCGGAATGTCGCCGGCGCAGGCCATGACAACGTCGGGCTCCACGCCTTCATCATTGCTCGCTTTCTGCCAGATGCCGATCCCCTTGGTGCAGTGCGCGATCGCCTCGTCCATGGACATGTACTGCAGATGCTTCTGCTTGTCGGAGACGATCACGTTAATGTATCCCGTGCTCTTCAAGCAGTGATCTGCCACGCTGAGCAGAGTATTCACATCTGGTGGCATATAGATCCTGCAAACATTGGGATTCTTGTTCACCACGATGTCAAGGAATCCAGGATCCTGATGCGTAAAACCATTGTGATCCTGACGCCAAACCGTTGAAGTAATCAGGAGATTCAGCGACGAGATCGGGGCGCGCCACGAGAGTTCTTCTGCGGTCGCGAGCCACTTGGCGTGCATGTTGAACATCGAGTCTATGACGTGAACGAAAGCTTCGTAGGTCGAGAAGAATCCATGCCGGCCTGTGAGAAGGTAGCCTTCGAACCAGCCCTCCAGAGTATGTTCCGAGAGCATCTCCAGAACGCGGCCGTCAGGCGACAACTCTCCACCATCTGCATCCTCGGGGAGGTAGTCAGCTAACCACAGCTTCTTGCTCACTTCATAGATCGCGTCAAGTTTGTTGGAAGTGTTTTCATCCGGCCCAAAGACTCGGAAGTTCTGCGGATTTTTCTTCACAATATCGCGCAGGAACCGGCCCAGCGGACGCGTGTTCTCTGCGGACGTTTGCCCGGGTTTCTCCACCTTAACCGCATATTCGCGGAAATCCGGGAGCTGCAAAGCCTTGCGTAACACTCCCCCGTTCGCGTGTGGATTGGCGCTCATGCGCCGCGTTCCGGTCGGGGCAAGGTCTTTCAACTCCGGAATCAGATGTCCGCTCTCGTCAAACAATTCTTCGGGCCGGTAGCTTCTCAGCCAGCCTTCCAGCAGCTTCAAATGAGCTGGGTTCTCGCGAACCCCTGCAAGGGGTACCTGGTGTGCACGCCAGAATCCCTCCACTTTGTGGCCGTCGACTTCCTTGGGTCCCGTCCAGCCCTTCGGACTTCGCAGCACGATCATAGGCCAGCGCGCCCGCGTGACCTTGCCGCCGCTGCGAGCTTCCTGCTGAATGCGACGAATTTCAAGCACGCAATGCTCGAGCGTAACCGCCATCATCTGGTGCATCATCTCTACGTTGTCGCCTTCGACGAAATACGGCGACCACCCGTATCCCTTGAACAGGTCCTCCAACTCGTCATGAGATATCCGCGCCAGAATAGTCGGGTTGTTGATTTTGTATCCGTTGAGATTAAGGATCGGCAGCACCGCGCCGTCACGAACCGGATTCAGAAACTTGTTCGAGTGCCATGAGGTCGCTAACGGGCCGGTCTCCGATTCTCCATCTCCCACAACCACGGCAACCAGAAGGTCGGGATTATCGAACGCAGCGCCGAAAGCATGAGAGACGCTGTAGCCCAATTCTCCTCCTTCGTGGATAGAACCGGGGGTCTCTGGAGTGCAGTGGCTGCCGATGCCTCCAGGGAAGGAAAACTCCTTGAAAAAAGTGCGCATCCCCTCAATGTCTTCGCTCTTATTTGGATAGATTTCAGAATACGTGCCCTCCAGGTAAGTCGGGCCCAGCACACCCGGCGCACCATGGCCCGGGCCGGCGAGAAAGATCGTGTCGAGGTCGTATTTTTTGATAAGACGATTGAGGTGAATGTACGTGAAACTCAGACCTGGACTTGAGCCCCAATGGCCCAGCAACCGCGCCTTAATATGCTCTGTCTTCAGCGGCTCGCGCAATAGAGGATTGTCACGCAGGTAAATCATGCCGGCTGCGAGATAATTGCATGCTCTCCAATATGCATTAAGCTTCCGGAGTTCCTCCTCAGACAGGGGCTGTGTTGTACCACGACTGACAGCCTGCGCTGTCGGAGCATTCACGTCAACGGCTGTTGCTTTCATAAGTCCTCGCAATGTTTCGGGTTAATCGCAACAAACACCTGTTCGCGACAGGAGGTTGAAATAGGGCCACGGCAGAAGCGAAATGATCTCCGCGAATCAATCCCGCCAATGTTAGAAAAGGGGGTTCGTCCGGGCAACTGTCAGAATTACGAGCAGCTCGTCAAAAGTGGATAAACGAGCCAGCAAGGATCGACAGGTGCAGGTACACTCACGCGGGGTCCCTGGTCGGATCCAAAAGCAGATGGGTGGTGACACCAGCGCAACATTGCGCCACAATAGCTCGTTAGCAGGAGGTGTCTCATGAGAGAGATCTTCCGCGCGTCTGGCGGTTTTGTCTTCTGTCTGGTAATCGCATCTTGCTACATCCTTTCAGCTCAATCGCAATCCCAGTCCCCACCCCCACAACAGCCTCCGGCGCCCTCCTCCTCTGGGGCCGCTGCTTCCCCTCCCAAGTCTCCGGCCCAGGCCGTGGGGCTGTTTGTCTATCCGCAAAAGGAGCAGGATTCAACCCTCCAATCAAAGGACGAAAAAGAGTGCTATGACTCGGCCAAGCAACAGTCGGGCATCGATCCGGCGAACCTCGCCGCTTCGACTCAACCTGCACAGCCTTCGAACGCTCCCAGCGGCGGGGGTGTCAAGGGCGCAGCGGGTGGGGCGGCAGCTGGAGCTGCAGTAGGGGCAATTGCCGGTGATGCAGGAACAGGCGCAGCCGCAGGCGCCACGGCTGGCGCAATTCATGGAAGACGGCAGCAGAAGAAAGCAAAGAAACAGGCACAACAGCAAGCCCAGCAACAACAGGCCTCCGCGCAGCAGCAGAATCTTGACACCTTCAAGAGAGCAATGTCAGCCTGCCTTGATTCGCGTGGATATTCAGTCAAGTAGCGAAAGATCCGTGCCGTTTGAATTGTGGGTAGGGAAATCCCACGTACAGTTGTGTCCGGACACTCCGTTAGCTGCGGTCGTCGCTCCCTGGTGGTCGCGCCGACTTGAGGAGAGACTTCGGTATACAGTAACTCTGGTTTTGCGATAGTTTGGCGTAAATGCCGCAGCCTGTGCCCGAACAAGTCAGCAGGACCATTGAAACCCTTTACCGATCTGAATCAGGCCGAGTTCTGGCAACGCTCGTGCGCCTCCTCGGAGACCTGGACCTGGCCGAAGAGTCGATGCACGAGGCGTTCGCTGCGGCTCTGGACACATGGCCGAAGACCGGCATTCCGGACAAGCCTCGCCCGTGGCTGATTTCAACGGCACGTTTCAAGGCCATAGACGCGATGCGCCGGCGCGCGCGCTTCGATGGAGCACAGACAGATCTTGTTGCCCATATGGAATCGCGCGTCAACGACGTTTCCCTTGAGGAGGATGAGGAGATCGAGGACGATCGCCTCCGTCTGATCTTCACCTGCTGCCATCCCGCTCTGCCTCCGGAAGGACAAGTCGCGCTCACTCTGCGCGAAATCTGCGGCTTGACCACGGAGCAGATTGCCCGCGCATTTCTGGTTACGCCGGCAACGCTCGCCCAACGCATCGTGCGCGCCAAGGCAAAGATTCGAGAGGCATCAATTCCATACGAGGTGCCGGTGCCGCAGGAATTGCCGGAGCGATTGGACGCGGTGCTCCAGGTCATCTATCTCGTCTTTAACGAGGGTTACTCGGCTGCGGCGGGAGCGGAGGTAACCCGGGCCGAGCTAACCGGCGAGGCGATTCGATTGGGCCGGTTGCTCGCCGAACTCCAGCCGGAGCCGGAAGTCGCCGACCCGGAAGTCCTGGGGCTGCTTGCCCTGATGTTGCTGCAGGAATCCCGCCGCGCCGCGAGAACCTCTCCGGCCGGAGAGCTGATTTTGCTGGAGAATCAAAACCGATCGCTCTGGAACCGCGCGCAGATCGCAGAAGGAGTCGCTTTGGTGGAGAAAGCACTGAAATCCCGCCGCTTCGGAGCTTACACACTGCAGGCCGCGATTGCTGCCGTTCATGCGGAGGCGGAATCGGCAGCTGCCACCGACTGGCGGCAGATTGTGGCGCTTTACAACCAGTTGGTACGAATTCAGCCTTCGCCGGTTGTCCATCTCAATCGCGCCGTGGCCATTGCCGAGTGCCATGGTCCAGAGGCCGGCCTGATGCGTATCGACGCAGTGATGGAACACGGCGAATTGGCGAATTACTACCTGGCGCATTCAGCCCGTGCCGAGTTGTGCCGCAGGCTTGGCAGGACGGCTGAGGCTCGGGCTGCTTATGAGAAAGCTCTGGCGCTGACCCAACAGGAACCGGAGCGCCAATTCCTGCAGGAGCGGATTCGGCAGCTGAAATAAAAAAAAGCAGAATAAATAAAAGTTAAAACCGGCTGTCGATTTTCCGTCTCCCCAACGACTATAGGACAAAGGACGATGAGCTACGGTTCCTGAGTGAACGGGAAAACGAGTCATCGGGCAATCCACAGAAACCAAGGAGAAAACGTCATGCCACAATATCTGGTTTGTAACTACCTCCCCGACGACTTCGACCCGTCCACCGTAACCGAGGCAATGATCGAAGAGATCCACGCGCTCAACCGCGAAATGATTGCTGCCGGCGTGAGGAAGTTCGCCTGCGGCATTGCTCCGCCCGCCAACGCAAAGACGGTGCGGAAGCAGACTGATGGCAAGGTGTTCGTCACCGACGGACCCTTCACCGAGACCAAGGAGCACATGGGCGGATTCTGGATACTGGAATGCGCCGATCTGGACGAGGCGCTCGCATGGGCGAAGAAGGGCGCCATCACCTGCGATGCGGTGGGCGAGGTGCGCGAGCTTCTTTTCTTCCCGGCTCCGGACAAGGAACCCGTCGCAAGCAAGTAAACAACTTGGCCAACTGCGGCCTCTGAACATGCACTTGGGTTGATTGCATAAATAGCAGAGGTGATGAAGAACCTTTCCCTCAGGGGGCTAAAGCCCGCTCCTTATGAGCCCTCAACGGCACGACTTGAAGTCGTGCCCCTTCAAGGCGTCATTTGTGCAACCAGCCCAAGTGCCCGGCGCGCTGCAGATTTCCACCATGAGGAGAAGAACCATGAAATACATCTGTCTGGGGTACTACGACAAAGACAAATTTGACGGCATGACTGAGGACGAGCGAAACGCGATGTTCGACACATGTTTTGATTACGATGACCATCTTCGTGCCAACGGGCATTGGGGTGGTGGCGAAGTGCTTCAGGGTCCGGAAACCGCCTTGACCCTGTCTCGCAAGAACGGTAAAGTGGCAACGACAGACGGTCCCTACACGGAAACCAAGGAACAACTCGGCGGCATTCTCATCCTTGAAGCGCGAGACATGAATCATGCTGTGCAGCTCATTGGTCAGCATCCGGCTCTCACGTATGGCAACATCTTCGAGATTCGGCCAGCGGGGGACATGAGCGAAATCATGAAGGCAAGTGAGCAGCGTCGGAGGCAGAACACTTCGTGCTGAAGACGCTGTTCGCTCGTCCACCATCACACGCGTTGAATTTTGTGCCTTGCTGTCGCACCGGTTTAGTGGTGATGTGCGCCGCCTCCGCCCGAGTGACCTCCGCCGGAATGACCGCCGCCTGAGTGGCCACCTCCGCCGCCTCCGCCAAAGTGGCCGCCGCGACCTCCGCTGAAGTGCGGAGCCTTGTAGCTTCCTCCGCCGCCACCCCAGGGATGGCTGCTTCCGCCGCCCCAGCCGTGGTTACTGAACCTTTGTGCTTTCGGCGCGCCACCGTAATTGGGCGAGTGGCCTCCGCCGAACATCTGGTACCCGCCGGCGGAAGGAGCGCGAGCGATGTTCGGCTGGCGGTAGCTGTTGGAGCCGTACGAGCCGTAATTGCCGTATCCGCCATTGCCACGGTTGCCGTAATTGTAGGTGGGATTCCGGTAGGGCTGCGTGTACGTGCCGCCGAAGCCGGGACGCATGCCGTAGTTCTGCAGCGCGTGGTTGTTGTAAGGACTGGATGTGCCGTATCCGCCGCCCCAGGCCCGCGGGGTTACGTTAACGCCGCCATGATTCTGAGCAAACTGCTGCGCGCCGCCATACTGCTGCGGACGGCCTGTGGCCTGCGGTTCGCGGCCGTAGGCGTAGTTGCGACCGTTCTGAATGTAGCCGTTCTGGCGTCCGTTTCCGTAAGTCTGGAATCCGCGGCTTGAGTTCTCACTGCCGAATGGCCGCGCGGCGCCGCGACCCATCACCGGGCTGCCAACCGGACGGACTCCGCCGCGATCGAGGCCGGACCGGAAAAAGTTCTGGCGACTGCCGCCTCCGCGCTCACCCCAGGCTGCGGCGTGGTAACGATACAGATCGCCACCGCGTCCCCAGTAGCGGCCGCCGCCGTGGGCAAAGCCCCAGTCGTGGACCGAATAGCTATGGGTGCACCACAGGTCGTTGTTGAAGAAGATCGCGTGAGCGAACCAGTCGAGTCCCCAGCCGAGCCAGCCAAAGGGTGTAGCAGCGAAGGCCTGCAAAGCGATGCCGGGGCCAAAGTGAAAGAACGCACCGCCCACGAACGAGCCAATTGCGCCGAAGACGTTGTAGCCGGGATATGGATCGAGGGGCTGGCCGTAGACCGCCCAGGGATTGTACTGCGGCACGTAGATCATATCCGGTGTGGGCGGGGCGATCTCAATATTGCCCTGTTCCTGCATGACCTCTTGCTGCGGAGTGCTCTGCAGGTATCCCGCGGACTGAGCTCGGCCGCGCATTACCTGGACGGTCTGCATCACGTCCTGAGGCTGGTTGTAGTAGGCGTTGCCGAGGTCGGTGGTCCACTGCAGATTTTGCGCGAGCTGATCGAGAACCTGGGGGAAGGCAGTGAGAGCCTTGATGCTGGGGTCCCAGCCGGTCTGTGCATTGGCGCCCGCCGCGATCTGCTCAGGCGGCGCGCCTCCCTGCATGTGAAGCCACTGGTCGGCTGCAGCCACCTGGGCAGGGTAGGTGGAGGCAGCGAGAACGATGGAGACGAGATTGTCTGGATAAAGAGCGATCGGTGCGACCATCTGCTCGAGGCGGTCGGGGCTGAGCGCCTGCTGCGGCTGATAAGGCGGCGCGTAGCCAAAATCCGGAGCCGCATACGCGGGATCGCCGTAGTTCTGCTGGGGGTACGCCGGAGGCTGTTGATATTGAGGTTGCTGGTACTGAGGTTGCTGTAGCGGCTGTTGCGGATAGGGCTGAGCGTACTGCTGTTGGCCGTACTGCGGGTCTTGCACGTACTGGCCGGGCGCATACTGTCCGGAGCTTGTGCCTGGCTCCCCGGTTGTCCAGTTCGGAATGGAGGTGGGCTGCTGGGAAAACGCCTGGCTCGCTGCCAGTGAAAGCACGGCAATCGCGGCAAGCTCCGCACCGGCGGCAGACGACCTGCGAGATTTCGGCGAGGCCGATCCGCCGAGTGTTCTCAAATGTTGGCCCGCAGCACGAGAGAGCAAAAGCAGACTCAATTGGGGTTTCATTATCCCTCGCAGAAATTCGGCGCGCTGCTTCTCATTTGCCAGCACACTTGTCGTCGCCAAACATTCTTGTGCCCGCAAGTGGCTTGCCGCTTCCGGCATCGTCAAGGGGTACACCGTTTCGAACCCCGTCACGAGGGGTTAGTTTCGGGGATGTAACGGAATTGTTGCGGTTTCCCGGAACGAGCGCCGTCCAGAACCGGCGAATATTCTCCAGCAGACCAGGTAGTAGGTTTAGAGCTTCTTCCCGGCGGTCAGATGAATCAAACCTGTTGGCGCGTGTTTTGTTCCACATAGCGCCTGAATCTCTCCAAAGGACTACAATCAACCTCGCTATGGCAACCGTGACCCTCCCGACCGAGATCCAGCCGCGCTCCCCTCAGGGCGAGTTCCGCAATGAGCCGTTTACCAACTTCAAGTCGCCTGAAACCAAGCGCGAGATGCAGGCAGCGCTGGACCTGGTTCGGAGCCGACTGGGACACGAATATGACCTGATCATCGGCGGCAATCGCCTGCGAACCGAGGGCAAGATCAAATCGCTCAATCCGGCGCGGCCAGTGCAGGTGGTCGGTGTACACCAAAAGGCAGGCGCGGAACACGCAGAACTGGCGATGAAAGCTGCGCTCGAGGCATTTGAGACCTGGAGCCGGACGCCGGTGGAGACGCGCACTTCTCTCCTGCTGGGTGCGGCCGAGATTATTCGAGAGCGAAAGCTGGAATTCTGCGCGTGGCTCACCTACGAGGTCGGCAAGAACTGGGCCGAGGCCGACGCGGATGTGGCCGAGACGATCGATTTTCTAGAGTTCTACAGCCGCGAAGCGCTGCGGTTGGCAAAGGCAGAGACGCCGATTCAGCTTCCCGGTGAGTTCGATCAGCTGTTGTACATCCCGCTGGGCGTCGGCGCGGTAATTCCGCCGTGGAATTTTCCGTTCGCGATCATGGCCGGGATGACTGCAGCGGCGATTGTCACGGGAAACACGGTGATCCTGAAGCCGTCGAGCGATTCGCCCACGATCGCAGCCAAATTTGTGGAGGTCCTCGAAGAGGCGGGCCTCCCGGGCGGCGTGGTGAACTTCTGTCCGGGCTCGGGCGCGACATTCGGCAACGCGATCGTGGAGCATCCGAAGACGCGGTTCATCGCATTCACCGGCTCGCGCGATGTTGGGCTGGAGATTCATGAGCGCGCGGCGAAACAGCAGAAGGGACAGATCTGGATCAAGCGAACCATTCTTGAAATGGGCGGCAAGGATTCGATCGTGGTGCTTGCGGATTCGGACCTCGACTCGGCCGTGGATGGTGTGGTGGCTTCAGCCTTCGGGTTCAGTGGGCAGAAGTGCTCGGCGTGCTCGCGCGCGATTGTAGAAGCTTCGATCTACGACGTCTTCGTCGAGCGGTTGCGCGAGAAGGTTGCGAAGCTGACGGTGGGCGATCCTGCGGCGAATCCCAACATGGGGCCGGTGGTGAACAGGGCGGCGATGGAATCTATCCTGCGCTACATCGAGATCGGCAGGAAGGAGGGCCGGCTCGTTGTGGGCGGGAAGGCCGTGGAGAACGCGGAGGGCGGATACTTCCTCGAGCCGACGGTGATTGCGGATGTCGCTCCGGGTGCGGCGATCGCGCAGGAGGAGATCTTCGGGCCGGTGCTTGCGGTGATCAGGGTCGCCCATTTCGATGAAGGCCTGAAGGTGGCGAACAACACTGAGTACGGCCTGACCGGCGCACTCTACACAAACTCGCGCGAGGCCCTTGAGACGGCCCGGCGCGAGTATCACGTGGGGAACTTGTACTTCAACCGTAAGTGCACCGGCGCGATGGTGGGCGCACATCCATTCGGCGGGTTCAATATGAGCGGCACCGACTCGAAGGCCGGCGGGCCGGATTACCTGCTGCTGTTCACGCAGGCGAAGAGCGTGGCGGAGAAGCTGTAGCGGCGGATTTAGTTCAAGAACCGCCCCCCCCAGGAGAACTATCCTTGGGGGATTTTTGTTTTGACGCATTTCTTCAAGCAGCCGGAAAAGCATTCACTACATATTCAACGAATGCCTCGTCATTGTGTGCTTCCTGCTCCGCACATTAACGCCAGATCAAAGTTCTGTTAAACGTCTTCGTTTGTCATACATTATTAAGTCTTCCTTAAGCCTCGCCTTTCTAGCGTAGAAACATGGTCTTCCGGCCAATCTCAAGTTAGAGCCAACACTCGCCTCTACGCGCGAACTGAGAATTGTTGGTCATCCTTCCACGAAGAAAAACGTGTTTTGGAGGTACACACGAATGTGCATTCAGAAGTTGATGCGCTTTTGGATTTGCTCTGTGCTCATCATTTCAGCTGGAATCGTAGCAACCGGTCAAACTAGCTCCGGTGTGATCGCCGGCTCGGTTCAGGATTCAACTGGAAAAGTATTTGTCGGAGCCAAGGTGGTCATCGAACCGTCAGACCGCCAGGCAGCGACGGACGATCAAGGACAGTTTCGAATTCCCAATGTGCCAAGCGGGCAGTACAAGCTCACCGCGACGTACGTCGGTTTCCAGCCGTATACGGAGACCGTGAATGTGACGGCGGGACAAACGGCGTCTGTTACCGCCGCCCTGCGGGTTGGTTCTGAGGCCGACTCCGTCCTGGTGACTGCTGGGCGCCTGCAAGGTGACGCGGAAGCGGTGAATGTGGAGCGCATGTCGGACCAGATTGTTCAGGTTGAGCCGGCGGGTGTGATCACGAGCCTTCCGAACACAAACATCGCCGACGCTATCGGCCGCCTGCCCAGCGTCTCACTGGAGCGCGACGAGGGTGAAGGCAAGTATGTGCAGATTCGTGGCACCGAACCGCGCCTGTCGAACCTCACCATCAACGGCGTCAATGTACCCTCGGTGGAAGTCACAGTGCGCAACGTCAAGATGGATGCGATCCCGTCGAACGGCATCGAACGCATCGAAGTGTACAAGACGCTTTCCGCCGATATGGATGCCGACGGCGTGGGCGGCACGGTGAACCTGGTAACTCCGACCGCACAGGACAAACCTACCTATTCGCTGAACGGCACGGCGGGCTATAACCCGTTGCAGAACGGGTTCTGGCGTGGCGGGTTCGATGGCACCTACGGTCAACGCTGGGGCGCGAACAAAAAATACGGCTTCCTGCTTGGCGGAACCTGGGATCGCACAAACCGCGGCATCGACGACCTCGAACCGAGCGTGACCACCGGCGTCAATCCCGCCACAGGCGCCAACATCGCTTACTTCAACGGCGAAGACTTCCGCTCCTACAACTATTACCGCACGCGCTACGGCTTTAACTCGGGTATCGATGTAAAGGTTACTCCGACGATGTCGGCCTACGTGAGGGGACTCTATGCCGATTTCCACGACTTCGGCGAAACCTTTGTATATACACCGAACACCGGTTCGATCAACTCTGTGAACGGCTCGCAGATCGTTTTTGACGACCTGAACACTTGCTCGACAGCGGCCCAGCAGGCTGGCACTTGCTTCCTAGGCTTCTGGCAGTATCGCCAGTACATACGGCGTCCTGACCAGCAGGTCTTCAGCTTCGTTTCCGGAGCGCATCATGAGCTGTCAAAGGACGTGATTACTTACGATTTCGCGGTCTCGCGGGGCCACAACATCGGAGGCCAGGACTTTCCCACAACGCGTTTCACGGGCCTCAACACGAACGTAGGATTTGCCGAGAACCTGAGCGACCCCTATCGGCCGAAAATCTACGCGACTGACGGGACAAACGGCTGGGACCCGACCGGCTACACCGTGACCAAATCGGCCAGCGGTTCTTATCACGCGACGCAGCTCAACATTCAGGGCGCGGCGTCTTTTGCCCACAACTACTCGTTGGGCGGCCACCCGAGCACCCTCTCAGCGGGTCTTAAGATTCGTAACTCCTACTCTACGCAACGCGAGAACGATACCACGCTGGTGGCCGACGACAATCCAGGCCCCTTCCTGGCGTCGAACGTCCTGGGCACCTACTCCAACCCCAGCTACTACAACAACAGCTTCGCGATCAATGGGAAGGCCTACGGCGCCACTACGTCTTACGACAAGATTCTGCAAACAGTCGCAGCCAATGCCGGCGGCTTCACCTCGGATGTCTTTGACGATAGCAATACCTGGTACTCAAGCTTCTTCAATGCCGATGAACGCATCACTGCCGGATACATTCAGGATGTGATCTTCATCGGGCCGGTGCGCCTGCAGGGCGGGGTCCGCTTCGACAACGGCGGCACTCACTTCCTGGCGTATACAACCGACGCCACGATCACAAACGCTCCTTGTTTCAAGGATCCCACAGAGAACATCTGCAACGGAGTGACGCCCAACCGTGCCGACGCCAGCTATTTCAACGCTCTGCCGAGCGCGGCGCTGCAGTGGCAGTTCCAAAAGGATTCGAACCTGCGCGTGGTGTACAGCCGCGGCGTGGCACGTCCTAATATCAGCGACCTGGTGCCTGCCGTCTCGAAGGACTCGAACCAGACACCCTATCCAACAGTCTCCACCGGCAACCCCAAGCTGGTGCCCACCAAGAGCGACAACTTTGACATCCTGGTGGAACACTACTTCCAGCCGCTGGGCATTCTGCAGTTCGGGTATTTCTACAAGAACCTCACCAATCCCATCTATCCCACGGCCGACGTGCAGTACTACGACGGCACCAATTTGTGCTCGCAGGGCTCCGCAAATTGCCAGCAGTGGCAGTTCTCTCAGTCCATCAACGGCCCCAACGCCCACATTCAGGGCGTTGAGATGCAGTGGGAGCAGCGCTTCAGCTTCCTCCCCAGCTTCCTGGGCGGCTTGGGCGTCAACGCCAACTACAGCCACACTACCTCTCAGGTTACCTTCCCAACCCCGCAGATCGTTGGCAATCCGCCCGTGATCACCGGCTTTAACGGCGGACGAACCGATCATCCATCGCTCGATCGCACATCGCCAAACGACTATAACTTCAACCTGACCTACGATAAGAGCCGGTTCTCCGGCCGATTTGCCATCAGCCACAACGATCAGAGCATCGCGGCATACGGATGGAACAGGGATCCCAGCGGCGACCCGACCCAGCTGGTCAATCCCAACGATCCGATCCTCGGATTGAAGGGTCCGCTCGGCGATAACTACTTCTATCCGCATACGCAGTTCGATGTTCAAGGCAATTACCGCTTGTACAAAGGCCTGCAGGTCGTTGCATCCGGATTGAATCTCAGCAACGAAGTCTTTGGCTTCTACAATGGCAGTGGAATCTATCCCGTGCAGCGCGAGTATTACCGTCCCACCCTTTCGTTCGGCTTCCGCTGGTCGGCTCAGGGCGAGCGGTAGGATTGCCCGTCATCCGGTTCGCGTCTTGCGACGGCGCGAGCCGGATGACGGCAACAATTCGACGTGGCCTTGATCGAGTCTTAAGCTTTCACAACTATCCTGGGTCACATTCAACGAAGAGGCGCTAGCCGACCATCTTCGAGGAGGTATTGAATTGCGACTGAATCGTGCGGTTGCGTTGTTCCTGCTGTCGGGCGTTTCATCCATTGCACTGGCTCAATCCAATTGGAAAGTAAAACAGACCTTCCATATCGGCGGCGAGGGCGGTTGGGATTACGTAACTGTCGATCCGCAGACCCATCGCCTCTTTGTCACGCGGACCACGCATACCCAGGTCATCGACGGTGAGAGCGGCAAGGTTCTCGGAGACATTCCGGGACAGATACGATCGCACGGGGTCGCAATTGTTCCAAAGGTGAATCGCGGCTTCATTACCGATGGCGGCGGCAAGGGCGCCATTCTCGTCTTCGATCTGAAGACCTACGCTACGCTTGGCAAGCTCGCGGCAATGCCGGATGCGGACGGGATCATCTACGACGCCAAAACCAACCTCGTCCTCGCCGTATCGGGTGATGGCAATGCTTTGATGACATTTTATCCGGATATTGATCCTAATAGCGGCAAGATCGATTCCATCCAACTGGGCGGCGCGCCGGAGTTTCTTGCGGCGGATGGTGAGGGCAAAGCATACATCAACCTCGAGGATAAGGATGCCGTTGCGGTCGTCGATCTGAATGCACATAAGGTTGTAGCGCAATGGCCCGTTACACCGGGCGGCCACCCGGTCGGCATGTCGATGGACCGCAATAGCCACCGGCTTTTCATCGGCTGCCGCAATCCCCAGAAGTTGATTGTGATGAACGCTCAGAACGGGAAGGTCGAAGCGGATCTTCCCATCGGCGCCGGTGTGGATGCGACAGGCTTCTACGGAGGACAGGCCTTCGCGAGCTGCCGTGATGGATCGCTAACGGTAATCGGCGCGGAAGATACGCTTGCAGTTGAGCAAACAGTGAAGACTCCGGATGGCGCCCGGACGATGGGTATTGACGGCGCGAGTCACCAGATATACCTTCCGACTTCGGAATTCGAGGACGCTAGTGCAGGTGGCCGGCCGAAGTCCAAGCCTGGAACGTTCATGATAGTTGTGGTGGGACGGTAGACCGAGCGCGCATAAAACAGACATCTGCACCTTCGTTCTTCTCCAGCACATCCAAAGCACCGGGGAGAGAAGAACGCCGACGATTGTTCGCTTTCATCAGCTTGGTGGTCCTGAGAATCTGAAGTTGGAACAAGCACCTCTGCTGCAGCCGGGCAGGGGCGAAGTAGGACTCCGTGTGCAGGCGGCTGGGTTGAATCGCGCTGAATTAATGTTTATGCACGGGCAGTAGCTCGAGCAGCCGACTTTGCCTTCGCGGATTGGCTACGAGGCCGCCGGCGTGGTAGACGCGGTAGGCGAGGGCGTTGACGAAAGCTGGATCGGGAAGAAGGTCGCGACCATTCCATCGTTTTCCATGAACCAGTATGGCCTGCTGGGGGAGCAGGCCGTCGCGCCCGTGCACGCGCTCGGAGAGTATCCAGCGGGGCTCTCATCGGAGGAGGCCGCAGCGACCTGGATGCAGTACATCACGGCCTACGGTGCGCTGGTTCACTTCGGCAGAGTGGCTGCGGGAGATTTCGTTTCGATTCCGGCTGCTTCGTCGAGCGTGGGCCTGGCGGCGATCCAGATTGTGCGTGACGCGGGAGCAACTGCGATTGCGGTCACGCGCAGGTCGGCGAAGAAGGATGAGCTGTTCGCGCTCGGCGCACATCACGTGATCACCAGCGAAGAGGAGGATTACGTCGCGCGGGTGAAGGAGATTACCGGCGACAAGGGCGTGGGGATCACGTTCGATCCAGTAGGCGGGCCGTTGATTGAAAAGCTCGCCGAGGCTGCAGCACCGGAAGGAATCATCTTCATCTACGGTATCTTGTCGGGGCAGCCGACGCCGTTCCCGTTGTTCCAAGCATTCCGCAAGGGAGTGAGCGTGCGTGCGTACACCCTGTTCGAGATCACACGGGTTCCCGAGCGGTTGGCGCCCGCGAAGGGCGGTTTGCACAGAGAATTGTAAAGACGTTCGCATACAAGGACACCGTCGAGGCGTACCGCTACCTCGAATCGAGCAAGTGGGCAAGGTTGTTGTGATCACTGTGCCGTAGCTGACAGCTACGCGGGCTGATCGATGGTACGAAATTCGGGATAAGTTGCCGGGTGCTGAGCGGACTCGGTTTGCAGCGCGTTGAGCCACTCCTGGACGTGGGCACGAAGCAGCGGGACATCAATCGAGCAGAATTCCGGGCTACAACGGTCGAGGCGGCGCGCGGCCCGGGAGAGCAGCGAAACCGCGCCGGCACGATTGCCGCGGCGCAGATGATGGAACGCGGCTGATATCTGAACTAGGGATTGGAGAAAGCTCTTCTCGGGCTCGCGCAGGGTGAGCCACACGCTCTCCCAGTGCTCGTGGGCCTCGAAGAACTGCTGAGTGCGATAGCAGTGAAGGCCCTCGGCGAGAGGGCCTGTGGTCCAGTCGAATGTCATAGGCGAAAAAACAGCGCGGGTGCCTCTCTATCGCTCAGGATTACACAGGAAGACAAGCTAGAACACGTTCCAACGCCGCCAGACCCACGTGCGGGTCAGATCAGTGCCTCGTGTGCGACACTGTTAAGTCCGGCAAGAGCACTCTGCCCCATGCCTCCGCCGGCAAGGTAGATAATGCCCGTTTTACGCTCGTCCTTTATCGCACTCTCTCAGAATCGCCAACTTCGCACCTTTGCTGAAAGCTCCAGTTTTGGCAGCAAGCTCAGCTCGCGGTTTGTCGCCGGCCTTGAGATCGAGGACGCCCTTCGCGTCTGTAGTCAGGTCAACCAGCAGGGTATGCACGTCACTCTGGACTCGCTGGGGGAGAGCGTAACCACTGCCGCCGAAGCCCATCGCGCCGCTGACATCTACCACCAGTTGCTCGACCAGATCGCCGCACGCAAGCTCGACTCGAACATCAGCGTAAAGCTCACGCAGATGGGACTCACGCAGGATACCGCTCTCGCCGAGCAGATCGCCACCAGCCTTACGCAGCACGCACAGGCAACCGGCAGCTTCGTCCGCATCGACATGGAGGACTCGGCGCTCACACAGGTCACGCTCGACATCGTGCGCCGCATCCACTCGCAACCTGGATTGGCCAGCCACATCGGCATCGTCATCCAGTCGTACCTCTACCGCTCGCAAAGCGACGTTGAGCAACTGATCGCCGACAGTGTCCGCGTGCGTCTCTGCAAAGGCGCATACAACGAGCCGCCGGAGGTTGCCTTCCCGAAGAAAGCCGACGTCGACGCGAACTACATCAAACTCGCAAACCTGCTGCTGCAAAGCTCCATCTATCACGGCCTTGCCACACACGACGAAGGGATGATAGACACCGCCAAGGCCTTCGCTGCGCAGCACGGGATCGACCGCAGCCGCTTCGAGTTCCAAATGCTCTTCGGTGTCCGGCGCGACCTGCAGCGCATGCTTGTCGCCGAAGGGTACAACGTCCGCGTCTACATCCCGTTTGGGCGAGAGTGGTATCCGTACTTCATGCGCCGTCTGGCTGAACGGCCCGCGAACATCTTCTTTATCGCAAGGAATCTGCTGCGGAAATAGGTGACGCAAAGTTGCATGAGCGCTTCGCAAGGGCTTGGCTTCACAGCTTGCCGAAAAGTTTGTCGAGGCCCCGTCTTGTAGCAGGGCGCGAGTCTAGTTGTGCCGCAAACGCCCGCAAAATCAAATGGGCTTTAGCCTCTGTAGCTCTTCGGCCCCAATATGCAACCTGCCTTAGGACGTGCTCATGAGCGGAGTCAACCGGCGCGACTTTCTACAAGGTGGAGCAGCGGCTCTTCTCGCTCGCTATCGCCGACCGGTTCATCCCGCTGATGCTGGAACGACACCACAATTCTCCACTACCGACGCGGGTTGGCAATCAACCTACGATCGTGCGCTGGCTGTGCTTGCTGGCAACGTGCAGATGCTGCCCCGCTTCGATCGGCCAGTCCTGATTGAAGGCGCAAACTATGCAGGAGTCTGGCTGGAATGCGGGCCGCACGAGGGCCTAGTCTATCGCAGATTCCGGCCGGATGTGGCGCGCAACAATCACCTCACGTTCTTCGCCCTGCAGCGGGAAGATGGCCAGATCCCCGCAAACAATAAGCGGACCGAAGCCGGCCTCGGCCAGATTCAGATGGTGGTGCCGATTGCGGCAACCGCATGGGAGCTGGCGCGTGCGACGGGCGACGATGAACTGCTGCAGAGAGCCTACGCGAGCTGCTCGCGCTGGGACGATTGGCTCATGCGCTATAGAAATACGCGCGGCACAGGATTAGTCGAGGGCTTCTGCACCTACGACACCGGGCACGACAACAGCCCGCGGTGGGCAGGATTGCCCAATCAGTGCCCCGGAAAGGATGCGAAGGTCCTCCCGCCGGATCACGGTCTGCCGAGGCTGTGTCCCGATCTTTCCTCAACCGTGTATGGCGGACGCGTTGCTCTGGCCAGAATGGCTCGCGCCCTTGGAAAACAAGGCGAAGAGGACCTTTGGGCAGAGCGCGCAGAAAAGATTCGCAAACTCATCATCGAGAAGCTGTATGTGCCTGAAGACGGCGCATTCTATGACCTCGACGCGCACGGTAGGTTTATACGCATCCGTTCGGATGTGTTGAGCCGCGTATGTGGCGAACACGTCGTCACGCAGCCGATCTTTGAGTCGATGTGGCAAAAGCAACTGCACAACCCGGCTGCGTTCTGGGCCGCGTACCCGCTGCCGTCGATTGCGCTCGATGATCCTTCATTTGTGCGCCCGATACCGGCGAACTCGTGGGGCGGAGCCTCGCAGGCCCTTACCGCATTGCGCGCACCGCGGTGGCTCGAACATTACGGCAAGCCCGCGCAATTGGCCTTCCTGATGAAGCGCTGGTGCGAAGCGATTCAGCGGGACGGGACATTCCGGCAGCAACTGGACCCGGCAACGGGCGTTTTCACAGAGGCCGGTCCACCAGGCTATTCCCCGGCCGCCCTGGTGATGATCGACTTCACATGGCGCCTTGCCGGAATACGCGAAGAGGAGGACTCGCTCGAGTGGAACGTGCGCCCAGACCCGCTCGCCGCACATGGTGGCCGCTTTTCGATCCCTTTCGACCGGCACCACAGCGCGGCAATGCATTACGACAGCAAGGGCGCCACACTGTCGGTCGACGATCGCCACGTGGCCAGAATTGAAGGCGGAACCGTCCGCCTGACTACTGACCGAAGCGGGCGGCCCCGCAGATTCACGGGGATCAGTGAGAAGACCGAAGAGATTTCTGTTCGGTTCGCAGCAGAACCGGCGCGAAAGATCGCGGTTCGGCCCAACCAGACGGTACAACTGTGAGTGGGTTCGATTCACAACAAGGTCTGTCACTCCGACCGAGCGGAGAGAGTGGAGGAACCTGCAGTTGCCTTTCTGCTATGGCCCGCCTTCTCAGTCGCCGGATAACAACCTGCCAAGCCCACGCTTCGCAAGCTCTGCGACTGCCCGCGCAAGCGTAGGCGAATCATTCAATGACTCCGGCCGCTCCAGCCGAATCCCCAGCCCGGCAGCGTATTGCTTGAACGCAATGTCCACGTCGTAGAGGATCTCGACGTGATCGCACAGAAATCCGACAGGCTGCAATAGCAGCGTCCGCACACCTTCGGCGGAAATCGCGGTGAGTGTTTCCTCGACCGTTGGTCCAATCCACGGCCCGCCGCTCGCTCCCTGGCTCTGGAAAGCAAACCACCATTTCTCAATCTCGGGCACGCGTGCCGCCACCAGCTCTGCAGTTGCACGCGCATCGTCGGCATAAGGGTCGGCGCCTTCGCCGGGCCACATCCGCGATTCGCGCCCCGCTTCTTCGTTCCGGCTCTCCGGTGGCTGAACCGTCCTCACCGGCACGCTGTGCGCTGTAAACAGGACGGGAACAGACGCGCTGGTCTCAGCTTCCACCCGCTTCCCAGCATCACGCAGGCGCTCAGCAAACGCGTCGGCCAGAAGCGGCTCCTGCGCCCAGCTCTCTGTGAAGTCGATCTTGAGCGTACCCGCCTCTGCCTGCACGGCGCGCTTGTAGAGCCCTACGCTGGTCCGCGAGTTCTGTGGCGCAAGGCAAATCACCGCCGCTTCTTCGACGCCATCGGCGCGCATCTTGCGGACGACATCTGGAATATATGGCTTCCAGTTGCGCATGCCCACGTAGACCTGCACATCGATGCCATCCATCGTGAGGTCGGCCTCCACAAGCCGGCCCTGCTCCAGCGTGATCTCGGTCAGCGGGCTGCGTCCGATCAGCGCGTAGCGATGCTTGATCTCCTCGACTACGTGCTCAGGCATCGGACGGCCGCTGACCACGTTGCGCAGGTACTCGGGAATCTGGTCAGCGGTCTCTGGCGTGCCGTGCGCGAGCAGAAGGACGCCTTGTTTAGACATTCTGGTTCTCCAGCCGGAACTCCTTCACCATGCGCACTACCGCCTGCACATTCTCGACCGGCGTCTGCGGGACGATGCCGTGGCCAAGGTTGAAGATGTGTCCGGGGCGCCCGCCCGCGGCGCGCAGAATCTCCTTGACGCGCAACTCGAGCACCTCAAGCGGAGCAAAAAGCGTGATGGGATCGAGATTACCCTGCACTGCGTGCCCATGTCCCACTTCGCGCCAGCCCACATCAAGCGGTTGCCGCCAGTCGAGCCCGATCACGTCTGCTCCCGTCGCCGCCATCTGCGCCAGCAGACCGGCCGTCTCGACCCCGAAGTAGATGACGGGCACCCCCATCTCCTGCACGGCGCGCACCAGCCGCTTCGAGGCATCGAAGGCGTAGTCTTGATAATCCGTAAGGCCCAGCGACCCGACCCAGCTGTCGAAAATCTGGATCACATCTGCGCCCGCCTGCACCTGCAGCCGGCAGTACTCCGTGAGCACCACGACGAGCTTATCCAGAAGGCTCTTCCATGCGGCGCTATCGGAGTACATCATCTGCTTGGTGTAAACGTAGTTCCGAGAGCCCCCACCTTCGATCATGTAGCTGGCCAGTGTGTACGGTGCGCCGCAGAACCCGATCACTCCGAGGCGGTCGCCAAGATGCGCGGCAACCTTTTCGATCGCCTTTGCGACATACGCAAGATCATCGGCTCGATCGGTTCGCAACGCCTTCACATCTTCGGCTGTACGCACCGGCTGGTGGACCACAGGACCTTCGCCCGCCTGGAATTCGAACGGTAGGCCCATCGGTTCAAGTGGCAACAGCAGGTCCGCAAAAATGATGGCCGCATCTACACCGAGCCGTTCAGCAGCCGTGATTGTGACTTCGGCAGCCAGATCAGGCTGCTTGCAGATCTCCACCAGTGTGTGGTGCTTGCGAATGTCGCGATACTCCTGCATGTAGCGGCCGGCCTGGCGCAGAAACCAGACAGGCGTGCGATCCACCGGCTTGCGAAGACACGCCCGCACAAATCGCGTGCCTTCCAGCAGCGAATCCGTCGCAGAATCCTGCCCCGGCGCATTCTTATCGATCGTATCCATATGCCCGATTTTACCGGGACAAGCATCTTTGCCGAGTGCGATAGCGCACACCACTTCGGATCAGGAAATCCATCCGCCACATTGAGTTTGGAAGGACCACTTCTCACCTTTCCTGACGAGCACGAGGGAGCCCCCATTGCCGCACAGGCTACCACACCAAAAGCTGTAAGACACGATGGCGTGCTCATGTTTCTTGTCAAACGATATCTCGCTCAACGAAAACAGGGCGTGTGCGAATCCATTCTTTACCGCGTCGTCTACGGAGACTCCCTTGCGAATTGTCTTTCCGGGGTCATTCTTTTTCACTTCTTTTCCCTGCTGGTCTGGGTCTACGAGACGCAACGATGAAACACCCAATCGGCTTAAATCGTCGTTTTTGAAGGCATGAACAATGTTCGGCTGGACTGGCTCCATGTCGAGCCCCTTCACGCAATCATGTCCCGCAAAGGGGCCTTCGGTCTCAACTGGCACAGTTTGGATCGAGAGATTCAATCCCCCGCTATCGTCGGAGAGAAACCGCTTAAGCACCGCGCGGTAAATTGCCAGCTGTTCTGCTGAGAGCGGTTTGTCGCTCACTATCGGTTTCTTCTCGTCTGAGGCCAGCCCGTGCGATCCACCTGCGACTAGCATCAGCACGAACAACCCGCAGCTTACAAGATTTCTACCACCTGGCGGAGCGCTCATTCTGTCCTCCGGAACTAAAGGATTTCCTATCTCCCTTAGACACCAAAGCGCAGAAAGGTGGGCAAGTTCGCCTCGCAGGCCGGCTGGACCTGGAGTACTTCAAGGACGTCTGCTACTGCTGCTCCGTTTGCAACCCGCCATCGGGCACGAGCACAACTTCGCAGTCCTTGCTCATCGAACAGCTCACGACCGCGCTGCGCAGCAGATGCGCTTTTGATCCCGTCGGAATCAGCTCCGGGAACTTCATCGCGTCAAGTACAGGCTTGACTGCCTCGATGTGCTGCTCGCCCGACATTTTCTGCGACTCAATTACTCCTGCCTGGGTGATCTCCAAACGAAAGGTACCCCAGCCTCTCGCGCCCTGAGGTTTCGCGACCTTATATGTACGCAGATTCTGCAAAGCCATCGTCCCGCCGCCGGTTTCCTTGCTCTTTGCGGTCGTTCCTTTCAGCCTTGCAATGCTGTCCCGGATATGGTCCCGGACATCCTGCGGTGCGGGAGGCGTATTTGCTGCCTCGGCAAGGATGTATGTCGTCAGCGCCTCATCCTTCTTCCCGGTTGCCTCGTAGATCTGCGCAAGATGATCGCCAACCTCCGCCCGCAAGCTGGCGCGCCACGCGGCCGAGAGCAACGGCGCAGCCTGGTCCACTTTGCCCTCGCGGTACAGGATCCAGCCAAGCGTATCCCACGACGCAATCAACAGGTTTGCATCGGCAAACGCCTTGCTGTTCACCTGCGCCGTCGTAATCGTTGTGCTCTCCTCCTCGAGCTTTGTGATGCTCTTGCGCGAAGCTTCTTCGGCGACCTCGAGATTCATTCCGCTCTCGCTCAGCACATATGCCGCGTTGTTGAGCACGCTCGCATCGTCGGTTCCGTCCAAAGCGCTCTTCGCTGCGGCCGCTGCCTCGTCGTTGCGCTTCAAACGCACCAGTGTCTCGCCGACCTGCACGCGCAGAATGCGGTTGTCTGGGTTCCGCTCCGCCGCATCTTCGTACGTCTTGAGCGCACCTTCGTAGTCGTTTGCACTGGTCTGCATGCCGGCGAGATACTCCGCCATCTGCATATTCTCGGGATGCCTGTCGAGGAAGGTACGCACAGTCTTGCGCGCACCGGCTGCGTCGCCGCCGCGCTTCTCCACCTCGGCGAAAGCTCCCACAATGAGCGGATTCTCAGGTTGCGCAGCGATCTCCTTCGCGAAATCCGCCTTGGCCTCATCGAGATCATGGTCCGAGTACTCCGCGATAAACCCGTAGTCTCCCCACAATCCCTTCTGGTTCGGATTCTTCGCTTTCACCTGGTCGAGGGCCTGCTTTGCACCGCTCCAATCCATTGCGCGCATCTTTTGCTGCGCCTCTTCCATCAGTTCCTGTGTCGAAGCATTTGAGGATACCGCCGCGCCAGGACTCGGTGTGGCAGCGGGTTTGTTCGCTTCCGGCGACAATGTCACGGTAACAACTTTTGAGTCTTTGTCGGTCTTGACCGATGTCACCTGCGATGGTTTCGAAGGCCCCGTCGTAATCGTGATCGGCTTCGCGGGAAGCGCAAGCTGAGCCATAAGCTGAATCCACGCTTCGCTGGTCAGGCTGATGTCTTTCGTGAATGCCTGGTACTTCTTCCAGTCCGCCTTCGGCACCTTATTCCTCAGCACAACAATGTTTCGCTCGGCGATGATCTGATCGCCTTCGAAGCGATAGGTTTTGTCGAACGTGGCAAAGTCCGTCTTCACATGAATCGGATCCGGCAAATCCGGACGATAGCCATCCGGCAGCTTGATTCTCGAAACCGCACTCAACGTGCGTGGCGCGCCGAGTTGAATGTCTTCGTCGGGTTCTTTCTTGTCGCTGTCGAGTGCATTGAATTCAAGTGCCGGGAAGAGCGGCGTGATGCGCTGATTATCCCAGTCCCCGAACGGGTGCTTTAGGTAGTCATACGTCATCACGATCGGAGCGGAGGTGTCATCAGCGTTTTTGAACTGGGTCCGGCTCGTGGTTCCACCGAATCCCGTGAGCGCCGAAACGTACTGCGAAGCCTTGTCCCACTCCGCGGCAGCCACGTTCCGGGCCAGCGCGCGGATAATCACCTCGTCATCGTTGCGATAAGTGGCGACCATCTTTGCGGTGAGCTTTCCATCTTTGTCAAGCGCGCCGGTCGCCTCGAAGCGAGCAGTAAAAGGATAAGGAGCATTTGCGGGAGTGCTCACCAGTTCCGCCTTCCCCGATCCCGGTACGACCAGCGCCTTTTGATCGCGGATCACGGCGCTGAGAAATTGGAACGGGGCAGCCGGCGGAGTGCTGTCGAGCCAGATACGACCGCCAGGCATATCTACGGTGGTGATCACATGGTTGAACACCGCAGGTGAGGGCACGTCCGGAACGGGCGCGATACCCACGCCCACCAGTGCCGGCGCGGTCGAGAATCCCTTTGCCTGCAACATGGCCTCGAGCAGTGTGTCCTTGTCCTTGCAATCACCGTACTGGTTGGCAAGCACTTCGGCAGCCGCATGAGGTTGATAGCGGCCGATGCCGAAATCAATCCCGATGTAACGTGTTCGGCCGGAAACGTCCTCATAAATTGCGCGAATCTGCTCTTCGGGCGTCTTCGCGTTTTTCGTCAATTCCTCCGCCCGCGCCTTCACCGCATCAGTCGGTTTGGCCTGGGACTGCGCGAGGCTGCGGTACCAGTCGCCTAGTTCCTGCCAATTGTGGAACGTCGTCCAAGCGACAGACGGGACCTTGCGTCCGTCGGCATCCTCATCCGGATCCTTGGGCGGCTTTGGTTTGACATCGTCGTCACTGTCCGGCTTGGGCGCAGTCACAAGCTGCGCTGAATTCCAGGTGTAGGTCTTCAGCCCATTGTGCTCCGTTGCCGCAAACTTGTGGTTCGGACTCCACACCTGCACATATTTGTCCTTCGGAATCTCCAGCAGCAGAACTTCATCGAGCACCACGATCGTACCCGGTGGCGTAAAGTGCTGCGCTCCCCAGAACTGTCCCGGCGCCTCGGCCTTGTTGATCGCAGTGTCTACTTCGTACTCCAGCGTGTCGCCGCGCGCCAGCGATCGTACCGGGAGGTGCTTCTCCTTCAGGTCGCTGTAAAGCGGGGCTTCGCGCGAAACCTGCGTCGGCATATCGACAGCGTCGCCCGCAGGAGTATCGACAGTCGTGCCGTCTGCCTTTCGCACGCGCACCAGCTTGATTACGGGCGCCTCATATGCCGAGGCATAGGCAAACGCCAGCACGCCGAACTGCTGCGCGGCGCCGTCCGACTGTACACGCACCCTCACGTGCAAATCGCGCTCGCCGGTACCGTCGGCGTGCATCCTATAAGCAGTCTCCAACCGCTCGAAGACGATCGCCTCGTTCGCATAGTTGACCGAAGGCGCCGCCTTGGCTTGTGACAACGCGGGAGCAGCGAATGAGAGCACACCTGTAACCAGGGCAAAGAATCTGCAGCAGGAATTCATACCGGGAATGGTAATACGATTCGGATTCAAAACGCTGAAAGATTCAATCCCGGCTGCTAACCCATCGTTGTAGGTCGTTACTGAGATTCTTTAAAGATCGCCTTCGGGCAGATCGCGTGCACCCCGACGTTGCCGTCGACCAACTGCGTAATGTCCACGTCAACCGCGACGCTGGTGAGCATGTAGGCGTCGTCGCGGGAGAGGTGCTTCTGCGTGACCAGGAAATCGATCATGTTCCGCACGGCCATTTCGGTTGCCGTCTTCAGGTCGGAGCTGAAACCCATGCTGATGTAGCTCGTCGGTGTCTCCGCCCGCGGCCACAGCAGATGCTGGTCCTTGTGAACAACGAAGCGAAACGTACCTGTCAGAAACGTCTCCATGGCGGTGATATCCACCTCGCCGTTGCCTTGCCCTGCGTGGCCGTCGCCTGCTTCAAACAGTGCACCTGGCGCATGCCGGGATGAATAGCGTCGTCCCGGCAACCAGTTCCTTGTTGTCCATGTTGCCCGCGTGCATCCATGGCGGTGCGCTGTCGTAGCGCCCGGCCGAATCGGGCGGAGCTACGCCCATGCTGCCGAAGAACGGGCGCAGCGGAATGTCAATTCCGGGAGCAAAATGCGCCAGCATCTTCTCACGATCGAGAGGAATGATCTTGCGCCGCCCGTAGGGAAAGTCATTGGGAAGAAAGCCTCGTCCGACGGAGAATCCGTTGCACGCGAACGGGACGTCGATGTCGATCTTTTCGATGTCGACTTCAAGCACTTCGCCCGGCTCGGCTTCGGCGATAGCGACCGGCCCCGTGAGAATGTGGCCTCCCGGCCCCTTGTCCTTAACCTGTTCGTAGATCGCTGCGTTATAGGAAGGAATATCCTTCGCAGCTACACCTTCGTTCTCCAGCCGATCATTGGGTCCGCAGGTTGAGAGTGTCTGGATGCGTACGGTATCGCCGGAGTGTACGGTTAACACAGGCTTGGCCTTGGACCAGTAGTATCCCCAGGCCACCGTTGTCGGGCTGGCAGGCAGAAATGCAGGCGAGCCCTGTGCCATCGCCGCGGTTGTGATGAATATCGATGCTGCCGGGACGCAGAGCAACCTCATGCACACCTCCAGCGCGAACACCTTGCGCAGAATGACTCACTGGATGTCGATGACTAAGAATGAAAAAATCAGAGATTCAAGGTCGGCCACTTGCCGTCGACGCGCTGCACATTGAAAGTCCGTCCGTGTACTTCCAACCGATAGCTTCCATCCGGTGGGGTCTGGCTCGCGCCCGTGATTCGAAGGCTGGTCCATACCGCGACCGCAGAATCATGCGTAAGCTTTGTAACGAGAGCCACCGTGCAATCGCTCTCGAAGGAGTTGCCGCGCACGACGCCCCTTAGATGATCCGTCGTGTACTGCACCTTCTTCTTCCCTTTCTCCATGTAGCACGCCTCTATACTCGAAGATTAAGCCGCCAGGGATACGAACTGGGGCAGATTTCTCGCTACTTCCCTATCCTACTGCAGGCTGAAAGCCGCCAGGCGAAGCCGCGAGGAATCTGGCATTTCAGCGAGCCTATCACTCCCGGGCAAAGATCGAAAACTGGAAACTTCACTGCAAGAAGTTTTCCTGTCACTGGGTGTCTTCCGGGCGGCGGCGTAGCCCCATTTTGAGCGCTGCCTCATCATCTACAATCCATTTGATATGAATAAGAAGATTGCGTTTCTTTTTCCGGGCCAGGGTTCGCAGACTGTGGGCATGGGCCGCGATCTTGCCGAGCGGTTTCCGGTAGCTAAACAAACATTTGCCGAAGCCGATGATGCCTGCGGATTTGCTCTCTCCAAGCTCTGCTTTGAAGGCCCCGAATACGATCTGAAGCTGACAGAAAACACCCAGCCGGCCATTATGACAGTCAGCGTCGCCGCCATGCGCGTACTCGCCGAACATGAAGTAACGCCCGCGCTGGCCGCTGGACACTCGCTGGGCGAATGGTCAGCCCATGTCGCCGCTGGAACGTTGAAATTTGCCGATGCCGTGCGCGCCGTCAAAGCCCGCGGCCGGGCGATGCAGACGGCTGTACCGCCAGCACAGGGCGCGATGGCGGCAATTCTCTCGCTGGACCCCGAGAAGGTATCCGAAGCCTGCGCCGCTGCCGCCGAGGATACGGGACTCATCGTAGCGCCGGCCAATTTCAACTCGCCGAGTCAGACAGTAATCTCGGGCGCTGCCGCAGCCGTGGAAAAAGCTGCCGCATATTGCAAGGACCGCGGTGCGCGGCGCACTGTAATGCTCCCGGTTAGCGCTCCATTCCATTGCGCTCTGATGCAGCCTGCTCAGCAAGAAGTAGCGCGAGTACTTGGCGGCCTCGAATTGAACGATCCCAGAATCCCCGTCGCCGCAAACGTGAGCGGCACCATGGTCACCTCGACCGATGGCGCACGAAGCGCATTGATTGAGCAGGTCACGGGCGCCGTGCGGTGGGTCGATTGCGTCAGAACCCTCGCGGGTGCCGAAGCACAGCTGTTCCTCGAAGTCGGTCCTGGAAAAGTCCTCTGCGGGCTGCTCAAACAAATCGACCCTGACAAGAAGTCTTTGAACGTAGAGGATTCAGCCAGCCTGGAGAAGGCACTGGCCGACTTGGTCAACTCCTAAGGAGCGTCTACGAAGCGGACTGGCGCAGCGAGGGAGTCGAGGATGATGCCCGTTGCTTTTGAGAGAATGCAGGGCTCTCACAGCCTGCAGAAAACTTGCTGAAGGAGCGGTTTGTATCAGGGCATAACTTCAGCGATGCCGCCGCGCCGAACTCACGCGGCTGTGCGATGGCCTGCCGTGGGACGGGATCGAACGAACTCATGAGTGCCGACCCAGCTGCCCGCAACCGCTGCAACCAACCCGAGAAGCAACGCAAAAAAGCTGCCGAATGCTCCTTTTGAGACGCCGGAGGCCGCCGCTGTCGCAGCCTGGGCAGTGGTCTGCTTGGCCTGCTGAACCCCTTGTTCAACCTGCGTTTGCCAGCGATCGATGGTTGCATTTGCCTCTTCCGTATTCATATGGCGCCGATCGATCAGGAGCTTTGCTAATGCCTGACGATCTTGCGGAGTCACCTGGCCGTTTCTGATGAGGCCCGAAACAAATGCTTGAAAATTTGGGTCCCGCGCAAGGTCTCCCGCATCTGCCCGAACTTCCTCCGGAGTCACGCCGGTCGCTTGTCCGATAACATCGGTCATCATGGGGGCCGCTGCCTGCGCGCCGCGCCCTGCCAACGACGCGGTCTGCCCCAGTACACTCGCCGCTCCACCGAGCAAGCCGCCGACCGCCGTCGAAAGCATATAGACAAGAACCAGCGACGCCACTGCCCAGGTCACGAAGCCATGCAGGGCACCATCCCGCTTGCTCGACCTTTCGGCTAGTCTGCCTACGATCCAGCCGCCAATGAAAAGCGAAATGATGCATGAGAGTGCGAACCAGATGACTGCTCCGAGTGCCAGCCCCTGACCCGGCAGCTGACCTTGCTGCGGATTAATGGTCGCCGCTCCGACTCCCGCACCGAGCAAATTAAGCAGCAACTCAACCGCGATGACCGCTGTCGCTCCAGCAAAGATCGCGCCCCAGGATACTCGCCGAGGGACTGCAGGCGCTCGCATCGCCAAAGTCGAGTTTTCAAATACGTCTTTGTCAGCCATTGTTCCCTCCTCGTCCACAATCTCCGATAACCATCTAATCATTTGATTCGAGCGAACATAACTGTCAGAAATGTCAGTTAGCATAGGAAGACTTCGGATTCGGCGTGCCATGACGACGCGAAGCGCCAGGTGCCCCCATCCCGGGAACCCTCTGGGTGGCGTTCTTTGCGAAATGGCATGAACACGCAAAGACAATCCGGGACTTACTGAGGAACCGGAGAGGTAGGCGGAGGGGCCTCAGCTGACGTTGCAACCACTGATCAGGTCATGGAGAGGATTTTGCAGGCGCAGACGGTCCGCAACTCCATGAAAACAAGGATCCTCTAGCAGAGCATGGGTAGAGTGTAACCCGCAACCGTACGGTTGCATATCGCACCAGTTACGGCCCGAGATACAGTTCTTCGTCCGGTGGTGCGAAGTTCAATGTGCGGTCCTTGGGAAAGTAGGTCAGAAACAGCGGCTTGCTCTTGCGTCCGTTAATGAGCATGCCGACCAGCAGCACGTTCTTGAACACCCGCGCGGCAACAATCTGGTGGCTCTGGATGATTCCATACTCGTTCTGTTGGCTGTTCTGCCCAAAGTCGACCTCGAATCGATCATACGGGTACATCTCGTATCGATCCGGGTGCTGCTGCCAGTTGGGGTCGTTCATCCAGATTGCATAGGCCTGCTTCAAGTCGTTCTTCTCGACAGCCTTCATGAAGTGATTGATCGCATACCGGCCTCTCAGATGCGTGTACCAGTTCCAGGGCCAATCGGCAGGATGGCCTGAGACAAGCCAGAAGGCAATAATCAAAGCAAACACCAGGCCGCCGCTGCCAAAGAGCAGGATCTGATTACGCCGGTCGCGCGCTGCGTCAAACTTAGGAGCATCGAGCAGGGTCATCGTGAACGTTCCTCGCAGTCAAGCATACGACAGCAGGGTCCAGAGATCAGCGGTCAGGGTCCAGTGAAGAAACCAATGGTCATCCACCGTATCGGCCAATCGAATGAAGTGCTTACTCCCCTTTCTTAATAGACAACAGTGAGCGGCGGATTGTTCCCAGCCCTGATCCCTGAACCCTGGCCCTGATCCCTGTTTTTATTCCTGTCGGCTGTAGCTGTTCCGGTTCCTCTCCTGATGGCGCTCGAGAGCAAGCTCGATCAGCCTTGTGATCAGCTCCGTGTACGGTATCCCGGAGGCCTCCCAGAGCTTCGGGTACATGCTGATCTGCGTGAACCCCGGCAGCGTATTGACCTCGTTGATGAAGATGCGGCGCTTGCCATCCGGCTCCATCAGAAAGTCCACGCGCGAAAGCCCTGCAAGATCGCACGCGCGAAACGCGGCCACCGCCATCTCGCGGATCTGTTTCGTCTCCGCGCCCGTGAGTTTCGCCGGAATCACCGGCACTGAGCCTTCCGACAGGTACTTCGCCTCGTAGTCGTAGAACTCTTTGCCCGGAATGATTTCGCCGACGACGCTCGCCTTGGGATCGTCGTTGCCAAGCACCGCAACCTCGAGTTCGCGAGCGCGCGACTTGTTTCCGCCAACGCCCTGCTCCACGATCAGCTTGCGATCGTACTTCGCGGCGATATCGAGCGCGGGGCCGAGCTCCTTGCGATCATGCGCCTTGCTGATGCCGACCGACGAACCCAGGTTCGCAGGCTTCACGAACAGCGGATACCGGAGCGCCTTCTCAATCTGCGTAATCACCTTGCGCGGCGAACGGTCCCACTCGGAACGCAGAACCGTCACATGCTTCACGATCGGCAATCCTGACTGCGCAAACAGACGCTTCATTACGTCCTTGTCCATGCCCGCGGACGAGCCCAGGACCCCTGAGCCGACGTAAGCAATTCCGGCGAGCTCAAACAATCCCTGAATCGTTCCATCTTCGCCGAAGGTGCCATGAAGGACCGGGAACACCACGTCGATCGCAGAAGCCTTGTCAGCGAGACGCCGCTTCAATGCGCCGGTTGAGGAGGCCGCAGCTGCCGCAGGCTCAGGAGCCAACAGCGTGGGCATGCCTTCGTGAAGGAGTTTCGCGCCAGGCGTGGCGTCGGGGTCGCCGGCACGCAGATGGCGCGCGACAACGCCTTGATCGCCTTCAAGCAAGCCGTGAGCATCGGCTGCTCCGAGCCAGCGGCCCTCCTTCGTGATCCCGATAGGAACCACGTCGAATTTTTTGCGATCAATCGCCTTGAGAATCGAAGCAGCAGAGAGCAGCGACACTTCGTGTTCTCCGCTCCGTCCACCAAACAGAACACCCACGCGCAGTTTTTTTGCCATTTCTTCCCTTAACGCCACAGAATGCAGCGAAATCGCTCAATGACAGTGTAGAACTGATGGCGAGTAAAGATTCCCATCGACATGATGTCTCAAATGGTTCAGAGGAGTGATCGCAATGACGGAGTGAACGGATCCAGCTGATTGCGCGACCGCCGGACCGATGGTCAATCATGCAGGCGTGAATTTCGACAGATCGTAGATGCCAAGCCGTTTTTCGAGAGCCGCGACCTTGTCGACGTAGATATCAAAACCGTCGCCGCCGAATGTCTGGCGCTCGATCTTCTCGAAGTGCTCGCCCAGCGCGTCGTACTCGTGCAGCGAAACGATCTTGTGCAGGGCTGGAAATAGGACGGTGTCCTCCCGCGCCTCGTGCGGCGCATACATGCGATTGAAGGCTTCGAGATCCTGCGCAAGTTGACTGCGATCATCCTCCGTCTTAAGAGTGTTCGCCTTCGCCATAATTCGATCTGTGACTCGTCGGCCTGCCTGGTGCTGCGCATACAGCACCGTCACCAGTTCGACTTGTTTTCCCGCTTTGCGAAATCGAGGAAAGAGATGATCTTCTTCGAGCTTCTCGTGATAATCCTCAATGAACTTGCGAATGATCGTCGCGCCTTCCGTAACCGTCTGTGGCGGGAAGTCTTCCTTGGCGCGAATTCTGCGAATGATCTCGTCGTAGGCGATCAGGACGCGCTTGAGAATCCCGTGCTCACGCATCAGATCCTCGTTGGTCGAGACATTCTCTTCCTCGTGTTCTGATTTCG
>DATFSO010000047.1:0-42764 GCA_035262585.1 Occallatibacter sp. | reverse complement strand
GATAGGTCACATAACCCTCGATGCGAAGCAAACAGGAAAGCGCAGTGCGGGAAAACCGCACGCTGCGTTTGACGAGGCGGGGACTGGAAACGGGTCTATGGTCGGATACCGCGCCTGTCCTCGACCCTACTTTTAGAGAGGGTTATGGAAACGGCGGCATCATTCGAAGCCCGCTTAGCGCCATAACCCTACTCGACTTACATCCAGCTGCCCCGTAATTTCTGCTGGCCCGACAACCAGGAATAACCGCCACAATTCGTTTTACTCGTACCGGATGGCCTTTACCGGATCGAGGGCAGCAGCGCGACGCGCCGGAATCCAGCAGGCGAAGACTCCGATCGAAGCGAGCACGGCGGCCACGGTGAGGAAGACGCTCGGATTCGTTGCGGATACGCCGAGTGGTAGCGACGACATCAGGCGCGCAACTGGGACCCCGGCTGCAAGGCCAATGACGACTCCAGCGGCAATCTGCCAAAGGCCACGGGCCATGATCAGGCCGATGATGTTGCGAGCACTCGCGCCGAGCGCCATGCGGACGCCGACCTCGCGCGTGCGGCCCGCGGCAGCGTGGGAGATCACGGCATAGACTCCGATGGACGCCATGATGAGCCCGACCAGCGCAAAGCTCAAAAAGATCTCGCTGAAAAGGCGCAGAAACCAGATTTCTTGCTGGATGGCGCGGTCGAGGCGGTAAATGTCGGTTAGCGGCAGATCCTGATCGATCGCCTGGACCGCGGTGCGGACCGCAGGGATGGGGTCGTTGGACGAGGCGATCATGAGGGCCATGTTGTCCCAGCCCTCCTGGCGATAGGGAACGAAGACAGCGGGCTGGGAATCGTTGGAGATGATCTCCTGATTGATGCCAGCCGAAACGCCGACGACGGTGATCCAGTTGCCGGCTTTGCCTTTCTCGTCGTAGATGCGGAATCGCTTACCGATGGGATCTTGGCGCGGCCAGAAACGATCGGCGGCCTCGCGGGAGAGGATGGCGGCATCGTGGTTGGCGGAGCCGTCCTCGGATATGAAATCGCGTCCGCGCAGAAGCGGCAAATGGATGGCGTCGAGATAGCCAGGAGAGCATGCGACGAGTCCGACGCTGGGACGTTGAGAAGCTTGCTGGATGAGGTTGTGCTCGGTTTCGATCTGATGATCCCACGCATAGAGGCCTGGCGGGGCAGAGGTGATAGAGACGCTGGTTACGCCGGGAAGCGCACGAAGCCGCGGCAGGAGCTGGTCATAGAAACGCTGGCGGGCATCGGTGTCTTTATACGTAGAGTCCGGGAGCTCGAGGTGCGCGGTCCAGAGCTGTCGCGCGGGGATGAAGGGGTTGACCGCGATCCCATTAAACAGGCTGCGTACGAAGATGCCGGCCCCCGTAAGCAGCACGAGGGTGAGCGCGAACTGAAAGACAACAAGGACGGAGGAGAGCCATCCGCCCCGGCGGCGGCCGAAGCTGCGCGCGCCTTCATTCAGGAAGTTACTGAGATTGGGCCGGGACGAACGCAGCGCGGGCAACGTGCCAAAGAGCACCGCGCTCAAGATGCATAGAGCTGCAAAATAGCCGAGCACGGTGTAGTCGGGGGTGAACTGGATCCAGTAAGGCCGAACTTGGATCGTGGACTGATCGAACCAGCGGACTCCGAAGGTGGCCAGGCCGAGGCCAAGGATGCCGCCGACCGCACTGAGAAAGAGGCTTTCGAGGAGCAGCTGCCGCATCATCCGCCAGCGGGAAGCACCGAGGGCGGTACGAATGGCCATCTCGCGCTGGCGGTCAAGCGCGCGGCTCAGCATCATGTTGGAGACGTCGGCACAGGCGATGAGGAGTACAAATCCGACCGCGCCCAGCATCAGCAGGAAGATGAGCCGGATTTGCCCGCCGTTGAAACGCTGTTGAAACGTGAGCACGCGCGCGCCAGTGTCTTTGTCATCAGGATATTGGCGAGCGAGGCGGCCGGCGATACCGTCGAGCTCGGCCTGGGCCTGACCCAGCGAAACGCCCTGCTTCAGGATGGCGTAGGGGACCAAGGAGCGATTTTGCCTTTTGAGAAGATCGGCCGTCGGCGCGAGCGGCATCCACAGATCGACGCCGGTGGGAAAGCGGAATCCGTTGGGCATGACGCCGATGATGGTCGCGGGCTTGCCGTTGACGCGGACCTTGCGTCCGATGACTGAGGGCGAATGGGCATAACGCTCCTGCCATACGCCGTACGCGAGGACCAGCACGGGATCGGCTCCTGAGAGTTCATCGGAGGGTATGAAGCCACGTCCAAGCACGGGCTCAGTGTGGAGCATCGAGAAAATGCCCGCAGACGCATGCTCAAGGTGATAGGGCTGGGGAGGATTGCCGGGCTCGCTGAGAACGCCCCCTTCATCGGTTGCGGCTTGAAGCGATTCGAACGACCGGTTTTGCGCGCGGAACTCAAGGAAATCGGGATAGGACACGCGCATCTGCCTGTCGGGCTGGGAACGATTCTGGTTGGTGATGGCCACCAGGCGCGCCCCGCCGGGCACCGGCACGGCCTTGAAGAGCACGGCGTTGATCAACGTGAACACCATCGTGTTCAGGCCGATCCCGAGTGCGAGGGTGACGATGACGGCGGCGGAAAACCACCGATGTGACCAGATCGCCCGAATTGCGCAACGCAGGTCGTGTTTCATGGGACCTCATTACGAAAACGGACGGAGCGTGGTTCCGGTTAACTTAAAAACTGGTTTTCAGATGACCAGGATCGAAAGATTCCCAGAACCCCGTCAGTGAGCGCATTCCATTAGGCAATTACCGGGGCCGTCGTTCCCGGACCAACTCACACATCACTTCACTGGAAGGAGTGCTGAGGGTCCGAAGTCCAGCCATGACAGCCGCTGCGTCCTCGTCATTACGGTTTTGGCTTGCCTTCCATTTGCCCTCAACTCGCGACACTTCAAGTTCGATGCCAACAATACCACGCATTTGCTTGCTTATGAAATCTGGTGGAGCATCCGAAACCGCCCACGGAGTCTCTACGATTCTCTCGTTCTCATCCACCAAAGTTTTCAGGTGATCCAGCAGCCACTCGTGATCCTCGACCAACCTTAAATGTCCGTAGGCATGTACGGCGACGTAGTTCCACGTCGGCACTTCTTCACCGTGAAGTTTCTTCCCCGGATACCAAGATGCTGAGATGAAGTGCTGTGGCCCTGTGAAGATCGCAAGGGTTTCTACTTCTCCATTGAAGTCACGCCAATGGGAATTGCCACGCGCGACATGACCTCTCAGCACCCCAAAGCCTGATGTACTTTCGTGAAGCACCACAGGGATGTGGGATGCGACTAGACCCCGACTCGTCGTAGATACAACAGTGCAGAGTGGATTAGATCGCACAAACCGCCGTAGCTCTGAAATATCGTCTTCGCGGTTTGCGACAGGAATGTACATTTGCTCTCTCTCCTGTCTCTATGATCCGCGATTGCTCTAGTGATTCACAACCAACATGTACACGCGCTGCTGCAAACTGTTTGCTGCGTTGGGCACGCCGGGAGCAGGCTTAAGCAAATCGGCAGGCAGAAGGGCAACATCTGAAATGTCAGCCTTGAAGCGGTACTGGGGAAAACCCGCCGTACAAAATTCTAGAGAGGGTTATGGAAACGGCGGCATCATTCGAAGCCCGCTTAGCCATAACCCTACTCGACTTACGGCGAAGATTCGTCAAGGCTCAGGATCTCGCTAATTTCTACTGCAAGATTTTCATTTCTCTCGTTCTTCCAACAGGAGGAACGATGAGGCATACCGCTGTGGCTACTCTTCTTCTTGGGACGACGCTGATCATCGCTGCCGTTGCTCGCAGCGTTCCGGGACGCCTGACCGAGAACAATCTCATCCGCTCAGCGTCTGCTGCCCCGGCTCAATCTGGGCTGGGACAAAGCGGCACGCCCAAAAAGGACAATCCGAGCATCGTTGACCAGTTCCAAGCGAAACCAAGCAGCGCCATGGAAACTGGGACTAGACTTCCAGCACATCCGAAGAGCATCGAAATCGACCTTGACCGTACCGAGAAGGTGGCAATTCCGCGCATGAACGCCGATCTGCAACCGGCGGCATTCAAAACTTCGGACGGCCGCGACGGATGGGTAGTGCGTCTTCCCGGCAGCCGTCCGATCGCCACTCCGGCCTACGCAGACGGCCTGCTCTTTGTCGGCGGCGGATATGGCTCCCACGAGTTCTATGCCTTTCAAGCCGATTCTGGAAAACTGGTATGGAAAATCAGCACCAGCGACGACGGTCCAACCGCGGCAGTAGTCGAGGGCGGTTATGTCGCATTCAATACAGAGAGCTGCACCGTGGTGGTGCTCGAAGAGAAGACCGGCAAGATTGTCTGGCAAGAGTGGCTGGGCGATCCGCTGATGAGCCAGCCCGCCATCGCCGATGGCCGCTTGTTCATGGCTTATCCCGCTGGAGGACGCAAGGGTAGTCAAGACGGCCATCGCTTGCTGGCAGCGGACCTCAAAACCGGCAAGCATCTCTGGGTGCAGGACATCACCGGTGATGTCATTTCGGCGCCTGTGGTGTCGGATGGAGTCGTATACATCACTTGTTTTGACGGGACCTCATTCGCGATCCGTGCCAGCGATGGGAAAGTCTTGTGGCGGAAAGCACAAGCGGCAACCTCAGCTCCGTTGGTCGCCGGTGAAGACGTGGTGGTTACACTCCGCGAACAAAATGGGGCGTCGGTCAATGAGGGACTGGCGCGGCTCGATGTGGCCAAAGGAGACCAAAGGGACAAGGAGCTGCTCACCAAAGACAAAGCCGAGTATCTGGCGCCTGGGAATTCCGGCGGAATGGCCTTGGACGCGACGGCACAGAAGAAGTTGGACAGCAGTGTGGGATTCTCCAACGCGCCCGCGACTGCCAAACTGAAGGCGGCCGAAAACAATGTAGGAGTCAACAACGTTGTCGGCGCCTGGGCCTACCAAGGTTCACGCGCAGCGTACAGCGAGGGGCAGATGCTCAATGCCCAGGGCCATATGCTCAATTCCGTTCGCGCCGCCGATGGTGCCCTGACCTGGCGCGCGGAGGCCAAGAGCGTTCAAATCAACGGTCACATGCAGGTCTTTTCTCCTCCGGCAATCGGGGGGAGATATATGTACCTCACCAGTTCTCTCGGTCACATCCTCGCGGTACGCCAGAAAGACGGAGGTGTCGAATTTGCCTACTCATTGGGCACGCCGATGAACTTTCAGCCGGCGCTGGCGCGCGGCAATGTCTACGCCGGCACGACCCAGGGTTTGCTGATATGTCTCAAGACCGGGAACCATGACGCGGATGGATGGTATGAATGGGGAGGCAACGCTCAGCACAACAAAAAATAGCCCACAAACCGGGCAGAACTGCGCTCTTCTCAACCAACCGGGTTGTTAAGTGGGATGTATCCTAGAGGCAATACTTCATCACCCGAGGGAGATGTGCACTTGAACAGTCGCACCACCCTGCTAATTGCGGTTGCATTTCTCTCTTCCGTAGCCGTAGCCTTTGCTGCACCAGGAGCGCCAAGCGGTGCGGTCCGGTGCGCAAGATTGCTCGACGTTCGTTCGGGCCAACTCTTGTCAGACCAGACGATTGTTTTTGAGAACGGTACGATCACCGCAGTTGGGCCCTCGAGCACGGCCATCCTGCCGCAGGGGCTCAACGCAATAGACATCCCGAGCTTGACATGTCTTCCCGGTCTCATCGACGTGCACACACACGTCACCTTCGACCCCGAGGAGTCTGGATATAGAAGCCTCGGAGTTTCGGTCCCGCAGGAGACCGTAACAGGTGTTAAGAACGCTCGCAGAACGGTTTTGGCAGGTTTCACAACGATCCGCAACGTCGGTGCGACGCACTTCACGGACGTTGCAGTGCGGGACGGAATCAATGACGGAAGCTTGATTGGGCCTCGAATGCTCGTTTCTGGTCCTCCGCTTGGGATCACCGGCGGCCATTGCGACGAAAATCTCCTTCCGAGCGAATTTCATTACAAGGCGGAGGGCGTCGCCGACGGTCCCTGGGAGGTTCGCCAGAAAGTCCACGAAGATGTGAAATTCGGAGCCGACCTGATCAAGGTCTGTGCCTCTGGCGGAGTGCTGAGCAAAGGCGATACTCCCGGAGCACCGCAGTACACGATTGAGGAACTCCAGGCTATCGCGGCCGAAGCACATAAGCTGGGCCGAAAAATCGCAGCACACGCCCACGGTACGCAGTCGATCAAGGACGCTATAAACGCTGGCATAGACTCCATTGAACACTCCAGTTTGATCGACGAGGAGGGAATTCGCCTTGCAAAACAGCATGGCACCTATCTTGTCTTCGATATCTATAACGACGACTTCATCCTTTCCGAAGGTGCGAAAGTCGGTATGCTTCCCGAATCGTTAGAGAAAGAACGCCAGATCGGACGCTTACAGCGCGAGAACTTCAAAAAAGCATTTCAGGCCGGTGCCAAAATGGCTTTCGGAACCGATAGCGGCGTTTATCCGCACGGAGACAACGCAAAGCAGTTTGCGAAGATGGTGGAGTTTGGAATGAAGCCAATTGATTCCATTCAGGCTGCAACGATCAACGCAGCCGATCTCCTCGGCTGGGCAGACAGAGTTGGAGTCCTTGAGAAGGGACATTACGCTGACATCATTGCTGTCAGCGGAGACCCGCTTCGGGATGTTCGGGTGCTCGAAGACGTGAAGTTTGTGATGAAGGGTGGAACGGTTCTTAAGAATCAGTAGATTCCTAACTCGATACTCGTAGCCCGATAAACGCCCACACCGATCAGTTCCGGTTAAACGGTAAGCCGGACGTTACGCGACGGCCCCGGTGCCGTCTCCGACTGGCAGGTGATTCAGGCGTTTGACTCTCCCCTCGAAGCGGGTCCGTGCAGTCCGGGCACTTGATGTGCTGCTTTTGGGAGCGCCCGCCTTCAAGGGCGCATAAACAGGATGAAGAGCGCGAACCCGAAGGAAACAACGATTCCGATCACAGCTGCCAGTAACATGTGAGCCAAATCCCTCTGCGGCGCGCGAGCGCGATACACAATCGGCATGGTCGTAAGTCCTCTAGGGGGAGTGGCACAAAGCTAGTAAATCGATTAGTTGCACAAGCGGGCAATTTAGATGCCTCAAGATCACAAAGCAGCGAGCGAGCGGCGTCAGGGACCTTTCAGAACGGGCTGCGCGTAACGTCGGTTAGCCGACAACTCGTGCTGCCAGCACGCGAAGACTACTCCATTCGTCACAAAATGAATGAAAAGAACACCTTCAATCGAGGAACCTATTCGCATACGCAATGCGTAGCATCCATGGGGCACGCTTTGGCTGTTGCTATCCCTTAGTTGTCGAGAGGATCGACCGTGAATTCCTTCTCTAGCCAACTCAGACTCATTGTGCGCAGGCTTTGGCGCACACCCGCCTTTACGGTGATCACTCTGATTACGCTTGGCGCGGGCGTTGGCGCCAACATCGCAGTGTTCAGCGTTGTGGAGGGCGTCCTACTGAAGCCGTTGCCCTACCCACATCCTGAGTCGCTTGTGGGAGTGTGGCACACGGCACCTGGGCTGAATCTCGATGACGTAAATATGGCGCCATCGAACTACTTTATCTATCGTGAGCAGAACCGGACATTTGAAGCCATCGGGATTTATCAGGGAGACTCGGTCAGTGTTACCGGGCAAGGAAACCCTGAACAGGTGCATGCGCTCGATGTGACCGATAGCGTGCTTCCGATTCTTGGCCTCACGCCTGTTGTTGGTCGCTGGTTCAATCATGTTGATGACAGTCCAGGTGGGCCCGACGCGGTGATGCTCAGCTATGACTATTGGCAGAGTCGATTCGGCTCAGACCGATCCATCGTTGGAAAAGCCATACGAGTGGACGGCAAGGCCCGTCAGGTCATCGGGGTAATGCCAAAGGAATTCCGGTTCCTCGATTGGGAACAGCCCGCGCTGTTCCTGCCTCTTCGTCTCGACCGAAACAAGACCACGCTGGGCCAGTTCAGCTATGAAGGAGTTGCCCGATTGCGGCCCGGCGTCACAATGCAAGCGGCGAATGCCGATGTGGCGCGGATGTGGCCCATCGTGCTGAACAGTTTTCCAGCACCGCCGGGATTCAGCGTCGACCTCTTCAAGAAAGCGAGGCTGGGGCCGAAAGTTCGGCCGCTCAGCCAGGACGTGATCGGCGACGTAGGCCAACTGCTCTGGGTGCTGATGGGAAGCATTGGGGTGGTGCTTCTGATTGCCTGCGCCAACGTTGCGAATCTGCTGCTAGTGCGTGCCGAAGGACGCCACCAGGAACTGGTGGTCTGCGCAGCTCTTGGAGCGAGCCCGTGGCGGATCGCGAAGCAGTTCCTACTGGAAAGCGCGGTGTTGGGAACGTTAGGTAGTGCGCTCGGGCTCGTGCTCGCCTGGGGTGCGCTGCGCCTACTGGTCGCGCTGGGACCGAGCGGCCTGCCGCGATTGCACGATATCGGTATCGACCTGAATGTTCTGGCGTTCACGCTGGGGGTGGCGTTGTTTTGCAGCCTGCTCTTTGGTTCAGTACCCGCGCTAAGGTATGCCAGCATGCGCGCGGGTACGGGTTTGCGTGAAAGCCGAACAACCAGTCAGGGTCGCGAACGCCATCGCACACGTAACATTTTGGTAGTGGTCCAGGTAAGCCTCGCGTTCGTGTTGCTGATCTGCTCCGGGCTGATGATTCGAACCTTTCGTGCTCTGATCCATGTCGATGCCGGATGGGATACAAGTGCGAAAATCCAAACCGTGCGGCTGGGAATCCCCGAAGCCGACGTGCCCAAAGACGACGATGTTCTCCGCATGCAGCAGTCGATCGCACAAAAGATTGCAGCAGTTCCCGGTGTCGAATCCGTAAGCTTCGGTGGTTCTGTTCCCATGGATGGAAACGGGTGGCATGACCCGGTGTATGCGCAGGACCGAAGCTATGCTGGCAACGCAATGCCGCCGCTGCGCGAATTCGTTTTCGGTGCTCCGGGCTTTCTGAAGACGCTTGGCATTCCCTTGGTTGCGGGACGAGACTTCACATGGGACGAGATCTTCCAAAAGCAGCCTGTGGGTATGGTGAGTGAGAACTTTGCGCGTGAGTACTGGGGTAGTCCAAGGAACGCGCTGGGCAAGCGCATTCGCGTCAGCACGAAGGATGACTGGCGGGAAATTGTAGGGGTCATCGGCGATGTACACGACGATGGCATGGGCAAGGATGCGCCGACGATTGCCTACTGGCCCACTTTGCTGAATCACTTTGAGAGCGACCAATTCAGCGTCCGGCGCTTCGTGGTCTTTGCGATTCGGACTCCGCGAGCGGGATCCGAAAGCCTGATGAAGGATGTACGTCAGGCAGTGTGGTCGGTGGATGCCAATCTTCCGCTCACCGCAGCCCACGTCCAGGACTACTACTATCAGAAATCGATCTCGCGAACCTCGTTTACCCTGGTGATGCTGGGGATTGCGGCCACAATCGCCCTGCTGCTGGGGATCGTGGGGCTTTACGGAGTGATTGCGTATTCAGCGTCGCAGCGAACGCGCGAGATCGGCATTCGTATTGCTTTGGGAGCACAGCGCAATAGCATCATCACCATGTTTGTGTGGCAGGGCCTTGTGCTCGCCGGGAGCGGCATTGCGTGCGGGTTGCTCCTGGCGTTTGCTGCGACCTGGCTGTTGAAATCATTGCTCTTTCAGGTCAGTCCTGCAGACCCGATCACGTATGCTCTGGCGTGCGTCGCTTTGTGCGCAGCGGCCTTGCTCGCAAGCTATATTCCATCGAGGCGGACAGCTGCGGTAAACCCGGTAGAGGCATTGCGATCTGAATAGGCCAAGGGGAGTCAACTCATCGAGCCGCGGGTTTGGGCGAGTTACGCATGGGTCTGCGACCCACCCATATGGATGAAAATCGGGCACTTCAACGACGATTTTCGACGGAGTGACCGGCAAACCGGATCCATGAACGCGCCGAAGGGCGCTCAGTGAGTGAGCGCCCGGTAGCACATTACCAGTTGTCAGAAGACAAGCTTCGCGCTGATTTGAAGCTGTCGTGACGATCCACCGTCGCTGACAGCGAAACGGGTGGACGATATCTGGCCAAACGTTGAGGACTGCACATTGCCCGACGGCTGGCCAAAGTTGGGGTGGTTAAGGATATCGAACGCATCGACGCGCAGATTGAAGAAAAGGCTTTCGGCAATCTTCGTATTCTTCTGAGCGGACATATCAAGGTCCGCATATCCCGGCCCGGAGACCGCGTTGCGGCGGATGTTGCCGAGGCCCGTGTAGATTTTTGACGTTGGGGTCGTCTGAAGGGTTTCGTAGACGCAGGCTGGTGTCAACGTGGATTCGTAGCAGGTTGTCACACCCGGGTTGTTGGGGATATACGTAACGTTTGTCACGCCGCCGAGTTGCTGCTTCGTCACCGAAATTGGGCCGACAAGGTTTGGCCTCACGATGCCGGTGATGCCGTTGAAGCTGTTGCTCCCGGAAAGGATATTGATCGGGTTGCCGGTCTGGTACTGCACAATCGTTGCAAGTTGAAAGCCCTCTTTAAACCGGTTCCCCTTGAACGGAAGGTTGTAGATTGCCGTCCCAGCATAGTGATGGCGCACGTCAAAGTCCGAAAGTCCGTAGTTAGACCTGGGATTGTTGCTGTCCGGCAGAACATAGGTGCCTTGTGAGCCGAGCGAGTTCAAGTCCTGTGATTTAGACCACATGTAGTTCATGCTGAACTCAAGGCCGTTCGACATGGTCTTGGCAAGCACACCCCACAGCGCGTTGTAGTTTGAGAAACCGATACTGTTTCTTTCGCCGATATTGGAGGCAATGGCGCCTCCAGGCGCGACCGGGCTATTGGCTGCAAGTTTGGTAAGAGGATGCACCTGCGTTGTGCTGGTTGCGCCGACCACCTGGTTCGCATTGGTCTGGATCAGCAGATGCTTGCCCTGGGATCCGACATAGTAGATTGAGCCGACCATGCCCCACGGCATCGCCTGCTGCACATTCAGGTTGTAGCTCTCAACATACGCATTCGAGTAACCGGGGTTGACCATGGCGAGCGCGATGCCGGAAGCTTTAGCATTCCCGTACAGATTCGAAACCGGAATCGGCGCGCCGTTATAAGAAACCGCGGTGGCGAAGGGGGGATTAGAAGCCAGCGGCGTCACGATTCCGGAAACCGGCTGGTCGACCAGGTAGCCGTAGGCTCCACGCACCACGGTCCTGCCGTTGCCATATGCGTCCCAGGAAAACCCCGCGCGGGGCTCCCAGTTGTAGTTCTGGTTGTACGCGGCGTTCCGTGCGAGCCCGTTGGTGCCTACCTGGGTAAGAGCGACATTGGCCGGGTTGAAGATGGTGAAGCGGTTTGCGCCTTCGACGGGCGTCCCGTTCCACTCGAACCGCAGGCCCAGTTCCAGTGTGAGATTTCGCGTCGCTTTGAAGTTGTCCTGGGCGAATCCAGCCAGCGCGCTGGCATAGACTCGGCTCGAAACCGTAGTGGGCTGGACGGCGAATACAGTCGCCGTATCCGTCTGGAAGTTGCTGGTTGGCGTGGTTGAAGTAACGTAGGTGAGCGAGCCGATGTTCTGACCGAAGCTGGCGACGAGATAACGCCGGAACTCGCCGCCAACCTTCAAGCTGTGCTTGCCTGAGAGCAAGGAGAGCGTATCCGATGCGACCCCGGTTGTATCTGTACGCCCCTGCGGGAATCCCGAGGGGCCACCGAAGACGAGGTTGATGTCCAAAAGCGTGATCTGAGGCAGGCCGACATTGCCGCTAAGGCCGTTGCCGATGCCCACGCTGGTAGGGTCGGTGAGGTTGGCCGGATTAAACGAGATGGAAATACGGTTGAAGCCGATGCGCGCTTCATTCACGAGCCTCGGACTGAAGATGTGCGTCTCGCTCAGGGTTCCGATCTGGCGATGCGCATGGCGATGGTCACCCCAGCCTGGAATGGTGTCGCCCTGGAGAGCCGGCTCCGTACGAACATCTTTCTGGAAGGCGTAAAAGCCGTGCAGTGAATCGGAGGTATGGAACTGGTGCAGGCCGTCGCCGGTAAACTGGTCGATCTGGACCGGACCGGGCGTGAACGCAACGTAGTTGTTTCCGCTGTTCGGTAGAGGGATGAGCGCGGTCAATGCGGCGGCCGCGGGAGCATTGGCCTTGTTTGCCTCGATTGCCGCTCGATTAGCAGGTGAGATCACCGTGCTATTCTGCAGAATTCCCTGATGCTGACGCAGGCCCTCATAACTGCCATAAAAGAACGTGCGGTCTCTCCAGATGGGACCACCCAAGGATCCGCCAAAGTTGTTTCGCTTGAGAGGAGCTTTCAAACCGCCTGTACCAAGGGGAGCTCCCGTTGTGACGTTGATGCTTCGGTTGAAGTAGTTTCGCGCGTCGAGAGCTTCGTTGCGGAAGTAGTCAAAGGCCTCTCCATGAAACTTGTTCGTGCCGGAGCGTGTAGCAACGGTAACGATCGAGCCGTTGCTCCGGCCGTACTCCGCGCTGAATGTGGAGTTGTTGATCTTGAACTCAGACGTTGTGCTGATTGATGGCTGAAAGGTGATCTGATTTTGGACGATGTCGTTGAGATTGATACCGTTGATCTGAAAGTTCACCGAGTCTTCGCGATTCCCGGCAGTAATGAAGGAGTTTGCGCCGAGACCCCGGCTTGGGGAAGTAAGGTTGCCAGCCGTGTCAGCGACTACGCCGCCTGGAGTGAGAGTTGTAAGGTCGAGAAAATGCCGACCATTGAGCGGCAGATTCTGAACGGTGGATTTGTCGATGACCTGGCCGACGGTGACCGTCTCGGATTCAATCTGCATGGCGGCTGCGCTCACCTGCACTGTTACGCCCGCTGAGGAGACGGCAAGTTGCATGTTTACGGTGGCCTTCTGGTCAACGTTGAGGGTTACTTTTTCGACAGTGAATGTGCCGAATCCAGTCGCCGTTGCCTGCACTTTGTAGTCGCCGGGTTGGAGCGATGGAACCACATATATTCCGGCTGCATCAGTGACGAATTCTCTGTCTGCACCCGTGCCTAGACTGTGTACGGTGACCTTTGCACCTGGAACCACCGCTCCGGTTGGATCAGTGACAGTTCCGGAAAGGCTTGCTGTGGATTGTGACCATGCCGTGGCCGAGAGAATTCCCGTAAGAATTCCCTGTGCAAGGAATCCAATACGTTTCATATGACCTCCGAAATGCTTGCCGCTAACTGTTAGCCCGTGCAACCCTTCAGTTGAAAAACGATCGCTGCGGTCAATATGGCTTCGTCTGCCGGGGACAACTGTGTGGGAAACTCCGGACGACGATTTCTTTGCCTATAGACGTCCCTGACACCTGAAAAGTCTCAGTTTTGAGAGGATCGACTCTCTCTTCGAATTCTCGGGATTCTAAAAAATGGAAGGCTCATATACGCCTCTTCCAAGGACGGTATACGTGTACAGCCAACGCTTCGCCGGCGTTGTCATGACTTTGTAAAAAGAATGTCATTCAATGGCGGACGGATCCGCGAGGGTTCGGAGCGGGAGACCTTTGCCGTTCTTTGAAGAGGGTGGCGAGCGCTCGCAGCAGGTGCAACGGGAAACAACAGTCGAAGGCATGATCCTTTCGCTTATTCACCATCTTTGTTTAGGTCTATACCCACCGCATGCGCCCACCGGGTATACAGAAACTACCGGGCTCTTGGGGCCGCGATTGGTCAAAGTTCCGAGAAGCCGATAATCGCCCAGAACCCGACATCCACACAAGCTCGTTATCATCGAACCTCTAAGAATCCGAGTGGAGCCAATGTACGGATGGGGCTGGTCCTACCGGAATGGAGCAGGGGCTGCCGTGCCACCGCCCTCTAGCCTGGACGCAGTCGTCGCTGAGAATCACGGGTTCAAAAAGGCACCAGGTCGAGTCGATCAACCTGCCCACCCGCTCGCATCACCGGCTCGCGTTCTTTCTACAAGTGCTTAGGCCTATGCGCAGCTAAATGAAGACGTATCATTACATCGACTTGTTCTGAAGAACTGTCTGGATTGCGACTTTGTATTGGCGGCCTGAGGTGAGGCGCGTGCCTCCGCGAAGTTCGAGCTCATAAGTGCCACTTAGCAATGGATGAACGGCAAGAATACGCGAGAGGTTAACGATGCGGCCCCGATGGATGCGCAGAAAGAGGGTTGGATTCAACCGTCTATCGAGACTCGAGAGGCTTTCGGCGAGTAGATGCTTCCGCGGGCCGCAGTGAAGCTGCACATAATTGTCCGCCGACTCGATCCAGTCAATAGAATCGACAGTCACGAAATCGAACCGCTCTCCATGTTTCACGACAATGCGGTCGGGCCACTTGCGGGCGCGGGAGTCAAGCAGGGCCTGTAACTGATCCGCGAGCAAGGTGTGGCGCTTTTCAGCGATTCGCGCGCGGGCTCGCTCGACGCTTTGGAGAAGGCGGTTGTTGTCGAATGGCTTGAGCAGATAGTCGACCGCATTCAGCTCGAATGCCTTGACGGCGTATTCGTCGTATGCGGTAACGAAGATGACGGGCGGCATTCGCGCCGGGCCAATTTTTTCGACGACGTCGAGGCCGGTCGAGTCCTGCATCTGCACGTCGAGCAGCACAAGATCGATTTGCTGAGAAACGAGCGCCCGCATAGCTTCGGCGCCGGAGCCGCACTCGCCGGCCGCTTCGATACCGTCCATGAATCGCAGACCATCGCGGATGTCCGCGCGGATTAGCGGCTCGTCATCGACGATGAGTAACCGGACTGAGTTCATGCGGAGGCTTCTCCTTTGAATCTGAGTCCCACTCGAGGGGAAGGACGATCCGGACCTCCGTGCCGCCCTCGGGCAGGCGCTGCAGCGAGAGTGAGTGGTGGCCCGGATACATGCGATCCAATCGCTCGCAGGTTGAGCCGAGCCCAATGCCCATCTCGAGATTAGCGATGGATTCGGCGGAAGGCCCTGAACCATTATCTCTGACCGTGAGCACAAGGCTGCTGTTCTCACGAATGCCCCGAACCCAGATTGTCCCACCCAGTTCGATGCCTCGCAATCCGTGCGTCATTGCATTCTCAACGAGGGGCTGCAGCAGGAAGCCGGGGACCTCCGCACTCTCCAACTCCGGCTCGATCTCGAACAACACTGAAAGACGGCCGGCGAAGCGAATTTGTTCGACGGCGATGTAGGCTTTGGTGAGAGCGATCTCCGCTGCAAGTGTGGTTTGCGCCTCGCCGCCTTTGCGCAGCGCGGCGCGGAGCACGTCGCCCAGCCGCGCCAGCATTTGACTGGCGGCGTCAGGATCTCTGCGCGCGAGCGCGGAGATATTCTGCAGGCTGTTAAAGAGGAAGTGCGGATTGAGACGCATGCGGAGCATCTCCAGCTCCGAACGGCGCAGGCTGGCTTCGATCTCCAATTTCTCGAGAGCTAGCTGAGCAGCGAGCCGTTCCTTCTCACGCAGTTCGATGAGCTTGCGAATCACGCAGGCTGCGCCGACCGTCGTCCAGTAAAGGGCCTGCTCGAGAACCACCTCGCGGAGCGGCATGGGCCAGAGTTTGTCAGTTGCCAGTGGCGAGCGATGAAACGCGAAACTCACTCCCGAATCGAACACAATGGTTGTCGCGTATGCCAGCCACGACATCGGCAAGCTGATCGTGGCAAGCACAATCAGATTCTTTGCCCACCCTGCCTCGCCCAATGGAAAGCGCCGCTCCAGCCGGAAGAGCAGCGGCGTGAGGAGAAACCAAGGGTAGTAGCAGGTCGACCAGTCGAGAAGATCCCGGACCAGGTTGTTCGTCGTCGCGCCAGCTTCTATGGCGTAGCGCACATAGGACACGACTGCCAACAACTGCCACACCACAAACAGAGTGGTGTGCCCCGGGTAGTGGTTAGGTTTTCTCATCTCTCTCACCGCGAGGGACCTGGATCGACCGGGAGTTCCACTCGCGATTCTGAGAAGCCATTTTCGCACGGTCCGGCGAAATGCAAGCCAACACTTGGCCAGCGTCACTGGCAGGAGCACGAAAGGGCTTATGAGCACCGCGAACGCACTTTGACGGGGTTTTCGTCGATTCTGCTGCGCCTCATGTTCATGTGATTTCGGATTGGAACCGTGCAGGATTCAAACGCCCAACCTCTGTCGCGTTCGAAACCGTTGGCCATCATGGAAAAGGCGTTTGCAGAATGCCAAGGATAGTTCGCGGAAAACCGATGGAGCCCAGCCGGGTGCTGGCGGAGGATGTGAGCCGGAGGCGGAAAGGAGCATCCTGCCATGGCTCATTGGAGAGTGCGAGCGAAGTCCTCTCCTCTATTGATCGCATTGGTGGTTTGCGCGGCAACGTTGTCGCGCGCGCAGCACGGCGTCAGCGGCGGTGAATCCTCAAATCAGAGGAAGGCAGCTGTCAACGTTGCAGAGTTGAAAGGTAGGGTGACAGCGGTATCGGGTAGGTCGGTCAGCGGAGCAGCAGTGCTTCTCGAAGACCTGCATACGCACTCGCGGAAAACGGCAAAGAGCTTCGCCGACGGAACCTTCGACTTTGCAGGATTACCGGCAGGTGAGTACCGGCTGGAGGTCACAGCGTTCGGCTACAGGACATTTGCTGTCGCAACGCTGCCACTCGTAGCCGGCGACTCCGCGCGGGCCATTGCAGTCCTTGTGCCTGGCGACGCGGCCGATGTAATGACGGGATCGAAGGAGAGCGTGACCTCGCGGCTGGGTACCGCACTTGCCGGTAAATCGGTAAGCGACCTGCCGGAGAATCAGCGCAACTTCGTCAGTTTGGTGCAGGTCTCCGCCGGAGCCAATGAGGGCAGCGCAAATGCCAACGCAAGCGGCAGCCGGCCCGGCGCGCAGCACGATTCCTCCGCGGTCTCGATCGGTGGGCAGCCGGAGACAACGAACTATCACCAGATAGATGGCATCGACAACAACGAGCGCATAAACTCGCAAATTGCCGTGCACCCCTCGGTAGAAGGCATCGACGCGGTACAGGTGTTCGCCAGTGCCTATTCGGCGTCGTTGGGTCAGGCAGGCGGCGGGGTAGTCAACGTGCAAACGAAGTCCGGCGCGGATGCGATTCACGGCTCCGCCTATGAGTACTTCCGCAACGACGTTCTGGATGCGTTTCCGTTTCAGTTCGGCGCAAAGAATGCCAAGCCGGAGCTGCGGCAAAATCAGTTTGGCGCGAGTCTCGGCGGTCCGTTTGTTCGGAACAGGGCTTACTATTTCGGTGACTATGAGGGGTTTCGGCTGGTGCAGGGCCGGGCGCCGGTCGAGCTGACGGTCCCCACTGCCTGGGAACATGCGCATCCCGGCGATTTCAGCGATGCGGGTGGGCCAGCGCTTAAGCAGATCGATCCGGCTGGTCTCGCCTACTTCAAACTGTATCCGCTGCCGAATGTGGCCGGATCGGCAGATCAGTTCGTTAGTGCGCCCAGTGGGACGAACTTTGCGCAGACCGGCGACCTGCGCATCGACCCCCGCTTTTCCGATCGCGACCGCTTCTTCAGCCGCTTCAGCTATAACCGGACGCTTGTCTATATCCCGGGGCAGTTTCCCGCGGTCGAAGATCGCGGGATGATCATTCGACCGGGCGGTTCGCTAACCAGTTTCGCCGGAAACATGTATGACCTGGGCTTCAACACCGTGGTTGATTGGACTCACGAGTTCCGCAGTAACCTGGTGCTTGATCTACGCGCGGGCAACGTTTACTGGCATGAGCGCGATACGGGTCTGAATCCAAGTGTCGCGGTCAACCAGGCCTTTGGACAACCCGGGATTAACCTTGCCTCCACAAGTAATGGCTTGGCCCCGGTTAACGTTCTTGCCGCATCTCCGCTGGGAACGGACGGATTCTGGCGCCCCATCGACCAGTCGGACAGTACGTTTCAATACGGGGCTGCCCTCACATGGAGCCAGGGTGCGCACAGTCTTGCGACAGGCGCGACTCTGATTCGCCGCAACTGGGACGATAGCGGCAGTGGCGCCGGGCTGGGAACATGGAACGTACTTGATCTTCCCAGTCTCCTCGAGGGGCAATTCCTTCAGGTCAAACGAGAAGTCGATCTGGTGGATTGGCACATCCGTTCGTGGGAGGCTTCTGGATACTTCCAGGACACATGGAAGCCCGCATCGCACCTGAATCTTAACCTCGGGCTGCGCTACGACGTCTTTACGCCACCCACAGAACAAAGGAACCGAATATCTAACTTTGACGCAGCCACCGGCAGAATTGTCGTTGCGGATCAGGATGGCGTGTCCCGGACCGCAGGTGTCCGGACCGACTATGGCAGCATTGGACCGCGCTTTGGATTCACATTGGGAATCGACAACCAAACGACAGTCCGAGGGGGGCTGGGGATTGTCTATTTCCGCCCGCTGGATGGATTTGTGTACGAGATCGCGCCCTTTGCTTATACGTTCGGTTCGTGTAGCTCCGCTACTTGCCCGGCAGGATATACGTCGCTTGCGGCGGGGCTTCCCGAACCCGCGGCGCCTGACTACCACAGCCCCGCTGGTGATATTCCTTATGGGGCCCGCTCGTTCGGCGAGAGAATGAGTGCGATGCTGCAGATCAATCTTGGCGTGGAGCGCCAATTCGCAGGAAACACGCTGACAGCGTTTTATGTGGGCACTCTTGGCCGCCGTCAAGCACGTTATTTTCCCGATTTGAACGCGCCGCCGCCGAATACAGCCACCGACCCGAACAGTTTGCGGCCATATCACGCGGTCGATCCGAACCTGGCCGATATCGGCTATGTGGACACGGAGGGATCGTCTTCGTACCACGCGCTGCAGGTAACTTTTTCTCACGAACTGCGCCACGGTTTGACCGCGCACATCAACTACTCAGGAGCGCACAGCCTGGATGACAACACCGGCCAGGGTTTCGGAACCGTTCCAGCTCTTTCGTCTGTTATTGACTATGGCAACAGCAGCTTCGATGTGCGCCAGCGCGCCGCGGCTACGCTGTTTTATGAGCTGCCCCTCGGCAAGAGACACCGCAGCTCGGTGGTGTTGCGCGGCTGGCAGTTGAACCTCTCGGGCGTCTGGTCCACTGGCCTGCCCTACACGGTGCTGAATGCAAACGATGTGAGCAACACAAACCCCGGAGCGTCTTTAGCCGATCGGCCGGATCAAGTTGGGAATCCGAGGGTCGGTCATCCGGGAGTTAGCCAATACTTCAACGTGAACGCATTTCGTGCGCAACCGCAGGGCACGCTGGGCACCGAGAGGAGCAACCAACTTCAGGGCCCGCCCGTGCGGCATATCGACATCTCCCTGTTCAAGAACTTCACGCTGCGCAAAGAGGCTACGCTTCAGTTCCGCACGGAAGTCTTCAATCTGACCAACACCGCTAATTTCGCGTCGCCGTCGGCGGTGCTGGGTGGGGCAAACTTTGGCCGGCTAACGCAATTGACGGCGGGATATACGCCACGTGAAATCCAGTTTGCATTGCGGCTGAGATTTTAGACCGAAACGCTCTGCGGCCGGCTCGTGGTTGAAACCCGCGATTACCGATTACAAGCGTCTGCAGTGCAACATCTAAACGGAGCTAATCTCGCGACGAAGTCCGGAAAACTTGTGGACGCCTAAATAAGCCCGTTGGGGGCCCAAGCGCGCGAAATTACGCCGGGGTCCCCACAAAAGTCCCCACAGCTCCAGTCGGAACCCAAAGAGTTAGTTTTGTAAGTGAATGACTTAAATGGTCGGGACGGGCAGATTTGAACTGCCGACCCCTCGCACCCCAAGCGAGTGCTCTACCAGGCTGAGCCACGTCCCGACACAGTAGAGCCGGTTCGCCGCAGCGGACCGGCCCATGGGGTTCTGACTTAGTGTACACCAGCAGAAAGTGCTGAGGTCCTGCCTGGAACGCCTCTGCAGACCCGGTCGCGGATTTGGCATGTGCAAAAACCAGATCCTTCGCTCATCACTCCGAAAACCCTGGCCCACGAGCCAAAATCGATCTTTGGGACCCCGAAAAGCGTTCGGGCTTCCGTTCGCTCAGGATGACACCTCAATTAGGTTGCTATGCGACGACGAAGCAAGTGCTCAGTGCGACGGTGGAACGTACTCCTGGGGCAGTGCTGAGCCCTCGCCGAAAAAGAACTGCTCCATCTGTTCGACCAGGAACTGCTGCGCCTGCGGTGTCCAGGGCTGCAGACGGTATTCGTTGAGCAGCATCTTCTGGCGATCGACCCACTCGCTCCACGCAGCTTTCGATACATTCTTATATATCTTCTGGCCGAACTCCGAATCGAAGGGCGGCTCGTCGAGCCCCTCCAGTTCCTTTTTGTAGCGAACACAAAACACCATATGCGCCATCGTCGCAGCTCCCACTCCTCATTGTATGGGATGGGGATGAAAGCCGGTCGGACGCACGCATAGGGAAAACGCGAGGAGCCGCCAGAGCAGCTCCTCGCAAACCTCCCTCTAAAACGCTGCGATGCCGTTCAGACCTGCCGATGCGGGAAGCCCGCCAACCTGCCCGTCGCTCAGGAGAGTGCCATCGCTCTGGACCGAGAAGATGCCGATGGAGCCCGTGGTCGCGTTCAGTGTGTAGACGAACTTGCCGTCGGCACTGATCGCAGTGTCGAGATTGGTGCTACCGCTGGGATTTGAACCAACGATCGTAGCGCCAATCGGGGAAAGCGCGCCCGTCGTTGCGATGTCAAATCCCGCGATGTTCGAGGTGCCTGCATTGACGGCGTAGGCAACGCGGCCGTTTGGCGTGATCACGCTCCAGCAGGTCGCCATGCCGTCTGTAGGGAGCGCATGCGTAATTGTCTGGATGGTCTGGTTCCCTTGAATGCTGAACGATGCGATGGTATTTGAAGTGCCCGCAACGATAAGCGCACCGTTGGGAGCAAACCCGGCTGCGAACGGAGCTGCGCCTGGCGTGGTATTAGCTACGACGTCGGAGAGCGTTCCGTTCGGACGAACCCTGAAGACGTCAACGTTGTTGGTAGCGTTCTCGGTTACCACCAGGAACTGGCCATTCGGACTGAAGGCAAGTGAGGTTGGAGAAGTTGAGAGTCCGCTGAGATTGCGTGTGGATTCTTCAATAGAGTGCAAATGACCGTTGGGAGTGACGCGGAATCCGCTGACATTTCCGTTCCCGCCGGAGTTGAGGACGTAGACGAGTTTGCCGATTTGAGCAACGGTAGAAGGAGCGCTGCCCCCGCTGCCGACCGTGTCGACGAGAGTAAGCGCGGTGCCGTCAACCGCGAACGACGATACTGTCCCGCTGCCGGCGTTGACGGCAAAGAGCAAGTGGCGATCATCGCTCAGGGTCAAGGAACCTTGCGAATGAAGCGGATCGATGGTGCCGCCGCTTCCGTTTCCGCCGGTTGAGAAGCTGGCGACCCACTGCAGGGAGCCATCCTCATGCCGCGCGTACGACTCGATGTGGTTACCGTTGGCAGCATTGGTCATAACGAAAACTGCGCCTGCGTTTTCCTCTGCCGCCGCACTTTGCTGCGTCACTACAATTGCGGATGCTGCACATAGACACACGACGAGTGGGAGCCTAATGCTCTTCATGTTCTTCGACACTCCAATGTAGGGAATTTGGCCTTTTCGGCACATCAACGCACAGATGTGCCGACGGCTCATGGAGGAGAGTGACCGTCGCGGGGGAAAGTTACAGTATCCGCGTTGAAAAGAACGTAAATCGGTTCTCGAGAGATGCGGGGCCGCGGCGAATTTATCCTATCCACATATGTGCGGACGATTCGCCCGTCGATCCACCCAGGAGGTCCTCGCCGACTGGTTTGGCGTGGAGTTGGAAGACATGCCGTGGTTCGCGCCCGACTACAACGTCGCGCCGCAGACCATGCAGCCGGTGGTGCGCCTCAATCGTGACACCGGCAAACGCGAGTTCGCGCTCATGCGCTGGGGACTGGTGCCCTACTGGGCAAAGGACGCGAAGATCGGCTACTCCACGATCAACGCCCGAGCCGAGGAGGCGGCGACCAAGCCGCTGTTTCGCGAAGCGCTCAATCGGCGCCGATGCCTCGTTCCGGCAGACGCTTTTTACGAGTGGCAGCGGATCAACTCGAAGACAGAGAGGCCGTTTGCCTTCGCCATGCAAAGCGGCAAGCCCTACGCATTTGCCGGCCTCTGGGAGCGCTGGAAACCGAAGGAGGGTGAGCCGCTCGAGACCTTCACCATCCTCACTACCGATCCCAATGAGTTGGCCGAGCGCGTACACGACCGGATGCCGGTGATCCTCGATCCGCAGGACTACTCGCGCTGGATGGGGCCTGCGGATTCCGGCGATCCGGCGCGCCCGCCCGTAGATCTGCTCCGGCCCTATCCGGCAGAAAAGATGCGTTCGTGGCCGGTACATGAGCGTGTTGGCAATGTGCGCAACAACGATCCGGAACTGCTCACCGAACGCCCTCCCGAAATGCTGTTGTTCTAATCAGTTGCACGGTACCAGAGGCGCTCAGAAGCGCCGATTCTGCTTGACGTTATACGGGCATGGGAGCTTTCTTTATCTCAGACCACTTCTATGCAGTTTGCCCGGCCGCCGGGAAGGCGCACCACAGGATTTGTGGATCGCTTGAAAGGAATTGGCATGACGACGACCACCGGTCGCATCGGAATCTCGGAAAACGCAGCCAGCGCGATCTCCTATTTCACTTTTTTTCCGGCCGCACTGTTTCTACTCGTCTCGCCTTACAAGAACAGCGGCTCCGTGCGTTTTCATGCCTGGCAGTCGATGCTACTCTTCATCGCAGCTTTCGTTGTGGAAATCGTCTTCGGCGCAATTACCTTGCTCACCATTTTTCTCGGCTCGATGGTCCTGGTCTATATGCTGCGAGTGCTCTCGCTGGTGTGGATCGTTGTGTGGCTGATTTGCGTCATCCGAGCAATGAACGGAAAACGCTTCAGAGTGCCGCTGCTCGGCGGTATTGCCGAAAAGCTCGCAATGAAGTAGTCTTCTTTTCACCGCTAAGAAGCGCAGGTATTGCGCCATCGCGCAAATTATCCGGTTTTAACCGCTCTTTTCCTTAATTTCCCAGTTCGATTCAGGGTCAAAAAGTGAAGGAGCTACCATGTCTGATTCCCCTCAGTACACCCCAGTCCCCCCGCAGGCCGCACAAAGCGGCCTATCTGACAACGCTGCCGGAGCACTGGCGTACGTCACCCTGATCCCGGCGATCGTGTTCCTGATCATCGAGCCCTACAACAGAAACTCCTATGTTCGCTTTCACTCATGGCAATGCATCTTTCTCAGCATCGCCACGTTTGCCGTCCACGCCGCACTCAGCGTGATTCCGGTGATCGGCTGGGTACTTGTGCCGTTTGTTTCGCTCGCCTTCCTGGTGGTTTGGATCATCGTGTTGCTCAAGGCCTTGAAAGGCGAGCGATACCAGCTGCCAATCATCGGCAAAATTGCCGCGCAACAGGCGGGCGCCTGAGGCCTCTTGAACCGATTGCGGTCTGTCCGGACGAACTCGCGCGCGGAGATTCCGCTGTCCCTATGTCTGGAAACGCGGGCGACGAGTGTCTCCTTCCTTAAGAGACAACTGCTGGCGCAGGAAGAAACGGTAAAAAGCAACTGCGGCATCGCTTTAGCGGCTTCTGCCGCTTCCGCCGCGCCGCCGCACCTTTTTGGGCCGTGAAGTGGGAACTTTTTTGCGCCGATTTGCCTTTGATTTCGCGGGCGGTTTCGGCTGCTTTTTCCCGGTGAGAGGAATGCCTTCTTCCACAATCGAGAACTGCAGACGGCGCTCCTGCGCAAGCACACGATCGAGAATCACCTGCACATGATCGCCCGCGCGAAAGCGCTTGCCCCACCGCTCGCCGACAATCTCGTGCGTATTCTCACGCCACGTATAGCGGTCGTCGCGCAGCGTATCGATCGGCACGAGACCCTCGACGAAAAGATCGGTCAGCTCGACGAAGAGACCGTACTTGGTTGGATTAAGAACGAGCGCAGCGAACTCCTCGCCCACGCGGTCTTGCATGAAACCGACCTTCTTCCATTCCACCAACTCGCGCTCCGCCTCAGCGGCGCGGCGTTCGGCCTCGCTCGATTCTTGTGCAATCTGCGCGAGTTCAGCCTCTGCGATCGGCGGCTGCGCTGAGAACGCACTGTGCCCATGTCTTCTTCCGCGATGAATCACGATGCCTCTGAAGCCTTCGTGCGGATGCGTCCAGGGCGAAGCATGTCGGTCTGCGGCAACCTCCGCGCGGCCATCGACACCCGCGCGAAGCAATGCTTTGGCAATGCGGTGAACGATTAAATCCGGATACCGGCGAATGGGCGATGTGAAGTGCGTGTAGGTTGGCGCGGCAAGCGCGAAGTGGCCTTCGTTGATCTCGGAGTAGCGGGCCTGGCTGAGCGAGCGCAGCATCAGGTAGCTGAGGATGCGTTCCTCCGGTTTGCCCTCGATGCGCGCGGCCAGCTTTTGGTACATCTTCGGCGTCACAGCGATGTCTTCAGGGACTTCGTGCGTGCGCGCCTGCCGCCCGCTGCGCTGCGCCTCGCGGCGATCGCCGCGCGTCTGAATGCGCTTGACGGGAAGCGCGCCGATGCCAAGCGAGTGGCCGAAACCTGCGGCGATCTCCTCAAATTGCACAACGCGACGCGGATCGGGCTTCTCGTGGATACGATAGAGCGACGGCACACCCAGATCCTCGAGCCAGGTGGCGACGCACTCGTTGGCGGCGAGCATGAATTCTTCAATCAGGCGATTCGCCCACGTACGCTCTGCGCGCGTAACGCCGCGCATCTGTCCCTGGTCGTCGAATTCAATCACCGGCTCAGGCAGATCAAAATCAATTGACCCGCGCTCTTCGCGACGCTTGTTCATCAGCATCGCCAGGCGCTGCATACGCTCAAAGTCTGCGACAAGCGGTGCATATCGGGCGCGGGTGCCTGCATCGCTCTCGAGGATCGCATGTACGTCGGTGTAGGTCATGCGCTCCGCGGAGCGAATGACACCCTCAACGATCTCGAAGCTTTCGACGCGACCCGCGGTGCTGAGCTGCATCAAGCAACTCAGCACGAGGCGGTCTTCCTTGGGGCGCAGGCTGCAGATATCCGTGGATAGTTCCTGCGGTAGCATCGGAATCGCGCGGTCAGGAAAGTAGACGCTCGTGCCGCGCAGCCGCGCTTCGAGATCGAGGTCGGTCCCCTCGCCGACATACTCGGCAACGTCTGCGATGTGAACCTGAAGTTCGTAGCCGCCGTCTGCGCGCTCGGTGACAAGAACTGCGTCGTCGAAATCGCGTGCAGCTTCGCCGTCGATGGTGACGACCGGCAGTCCACGGAAATTCCGGCGGCGATTGACCTCTACGTCGTCGAGAAATGCCACCGCACGCGCTTCCGCCATCACTTTCTCCGGGAAGACACGCGGCAGCTGATGCTTGCGAATCATCATCTCGACATCGACGCCGAAATCGTCTGGGTCGCCGAGCACCTCGATCACACGCCCGATAGGCGGACGCGTTGGCGTAGGCCAGCTTGTGATCTCAACATCGACAACGAGGCCTTCGAGATCGTCATGATCCACAGTGACGGCAGCTTCGCGTCCCAAAACGCGATGCGGGGAGCCTTGTTGCTCCGGCTCCGGCGGCAGTTCCTCCCCGCGCGGAATCACGATGACCTGCGTCATGCGCTCGTCGAAGGGAACCACTTTATGTCCCATTTCGCGTTCCGTCCTGGCGTAGTGAAAGACGCCGACCACGGTCGGATTGCGCCGCTCAAGAATGCGGGCGACACGACCGAGCCGGCGTCCATCAGCGCGTGGAGGCGCAAGCTCGACAAGTACCTGGTCGCCTTGCATGGCTCCGTTAATCTCGTCAGGCGGAATGAAAACATCGTCCTGCACCCCACGGCCATCCTTCGCCGCACCGTGGCGCGTATTGGGACGCACAAATCCGTAGCCATCACGATGAAGATCGAGCCGGCCCGCGAGCAGGTTGTCGCGCGACGCGCCTCCCGCTTTCTTCGGAGTGCTCCAGTGCTCGCGATCGGTTTTGATCAGGTCGCCCCGTGCGGTCATCCGGGCGAGCTGCTCAAGCAGGAGCCGGCGTTCGCGGCCGCCGCCCAGGCCAAGTTCGCGAACGAGCTGCTTGTAGCCTGCTTTGCCGCTTGCCGAACGCGCAATCTGCGCCAGCAGTTCCCGATCATTCATAACTCAAGATTAGGACACTCGGCCGCCTTCGGGTTTTCGGGACGGGCCAGACACAGTTGCCTCCTTCGGTTCCAGGCTCAAAACAGAAAGGCCGCGCGAAATTTGCGCGGCCCAATCCAAACGGAGAAGTACTCTCTATTGCTTCTTCAGCACCGCCGTTCCCTTCTCGTCCATCAGGATCACGCCCTCGAGCTTGCGGAAATCGTCAGCACGGGCGGCGGGAAGCAGGACCTGGCGAACGACCAGCTCCCGCTCGTAGTGCAGCTGGTCGCCCTTGGCCGTGATGTTCGAGTGATAGCTGGCAAAATCCAGATCGAGATTCACCGGATCGGGCGTCTCATCCACCACGTAACCGGCCGGCAGCGTGATGTCGAAGCTGTCGCGCCAGCGCCCAGTTGCGCTCAGGTCAATCGGGATCGTCCGTGGTTTGCCGTCGAACGGAACCGCATCTGAGCCCACTACGCGCGGCCGCACCAGCAGCAGCGGTCCGGCCTGATGAGCATACTGCGAAGCAGTGAGCTTGTAGTGCACTTCGAGCGGCCGGTCCAGTTCCTGAGGCTGTACAAACTGGAAGGAATCCAGCACCACCCCCGGCACATCGTGCGAGATCTCCGTCTCCAGCGACTCTCGACGCTCTTTCTCGTCGGAGTACTTGAGGAGCATTCGAATATCCGCGCCCTCCGGGCCGGAGTGGTGCGTATCGACGAGACCTTTCAGAGTACCGTCGGGAGCAAGCGTGAAGGCTCCCTTGCGTTCGGTGCCGTTTGCGTCAGGCGGAAGGACCGGCAGGGCGATGACCTGGCTCGCTGGGCCTGCTGCGAGCGTGCCGTAGCTTCCCTGCTCATATGAAGGAAGATTTCCAACCGGTGTGCGCTCGTTCGTCGGATCGAAGATCAGGTAGCGTTTGCCGTCCCGCGCCTTCACAACTGCCAGCAAACGTGGATCCTTCACATCCGCTGGAATCTCGATTGCGGTGATCATGTGATTACCGTAAAGCGAGGGATCATCTGGATCGACAATCCCACGCTTGTCATCCACCGGCACGTAATACGCATCGATGCCAGCCACGCGCAGCATCGCAATCAGCAGCGTGGTTTTGTCTTTGCAGTCCCCGTACCGATTGCGAAAGATGTCAGCGGCATGGTTCGCCTGAAAGCCCCCTATGCCACGCTCTACGACGAAGTAGCGGATGTTCTTCTGAATGGAATCGGTGATGCGGCTTAGCTTGGTATAGAAGTCAGGCGCTCCGGCGATAAGCGTCTGCGTATAGCTCGTAATCTCCGGCGAGGGTGTGGGTCGATCAGCTTCCAGCGTGGTGACCCACTCTCCGATCGCTTTCCATTGATTGTCAGCGCCTTCCACGGCGGCATCGCCCCACTGCACGCTCATGCGGGCCGCCAGCGCGCCCCACGCCGGATGTGCCGAAATATCTCGCAGATCGAGCGCGGGAATGTCTTTCAATTCCCAGCGCCAATGATTTGGAGCAACCTCGACGCCCTGGACAGATTTAAAGCTGTGCCAGGCCTGCGAATGAGCGTGGCCGGGGGGCAGATCGACTTCGAGAGCCTGAAACACCACAGGAATCCCGCTCTGGATGTGCCAGACCTTCTCGTGCATGTAGGGTTCAAGCACCTCTTCCGACTCGCAGACGATGGTGGCGCCTACGTCCGCGGCTGGAGGATGCGCGATACGTGCTTTGTGGGTTGAGAGCATGATGGGGATACTTGTGTCGCCCACCTCGGCGAAATCCGTATCCTGCGCCATGTACTGCTTCTCGTCGGCTGCGATGGTCCACACGCGGAAATAGTTGATCTTCTCATCCACGTCATAGCCCACTTCGCACGTATCATGGCGCCCCTGTGGCTTCAGGATCCGAATCGCCTCGCGCTCGCGCTCGGTTGCCCTGCCATTGGCGTCGATCGTTTCCACGTACTCGTCGTACAGGATGACCGCGGAGGCATCCTTCGCATAATCGGGCGTATGGGTCTTGTACGCAGCCATGCCCCAGTCAGGCACAGGCTGATTCCTGCTGAAGATGCCTGCCGATGCAGGTGCGCACGCGAAGGCAAGACAGGCGACCACCAGTACAGGAAAACGAACTGCGCAACAGAGCCGAGCTTTCATTTCAGTTCCCCTTGGCGACCTGGGCGCGCGTGAGCACGAGCTGTTGTTGATCGGCTGCGGCCACCTTCTGGTAGAAGTCGTGAAGGTCGTTGTAGTCCTTCGGCGACAGAACCGTGAAGTTGAATGCCGCGGTGCGGCCCACACTCACAACGTTCCCTTTTGGATATGCCGATGCCTTGAGTACCGCATGACTGGGCCATGAGACGTCTGTCGGCTGGGGTGCGGTTTCCAGCGCGAACTCCGCAGGCAAGTGATACGTGACCTCGTCCTTTTCCATGCTCGGATAGTGGACGTCAATTGGCACCGTTCGCTTGTCCTGCGCGACAAATGGATGTTTTGCGTGAGCCTCGAAGAACATCTCGGGCAGAAAAAGGCGCTTTCCAGTGAAAGCTCCGAGATTGCCGGAGACCTTGATAATTGCGACCAGATTCGAGTTGTACTCCTGAAGCCCTAGGAAATGATCAAAATCCGCCTGCACCCCGTCCGGCATTTCAGAGCGAATGGACTCAATAAACTGTTTCTGGACTTCTTCTTCATCGTTCTCAAGCGCAAGCTGGCGCCAATGCAGTGCCTGCTGGCCGCTCATGACGAAGCGCGCGGTGCCTTTTACGCCTCCAGACAAATCGATGGCCAGGTCAGCGATCCGGCCGATGACCGACGCCGTGTACTGAGGAGCAGGCGTCGTTCCGGCCATCGGACCGTTGTCAGAGAGTACAAGTCCGGACGCGAGCGAATGCTTCCAATGGAGCACGCCAAATGGACACATCTTCTGGCCGGGATCAATGTAGACATCCTTGCCATTCAGAGTAAGCATGGCAATATAGTCGTCGAGCTGACCGAGTGTGAGATAGCTCGGGTCGAACATAGCCCGCTTGCGGTCAACCACCTGCATGGGGAAAATGTGCAGCCCTGCGGCTCGGGCAAGCGCCACGTACAGCCGCGCGATATCGTCGGAAGAGCCGCCCTTCTGATTCCACACATCCTCGGCGTTCTTAATCTGCCTCAGCTTTTCGCTCTTGAGCTCGGCTCTCGATTTCTCGCGAGTGAAATCGGTATTGTCGAGCTTCATCACCTCGTCGTAGAGCTTGCGCGCCTTCTGCTCCTCCGTATCGCTCGGACTCACGATCTTCGCGGTGGCTTCCCTCAGCGTCTTGGTAGGCTCGGCAAAGTGGTCGGTTTCTTTGGCCCAGCGCTTCCCTTCCTTCTGCCAGAACTCTGCTCCGTTCGCATACGGTGTGTAATAGAACTCCACACGCCAATTGAGGCTGTTCAGCGGAGGCATCCAGTCGTCGGTGGGAATCGCGGGAACGTCGCTGATATCGAAGGTATAGCGGCCCTGGTTATCGTGCGCCACCTTCACATCCTTCTGTCCGACGACCACCCACATCAGCCTGTTGAGGGCGTCGCCACGGGAGTTTGTGATGCCTTCCAGGTCAGACACAGGCTGAAAAACGTAGTGCGCCTTGTGAATGAAGTATGGCTGCTGCACGTCCCACGTTGGCGAGGAGACGACGTTGTCGTCGTAGCGGATCTGGAGCCGGTACTCCAGGATGCTCCCGACCTCCACGTTCGGAAGTGTGAAGACCTTCGTGTTGTATTGAAACTCTTTGGTCTTGACGTCAGTCAGATCGGATGGCTTGGCGGTCAATGGAATGATTGTGCCATCGCTATGAATCGTGCGTCCCTGGATGTCGGCGACTTTGAAGTTGCGCCGCTCGTACGGCGTGCGCACTGTCGCCAGTTCCTTGCCCTTTTCCGTAAGCACTTTGATCCGCACGTACATGCTGTGGTAGTGGAGAGTATCGTCAGTCTTTTCTTCGCGATAGAGATAGACCGCATCGGCGCCGGGCGCCTTCGGATCTGAGGTCATCTCCAGTTCCTCTTTGGAGGGCGCTTGAAACTGCGCCCGAGCCACCACGGGAGACACCAAGGCAAGACAAAGCAGGAGCAGCAGTACAAGTTTCGACCGCATAGAATTCTGATCCTTCGAGGGAACGATTGGAAGTGTAAGTGTACCTCAGTTTTTTTTACGGGACGATACTGATTTTCTAGCCCGTTTGGGTTATCCAGGGACTCAAAGGTATCGGTGTTAAACGCCATTATCGGGGCGCGGTGTCGTCCGAAATTGGCGATGCACGGCCCGTCAGATCGCGGCGTTACACTTGATTCGTTCAGAATCCGAGCCGAAAAAGGAAACGTATTCAATGGAGAGTCGACGGTGGGTGGTTTGCGCTGTTTTTTTGGCGCCGTTTGCAACATTTGCGCAGTGGAATCCGCCGAATCCGGTGGTGAGTTTCGAAAAACAGCCCAACGGAGTCGAAATTCGCCAGAAAGCCGGCGTTCTGCGGCTCGAAGTGGACGCGCCGGAGGTCCTGCACGTCACTTATTCGCCTCTTGCCGCCGCAACCGACTCGCATCCGGCTGACCAGGTCGTGATCAAACACGATTGGCCGACGGCATCCTTCGACGTCTCCGCAAACGACAAGGCCATCACCCTGACGACGCCGAAGCTGAGGGCCGTGATCGAGCGCGACAGCGGCGCGCTGCACTACGCCGGCGCTGACGGTAAGCAGTTGACCACCGAGGCCTATCGCTCCCTCAAGCCCGTGGAGGTGAATGGCGAGAAGACCTTCCGCGCGGAGTCGTTCTTCGCCATCTACGGATCTCACGAGGGCTTCTACGGCCTTGGCCAGCACCAGGCTGGCGTGTGGAACTACCGCGGCGAGACAGTCTCGCTTGCGCAGGAAAACACGCAGATCGCCGTCCCGCTGCTCGTTTCGACCAACGGCTACGGCATCTTCTGGAACAATCCGTCGCGCACCGTGGTCGACAACAAATTCGTGCACTCGCTCTACATGAGCTCCGAGGTGGCCGATCGCATCGACTACTACTTCCTCTACGGCCCCGAGGCCGACCAGATCATCGGCTACTATCGCAAACTCACCGGTGAGGTCCCACTCTTCGGGCGCTGGGCCTACGGCTTCTGGCAGTGCAAGAACAAGTACCAGTCGCAGGCTGAGATTGAAGGCGTCGCGGCAAAATACCGCCAGCTGCACATCCCGGTGGACAACATCGTGCAGGACTGGTTTTGGTGGGTCACGATGGGCGAGATGAAGTGGAACCCGAAGTACCCCGACCCGCAGGGCCTGATCGACAAGCTGCACGATGAGCACTTCCACCTGATGGTTTCGGTGTGGCCGTTCTTCCGGCCCGGCACCAGCGTCTACGACGAATTCGACAAGAACGGCTGGTTCATCGCCAAGACTCTGACTGGCGGATTCCATCCAGTGGGCCAGGCGCTCTACGATCCGACCAACCCCGATGCACGCGCCCGGTACTGGTCGAACATCAATACCGCGCTCTTCCAAAAGGGCGTGGATGCCTGGTGGCTCGATACGGATGAGCCCGAAACCGAGGGCCGCTACGATAACATCCTCGTCGATCACAAGCTGCACATCGGCTCGGGAGCGCGCTACGCGAATATCTATCCACTGTGGCACTCGGAGGGCGTTTCGCAAGGCCAACAGCAGGCGTCGGACAAGAAACGCGTGTTCATCCTGTCGCGCTCGGCTTATGCCGGATCGCAGCGGCTGGGCGTCACGGCGTGGTCCGGCGATGTGCTGAGCAACTGGATCACATTTGCACGACAGATTCCCGCCGGGCTCAACTACTCCATCTCGGGAATGCCCTACTGGACGACCGATATCGGCGGATTCATCTCCGGCGGCAACCTGAATGATCCCAAGTTCCGCGAGCTTTTCGTGCGCTGGTTCCAGTTCGGCACGTTCTCGCCGATCTTCCGCGTACACGGCACTCGTTATCCCGATGAAAACGAGTTGTGGTCCTATGGGCCCGAAGCGCAGAAGATCCTGGTCGACTACGACAACCTGCGCTATCGCCTGCTGCCCTACATCTACTCGGAAGCTTGGCAGGTCACGAACAACCACTCAACGCTGATGCGCCCCCTGGTGATGGACTGGCGCAATGATCTCGAAGCGCAGAACACGGGCGATGAGTATCTCTTCGGGCCGGCGATTCTCGTCAGCCCTGTCACGACGCAAGGCGCAACCGGCCGCAGCGTGTATCTGCCCAAGGCGACCTGGTACGACTTCTGGACCGGCGCGAAGGTCGAAGGCGGCAAGCACATCGAGGCAGACGCGCCGCTCGCGAAGCTGCCGCTTTACGTTCGCGCAGGATCGATCATCCCAATGGGACCGACGATGGAGTGGTCGACCGAGAAGCCCGTCGACCCGATCGAGATTCGCATCTACCCCGGAGCCGACGGCGACTTCACCCTCTACGAGGACGAGAACGACAACTACGACTATGCCAAGGGACAACATGCAACCGTTCAGTTGCATTGGGACGATGCCGCAAAGACGCTCACCGTTGGCAACCGCCAGGGAAGCTTCCCGGGCATGCCCGAGGGACATACCTTCAACGTGATCGTAGTTGGCGAGGACCACGGCGTCGGCATCGGCGACAGCAATTCCCATGCGAGCAGTGCAATCTACAAGGGGGATCGGGTAGTGGTGAAGCCGTAAAGGCAGCCATTCGCTGTTAGCTCCTGGCTTTGTCAATTCTCGGCTTGCGAAAAAGACGCGCCGTGAGCGTGGTTTTGCAACAGGGCACCCGCTTTAGTCGTGCCGCGAAGCGCCACAAAATCGCTCGGCTTTAGCCCCCCCTGAGGGACTTTGAAAACTAACGGCGGGAAGCTAATAGCTAATCATTTCCAGCATCGTCGTCACCAGCGCCAGCGGCAGACCTACGACGTTGAAGTAACAGCCTTCGACGCGGGGAATCCACTTGGCCGCGAGCCCCTGGATGCCGTAAGCGCCGGCTTTGTCCATCGGCTCGCCGGTCGCGATGTAGGCGGCGATCTCTTTGTCGCTCATCGTCAGGAACTGAACGCCGGTGACTTCGGCGGCGACTTCGATTCTCTCTGCCGTTGCAACGGCAACGCCGGTGATCACGCGATGCGTGCGGCCTGAGAGCATCCGCAACATGCGTGCAGCGTCTGCCGCATTTTCAGGCTTGGCCAGGATATGGCCATCGAGCGTAACCGTGGTATCGGCGCCGAGAACAACCACCTGTGGCGGGCCTGAACTCTTGGACGAAATCTCCGCAAATACAGACTGTGCCTTGTCGCGCGCGAGACGGACGACGTAGGCAATCGGCTCCTCATCGCCGCGCGGGTCTTCGTTCACCTGGGCAGGTCGCACCTCAAACGTGAAGCCGGCCTGCGTGAGCAGTTCGCGGCGGCGAGGTGAGGCGGAGGCAAGGATCAGGCGGCTCATGGCAACTTTTCCAGCTTAACGCGTCCGCTCCGGCTGCGCGCCACGCTTGAGTATTCTTGCGACTCAGCCTGTGAGCAGAAGATCGGCTAGGTCGACGCGCTCAATTGAGGCAACGGCCTTGCTCCGTCTGCCATGTCCGGTGCGTATTGGATCGAATGGATGATCGCGGAGTGCTCTGCCATTTCTTCCGGGGTCGGTTCCGCAAATGCAAACTTCCTGGATTGAAGATAGAGGCAGATCATCACATCGCCTTTCTTAAACCACCAGTCAATCCATGTCCTGGGAGGGCCATAGCCGCCATGCGTGACTCCAGGCACGCCATTCACACCGATGCAACTGACGCGGACGTCACTCTTCATCGTTCGATCGAACAGACGTTTCAAGTCACTCAGTCTCAAACGCGAATCGAGGTGGATGAAGAACTGGAAGCGATCAAAAGAGATGATCCAATCAGTCCATGCTGCCTGGCGCGCCGGGGACGGCGGTTTAACTACATTCGCGGCAATTTCCGCGTGTGCCGGAAGCTGGAGCCAGTAGGGTCCAACCTCAAACCGGATTGTGGGTGAACAGGGGTTCATAATTCATAGCCTCTGCCGGATTGGATCCGGATGGTATAGGGCAGAAGGGGAAGAAAGCGTTCGCGTAAAAGTATGTGTAATCGAAGTGGGTAAGTCGTTAAGTCTCTGTCAAGCTCTTTCGCAAGAGGATACAAAGCATAATTCTTTCGTCTGAAGACTACAGTCTTAACCCTGTTTCTATTGTTCCTTCGGTCGCCACTCCCCACGCCATCGCCGGCGTGTTGTGAGCGATCCCAAATCGGCCGTCTGGGCCGAGGAGAATGATGCCGCCATGTCCGCCGAGGCGGCTGTAGAGATAGTCAATCGCTTCGTGCGCGGCGGAATCGGGAGTCGTTCCGCCTGCCACGCGATCGACGGCCCACTTGCCCAGAACGAGCTTCATGATTGGCTCGCCCCAGCCCGTGAGCGAGACCGCCGCCGACAGATTATCCGCATAACATCCGCAGCCGATCAGGGACGAATCTCCCACGCGCCCCGGTGTCTTGTTCAGCGTGCCTCCAGTCGAGGTTCCGGCGGCGAGGTTTCCGGCCGCATCGAGAGCGGCAGCGCCTACAGTGTCGTGGCTCTGCCAATGCGCAGCAGATAGACGGTTCGCCCCTGATGTCTCGGTTGCCTCCGATCCCTGACCCCTTACCCCTGATCCCAGTAATGCGGCCGTCTCCGGTCCTTTGTCGTCATCGACTCCTGAGAAGGTCGCGTCCGCCAGCCCGGCAGCCTCACGCACTTGCGCCGTCTTCAGTCGCTCGCGTTCGCGATCGAGCACGAGCTCCGCGTTGTCGATGAGTGCCATGCCGTGGGAACGGGCAAACTCCTCTGCACCGGAGCCGACGAAATAGACATGGGGGCTTTGTTCAAGCACAAGTCGCGCGGCCTGGATGGGATTGCGCAACCGCTCGACACACGCCACGCCTCCGGCCTTCATGCGGCCGCCGTCCATCAGAAGTGCATCAAGCTGAACCCGTCCGTCAGAGGTGAGAAAGCTTCCACGCCCCGCATCGAAGGTCGGGTCTTCTTCCATCACGGTCACGGCAGCTTCGACCGCATCGAGCGCCGAGCCGCCGCGCGTCAGGATCCGGTATCCGGTCTCGAGCGCGCTGCGAACGCCGGCCTCGTGCGCGGCCTCCGCGTCCTCGGGAATAGCCCATGCGCCGCCGTGAACCAACAGGGTTGGGGTCCGCGTGTTTGACCTCACCCGCTAATGGTAGTCGAACCGGTACCAGCGGCGTCTATCAAGTCGATTGGGAAGAGTATCAGAAGTACATGTTGCGCATGTGTCAAGGGACTGTTCGGCTCGGGGTGGCTCTAAGCCTCAGAATCCATTGAATAAAATCGATTGGGTCATTTGCAGGGTAATTCTCAATGTTTTCGCCAAGCTAGAAACCATTCATCGAGAATCGCGCATGAACGAGGGCAGGAGGCCCTCAATTCTTCGGACGCCTCCCGGTCCGGAAAGGTCCGACTGAATGAGTACAACAAAACCAAAGCTTGTTTTCAATCGATCAGAAAACGAGTCAGGCACAACCAAAAGAAATACCAGGTGCAACGCAGATGCGCGAGGCCGCCGATCTTGTGATGGATCGTGACTGCATGGAAATCGCCGAGGCGTTATCGACCCAATAGCCAGAACGGTCAAAGTTTCTCTATGAACCGTCCGAAAAGAAAGAACAGTCTTGCGACGCGGAAGGCGCAAACTTCGCAGCATGGCAATGGAGCTGGCAAATTCTACGCAGTGCTAGTTGTCGTTGAGGTTGCGGTGGGGGTGTGGCACCGGCGGTGAGGTTGGCAAGGGATCTGCCGTTCCCACAACCGAGAAAGCATCGCTTTGGAAGGTACAGCCAAAAAGGCAACTGCAGGTTCCTCCGCTCCCCTTCACTTCGTGAAGGGTCAGTCGGAATGACAGTTTATTGTTGTGGGTTCTGGCACGAACCAGGTCTGTTCCAATGGCGCCGCGTTAGCGCCCGAGAAAGCGATCTTATAATCACCCCATGAGCGACAAGCCGTTGGTAGGGGTGGTGATGGGCTCGAAGAGCGATTACGAGGTACTCTCCGCGGCCGTTGAAATTCTTCGCACCCTTGAGATTCCGCACGAGGCGCGTATCGTCAGCGCGCATCGCACGCCTGACTGGCTGTTTAAATATGCTGAAACCGCACGCGAGCGCGGCCTGCGCGTGATCATTGCAGGAGCCGGAGGCGCCGCGCACCTTCCCGGTATGCTAGCTTCGAAAACCCTCGTGCCTGTGCTGGGCGTACCCGTGCCTGCTACGCTGCTCAACGGGATCGACTCGCTGCTATCGATTGTGCAGATGCCGAAAGGCGTTCCCGTGGGTACCCTGGCCATCGGTAAGCCGGGTGCGGCGAACGCTGCTTTGCTTGCGGCTGAGATGATCGCCGTATCCGATGCTGCCCTCTATGATCGCCTGGCGGAATGGCGGGCCGCGCGCACTGAAGAAGTCATGACGCAGGAGTTGCCGTAGTGCCTGCCGCATCCAGCCTGAAGAAGAAACCCGGCGTGATCGAGCCCGGCGGCATGATCGGCATCCTCGGCGGTGGCCAACTGGGCCGCATGACTGCAATGGCGGCGCGAACCATGGGGTATCGCGTGCGCGTGATGGATCCCGAACCCGCCTGCCCCGCGAGCTTTGTGGTGGACGAAACCATCGTGGGCAACTGGGACGACGTCGCCGCAGCACAGCGGCTTGCCCGAGGCGCAGATGCGGTTACCATTGAGATCGAGCAGATCGGGGTCGATGCATTGAGCGAGATCGCAAGCCGCGTCCCGCTGCGCCCCGACGTAGAGCCCATCCGCATCATTCAGGACAAGACGCTGCAAAAAACGTGGCTCGCCGAGAATGGATTTCCGGTAGGCCCGTTTCGCCTGGTGAACAGCGAATCCGATTTGCAAAATGCTGTGCGCGGGCTTGGCGGCCGAGTCTTTTTGAAGATCGGCCGCGGCGGATACGACGGCCGCGGGCAGGCACGTATCGGCATCGGCGCCGCCGCGACCGAGCAGGCAATTGCTGAGGCATGGGCCAGTATCGGAAAGCCAGCGGTCGCCGAGCAGGCACTCGACCTGGAGTGCGAAATCAGCGTGATGGCCGCGCGGAATCCTTCGGGCGAAGTTCGCAGCTATCCTGCAGCGCGCAATCACCACGAGAACCAGATTCTTGCATGGAGCGTGCTGCCCGCGGGCATCTCGCCTGAGTTAGAAAAGCGTGCGGAAGAGCTGGCCGCTGCTATCAGCGCCAAGCTCGGAATCGAGGGGTTGCTTTGCCTGGAGATGTTTGTCACAAAGCAGGGACGTCTGCTGGTGAACGAAATGGCGCCGCGACCGCACAACAGCTATCACCAGAGCGAACGGGGATGCCTGACAAGCCAGTTTGAGCAACTGGTGCGAACGACGTGCAATCTGCCGCTGGGCAATACGGCGCTGCTCGCGCCGTGCGCCATCGTGAATCTGCTCGGGGATATCTGGCTCACGTCGTCGCCGAATCTGCCCGCCGCCCTTACTGTCGCCGGCGTGCGCCTGCATCTTTACGAGAAGCGCGCAGCGAAGATGGGGCGGAAGATGGGACATCTCTCGGCGATTGGCGCGACTGCGGACGATGCGCTGGAGCGGGTGCTGGAAGCGAAACGGCGGATGACGGAACCACCGAAAACAAAGACATACTAGATCCACACATCATTCGGTGCGGTCCGATCGCCGATCTGCTCGCCGGTGTTCTTCAGGCCGCGCGGCTCAATGATCATCAGCTTCACTTCGCGTTCGGCGAAGGGCTTGTGTTCGACGCCCTTCGGGACCACGAACATCTCTCCGGGACCGATCTCGACGGCACCATCGCGGAAGTCGATGCGCAGTTTGCCTTCGATCACGATGAACGTTTCGTCGGTCTCCTTGTGGTCGTGCCAGATAAAGTCGCCCCGGAGCTTCGAGATCTTGAACTGATAATCGTTCATCTCCGCGATAACCTTGGGCTGCCACTGCTCTGTGAAAAGTGAGAACTTCTGCACGAGATTGATTGGCGTGTAGGGCATTGCGTCCTCCTGCTTCGGATGAATCCCACCCTTGCCGCGCAAGGATGGGGCACCCTGGCGCTTTTTGTCCCCTCGGTCCCTTGTTCCCTGTTTTAAGTGAACTGCTCGGCTTTTTCCCAACGCTTCGGGCGGCGGTTGGCTGGTAGGATCTTCTTGCGCAAACGCAGCGACTTCGGCGTGATCTCGACCAGCTCGTCGTCGGCGATGAACTCGATAGCCTGCTCGAGGTTCAGCGTCTTGTATGGAACCAGACGAATGGCCTCGTCGGCACTTGAGGCGCGCATGTTGGTCAGCTTCTTTTCGCGAACGACATTGACGTCGAGGTCGTTGTCGCGCGAGTGCTCGCCGACGATCATGCCTTCGTAGACATCCACGCCTGCACCGACGAACAGGATGCCTCGCTCCTGAAGTCCGTTGAGCGAATAGGTTGTCGTCAGGCCCTGGCGATCGGCAATGAGCGCGCCGGTAGGCCTTTGTGGAATCTCGCCCTGATAGGGGATGTAGCCATCGAAGAGCGAATTCATAACAATCGTCCCGCGCGTCTCGGTAAGCATCTCAGAGCGCAGGCCGATGAGGCCGCGGCTGGGTACACGGAACTCCATGCGCACACGGCCCGAGCCGTGATTGTGCATCTTGGTCATCTCGCCTTTGCGTGGGCCAAGCTTCTCGATCACCACGCCGGTGTGCAGTTCGGGCACGTCGATGGTCAGGTGCTCGACCGGCTCCATGCGGGTGCCGTCGACGACCTTGGTGACGATCTCCGGGCGGCCGGCCATCAGCTCGAAGCCCTCGCGACGCATCATCTCGATCAGAATCGCGAGTTGCAGTTCGCCCCGCCCGAGCACTTTGAAGGTATCGGGCGAGCCGGTCTCTTCCACGCGGATCGAGACGTTGGTCAGCAACTCTTTTTCAAGCCGCTCGCGCAGGTTACGACTCGTTACATACTGGCCTTCGCGGCCTGCAAACGGCGAGTTATTCACGCTGAACTGGATGGCGATGGTCGGCTCGTCGATGACGATCAGCGGAAGCGGTTCCGGCGTTTCGAGCGAGGTGACGGTCTCGCCGATGGTGATGCCTTCGACGCCCGCAACGGCAACAATGTCACCCATCGTCGTCTCGGTGGTTTCGGTGCGCTTGAGACCCGAGAAAGTGAAGAGCTTGGTGATCTTGGTTTTTTGCAGGGAACCGTCGCGTTTCGAAATTGCGACCTCGTCGCCTGCATGAAGCGTGCCCTGGAAGACTCTACAGATGGCGATCCGGCCGAAGTAGTCGGAGTAGTCGAGATTGGTAACGAGAATCTGCAGCGGCGCTTCGGCATCGCCGGTCGCCGGTGGGATGGTCGAAACAATCGTCTCGAAGAGCGGTTGCAGGTCTTCGCCGGGCTTGTTGGTGTCGAGCGTTGCCGTCCCGGCTTTGGCTACTGCGTAAAGGACAGGGAATTCAAGCTGCGACTCGTCGGCATCGAGATCGATGAAGAGGTCATAGATTTCGTTCAGCACCTCCTGCGGACGCGCGTCAGGCCGGTCGATCTTATTGATGACCACGATGGGCGCAAGCTTGGCTTCGAGCGCCTTGGCCAGCACATATCGCGTCTGCGGCAGCGGACCTTCTGCCGCATCGACTAGCAGCATCACGCCGTCAACCATCTTGAGGGCGCGTTCCACCTCGCCGCCGAAGTCGGCGTGGCCGGGCGTGTCGACGATGTTGATTTTGCCGCCGGCATAGTTCACGGCGGTGTTCTTGGCCAGAATCGTAATGCCGCGCTCCCGCTCGAGCTCGTTCGAGTCCATCACCCGCTCGGCCACCTGCTCATTGGCGCGGAAGGTTCCGGACTGGCGCAGCATGGCGTCAACAAGCGTGGTCTTGCCGTGGTCAACGTGGGCGATGATGGCGATATTGCGTATCGTCTGGCTCACAGGGGCGATAATCCTTTTCTATTATGGGCAAATCTTGAATTTGCGCTCGGATGCGGCCCATTCCTGAAGTTGTCGGGCCTGCGGGTTGGGAATGAAAATTCGATCAATAGCCACACAATGCGGCAGTCTCTATTCTACCAGCGAAGCGAATACAGGTCTCCCCGGTCTCCGAATGCAGGAGACCCGAGGCACCCGTCTACGGCTGAGATCAGTTGATGTCGTATCCCACATCTCCTCTCCCACATCTCCTCGAGACATGGGACATCCGATGTATGGGGAGATGTTGCAAGATCGCCGAGTCACAACATTAGTGGCACGCCGTCCCGTTGATGGCAAACGATGCGGGCACTGCGTTGGTGGAGTTGTTCCATGAGCCGGTGAAGCCTACGCCGTTGTAGCTTCTGCCTGCGGGGATCGACCCGTTATAGCTCAGGCTCTGCACCGTGACGTTGCCGCCGCTCTGGCTCGCTGTTCCGTTCCAGAGGCCGTATATGGTCTGACCGTTGGCGAAGCTCCACGTCAGGTTCCAGTTCGACCACGTTGTGGAACCCGTGTTCTGGATGGTGATTGCAGCCTGGAAACCGCCCGGCCATGAGTTGACGATCGAGTACGTCACGTGGCAACTCGTGCCTCCGCCGCTGGCCGCCTGCGTTGTCGCGCTCGCCTGCGATGAGGGTGCCGATGAACCGTGGCCGTCAACGGCTTCGACCTTGTAGTAGTACGTGGCGCCAGCCGTCAGGCCTGAATCGGAGTAGGCCATCCCACTCGTACTTGCCACCTGGTTGCCGGATGAAGGCGTAAAGCCGCTCGAAGTGCTGCGAAACACGCTGTACGAGTTGATGGTGCAATTCGCCGGCGGCGCGACCGGGCCCCAACTCACCGTGATGGCGCTCGAGGAAGTTGCAGTGGCTGTCGGGGCCGCCGGGGCGGAAGGAGACGTCGCACAGGAGGGCGAGCCTCCACCGCCACCGCCGCCGCTCAACGGGAACTGAATGCTGGTCAGCATCGACTCTTTTTGTGCGTTGGGCGGTGTCGCGTCGTAGTTGTTATCGAGCAGGCCGTAACTGTCTTCTCCGTTCAGTGCCCAGTAGGTCCAGCCGATCGATGGGTTCGACTGCAAATACGAGATCAGACTTTCAAACCATTGCCCCTGGCTGCCGGCCGCAGTGTTCTCAATATCCGAGGTACTGTTGTCGGTCCCGAATTCGCCCACCCACAGCGGTGCTATGCCATCGGCGCTGATGTATCCCCAGTACTTGTTCCAGGTCGCGTTGAGGCTCGACTGCGTGGTGCTGGAGTTGAACCACGGCTGCTGATAGAGGTTAGGACCATAATCGTGAGCCGAGTACACAAGTTGGTTGGGAACGTTCAGCGCGACCGGATTTGAAGCCACGCCCATCAGATTTCCGCCTTGCCATCCGCACGTCCCTTGGTAGCAGTCGTTTCCCTCAACGATGATCAGGAGCCTGGGATTGATCGCCAATATTGCGTTGCCGGCTGCCTCGGCGGCCACAGGCCAGTTCTGGCCGGTCAAGCTCGCGGGACATCCGGTGTACGAACCATTCGTCTCCGTGTCGCCGGTCCAGCAGGCGCCGCTGTAGCCGTTGGCGATGAGGTGCGGCTCGTTGCGAAGATCCATGCCGATCACCGTCGGGTTGCCGTTGAAGGTGAACTGACTCGCGCTGTAACGCGTCGCCAGGGCCTGCCAGTCCGCAATCCAGCTCGACTGCGGATAGGCGCTTGTATACCAGAGTCCGTTGGCTTCATTGCTGTTTCCGGCCTCCGAGCGGTGATTGTCCAGGATTACGCGAAGCCCGATGGAACCGGCATAAGCCACGATGGTGTCGAGATCTGCCAACGCGGTTTGCCCCACGAGAGCACCGTTCGCCGGCTGCCCGTTCGCATACGTCGTGTAACCATTGGGTACAGGATTGCTCTCGACCATCTGATTCGAGAACGGGATGCGAATCACATTGAAACCCAGACTCTTGATCGTGTTCAGAATGGCCTTGTAGTCCTGCGCCCAAAGTCCATGGGGAAGGTAGTCGGTGGTTTCAAATCCATACCAGTTGATTCCCGCGATGCGAACCGAATCTCCGCTGGAATCGACGATCTGATTGCCGCTGGTGTGCCAATAGCCGGTGCCCTGCGCTTGTGCGAGGCTGGAGCCGTATACGAGGACTACAAATGCGACCAGGAATCTTTGCAAGCAGCGCTTCTCCATACCATCTCCTTGTTCGTTGCTGGCCGGCAAGAAAGGAGCGCGAGCAAGCTCATCACGCCGACCTCGCGTGAAATTCAGAGAACCGTGGCATGGATGACCGGGGACCCGTTAGGACGGCCTGGGTTCAAAATTGCGTGCTGAAGTGGAGCGAAGTCAGCATACGCCAAGTTCATCCCTGCATCAAGGGCGGTGCAGGTTTTTGGCCGGAGATGAAAATACGATGAATGGTTTTAGGCGGATCAGCAGCGGCACTGCGGCGCTCCTGGAAGCGTGATCGTCGAGTTTTGTTTTGCGCCATTTCGATCCCGGCGAGCGGTAAGGGTTCGGTTGATCCTTGTTCCCCGACGTCGCCCCCGGCGTTTACACTCATCGGCAAATGAAAACTGTTGCTGATCGTCGCAGTTCCAGAGGCTGCCTTGCCCGGATTCGAGCTTTCGCGCTTACGATACTGGTCGGATTGG
>DATFSO010000046.1:0-7505 GCA_035262585.1 Occallatibacter sp. | reverse complement strand
GGCATGGCACGCGTAGCACGGCGCACTCTGCGGGATGAGAGTGCCATTCTTCTCCGGCGAATCGAAATCAAAGAAAGCCCATTTGGCGGGGAATCGCGCCGCATCTTTCACGTGGACCTCGAGTCCCATAATCTCGGTATCCTGGAAACGCCCTCGCTGATTGATTGAGCCCTTCGTCTGCGCGCCTCTTGCCTCGAGGACCATTACCGTTTTGTCGGGCCATGTGCCGGTCGCAAGAAAGCTGCGGTACGCAGCCGGGTTGACGAAGACATTGTCGAACATGGAGTGATCCTGCATTCCGGCTTTTGGCGAATAGCTCATGTCGATGCCCGTTGAGAGGTAAATCCATTCCCGGTAATTGGCTGGCGGCCGCATATCGCCGTTCGCCGCGTAGACGGGCGCATCGACTGACCCGGCGCGAACATCGGTGACATAGAACCTGAGCAGCGTGACAACCGTTGCGAACGTGCAGACAAAAGCTGCACCTAGGATGAGTTTACGGAACACGCTAACCTCCAATGCAAAACTGAGCTGACGAAGCGAATGTTCTCGACCAACTTCTGTGTCGGATCCCTGGCTGTGTGGTCGTAGATAGAGCGATTCTGCTGAGCTGGCCGCTCGTTGCGGTGGCTCCAGTGTGTGGCGGACATAGACCCATAGATAGAAGACGCCCATGACCAGCAGCGCAAGAGGCAAAGGAAAGGCAAGCGCAGCACTCACCAGCGGACCAGGCTGTGCCGGAGTAAGGACGCGCAATTGAATCAAGCCGCTTACAAATGTGGACCACGGAAGATCCCCGGTCAGTATAAAACCGACCGTGGTGATCCAGAGAGCAACTCGTCCAATTCGGCCGTTCCGATGATGCAGCAGCGTACAAGCAGGCAACACAAGCATTACGATTTTGGCGTCGTAAATGCGATGGTATAGGGGCAGCATCGAAATAGGGACGATCGCAGCGAGTGCAAGCCATGCAACTGCTGCGGTGCGCTTCGCGCGCAAAGTAGCAAGCACCCAAACGACGATCATCGGAGCACAGACCAGGTATGTTGCGGAGTTATAGAAAAAGGGATCATCGCGAAAGACGCTAAAGACCGACTGCAGGTCTGTAATTACACCCGTTCCATGGTGAACGAACGCTGCCGGGCCAGGATCATTGATGCCACCATGAACCGAAAATGCCAGCATGCTTGCGTACATCTCTTCATACCAATGCGGACTTATATGGGTGACCCAGAAGACTACCGGCGCGCCAAGAGCAGCGATAACGGCCAGCGTCTGAAGCGCGCGCCGGCGATGTGCTCCTCCGGCCAATAGGAAGTAGAGCCAGATAAAGACTGTGTCATGTGGCTTGAGCGCCAGGCTTGCGGCAAGACACAGAATGCCAGCCGATACAAACCGCTCATGAATGAGGCTCCAGGCCGCTATAACACAGAGTCCGACGGCAAGCCCGGCGGGATTTCCGTAGAACACGACTTGCTCGGCATTGACAAGAAGAAAGCAGATCAGGGCGCCATTGAGTTCGGGCGCGACATTCGCCCCAACGCTCCATATCAGATATGAAGCCAGAATGAAGCTCCCAATCGTGAGCGCGACCCAGAGGGCTTCAGCAAGGTAGAAAGGCAAAAGCGCAAATGGCGTGGTGACGATGAATTCTGTTGGAAGATACACATTGCGAGTCACCACGAAGCGATCGGTATCCGTATCGGTAAGGCGCTCATCTCCCTCAGCATGATATATCCGCATTACATCAGCCTGGTTATAAGGGTCGCTGTTTTTGAGAAGGCAGCGGGCGCTGCAGTAAGCAGTTCTAAAGTCCATCATTGAGGTGGGATTGTGAAAGAGCGAAAGTAGGCTCAAAACGAGGAACGCAGCCGCCCCTGACACGAAGAGAAAGAACCCGAATCGCCTTCTTGCATGCTCTTTGTTTTCGGTCAAAGGGCTTACCCCATTGCCTGGGTTCCTGGCTCGTGGTGACCAGAAACATCGAGATTCACCGCGACCGGAAATGCCGGGATCGGCATTGAACACGACGAGACTCTGCCTTCGTCACGGTTGTCAGGGGATTATCGCACCTAGAAGAGCTTCAGGCGAATAACGAAATATTTCTTCGGGTCCTTGCGAATGGCACTCAACAATTGCTGCGCCTGGTCCATGGTCTGATCGGCGTGGTCATATAGCGACCGATTCTGCACGAGTTGGCCGACGGTGCCCTTGCCTTCATCGATGCTGGTCAGCAGGTTATCAAGACGAGTCACCGCATCATCCAGCCTCTTGGCAAACTCCGGATCCTTCGCCAGTTTCCCAATCGCGCCTTTTCCTGAATTCACGTCCGCCAGCAACTGGTTTGCGTTTTCCACAGTCGAGTTCAGGTTTTTGTAAAGACTGTCGTCTTTGAGCAGCCTGCCGGCCGTTCCTTGCCCATTTTGCAGGTTCTCCGCGATAGTGTTGAAGTGGCCGACCATCGAATCGGCATGGGTGTAGAGGGTATCGTCGTTGATCAGTTTGCCGAGCGTACCCTGGCCGTTGCTGATGGCCCCGGTCAGCTTGTCGAGGTTGTCCGCGATCCGGTTGATCTTTGTGTATAACTTCGGGTCGTTGATGAGCCCGCCCACTGTACCCTTCGTTGAATTGAGCGTATCCATCAGCCTGTTCGTATTCCGCATCAGCCTCGTGATTTCTTCGATCGAGGTTTGGCTGGCGCCGATGACGCTTTGCAGACTCGGAGCCGCAGTCGAGCGAAGTTCGGAATTGTTGCCTGGCTCGGGTCCGATGGCATGTACCGAGGTGATATCGACGTAACTGTCGCCCAGTACGCCCGCCTGCACAATGGAGGTAGTGGAGTCCGTGTGAAGGAACTTGATGTAGTTCCCACCCACACGTATGGAGACCTCAACCGGCGTCGGGCTCCGCTCCGGTACAACGCGGATGCGGGTGATGTTGCCGATCGTGACCCCTTCTAGGGTTACAGGAGCACCTGCCTTCAGGCCGCCGGCGTTGTCGAAATACGTACGGAGCGTTAGCTTTTGCGCAAACAATCCACCCGACGCCGAATTCATCAGCAGGATGACGAGCACCAATACGGCCACGGCCGCCAGGACCAATGCGCCAACTTTCAGCTGGGACCACTGAATCTCTTTGCGGCTAGGCAAGGTATTTCCCTCGACAAAGCTGGCCTGTTCGAGCTACTCCGTCGCCTTGAGAATAACAGAAAGGGCAGGAGTTACCAGCATTCTATCCCCTCCGGCGCCTCCGTGCCTGCGGTTGTCCAACGACCTCCAGACGGTTCAGGACCGGCCCTCTAGCACCACGCTCGCCACGGCCAGGCTGTCGGTATGGCTGAGCGAGAGCGCACCGCGCACGACCCCAAGCTGCCTTGCGACCTCGGCTGCCCGCCCATGGAAGCAGAGGGCAGGCCGCCCCCCGGGTTCGCGAACCACCTCGATCTCCAGCCAGTTCACGCCTCGGCTGATCCCGGTGCCTAGCGCCTTGGCTCCGGCCTCCTTGGCAGCAAACCGCGCAGCGAGGCTCTCGGCCGCATTCCGCTTCCGCAGGCAATAGGCTTGCTCTGCAGCAGTGAAGACGCGATTCAGGAACCGTTGTCCGTAGCGCTCCATCGACTGCTGAATGCGCCCGATCTCTACCATGTCGATACCGCTGCCGATGATCATGAGTACCAAGCTAAAGCAAAATCGCCGTTGCTGTATTTCCTCAATGTGATACTTTGCCGCGGGTTGCCGATGAAACAGGTTGTGAGAGGCCTCGATCATGAGCGACATGGGCAAGCCTGCTGCGATTCCATGGGCTTTGCAGGTCGGAGCAATCTCGCGGGATGAGCCGGGCCGGGTAATCAAATCCGTGTCCGGAGCCGTTCTTGGTTGCGGGCGGCTGGGTTCTCAACCGCAGTGTCGGCGATGCGGCTTAATCGGGATCCTCTTTGAATTCGAACGAGGTTCGTGCCTTGAAATATAAAGGGTCCTGATTGCCGCAGGCCTCGAACTCAGCAGGAACGCGCGACATCCGGTTCACTGAACTCTGCCAGTGCAGGCGCATCGGTCGCGCCAATTGCAGCGAAGACATCGTCAGCGTCGAGTCGGAGGTCCAGACGATTGCATGGGAAGCGGGGAAGATGCCTCGGAGTGATCGAACAGCAGTCATCGTCTAACCGGCTTCCACGAGGCCGTACCGCCGCTGCCAGGCCTCCTTCAGATGAGCCCGCACACGCGCGAGCTCGGTGTCTGTCCCTTCCGGCTTTGCGTTGACGAATCGCTCCGCTTCTTGCTTGGCCAATTCCAACACCGCTCGATCGCGAACAATGTTGGCCACGCGAAAATCGGGCACTCCCGCCTGACGCGTGCCAAAGAACTCTCCGGGCCCGCGCATCGCAAGATCCAACTCGGCGAGCTCGAAGCCATCTTGTGTGCGTACCATCGCGTTCAGCCGCTCCTCGGCCTCCTCCGAAACTCGTCCTCCGGTGACGAGGATGCAGTAGCTCTTCGCCGCGCCCCGCCCCACGCGCCCGCGAAGCTGATGCAGTTGCGCCAGGCCAAAGCGCTCGGCGTGCTCCACGACCATGACCGTGGCGTTGGGCACGTCCACTCCTACTTCAATGACGGTGGTCGCGACGAGCACATCGATTTCGCCGCGTTGATAGCGCCGCATAATGACTTCTTTCTCATCGGCATCCAGCCGCCCATGCAGCAATCCGACGCGTAAACCGGTGAGCGGCCCCGTACGCAGCTTCTCAAACATTCCAACCGCCGATTTGAGCCCGAGCTTCGCCGCCGGATTCGCCTCCTTGCCCGCTTTCGGGAACAGATCGGCTGTTTTGCCCTTTCTGGCACCGGGTGCCCCGGAGCCTGGGTCACGGACAGGTCCACGTCCGTGGGCTGGAGAGTCTGCCCTGAGCTTGTCGAGGGGTCTCGATTCCGAGATATGGGAATCCAGGTCGGGTGCAGAGCCCTCAGCTGCGGATCCTTCCTGCGCAAAGTCCAGCTCCGGCTGGTCGTCGCTGCTGCCTTCGATTACCGGGTAAACGATGTATGCCTGGCGCCCCTGCTTCACTTGCTTGCGGACAAAATCCCAGACCTCTTCCGAGCGCTCGTCCGGCACACGTCTTGTCACGATCGGCGTGCGTCCCGGCGGCAACTCGTCGAGCACGCTCACGTCGAGATCGCCATATAGCGAGAGAGCCAGTGTGCGCGGAATCGGCGTAGCCGTCATTACTAGCACATCGGGCTCCGGCTGGTTCGGCTTCTTCATCAGCTTGAAGCGCTGCTGAACTCCGAAACGGTGCTGCTCATCCACCACCACCAGGCCTAATCGATCGAACTCCACCTTTTCCTCGATCAGTGAATGGGTGCCGATCACGAGCTGCGCCTCGCCGCGATTGATCAGCCCGCGGTTGTATCGCTTCCGGTCGTCGTCGAGCGAACCTGTCAGCAACACGATGCGATACTTTCTTGACGATCGCTCAAGCAACTTGCGCGCTGCGAGAAAGTGCTGCGTGGCGAGAATCTCAGTCGGCGCCATCAGCGCGGCCTGGTAGCCGTTTTCAAGCGCCACCAGCATCGCCTGCAGCGCAACGATGGTCTTTCCCGAGCCCACATCGCCCTGCAGCAGCCTCCGCATCGGGTTCGGAGTGCGCATGTCCGCGACAATCTCGCCCAGCGTGCGTTTCTGAGCAGCCGTCGGATGAAACGGCAGAACCTCGCGAATGGCTTCGCGTACCTTGTCGTTGGTTTCGAATGCGACGCCCGATCGCTCCCGCAGTCTTCGCCGCTTCAGCTCGAGCCCCAGTTCGAGAAAGAACAGCTCTTCGAAGATCAGCCGCCGATGCGACGGTGTCGCCGCCGACTGCAGTTGCGCGAGCGATGTGCCTTCCGGTGGAAAGTGCACCTCGCGCAGCGCAGTTTCTCTGTCGGGCAGACCAAGCCGGGTCAGCATCGCCGCGGGCAGGCACTCGGGCACGTTGCCGCGCACGCTCTCCAGCAGATTGAAAATCGTCTTGCGCTGCCATCGCGAGGCCAGGCGCGCGCCGCCGAGCGACTCGTAAACCGGCGTGATCCGGCCCACCTCAAGCAGACGCGTTTCGGCGTCGTCGCTCGAGTCCGGCAGGATCTCGAACTGCGGCTGGATCATCTTCAGGTTGCTCCTGGAGCGGGACGGCTCCAACTTGCCATAGAGAGCAACCGTCTGTCCCGCGTGGAATTTCCCCTCCAGGTAGCGGCCGTGGAACCAGAGGCACTTGAGCGCGTGCCGACCCTGTCCCACGGTTATCTCGAAGATCGCCATCTTGCGCGTGCGCAACAGCGCGGCTCCGCGCACCTCGCCGATCACGCTGGCAGTCTCGCCCGGCTTGAGCTCGTCGAGGCTGCGCGGATTCTGGCGGTCTTCGTAGCGAAAGGGCAGGTGGTAGAGCAGGTCTTCGGCGGTCTGGATTCCCTTCGCGGCCAGCATCTGCGATACGTGCGGGCCAACGCCGCGGACAAATTTCACTGGACTGTCGATGCCGGGCACATTCCGGATGCTAAAGCATCGGGCTCGATCGCGTACCGGGCGGTCGCATTGGCGTCACGGCAGTTCCCGAAGACAAAGACTCATCCGTGCGGTGTAACAGCTCTGAAAGGGCAAGGGATTGATCCGTGCCGCAGAATCTCTAAAAAAAGGAAAGGCTTTAGCCCGCGGAGGGACGTTTTCTTGAACCAAAGAAAACGTCCTCATGGCCGGCACTGTTTATGGCGCGGATAGAGTCGTGCCCTTTCAGAACGCCTAATTTTTGGACAGGTCCCTAGTATTCCGAGATCGCGTGCCGCGCGGTGCGCACCTCGGCTGCAAGGACTCGAAGTACCCGTACCGCCAGGGTCGGATCGGTCAGCATCATGCTGTTGAAATCCTCGCGCGTAACGAAGCCAAACTCGGCATTCTTTTCGGCTGTGGCCGTCATCGTATATGGTTCATTTCCGATCAAGGCCGGCAACCCGAGCAGTGAACCCGGATTGAGCGCGATGGCCATCAGCACCCCCCCGGTGGGGGACTCCATGCTCATTTTGGCCTTGCCTTTCCGCAGGATGTACAAGCCGGACGGGTCCCCACCCTGAGTAAAGAGGCGACTGTCCTCTTTACAGATGACGGTGGAAGAGCGCGTCTCAAGTGCTTCAATTAGCTCCTTTTCGGCTACAAAGGCTGAAGAATCGAAATTCACTGAGGCACTCCAGAACCTGCTTGTGGACATGGAAGTCAAAAACTTCTCCGTCATTCCATGATTCCATGGAAGCGCCAGTCAACCTGTGATGAGGGTCACATTGGGAGGGTTGAAGGGACTGATCGGCCTCATCTGCTGACGCAAAATGGCAAATGCAACAGCGTCTGGTTCCGGCTATTTCTTGTTTTCCGACTCCTTGTTCTCCGGTTCAAGAACGGCATCTCGTGTGCTAGAGCCAGCCGCCGCCCCCGGCGTGCGTGCGAAGGTCACATACGTGTCGGTTCCCACCTTTTCCCTCTTTATC
>DATFSO010000045.1:0-15505 GCA_035262585.1 Occallatibacter sp. | reverse complement strand
TGTGCTCCGTCCTCATCCGCACCAGACGTGCCGGGTTGACAGTGGTCTTGCCGTTCTCCATCCCAAGCCGGTAGCAGAGCGAGAAGTAGGCACGATAGCGGTTCGCTGTTGCCGGTGTCTTGCAATGCTTCGATAGGAATTGGTCGATCTCCTGCGGCGTCACGGCATCCGCTGGACGCTCTCCGAATGGTTCACGGAGCACAAGGTCCTTAGCAACGTAATCGTGCGTGGTCTTCAAGTGCGTCTTGGCGTGCTCCACGGCCATGGCTGAAAGATCAGCGAACCGCACAACCTTGGACGGTTGCAGTTCGGGGAGTTTCCTGCCCCGGAGTGTGTCCGCCTTCCGAATCTGGTACAGCTTGATAGCGTCACTTCGACGGCCTGCCTTTTCCCGGTGCCGTACTCCATCTGCATAGTAGACAATCCACCAAACACCGGACCCGACTGGACGCTCGAAGATACCCCGGATCTTCTCTTCCACTTTCTGTCTCGCCATTGCCATCCCGCTTTCGTGGCTGTTGTCACTGACAGCATAATATCGCCAGTCAGCAGTAACAACCACCGCAGCGAAGGACGCGTCCGCCACAGCCACCGGAGGCACCAACAGCCACCAGAACAGCCACTAGCAGAAAAAGAGCCACACGAGTTATTTTCTCGATGGCTCTTAAATCTTTTATTTGCTTGTGCTTATATGGCGCGCCCGGAGAGATTCGAACTCCCGACCTACTGATTCGTAGTCAGTCGCTCTATCCAGCTGAGCTACGGGCGCACACACGCGGTTTCGAATCGAAACCTCATCTAGCGTAACAGGGTTTGATCGGTGGTGCAATCGAAGCTTCAGGCCGCGGGCGCTGGTTCCGGCGCAGAAACTGCAAGCGCAAGCTGAATCTCTTCTGCGACCTGCAGGCCCGCGCTACGCACGAGTTTCATAACCTCTGCAGCATTTAGTCTTGTCGCGTCGTACTCCACGCGCACGGTGCGTGCCTCGCGGTCGAAGCTGAGTCGGCGAATTCCATACACCTCGCGTGCATTGGCCAGCGCAAAGGTCACGGCTTCGGTGGGCGGAGCGGCGTAGCGAAGCACAATGTCCACGGTCGTCATGGAAACAGGATAGCAGCTCGCTCGAATGAGCGGATGATCTTGGCGCCGATGGTCTTCTCTAAGATGCGAATTCATGCTGATAAGCATTTTTGTCGAATCGGGGGAACAAACAAATACTAGTGCTCGGGAAGAGGGAACACTGTCGTTGGCAGCCAAGCGGGCTTTTCCGCGCAGACTCGATCACATCCGCAAACGATTGAGTCCAATTCCGCATTGCGTGTTTCCTAAAGCTGTTTGGCCATTGACGCAGTAGCAAGTGATCCTCCGAGGCCCATGGTCTCCACAGCGGAGGAGGGAACAATTACCATCGATCCTCTCTCCTTGATTGCCTCGTAGAGCATATTCATGGCGCGCAGATGGAGAGCCGTAGGATTCTCAATGTAAGCCTCCGCGGCCTGAACGAAACTCTCGGAGATCTCCGTCTCAGCTTGGCCAAGAATGATGCGCGCCTGGCGCTCGCGCTCTGCCTGGGCCTGGCGCGACATCGCGTCCTGCAGGCCCTGCGGAATGCGCACATCACGCACCTCGACCGATTGCACGGTGATACCCCACGGATTGGTTTTCTCGTCGAGGATTCGCTGCAACTCGCGTCCAAGAGTTTCACGATCGGTAATCATTTGGGCCAGCTCGTGCCGCCCGATGGACTCACGCAATGCAGTCTGCGCGCTCAGGGAAATCGCCTCGAGATAGTTTTCGACTTCGAGGATCGCCTTCTCCGCATTCCACACGAGCCAGAAGATGATGGCGTCCACATCCACGGGCACCGTGTCGCGCGAAAGCGTCGACTCGGCCGTCACGCTCGTGACGCGCACTCGCTGATCGACATACGGGCTGAGAGTCTCCAGGATCGGAACGATGAGGAAGATTCCCGGACCGCGGAGGCCGACATAATTTCCCAGCCGAAGCAGCGCTACCTTCTCCCACTGACGCACAACCTTGACGGCGTTCAGCAGATACAGTCCGATCAACGCGCTGATGACCAGGGGGGCCGGACCCTCTGTCCATTTGGTCAGGATTGCTCCAACGCAAAGGCAGATCAAAAAAGCTGTGACGGCAACTCCGTTGTACTGCAGGCTTCCTTTCGTGGCCATGTGTTCACCTCCTGCGGGGTGGCTCTTCGGCCACAATCCGCAACTGCTCCAACAGATCCAGAACGGTAAATCCCGCTGCTCCCGCACGTGCTACAGCATCAGATACGATTTGCCCAAGCTGGCGTTGCCGCTCCTCTTCAGCGCGCGGAATCTTTTGGTCGCTGACGAAAGTTCCGGTCCCCTGGTGCGTCTCGATCAGGCCGTCGTATTCAAGCTCGCGATAGGCGCGAACCACTGTGTTGGGATTGACTTCGAGGTCTACAGCGAGCTGACGCACCGTGGGCAACTGATCGCCGGCGATGAGTGCACCTGATGCGACAGCACCTCTAACCTGATCGACAATCTGCCGATAGACGGGGACTCCGGTGTGAAGATCGAGGTGGAATCGAAAGGCCGGCTTGGATCGACCGCTCATTTGTACTAGATAACTAGTACACCAATTCAAATCAACGGTCAAGTAGAAAGAGCGTCTAGGCGAAGCGCGCTCTCCGGTCACAGGTCGGTCTGTGCCAACTAGATTCGAGCGCCCTCGAAGTTCCACTGCTACAGCAAGATCCGAATGCTGCGTGATACGCTTGGTGCATTTGAAAAAGTGAGCCCGCACATGCGCCGCCTTGCAAGCCCTGGCGCGGTGCCCCCACGCCCAAAGAGTGTCCGCCCATGATGAAGAAGGAAGTTGCCGTATTTTTCTGTCTTGCGATCTTCGCGGCTGTCTCTGCCTGCACACAACAGCCGAAGTATCCTTTCAATGATCCGTCCCTGCCGATGGAGAAGCGGATCGATAATCTCTTGTCGCTGATGACAACCGACGAAAAGGTTGCGTGCCTCGGAACGCAGACGGCCGTTCCGCGCCTGGAGGTGAAGAGCTTCGGATCCTCGGAAGGCATTCACGGCGTGGTGCAGCGTGAGCCGCGATTCGGCCGGCAGCCCGTTACTACCACGCAGTTTCCGCAGCCTCCGGGAATGGGCGAGTCGTGGGATCCCGAACTCGTGCGTCAGGCAGCCGGTGTTGAGGGTTACGAGGCGCGCTTCATCACCCAGACTGCGAAATATAATCGCCAGATCCTGATGCTCTGGGGCCCGCAGTCTGACCTCGCTCGCGACCCGCGTTGGGGGCGCAGCGAAGAGGTCTACGGCGAGGATCCGTTCTTCAACGGGACCATGGCCGTCGCGTTTATCAAGGGACTGCAGGGCGATGATCCGAAGTACTGGCAGGCGGCGGCACTGCTGAAGCATTTTCTTGCCAATGAAAATGAGGACCACCGCAACGTTTCTTCGTCAGACTTTGACGAGCGGCTCTTCTGGGAGTACTACTCGGTTCCCTTCCGCATGGGATTTCTCGACGGCGATGCAAAGGCCGTGATGGCGAGCTACAACGCATGGAATGGCACGACGATGGCCGTCAATCCCATTCTCAAGTCGATTGTGCGCGACAAGTGGGGAGTGGACATTCTCTCGTCCGACGGCGGCGCGGTGAAGATCCTGTGGGACTCGCGGCATCTGTATCCGGATCAGAAGGCTGCCGTGGTGGCGTGCCTTAAGGCCGGCATCAATCAGTTTCTCGATCGCTATGCGGATGAGACCAAGGCGGCGCTCAAGGATGGATCGATTACCGAGAAAGAGATCGACGAGCTGCTGCGGCCGAAGTTCCGCGTGACAATCCGTTTGGGATTGCTCGATCCGCCGGAGATGGTTCCGTACTCGTCGATCAAGGATTCACCGGAGCCCTGGAATTCGGATAAGCACAAGGAGATCTCAAAGAAGATGGCGCTCGAGTCTGTCGTTCTACTGAAGAACGAAAAGGACTTTCTGCCGCTGAAGAAAGATCAGTTCAAGTCGATTGCCGTGGTTGGCCCGCTGGCCGGGTCAGTGCACTGGGATTGGTATGGCGGCACGCCGCCGTATGCCGTCTCGCCCCTGGACGGGATCAAGGCGGCGGTGGGGCCAGATGTCAAGGTGAACTACGCGGCCGATAACACGGACGGCGCAGCAGTAGAGGCAATGAAGAAGTCTGAGCTGGTGGTTGCAGTGATCGGAAGCGATCCGTTGTGCGGCGACATGACTCATGCCTGGTACAACACGTATGAAGGCGGCGGAGTGACCCTGCCCTGCACCAATCCGAGCGATGGACGCGAAGGTCGCGACCGCGAGTCGATTGATACCGCGCAGGAACAGATTGTGAAGCAGGCGCTCGAGTTGAAAAAGAAGGTTGTCGTGGTGCTGGTCTCGAGCTTCCCGCTCGCAATCAACTGGACGCAGGAACACGCGCCAGCAATTCTGCACATGGCGCACTCTTCGCAGGATGAGGGAACTGCGCTTGCGCAGGTTATTTTTGGCGACTACAACCCCGGCGGACATCTCGTGGAGACCTGGCCGAAGTCGCTCGACCAGCTCCCGCCGATGATGGATTACAACATCCGCAACGGGAAGACCTACATGTACTTCAAAGGCGAGCCGCTGTATCCGTTTGGCTACGGATTGAGCTATACGACCTTCAAGTACGGCAACTTGCGGACGAACTCACCGCGGCTGGCGAAGGATGGCACGGCTACGGTCAGCGTGGATGTCACGAACACCGGAGCCCGTGCCGGAGATGCCGTCGTACAGCTCTATGTGAAACACGCGCAATCGAAGGTAGTGCGCCCTCGTGAAGAATTAAAGGGCTTCCAGCGCGTGACGTTGCAGCCTGGCGAAACGAAAACAGTGCAGATTCCGCTGAAAGCCTCGACACTTGCCTATTGGGACGAGAAGCAGGGTGGTTTTCGCGTCGAAACCGAGCCGGTTCGTCTGCTGGTTGGCAACTCATCCAGCGACATTCAACTCAGCATGACCGAGCAGGTGCAATGAGCATTTCCGTGTCATCCTGAGCGTAGCGACTTCGGGGCCCCCCGCAAACGCGAGCGTTTGTGGGGCAGGCGAGCGAAGGACCTGCTTTTCCGATTTCTGGCACTTCGTTGTGCCTGGCTCTACAGGCTGTTCAGATAATTGCGTATCTCGGGGTTGGACCAGTCGGGATCTCCGACAATCTTGCGGCGGATGACGCCCTTGCGATCGATGATGTAGGTTTCGGGCCATCCGTCGGTGCCATACATCTTTGCGACAGTCTGGTCAGGGTCGCGAACCGTGTTCAGATCGACGTGAAAGCGATTGAGGAAGCGGCGGTATGACACAGGGTCCTCATCGATGCTGACGGCGAGGATCGCAAGGTCAGGCCGGTCATGATGGAGCTGTTCGAGTGCAGGCGTCTCCTGGATACACGGCGGGCACTGACTCCACCAGAGGTTTAGCAGGACGACTTTGCCACGGTAATTCGCGAGACGGATGGTGTTTTCACCATCGCTGACGGTGAAGTCGGGAGCGACACGATCTGCGTTGACCGGGTGTGCACCGCGGTCGCAGCCGGGAATCAACATGAGCGCCGCGAGCGCGCCGAAGGCAATGAAACGGGAAAACCGCACATCCTTATAATACGGAGCAACAGCTACGGAGCGAAAGGTCACCAATCACATGGCACCCGACAAGCCGGACGGCGGCGAGGCGGCATCCACCCCCAAATACAAGCCGGTGCTAGGACTTTCTGATGAGCCGGGTGAGCCGATGGCAGTTCCGGTGCGCGCTGGAACCGTCTTTGATCAGCCGGAGCCGGAGCAATTGCTGGAGCTTACAGTGATTGTTCCGGCGCGCAACGAGGAGCAGAGCCTGGGTGAGTGTCTTCAGTCGCTGGTCGCGCAGTCGGAGAATGTTTTCGAGCTTGGGCGCGATTGGGAGCTGATCGTGGTGGACGATCATTCGACGGATCGGACAGCAGAGATAGCGCGCAGTGTTCCGCGCGTGACGGTTATCGAGGCTGCAAAGCTTGAGAAGGGCTGGACGGGGAAGAACAACGCGATCTGGACAGCAGCGCGCCGGGCGCGCGGGCGGTGGATTCTATTCACAGATGCCGACACCATTCACGAGCCCGGCGATCTGCACCGCGCGATCCACGAAGCAAGCCGTCACAAAGTCGGAGTGCTGAGCTACTCGCCGCGGCAGTTGGTTACAGGCTTCTGGCAGCGTGTGCTGATGCCCCTGGTCTTTTCAGAGCTTGCGATGGCCTATCCGCCGTCGAAGGTGTCAGACCCTAATCAGAGAGCCGCGGCTGCAAACGGGCAGTTTCTTCTGGTGGAGCGGGAGGCGTATCGAAGGCTCGGAGGACACGTCTCGGTGAAGGACCGCGTACTGGAGGATGTCGAGCTTGCGTTCCTGGCGAAGCGGCGCCGGCAGGGCCTGCGATTCCGTTATGCTCCGGATGCCCTGAGTACGCGGATGTACCGTTCAACGAGTGCAATGATTGAAGGTTGGACGAAAAACCTCGCGCTTTTGTTTAACAATGCTTTGGCTACCGCGCTCTGGAAAGTTCTGGATATTCTGTTGCTTATAGGTCTGCCCTGGTTGACGATTCACCTGTGGAATGCACGGTTCAGTCCGCGATCGTTGGAATGGCTGGGTGCCGGCTGGGTTCTGCTGCTTTTGTGGATTCGGACACTGTTTCGGTTCTATGCACGAGTGGCGAAATCGAATTTTCCGTTTCTGGATTGCGCCATTTCGCCACTGGGGCTGCCCTTATTTGCAGCGCTGCTCTACCGAAGCTGGTTCAAGCACAAAGTGCTGAAACAGATAAGCTGGAAGGGGCGGACGTATCCCGGATGATCGGATGACATACGGCCTGTCCGCATCGTCTAAGTGCTATCGATCGTGCTTAATATGCTTTCATTCTTCAAGTTGCTAATTGAAACGCCCGGCGCTGCCGGGCATCTATAAGGTGCGGGGGTTGAATGATCGAACTCACGAGGCGAGCGACCTTCTCGGCCTCACACTTCTACTGGAATGAGGCCTGGTCGCAGGAGAAGAATGAGCAGGTCTTTGGCAGGTGCGCGCGGCGTAACGGTCATGGGCACAACTACACGCTCGAAGTCACGGTCGCGGGCACCGCGGACCCTGTGACAGGCTTTGTTGTGGACTTGAAATGGTTGAAGGATGTGATGGAGCGTGAGGTTCTGGCGGCGTACGATCATCGGCATTTGAACCTTGAAGTTCCTGAATTTGCCGCGAAAGAGCTGATTCCAACGACGGAGAATATTGCAATCTCTGCGTGGAATCGGCTTGAACCCGCTATTTCGAAGGCCGGTGGGGCAAAATTGAGCCGGGTCCGCGTGTACGAAACGCCGGAGATTTTCGCGGAATACCGGGGGGAGCGCTGATGCCGAAGGCCTATTTCGGCCGCCGCTACTTGCTAAGCGCCAGCCATCGTCTGCACGTGGACTCGCTTTCAGCGGAGGAGAACCGCGCGGCGTACGGGAAGTGCAACAACCCGAACGGTCATGGGCATAACTATCTGATTGAAGTGCTGGTTGGGGGCCCGGTGCACCCGGAGACTGGAATGGTGGTGAACCTGGCTACCTTGGATGAGATAGTGCAAACAATTGTGCTGGAAAGGTTTGACCACACGAATCTGAATCTGGATCCGTTGTTTGTGAATCAAGTGCCGACGACGGAGAATCTTACAAGAACGCTGTTTGGGATGTTGAAGGACGCGCTGCCGGCTGGTGACCTGGACTATGTGCGCGTGGAAGAGACGGAGAACAATTTCTTCCAATATCAAGGAAGTTGACGAGCAAATTGACTACGCCCCGTTTCCTGGGCGGAAGGACGAGATGATGGCGCATCCGATGGCAGTGAACAAGCCAATTCGCGGAGTGCTGGAGATTGATGAGGGCCTGAGCAGATTCACGACCGAGGAGATGTATCGCGAGATACTGGCTCGCCTCGGTGAGGATCCGAAGCGCGACGGTCTCGTTGACACCCCTGGCCGCGTCGAGAAGTCGATGGCATTCCTGACCAAGGGCTACCACGAGGAACCGGCGAAGATGCTGCGCGGCGCACTGTTCGACGTGGATTATGACGAGATGGTAATCGTGAAGGACATCGAGATGTTTTCGCTCTGCGAGCACCATATGCTGCCGTTCTTCGGCAAGGTGCACGTCGCGTACATTCCCAAAGGGAAGGTCATCGGACTGAGCAAGATTCCGCGCCTGGTGGAGGTGTTCGCCCGGCGGCTGCAAGTGCAGGAGCGCCTGACTCGGCAGATCGCCGACACGATTCAGGAGGCGATCCATCCGCAGGGTGTTGGCGTGGTGATTGAGGCGCGCCATCTCTGCATGATGATGCGCGGGATCGAGAAGCAGCACTCGTCCACGGTGACGTCGGCGATGGTGGGGTGCTTCCGTCAGAAAGAGACGCGCACAGAGTTTTTGTCGCTGGTGCGTCAGAGCGGAAACGGGTCACTGTGAACCTGCTCCCCGTCATCTAAAGTAGTCAGGTGAACGGACTCCTAGTTATTGATAAGCCGGGCGGTATGACGAGCCACGATGTCGTGAGCCGTCTGCGCAACATCACCGGCGAGCGTTCGATTGGGCATCTCGGCACACTCGACCCCATGGCCACGGGCGTGCTGCCGCTATTGATGGGAAAATTCACCCGGCTCGCACAGTATTTCTCGTCGTCAGAAAAGAACTACACAGGAACGATTCGCTTCGGTTTCGCGACAGATACGTACGACGCTGAAGGTGATCCGGCGGGCGAACAGACGCATCCCTCGCTGAAGATCGAGGAGGTGCGCTGTGCGGCGTCGCGTTTTCAGGGCGAGATGGAGCAGATGCCGCCGCCATTCTCGGCTAAGAAGATCGCCGGAACCCCGGCGTACAAGCTGGCGCGTGCCGGCAAGCCCGTGGAGTTAAGGCCTGCGAAGATCACAATTCAATCGTTCGAGATCGCCCATCTTCTAGGCGAGGAAGCGACCTTCGCGCTGCGTATCAGCTCAGGCGGCTACGTACGGTCGGTTGCGCATGAACTTGGCCGTGACTTGGGCTGCGGCGCTCATCTCAGCAGCCTGCGGCGGACCCAGGCCGGGATATTTTCGCTTGCAGACGCGCATGCTCTGGAGGAACTGGAGCCGCTCGCGGGAAACGTTGCGGAGCTGGAAAGGTTTTGTGTTCATCCTCGCGGCGTGCTTGTTGAAATGCCGTCGGTGACCGGAGACTACATGTCGCTGGGGAGACTTCGCAACGGAGCGCAGGCGAACTTGCCTGAGTTTTCGCAGGCGCCAATGGTAAAGGTATTCGCGGGGCAGCGCGAACTGGTCGGCATCGCAAGACGCGTGGCAGGGACGTTGTTCCAGCCTGTGGTGGTGATGGGGTGATGCTCGGGTCGTCGGCAGTCCACTCGTCGCCGCGGCGACTCGGTCGGAATGACAGAAGTTAATAGGGGTAGAGAAGGCTACCGGATGCCGACCTGGCCGCGAACCGAGTCGATCAATTTGGCTGAGTCGTATCCCACGCCGGCCTTGAAGACGATCTCGACGTTCTCGATGTCATCAATGTTCCTTGATGGATCGCCCTTGATCAGCACCAGGTCTCCCTGCTTGCCGGCGGCGAGTGTGCCGATGCGGTCCTGTCGGCCGAGATAGATTGCGCCGTTCTCGGTTGCGATGTGGATGGCCTCGACGGGCGTGAATCCTGCCTCGACGAGCAGTTCGATCTCGCGCTGATCGCCGAAGCCGGGAAGCACGCCGCCGTTTCCAGTGGGATCGGGTCCGGCGAGGAGCAGTCCGCCGGAGCGGACAAACGCGACTTCGAAATCCATTTCCTTTCGCATGAGTGCGCCCGCCGGCGAACTCGCCTGCACACGCGCTCTCGCAGCCAGGTAGCTGTGCGCTGCGTCAGAAGATAGCGCCTGTAGGAAGCGCGGTTGCAGCCTCGGTCGCAGGGGAACAGATGCCTCAAACACAGGCAACGTCGAGGTGACGGCCACGTGATGCGCGATAAGATCGTTGATGAGTTGCTTCACCTGTGGGCTGTCGATGGCCACGTTTGTCCAGCTGGCGGCACCGCGTGGCGGGCAGAGATCAGGCTTCTTGTCTGCCACAAATTCCGTATCGGCAAAGACGGGGCCGTGTTCGAGATCGTCGATTCCAAGCGAGATTGCTTCAGGCCAGGTGACGGAACAAAGATGTCCGGTGAGCTTCATCTTGCGTGCGTGCGCTTCTTCGATTGCGGCGCGCAGCTGATCGCGCGTGATGTTCATGTAGGCCTTAAATGAGGTCATCCCCTCGTCAGCCCAGTAGTCTACAAGGCGCCTCGCATCGTCGGGGCCGGCGAGCTCATGCATCTGCGCGAATCGTGTGTGCGGGCCTTCGAGGTAGGGCGCACTGGCATCCATGGCGGGGCCGGGCATCAGACCGTCGTCGATGCGACGCTTCACTTTCAGATCGGTGTAGGGTTCGACGCTGCCCGTCGTGCGCATGGTGGTGACGCCGGCAGCGAGGTAGAGACGCGGCGCGGTGTAGGGAAGCTCCGCAACAAACAATCCCGGTTCGCCGAGATCGCCATGCTCGCCGATTTGCACGGAGTAGGAGTCGGTGTAATAGAGGTGGTCGTGCATGCCGACGAGTCCCGGAATCACGGAGTAACCGGGCCGATCGAGAATTTGTGCGCCCGCGGGAGCCTGCAACGATGCTGCCGGGACGATCGAGTCGATCTTGCCGTTCGAGACTACAACGGCCTGGTCTTCTTTTGCCGGAGCGCCCGTTCCATCGATGATCCGCACGTGGTTGAGCACAAAGCTCGGGGAGCTGACAGCGATAAACGGCACGACATCACGAGAGGTTTGCGCCTGCATGGACAACACGGTCGAAGCGGCTACGCAGCACGTCAACAGCGCTGATCGCGACATGGTTTGATCCTCGGAATTTGAGCAAGGGAAGGATATGTCAGAACATCATAAAGGGTTAGGGGTGAATGACACCTAAACGAGCGCGGGAGGGCGTTCTATTTGTGCAGGAGCGGTGTGAGCGCCGGCAGCAGGGTTTTCGCAATAATCTCGGATCCCTTGGCAGTGGGATGGATTCCGTCTGGCTGTATTGTTCCCGGCACATTGACCATGTCCTTATAGATCATCGGCACGAAGGCGGTGCCATGCGTGGCGGCCAAGTCGCGGAAAACCTGGTCGAAGGAGTGAATATAGTCCGGGCCATAGTTGGGGGGCAGAGTAATGCCCGCGAGCAGTACCTTGATGTGCGCATTCGTCAGCGCCGTCAACACCGCATCGAGATTCTTCCGCGTCTGGTCCAGCGGCAGGCCACGCAGGCCATCATTGCCGCCAAACTCCACAATGGCGACGGCGGGGTGCGCCTGCAGAACGCTGCGGATGGCGGTTACCGCGTCCTTGGTGGTCGCCCCACTGGTCCCCATATTCGATACCTTGTATGTATAGCCGCGCTGGTTCAGGTTGCGCTGCAGGGCGTCAGGGTAAGACTGTCCGGAATTCAAGCCGTACCCGGCGGTGATGCTGTCGCCAAAGCAAACAATGACCGGCCGGTCGGCTGCAAATAGAGGAGCAGCGAGAAGCAGGAGCCAGATCGAAACGCAAAGCCTACGGCAAACGTCCACAAAAACAGTGTAAAGCTCGAAGCCTGTGGAACGGTCGGACGCAGGATCGCGTAGAAATAAGAGATTCCCAGCGTGGAGGGATTGACTGGTGATTGAAGTCCGGAATGTGAAGAGGTGGATTCAGAATGGCTCACGGCGCGTCGAAATCCTGAAGGGAATCTCCCTCAGTATTCCTGCCGGGCAATTCGTGGCAATCGTGGGCGCGAGCGGGAGCGGGAAGAGCACTCTGCTTGGTTTGCTGGCCGGCCTGGATTCCCCGAGCGAAGGCGAAATCTGGCTTGACGACACTCCAATCCACAATCTGGCAGAGGCCGATCTCGCGGCGGTACGCGGCCGCAAGATCGGCTTTGTATTTCAGTCGTATCAGCTGATCCCGACCCTTACGGCGCTCGAGAATGTGCTGCTTCCGTTTGAACTCAATATTGAAGGCAACGGGGTGAACCGGGCACGGGCGCTTCTGGAGGCAGTTGGCCTGAGTGAGCGCATGGACCATTATCCCCTGCAACTGTCCGGAGGCGAGCAGCAGCGTGTTGCGCTTGCCCGCGCATTCGTGGTGAACCCGCCGATTGTGATGGCCGACGAGCCTACAGGCAATCTGGATTCAGCGAACGGACGCCTAGTGCTCGACCTTCTGCTTGAGCGGCACAGTCATGCAGGCGCATCGCTCGTGCTGGTCACGCACGATCCTGAGATTGCGAGCCGCGCAGATCGCAAGATTGTGTTGAAGGACGGAATGATTATTGAAGACACGCTACCGTCGGCGGGTGCGGCTGAGGCTCTGGTGCAAAGCGAGGAGCAGAATGGCTGATCGCACACTGAGCTGGAAACGTGCCTCGGCGATTGCGTGGCGCGATCTGAAATCGGCGCCCGGCAAGTTCGCCTTCGTCGTGCTTTCAGTTGCGGTGGGCGTTGCAGCCCTGGTCGGCGTGCGAGGGTTCAGCGAGAGCTTTCGCGCGACTCTGATGAGCGAGGCGCGCTCATTGATGGCCGGGGACCTGAGTGCTCGTATCTTTCGCCAACCCACGGCTGACGAGTTGCAGAGGCTGGCGAGTCTGGAGAAGGGAATTCAAGGGACCGATCTGACCTGGGTGACTGAGACGATCTCAATGGCATCGGCGCCGCCTGATCCGGTGCCGATGCTGGTTACGCTCAAAGCGGTTGATCCGGCCAAGTATCCATTTTATGGGGCAGCACAACTGGAACCGTCGATGAGCCTGCAGCAAGCTCTGGACGGTGATTCGGCGGTAGTCGCCGATGAGTTTCTGGTTCGGCTGAATGCGCATGTGGGCCAAACGTTGCGACTGGGCGGGAAGAACTTCAGGATTTCGGCGGTACTTCGACAGGAACCCGACCGCATCTCGGCCGGCGCAGGCATGGGTCCGCGCGTGATGGTCTCCCGCGCATCACTGGTGAACACGGGGCTGATGGGACCGGGCAGCCGGGCCGCGCAGCGATTGCTGGTGAAACTGCCGGCGGGTGGCGATCCGGTCGCGGCGCGCAAGCAGGTGGAGTCGATTTTGCCGGATGCGCAGGTGGTGGACTTCAAAGAAGGGAATCCGGCGCTGAGCCAGGGTCTCGACAATGCGACCGCGATTCTCAGCCTGATTTGTCTGGTTGCAATGGTGCTGGGCGCGATCGGAGTGGCCATGGCGATGCACGCGCACCTGGAGCAGCGCATGGACATGCTCGCGATTTTGAAAGCTGTCGGTGCGCGTTCCTCGGACCTGTTGCGCATCTTCCTGCTGCAGACGCTGGCGCTCGGATTCGCCGGCGCGTTGATCGGTGTGGCAGGTGGTGCAGCAGTGATGAGCGCTTTGCCCGCAGTATTTGGAAGACTGTTGCCCGTGCATGCGGTGCTGCATTTTCCATGGCGGGCAGTTGCGGCAGGATTCGGAACTGGTCTGCTGACAACGCTGCTGTTCTGCCTGCCGCCCCTGCTCGATGTGCGCGCTGTCAGACCCATCCTGGTTCTGCGAAGACTGGTGGAGCAGGGACCGACGACGGCTCGCGGGTGGTTCGCGCGATGGTGGTCGCGCCGGCTGCAAGTAGGCCTGGCCGCGATCGTTGTCGTTGCGCTCGGTGGAATCGCGTGGGCGCTGTCGGATTCAGTCAAAGTGGGAGGGTGGTTCGCGCTGCTCTTCACGATTGCGCTGCTTGTCTTGCTGGTACTGGCCGCAGTGGCGTTGCGCACGCTACGATTTCTGCTGAATCGTGTCAGGCTGCATCTGCCTTCTTCGTTGCGCCACGGGCTCGCGAATCTTTATCGGCCAGGAAATCAGTCGGCCGCGGTGCTCGCGTCGCTGGGCACGGGTGTGATGCTGATCCTGGCTGTCTACCTGATGCAGAGTTCGTTGCTGCGCGATATTCGCGAGACGGCATCGCCGAAGCTGCCCAACGTGTTTCTGATCGACATCACGCCGGATGAGGTCGATGGAGTGAAAACATTCTTCCAGCACCAGGCTGGAGTGACGCAGCCCCTCGATCTGATCGCGGGTGTCCAGGGCCGCTTTATTTCACTGAACGGCAAGACGCTTGATCAGGTGAAGGAACAGCACTTCCCGCGAAGGATGCTTGAGAACGCCGAACTGAGCTGGGCCGATACTCCTCCGGCCGGCGACAAAGTGACCCAGGGCAAGTGGTGGACGGATGGGAATGCATTGTCGATTGCCATCGGTGAGGGAACCGCGCAGAGGCTGCATCTCGGTGTGGGCTCGAGCGTGGAGATCGCAGTCGGCGGGCGGGTGCGCACTCTGAAAGTCGCCGCTCTATACAGGGCCGATGGAGAGCACATTGGCGCGAGGATTGCATTCATGCTTCCTTCAGGTCAGCTCAAGGATGAGATTGCGACGTGGTACGGCGGTGCCCACGTCGACACGAAACAGATCCCCACGATGGAGCGGGCGCTCTTTGCGAAGTATCCCACGGTGACAGTGATCAACATCGCCGACGTGCTGGATCGCATCGAGAACGTTGTCGATCAGATCACGTTCGTGGTGCGGTTTCTTGCAGGTTTTTCGATTCTCGCGGGACTAATGATTCTAGCCTCAAGTATTGCGAGCGCACGATTCCGTCGCATGCGCGAGGCGGTTGTGCTGAAGACACTTGGCGCCACGCGCATGAGAATCGTTCGCACATTCAGCGTGGAGTTCAGCGTGTTGGGACTGCTGGCCGGATCGGTAGGCGTCGTATTCGCGAACATCCTTACTCGGGTGCTGCTGCGGAAGCTTGAAGTCGCATTTCATATCGATTGGCCGGCGACGGCCATAGCGTTAGTTGGGACGGCAGTCCTTGCAACAGGAACCGGCTGGATTGCGAGCAATCGGATTCTGGGTCTGCGTCCGTTGGAAGTGTTGCGCGAAGAGTGACGCGGGCTGAGGAGGATCGGGAGCAGGGAAGAGGCAGTCGTACTCTGCACATTCGCGAGAGAAGTTGATGCCGTCGTTGATGATGGAATCATCTGGCAACGGCTCGGGTCGGCTTGGTTTGACCCGGCAAAAGATAGTCCGTATGATTAAAGCGTTGGCTTCCAGTGCTGAACATTCTGTTACGGCCGGGCCAACGCGGCTGCAAGTAGGCCTTTCTCGTGCTTGTTGCCCCCTCGTTCAATGGTAGGACAGCTGACTCTGGATCAGCATATCGGGGTTCGAATCCCTGGGGGGCAGCCAATTGATTCTAAAAGACTTAAACATAAAATTCACCCTTCAGAACTGACGGCCACGAGCGCTCGTGTCAGCAATTTGTCCGAGAGCCGAATGCGTTAGTTGCGCCTGTTCGGTTCGATGAGCGGGGTGTGAAGACGGAGCACGGTCTGGATAATGAGGCACCGGC
>DATFSO010000044.1:0-29537 GCA_035262585.1 Occallatibacter sp. | reverse complement strand
CAAGCCGTCGCTGCAGGCGAACCGGTTTCAGCCGATGTCACTGTGACCAACAGCGGCAGCCGCGAAGGCGATGAGGTGGTACAGCTCTACCTCAAGTTCCCGAGCGTGGCGGGAGCGCCTCTCAAGGCACTACGCGGATTTCAGCGTGTCCACCTCGCTCCGGGCGCGGTGCAGAAGGTGCATTTCGACCTGAAGGACCGCGACCTGAGCATGGTCACCGAAGCCGGTGAACCGGTCATTGCCGAGGGCGACTACTCGCTTTCGGTCGGCGGCGGCCAGCCCGGAACTTCGGCACAAACACTCACCGGACAGTTTCACATCAGCGGCACCAAGAACCTGCCGGAGTAACTTCAGATCCGGCTCAAGAGAAAGGGCGCTTCCGCAAGGATGCGCCCCTTTCTCTTGACACACAATGCCTGTCATTCCGACCGACCCTGAACGGAGTGAAGGGGAGTGGCGCAACCTGCAGTTGACTTTCTGCCGGCTGTGCCTTCCGCATCCTCACTTGCGCCGCTCGGGATCTGTGTCGGAGTACGACTTCAGTCGTGCCGCAAATCCGCAGAACGGAGAACGGCGAGGGCTTTAGCCCTGAGCGAAGTCTTCTCCCTTACTTAGTCCGCCGCCTTACTCGCTGAACCCTGCGCCATCACTTCTTTCATCTTCAGATAGACCGCGTTGGTCCAGCCGAACCCGATCTCATTCGATTTGTAGCCTGCACTCACCTGAACGTTCGCGTTGCCCGACACTACGTTGTACTTCTCGCGAATGGTCCCATCGTGCGCGAGCCCCTGGTCTACTGTTGCGTTCCACTTCGTCGCCAACCGTTTCGCATCGTCGCGAAATCCTGCTTCATCCAGGCCGGCAACCCCCATCCAGTTCGTCGGCGCCCAGCCGAAGGGCTCATCCCACTGCATTCCTGAGTTCGTGTTGCTCATCGACAGTCCGCCCGGCCGCTCAAACAGGTTCAGCTTCGCCACAACTTTCTTCACCTCTTCGCGCGACGCCACTCCAGCCCACAGCGGATATAGCGACGAGACGTAGGCTTAGTCCGACGACTTATGCTTCCCGAAGTTGTAGTCAGCAAATACGCCCTCCTGCGGTTTCCACAAGTAGCGATGAATCGCCGCATTCCGCATCTGCGCGCGCTTGCCCCAGCGCGCCGCTTCCGTGCCCTTCCCGAGCAGGAGGGCAATATGCTGCAGGTCGCGCTCGTAGCGGTAGAGTAAGCTGTTCAGACACACCGGCGCGAAGTGATGCGTTGATCCGCTAAACGGGCCGAAGCGAAAGCTCGGATCGAACCCCGACTCGCGCATCGCGCGATCGCCGAGATAGAAGTCCTTCGTCAGGCGGTAGCCGTTGGAATAGGCGTGCATGCAGATGACGCTGATCTTGACATCGCAGCTTGTCTGCTTCAGCCTTGCGGCCTCGGCGTCGTCGGGATGCTCGCTGCCCTTCACGAGGTACTGTGCACCGGCCTCGCCTCCGCTGACTGCTTTCGGATGTGCTACGAGCCAGCGAATCACATCGACGTAGTAGGTGTTGTCGTCCGCCATCTCCGGCACCGGCCCCGAGCCAAAGTCGAAGTAGCGCGCCAATCCTGTGGTGCCAGCTTTGTGCTCCGGTCGGGTCCACGTGGAGTAGTCCCTTTCGGCAAGAGAGTAGGCATGCTCCAGCCAGCTTCGCGCTTCGGCGCGTCCCGCCGGAGTGGCTGGAAAGCTCGCCGGGTTCTCGTACACGGCGCGAATCATCGACGTGAGAAACGGAGGCTGCGACCGCGTCAGGTAGTAGGTGCGATTTGCATTCAGCACCGCACCATAGTGCTCGATCTGGAAGAGGAAGTTGTCCACCATTCCCTTTGCCATCGCTTCGTGATGGTCAGCCTCGAGCCCGAGCAGGATGAAATAGCTATCCCACCCATACATCTCGTTGAAGCGGCCGCCCGGCACAATGTAAGGATTCGGCAGGTACAAGAGGCCCGCGACAGGCAGCTCCTGCGGCATTACATCACCCAGTTTCTCGATCCTTCGCGGAAGATGCTCTGCTCTCACCTGGCACTTCTCGCTCAGCGCCGCGACCTCTGGCGGCGTGGGAAGCTCAGCCGGCAGATAAAGAATCGGATTCACCGTCACCTTGATGTCTACCAGCGAGTGGCAATCGGTCATTGAGCGTGTCAGCGTGCTCCATGCATCGTGAATATAGGCAAGGGTTGCAGCGGGATCAGGCGTTCCGGCGGTTGCGGCTGCGGGCTGCGGCGTTTCCTGTGCCCATGTGTTCGATATCCCGATTGCGGCAATTGCGGGCAACAACAAGCGAAACAGTTTCATGCGTACTCCCGGGTTCTGTCTTCGTGATTGCTCTGGAGTGTACCGCACGGCATCCTTCGCTGGCGTCTTCGATTTTCAGGGAACATTCCTTCTGTGCGCGGTGTCTACATTGGGCACAGTGGTTCTGATGGGAATGAACGATTGGCCGAGCTGCTGCGCGATCTTCACCAATCGCCTGCGAACAAGGTCTCGATCACCCGCTCCTGCGCCGCCATAAACGGCTCGCCGAGCGGGACGACCGCTCGCGCTCTTCACCTCCCACCGGCGCGGCTGAATTCACCCTGGGAGGCACGCCATGTTTGAAGACTCCACCTTCGAATCGACAGGCAGAATCAAAACCCGCAGCCGCCGATGGATGGTCGCCGCGTTTGCACTGAATGGCTCGATTCTCGTTGCGCTCATCCTCGTTCCACTGATCTATCCCGACGCCCTGCCTGGTCACCTCGTGGCGCCTCTGCTCGTTGCGCCGGAAGTGCCAACACCTGAGCAGCCGCCGCAGCCGGTACGCCTTCAGCCTGCCCGACCGCATAATTTTCCGGAGTTCGTTCAGGACCGCATAACCGCTCCCGCCACAATACCGCGCGTCATTGTCTCGCCCACGGCTCCGGAACTGCCCTTCAGCAGCACTTCAATCGCGGACAATGGACCCAGTGGTGCGGGTGGGGGCAGCAATCCATTCGGCAACGGAAGCTCGACCGTCATCGTGCATCCTCCAGTTCCGGCCAGTGTGCACCTGCCATCCACACTGGTTGAAGGTTTCCTCGTCTACAAGAGCATCCCGAACTATCCGGTCATCGCGAAGACCGCGGGGATTCAGGGAACGGTGGTTCTAGAGGCCACCATCTCCCGGACCGGCACTATCGAGGGCCTGCGCGTGATCAGTGGGCCGCCCATGCTGCGACAGGCCGCGATGGACGCCGTGAAGTCCTGGCGATACAAGTCCTACTTGTTGAATGGACAGCCGGTTGAGGTGGAAACCACTGTGAACGTGATCTTCAAACTCGAGCGCTAAGTGAGTGCCTACCATTCGACCACGATTCGTTCATAACGGGCCTGTATCAGGGCACGACTTCAGTCGTGCCGAAAACGCCGGAAAAATCATTCGCCCCTGAACGTATCGCCGCAATTGACTGAAGGATTGGTTCATGCAACAGCTCCTGGGCGCATCGAATCCGGTGCGCCCGATCCTTTGCTCAGCTTGTAAGTAGCGCAGCTTCAGGCCCATCGGCGACAATCGCTAGAGTCATGCCAAACATCTCCCGCCGTGATTTTCTGATCTCTGCATCAGCCGCCACACTTGCCGCAACCACGGGATTCGCTGCTTCGCGCACTCAACGCGTCTTTGTCGCGTCAAACACAGCCGACGGCATTCGTGCGTTCGACTGGGATCCGGCCACAGGTGATCTGCAACCCGCAGGTGTTGCCGCCTCCGTCCCGATGGTGGACTGGCTTTGCTTCTCGCCTGATCGCAAGTACCTCTTCGCTGCCTGCGAGGTCGACAGCTTCAACGGCAAGCCGACCGGAAAAGTTGCCAGCTTCCGCGTTGCCGACGGGAAGCTCGAACAGCTTTCTGCTCGCAACTCCGCCGGCAAAGGGACGTGTCACTGCGCGATCGACCGCACCGGCCGTGTGCTGCTTTCAGCCGACTACGGCGGAGGCAGTGCAGCCAGTTTCAAGGTCACCGACGGCAAACTCAGCGAACTCGTCTGGAGCGAGCACTACACCGAACACGGGCCCAACCCGGACCGTCAGGAAGCAGCGCATGCGCACTTTGCGTCCTTCTCGCCCGACAATCGCTACGCCTACATCAATGATCTCGGCGGGGACGCGATCCACATTTACACCGTTGACACTGGGACCGCGGTGCTCAAGCGCGCGGGCATTTATCGCTCAGCTCCCGGCGCAGGACCGCGCACATTGCACTTCCATCCCAATGGCAAGACGGCCTACTCGATGAATGAGCTCGTTTCATCCGTTGATGTTTTGAAGTGGAACAAGGCGGATGGAAGCCTCACGCGCGTCGACACCGTGCATCTTCTTCCTCCGAACGCGCCCCTTCCGGATCCGAAGGACGCGCCTCAGGGCAACACGGGATGCGACACAGTGATCGCAAGAGACGGCCGCTACGTCTACTTCGCGAACCGCGGCACTGATTTCCTCTTCAGCTTCACAGCCGACCCCGCAACCGGCGCGCTCACTCCCATGGAGCGGACCGCAAATGGCGGCAAGACTCCACGCAACTTTACCCTCGACCCAACGGAGCGCTGGATGCTGGTTGCGAATCAGAATTCCGGCAATCTTGCTGTCTTTCCGCGCGACATCGGCACGGGCAAACTCGCCAATGAAGGCAAGAAGGTCGATTGCCCCGCGCCGATGTGCATTGTGTTTGAGTAGAGGGGTGGCTACACGCCGATCAGCGCCGGGCGTCGCATCGCCGCAACCGTGAGCCTTTCGTCCTGCGGCTCGGCAGCCCTGGCGGGCACATGTACCATCTCCCAGGCTGAGCGATCCTTCAGCAGCTTGGCGACCAGCGCGGTATGCATGGCATGACCCGCACGCTCCGCCACCACATGTCCCTCAATGCGCCGCCCAGCCAGCGCCAGATCCCCGATCAGGTCAAGCACCTTGTGCCGCACATATTCATCACTGAAGCGCAGCGGGCCATTTTCCGGTCCCTTCGGCGTGAGGACGATCGCATTCTCGCGGCTGGCTCCGCGAATCAGGCCCATGTCACGAAGCTTTCTCTCGTCGGCTTTGTAGCCGAAGGTTCGCGCCGGCGCGATAAATGTGCCATACGTTTCGGCCGCGAGATCGATGCTCGTCTCCTGCCGCCCGATCGGCGATGGGAAGTCGATCCTGTACTGGATGCGATAGCCCGATCCCGGATACAGTCCGATAAATTTGTCGCCCTCGCGCACCTCAATCGGCTCGAGAACCTTGATGGATTCGCGCTTTCTGCGCTGGGTCTTGATACCGCCTCCCCGAAATGCTTCGACGTAGGGCAGAGCGCTGCCATCCAGAATCGGCAGTTCGAGGTTGTCGATCTCAACGATCACGTTGTCGATGCCCATACCGATCAGCGCACTGAGAAGGTGTTCGGTGGTCGAGATCAGCACGCCCTGCCGCATCAGGCTGGTTGCGTAGCTGACCTTCGCAACGTTCCGGCCTGTGGCGGGAATCTCGAAGTTGTCGAGGTCAGTACGGCGGAAGACGATGCCCGAGCCGGCTGGCGCCGGAAGAAGCCGCATGGCGACAGGTGCGCCTGAATGTAATCCGACACCTGTGAAATCGAGAGGTGCTGTAATTGTCTGCTCGAGGTGAGCTGTCTGTCCCAAGGCAAAACTCCAACTTCAAAACTTTCGATGATGTAAATAAGGGGCCTGTAACCGTAAGAATAGACGGAAAATACCGAAATCCCTGTGTGGCTTTTCTGCCACACTACGCCCATTTCCCGGTTCACTTCGCAGATTGGCAGGTACGAACTATTGCTGAATCAGGGTGATACGCCAGGCATCCGAAAGTAACCAGGGCGTAACAATATCCCTTCCGGTATTCCCGCAGTTAACCTGAGGAGCTTCACTTGCACCACAGTTTTCGCCTGGATTTCGCTCTCGATTGCGGCCTGAAACGCAATTCACACGGCAGCCATGGCCGACAGCATCGCATCGGCAAATTGCGTCGTGCCGCAGTGGCCGCCTACGTCGCGCGTCAGGCACTTGCCTTCGGAGTACACGCGTTCGAGCGCCTTCTGCACCTTGTTTGCAGCGGCCTCTTCGTCGAGGTGGTGCAGCATCAGGATCGCGGACTGCAGCAGCGCCGTCGGATTGGCGAGGTCCTTGCCGGCGATGTCGGGCGCTGAGCCGTGCACCGCCTCAAAGATGGCGCACTCATGGCCGAGGTTTGCGCCGGGTACAAGGCCAAGGCCGCCGACGAAGGCCGCGCAGAGGTCGCTGACGATGTCGCCATAGAGGTTCTCGAGCAGCAGCGTGTCGTACTGGTAGGGATTCATGACGAGCTGCATACAGGTGTTGTCGATGATGTGCTCGCCATAGAAGATCTCGGGGTAGTCCTCCGACACTTTGCGCGCGCAGCGCAGGAAGAGCCCATCGGAAAGCTTCATGATGTTGGCCTTGTGGATGGAATGGATCTTCTTACGGCCATGCTTGCGCGCGTATTCGAAGGCGAACTTCGCGATACGCGTTGAGCCCTTCTCGGTAATGACCTTAATGCTTTCGACAACGCCGGGAACGACTTCGTGCTCGAGACCGACGTACTCGCCCTCAGTGTTTTCGCGCACGATGATGAGGTCGACGTTGGGGTACTTGGTTTCGAGACCCGGAAGATTCTTGATGGGCCGGAAGTTCGCAAACAGGTCGAACTTCTTGCGCAGGGTCACGTTGATGCTCTTGAAGCCGCCGCCAATCGGCGTCGTAACCGGCCCCTTGAGCGCGACCTTATTGCGCTCGATCGATTCGTAGAGAGCCTGCGGGATGTATTCGCCGTAGATCTCGTACGCCTCGGCTCCGGCGGCGTAGCGATCCCACTCAAAGTTGGCGCCACTGGCTTCAAGAATGCGCACGACGGCATGTGTGACTTCAGGGCCAATGCCGTCACCGGGAATCAATGTGACTTTGTGCGTCTTGGTATCGGGCATGATTGCTGCTAGCTTTAGCTCCCAGTCTCTAGCTTATCGTGCCCATCGTATCTGCAAATTCGAAGATCGAATTCTAAATCGAACGGATCGAAGTTGATCCTAGAATGTGACGTCATGTGCTGCGGTGTAGATCGCATAGCCGATGAAGAGCAGGATCACCAAAACGTAGAAGACCGCATTGATAATGTTTTCGACCATAGTCCAAGCCTTAATGAGCTTGGTGAGCCTCGTTGTGAAGGACGCGCTCAACGTCTATCTCCGTCTGCATCATTTCTTCGTTTTTCCAGTGCGGTGGCTTTCGAGCAGGTCTTCGAGCTCTTCCTTGAACTCGCGCACGTCCTTGAAATCGCGGTAGACCGAGGCGAAGCGGATGTAGGCCACCGTATCCAGGCCCTTCAGGTGTTTCATGATCAATTCGCCGATCTCGGCGGTGGTGCGCTCGCGTTCGGGTGCGTCGATCAGGAAACTTTCGGTGGCATCAACCACCTTTTCGAGCTGGCTTGAAGAGACGGGCCGCTTCTCGCAAGCTCGAAGCAGGCCGCTCAGGACTTTCTGCCGGTCGAAGCGCTCGCGGCGGCCGTCCTTTTTCACAACCATGTAGGGGATTTCGTCGATGCGTTCGTAGGTGGTGAAGCGGCGATTGCACTTCTCGCACTCGCGGCGGCGGCGAATGGCGTCCGCCTCCTTGCTCTCGCGCGAGTCGACCACGCGATCCTGAAGAAATCCGCAGTAGGGGCACTTCATGCTACGGAGATTCTACGGTATGGAACGGAAGGCCTTAGCTGCCAACCAGGCCAGCCTGCTCGCCAAGAATGAACTCCTGCGTCTCTAGGACAAGCCGGAGCGTTCCCGGGGGGTGATTCCGGCCAAGGTCCCCAATTCGGCGTGCTTAAGACCAGGTATCGGCAGAAGATCGGGCTGCGGACGCCGGTCCCTTCGGCCGATTTCGCCCCGGGAACATGGAAGATATTCCCGAAAGGGGGCCGATTCGGGCTGCCGGAGGTTGAAAAGCTGGGTCAGGCACTATATTGTTGTCACATTGCGGGATTTGGCGGCTCCGGGGCTTCCGTCGCCGTCGCCGTTGATTTGTCTCATCACACCAACCTTGTAACGAAGCAGGAGATCGGCATATGGAGAACAAGCCGGCACAGAACATTCAGGACACCTTCCTGAACACAGTTCGAAAAGACAAGACCCCCATTACGATTTATCTGGTCAGCGGCGTGAAGCTAACCGGAAAGATCCGCTCCTTCGACAAGTACTCGGTGCTGCTGGAGAACAATAGTCAGGAGCAGCTCATTTTCAAACACGCCATTTCGACCGTGGTGAGCAACCGGAGTGTGATGCACGCTGAGCATCGTCCCGCGTTAACCGGGATGGGTCCGGCCGCAGTTCCGCCGCCTGCACCACCGGCGGCCAACGCGGAGCAGCGATAAATCAGGAGCGCCCTCGTTTGGCGGTTGAAGCCAACACCGTAGGAGGTCTCACGACGACTGACACAGGTCGCTCGAGGGACAGAGCCGAACGTGCGGTTCTCGTAGGCATTGATCTTACTTCGAGCGTGCGCAAAGGCCGCCCAGCTCTTGATGGCGCGCGCCGGGCGGTGTTACGCCCCGACACAGAATCAAGCGCACATGGAAATGAGTCCATCATGGCAGTGCCGGGTGCGGTCGGTGTCGCGCCCGGGCTGGACGCCGAGGAGTCTCTGGCAGAGTTCCGCGAACTGGTGCGAAGCGCCGGCGGAGAGATCGCGGCAGAGTTGTTGCAGCGACGCCCGCGGCCTGATCCGGCGACGCTCATCGGGCAGGGCAAGGTTGAAGAGATCGCCGGCGTCGCGGCGTCGACGCGTGCCGACCTCGTGCTCTTCGATCACGACCTGAGCCCCACGCAACTTCGCAACCTCGAAGCGGCTCTGCCTTGCCGCGTGCTCGATCGAACCCAGCTGATCCTCGACATCTTTGCCCGGCATGCGCGGACCCGAGAAGGCCAGCTGCAGGTGGAGTTGGCGCAGCTCGAGTACATGCTGCCCAGGCTGACGGGCCGCGGCAAAGCCATGTCACAGCTCGGCGGCGGAATCGGAACTCGGGGCCCCGGCGAAACGCAGCTGGAGACGGATCGGCGGAAGATCCAACGCCGGATCGACCAGCTCAAGATCGACCTGGAAGCAGTGCGACGCGTGCGCCGCCAGCAGCGGCAGCGGCGCGAGGCTGTGCCGGTGCCGACTGTCGCGCTGGTGGGATACACAAACGCGGGCAAGAGCACGCTGTTCAACCGGCTCACAGGCGCGCAGGTGCTGCAATCGTCGCGCATGTTCGCTACGCTTGACCCCAAGCTGCGGGCCATTGAGCTGCCGAGCCGCCGGCGTGTGTTGCTGAGCGACACGGTCGGATTCATCCGCAACCTGCCGCACACTTTGGTGACGAGCTTCCGCGCCACGCTCGAAGAGGTGGAGCAGGCGGAGATCCTGCTGCACGTGCGCGACTCCGCGTCGAGCTACGGCGCGGAACAGAAGGCCCAGGTGGAGAAGGTGCTCGGCGAACTGGAAGCGCTGAACAAGCCGCGTATCGAAGTTTTGAACAAGATCGACCTGCTCGACGCACACGAGCGCGAGGGATTGTCCGCACGGGAACAGCCACAGCATCAACCGCACACGGGCGAGGTCATGGTTTCCGCGCGGACTGGCGAAGGCTTGGATGTGCTGCTCGCCGCGATTGACAAAACGCTCTACTCCGATCCATTGATTGAGACAGAGCTGCGCGTTCCGCAGAGCGACGGAGCGGCTCTGGCAGCGATCGAGGCAGGGATGCTGGTGCACTCGCGCAGTTACGATGGGAATCTCGTGCGGCTCGCGGTCAGTGGACCGGCGTCGTTAATCGGTCGCTTGCGCAAGTACCGAGTGCGCGATGAGAAGGCGGTAGCTGCGCATCGTGAATAACAATCAGATTCTGAGATACTGTTGAACCGCCGGGCCGAACTGCGCCTAAGGGTCCTCCTCATGGCCCGCCCAGTCAAAAGAGCACGAGAGCATAGTTCGAGTAGCAGGCAAGGAGAATCGTTGAACCTGATCAAGCGTGAACAAAACAAATCGATCACAACCCTCTCCACGCGCGAGGTCTACCGCAACCAGTGGCTGCGGCTGCGCGAGGATCGCATTCTTCGCTCGAATGGGAGGGAAGGCATCTACAGCGTCGTCGACAAGGACGACTGCGCCATTATTCTCCCGATCGAGGATGGGCATGTGTGGCTGGTCGAGCAGTTCCGGTACACGATCCAGGAGCGCGCGCTGGAGCTTCCGCAGGGCGGATGGGAGACGGAGAACGTGAATCCCGAGGAGTTGGCACGCGGTGAACTGAAGGAAGAGACGGGCCTGCACGCCGCCGAAATGACGTGCCTGGGTTTCTTGTGGATTGCGTACGGGTTCGCGCGGCAGAAGCAGCACGTCTATCTCGCGACGGGGCTGACGATGACGGAGCGTGACCCCGATGACGAAGAGCACGACCTTGTCATCCACACAAAAACGCTTGCGGAGTTCGAACGGATGTTGCTGGACGGAACGATTCGCGATGCGTCGACAGTAGCGGCGTGGGGACTATATCTGAGCTGGAAAGGGCAGCAATCAGGGAGAAGGGACTAGGAATTAGGGATTAAGCTGAATGTCGAACCTCTAAATACGTTTTTCTTGTCACCTTGGTCTCCTTGTTCCCTCGCTCCCTGATAGTCCCTGCTCCGCCGAGTTAGGATTGTGGTAAGCCGAGGGATGCATGTTTGTTGTGGTCTGGCAGTTTGAGATTGCCGAGGAGAAGATTGCTTCCTTTGAGGCGGCGTACGGGCCGGAGGGAAACTGGGCGAAGTTGTTCCGTTCGTCTCCGGAGTATCTCGGCACGGAACTGCTTCGCGACGCCTTCGTTCAGGGCTCGTATCTGACGATTGACAGGTGGACGAGCGAGGAGGCATTCCGGTGTTTTCGCAAGCAGAACGATGCCGCCTATGAGGAACTGGATCGCGAGTGCGACGCGCTTACATCGCGGGAGACGCGGATCGGAGCATACCAGGTTTAGCGGAAGTTCCCACCCATGCTTCGCATGGACAGGGCACCGGTAGCACGAGGTGCCAACATTTTCACCGTATCTTCGCTTTTTCTATATCGTTCAGGGGAGGCGTCCTGCTAAAATCCCTTCGAAATCCAATTAGCCGCCGCGTGTTTCCTGTCATTCCCAACAAGTCGCGCCAAGCGAACAACTACTGAGGAGAATTACCCATGCCTGCCGCAGATGAGCGCGCAAAAGCCGTCGAATTAGCACTTTCGCAGATCGAAAAGCAGTTCGGAAAAGGGTCCATCGTGCGCCTTGGATCCCGTGAGGCGCTGCTGCCGATCTCGGTGATCTCAACCGGGTCGATCAGTTTTGACGCGGCCCTGGGGGTGGGGGGTGTTCCGCGGGGGCGTGTAATCGAGGTCTTCGGACCGGAGTCGTCGGGCAAGACGACCATTACCCTGCAGATTATCGCCGAGGCGCAACGGAACGGCGGCCTCGCGGCATTCGTGGATGCCGAGCATGCGCTTGACCCCGGCTATGCGAAAAAGCTGGGCGTAGATGTCGACAACCTGCTGGTTTCTCAGCCGGATTCGGGCGAACAGGCGCTCGAGATCACCGAGGCACTGGTGCGCTCTGGCGCGATTGACGTGCTGGTAGTGGACTCGGTGGCGGCGCTGGTGCCTAAGGCGGAGCTGGACGGCGAGATGGGCGATTCGCACGTGGGTCTGCAGGCGCGACTCATGTCGCAAGCGCTGCGCAAGCTCACCGGGACCGTGTCAAAGTCGCGGACGGTGCTGATTTTCATCAACCAGATTCGCGAGAAGATCGGCGTGATGTTCGGCAACCCCGAGACGACAACCGGCGGGCGCGCGTTGAAGTTCTACTCGTCGGTACGCGTGGACATCCGGCGCATTGCTGCGATCAAGGAAGGCGATACGGTGACAGGCAACCGTACCAAGGTGAAGATCGTCAAGAACAAGGTTGCCGCGCCCTTCCGCGAGGCTGAATTCGACATCCTGTATGGCGAAGGCATCAGTCGCGAGGGCGATGTGCTCGACCTGGCGGTAGCGAACAATCTCGTGGAGAAGTCGGGCGCCTGGTACAGCTACTCCGGCGAGCGCATCGGGCAGGGGCGAGAGAACACGCGCAACTTCCTCAAGGAAAACAAGGATATTTTTGCCAAGATGGATGTCGAGGTGCGGAAGAAGCTGAACATCGGTGTAGCGAAAGCAGAGGTGCCCGAGGTTCCTTCAACCGGTGCTGCCGATGCGAAGGAAGCGGTTCGGGTTCGTCGAGGATAGGAACCGCGCCGGTCTGCATCGCGTAATGCCTGAGAGGCTGGGTTCGAGAGCCGTTTCGCTTCCCTGATTGCAGATGGGGAAAACGGAACCATGAGCTCATGCTCTAATTGCCATGAGACGCATGCGCACATCAAGACGAGCAGCGGGCCGGACTTTCGCGCGCTGGGTTTTGTGCTGGCTCGCGATCGCATGCGTGTGGCCGCCGCTCTGTCTAACGGCTCAGCCGCCACCGCAACCCTCGCCTTCGGGCAATACGCCGGCAGCCGAGAATCCCGTCGCAATTCGTTCCGTCGGGGATCTCGACAAGCCATGGCGTTTTCACACCGGTGACGATCCACTGTGGGCCGACCCGTCGTTTGATGACTCGAGTTGGCAGAATGTGAGCCTGAGCCAGTCGCTCGGCGAGCAAGGCATTGATTCGTACACCGGCTATGCGTGGTACCGGCTGAAGCTGCAGCCGCAGCAGGTGGCGCAATTCAGTCTGACCGGCCAGCCGCTCTCGCTGCTGCTGACGAGCAACTCCGTAGGACAACTGGCTGCGTATGTGAACGGAGTCGAGGCCGGCCGTACGAAGGGCATGACGGAAAGCCCTTCCGAGTACCGCTCTTCGCCGATCGTGGTGCAGATTTCTCCTGCAGCTTCCGGGTCGACGGTGATTGCAGTCCGGACGTGGGCGGGTCCCACAGTAACGATCAGCCAGGGAATCCTGAGCAAGGTTGAAGTTGGCAGTGCAGGCGATCTGGCCGAGCACCAGTCGATGGCAATCAGCCGGCAGTGGAATGCGCGCGTGATTTCCTCTTTGGTACTTACGTTCCTTTTCGTGTGCGTGGCAGTGCTGGGCGCTTTCCTGTACATGGCGCAGCGGCATCACCTCGAGTACTTCTGGCTGACGCTGATGTGCCTTTCGGTGGCTGCAGGCGGGGCGGCGGATTCGGCCTTCGAAATGGGCATCCTTCCACTAGGGGTCTATCACGGCATCACCGTCTGTACGGGCCATATCTTTATGGCCATTACGCTGCAGTTCGTTCTGCATTTCACCGGAACAAACTCGCGCAGGCTGGTTCGAGGGGTTCAGATCGGGGTGTTGCTCATACCGCTCATATATTTTGCGCGTCTGCTGTATGTCTATCAGTTCGTGGCGGTCGCAGCGGAGGTCATCTTCTGCCTCCTGGTAACCGTCCTGCTGTTTCGTGCTTGGAGAAGAGGCCGAACCGAGGCGGGTGTGATGCTCGTGCCGTTTTTCCTTGCGGCCGCGGCTGACTCGGCAGACACGGTTCTCGATTATGCGGCTTCGATGCACTGGCTCCGCGACAGCTTTCTATCGCACCGGTTCCACCTGGGGCCTGTCGAGTTGAGCACAGGTGGGATCGCATACTCCATTTTCCTGGGCAGTCTGATTGCGGTGATCCTCTACCGGTTTGTGCGCATCAGCCAGGACGAGCAGCGATCGGCTGCGGAGATTTCCGCGGCTCGGAGCGTGCAGGCGCTGCTGATTCCGACGCAACTGCCATCTAACCGCAACTTCATGCTCGAGAGCGCATATCTGCCGGTGAACGGCGTGGGCGGCGATTTCTTTCAGGTGCTTCCCCTGAAGGATGACTCGTTGCTGATTGTCGTTGGCGACGTGAGCGGGAAAGGATTGCAGGCTGCGATGAATTCGAGCACGCTGGTTGGAGCGCTGCGCAATGAGTTGTCTCACGATCCGGCAACGGTGCTGAATCATCTGAACAAGGTCCTGATCGGGGCGGTGGCGTCGCCCGGCACTGCAGTGAAGGAATTGGATTGTGCTCCGTGTTTTGCCACGTGCTTGTGTGCGCGCATCTATCCTGACGGCGCCACCACGATTGCCAATGCCGGGCATCTGAGCCCCTACCGGGACGGGCGCGAGATTGCGTTGAATCCAAGTCTCCCTCTGGGGGTGATCGCCGACGCGCAATATGAACAGGATACGTTTCATCTCAATCGGGGCGATCGGCTCGTCTTCCTCTCCGATGGCGTAGTAGAGGCCACGAATGCTGAGGGCGAGCTGTTTGGCTTCGAACGGACGCAGCAGGTCAGCAACGAGTCGCCACGATTCATCGCGCAGACAGCCCAGCGATTTGGACAAACCGACGACATAACCGTGGTTTCGCTCTACCTCGCCTCTCGAGCCGCTCAGCCCAGCAACGAGGAACTTGCTTACACGCGTTAGGCGGGTTCTGGCGCTCCCTCAGGATCTTTATTTTGGGAATCTCATCGAAACTTTTTCCGTTTCTCGCTTCGAGGCGGTTACCGACGTGGGATTGTGGAGAGAGCAATTACCGCATATGGTCTTGTGCAGTGCATGGCCTGGAACGAACGAGAAAGTTTTCAGGCATTGAGCCCGCCGCAAGGCGGGCTCTTTGTGTCTCGTCGAAAACCGAGGTCCTGTGTCGTCAATCCCCCAAAGGTAACTTATGTGTTTCCGCCCGTGGTTCAAATGAATTACTAGCAGTTGAATGATCTCAGAGGGTTTTGCTTGAGATTGGGATAACGAATCAGGACAATGAGGACACTAAACTTCCCTTTTTCGAAGGAGCACCCATGAACGCCGTCTCGCTGAACCTCTTTATGCAACTTCGCCAGCTTCTTGCTCGCGAGGAAGGCCAGGACCTTGTGGAATATGCTCTGGTGGTTGCACTGATTGCTTTTGGTGCCATCGCCGGCATGCAATTTCTCGCAACCGGAATCAACCTGGCATTTTCAGGGATCGCCACAACGCTAACCGCAAGCGTCTAGAACGAACCCGCATCACGCATGTCGAGCTGGTTCGAAGCCTTCGGAGCTATTGCGCTGGTCCTTCGTTGTAGCTCCGAAGAACACTTCGTATAACGCAGCCTGGCGCTGTGCCGGTCTCATCCCGGCGTCGTGCCGGGCTGCAAGAACGTTACGGCTCGGTCCAGTCCAGCGCGTACACGTCCTGTGTCCCGCGATCCAGCAGCAGCAGTGGCGAGCCATCCGGCGCGACCGAAACAGCGCCGCCTCCCAAGCCTGTCAGTGCGAGGTTTTTGAGATCTACTACCTGTTCCGCCTTGCCGTCGGCGGACCGCACCCGCACGACTGAGCCCTTGCCCAACGAGTCCTTCACGTAAAGGAACTGGCCATCCCGCGACCAGTTCAACCAGCTCAGAGTGCCTTCGTAGAGTTTCCGCCACTGCTGTGTCTGAAGGTCGAACAGCATCAGCTTGCTTGAATCGCTCGTCATCGCGGCGAGGTAGCGACCGTCCGGAGACCATCGCGGCGAGAACATCTTCTGCGAGCCCGGCACCAGCGAGATCTTTCCCGTCTGCTCTTCCAGGATTTTGATTGCCGGTTCGCTGTTCGTTGCCGCATCATTCGCGTCACCCGCATAAGCAATGCTCTTGCCGTCGGCCGACCAGGTCGGATCCTGCTCGTTTTGCTTGTCGTCGGGTAGCAACACTCGTGGTGTTCCACCATTCGCCGCCATCTCATACATCTTTCCCGGGTGGTTCGGACCTCCGGGAAAATCGAAGAAGAGAATCCTCTGGCCATCAGGCGACCAGCGCGGCAGCACTGGCTGAATCGGCCCAAATGTCAGCTGAACCCGATCTGATCCATCCGCATTGCTCCTCCACAGATCGCCCTGCGGATACGACACGTAAAGAACCTGCTTGCCGTCGCGCGATGATTCCACCCAGTCAGCCGAAATGCCGCCGAGGAAATCTGATGGCTTGCCCGTTCTCGCATCAGCTTTTGTCAGCTCTCCACGAAAAGTCATACCTACCACAAAGAGTTTCTTTCCGTCCTTGCTGGGTATTGGAGACTGCAGTCGCATCGGGCTCGAGGTCAGTTGGACCGGCTCGGTCTTGCGCTGGAAGACGAAGTTGGTTGCCTTAGGAACCGCCCACACCTGACCTTGTGACTGAAAGATGAAGTATTTGCCGTCCACTGACCATTTGCCGCAGCATTCGTCGGCTGAATTCTGCCAGCCGGGAATCAGGGGCTGCGGCTGCGCTCCATTTACGGGAACATTCCAGATGGATCGTTCTCCGACAGCGACGCTTGACCCGTTCTCGGAGATCTCTACCGTCTCGACCTGCAGTCTCTTGCCATCCGGTGCAATGGTGACATCGGAGACAATGTTCTTCATGGTCGCGATTTTGCGGGGATCGCTTCCATCCGACTTTGCCAGGTAGACGTCGCTTCCCTTTCCATATGCCAGTTGCCTGCCGTCTGGCGACCAGGCGGCTACGTGTCCTCCGGCATCGCCCAGTCGCCTGGGAAACGAGCCCAGAACAGGCAGGCTCCACAACGGTCCGGTCGCGGGAAACCCCGATCCCTCCACGACGAGAAACGACGATCCGTCCGATGACATGTCAACTGGAAACATCCCGGCCTGAGGCATTGGGATCCGAGTTGTCTCGCCTCCCGAGATCGAGATGGCCGCCACGTCCTCTACTCCCGAGTCCACCACTTTCAGAAAGAGCCGCGATCCGTCCGTCCCGATCAGCGACTTCTGCAGTCCGTCGTGCGTGAGTTGCACATAGTTGGCAACCTGTGGCGGAGAGACCGGTCGCCACCACAGATACGCACCTGCTGCCATACCGGCCAAAAGAACAGCTGCAATGGGTATCCACGGAATGCGCCTGGGTGCGTGTTCTTTCTCAGCAATCGGCGCAACCTTATAGCTCCCCGTGAAAGTGGAAGGCTCGGTAACGGAAAGCGCCTCCAGCGCGAATCCAAGATCCGACACTGATTGAAACCTCTGCTCGGGATTCTTCTCGAGTCCGCGGTCGAGCACCTTCTGCAAGCCGGCCGGAGTATTCGGCGAGATATGCGCGACGGGCAGCGGCTCTTCATTGAGAATCGCGCTCATCGTTTCGACTGATGTTGTTTTCTGGAAAGCGCGCTGCCCAGTGAGCATCTCGTGCAGTACCGCACTAAAGCTGAAGATGTCCGATCGGTGATCGGCAGGCTCCCCCCGGACCTGTTCCGGCGACATATACCCCACCGTGCCAAGCACCACGCCGGCCACGGTCTTCGCTTCGTGCGGAGACTGTGCCAGATCCGACTCGCTCGGTTGGGTCAAACGAGCCAGGCCGAAGTCGAGAATCTTCACTTGCCCGTCCTTGGTCAAGAAGAGGTTCTCGGGCTTCAGGTCGCGATGGACAATCCCCTTCTCGTGTGCCGCTGCAAGTCCTCGCGCAATCTGCTTCCCGTATTCGATCACCTTGCGCAGGGGCAGAGGGCCCCGATTCAGCCGGTCGCGGAGAGTCTCACCTTCCAGAAGCTCCGACACCATGTATGGGGAACCGAAGTAGCTCCCCATCTGGTAAATCGCCGGAATATTCGGATGATTCAGGGCCGCGGCGGCTCGCGCTTCCTGTTCAAATCTGCGCAGTCTGTCCGGATCAACGGTTGAAACGCTGGACAGCACCTTGATGGCGACCTCGCGATTCAGGCGCTGATCGCGGGCACGGTAGACTTCGCCCATCCCACCAGTCCCGAGGGTCCCAAGAATGTCATAGTGATCGAGAATCTGACGTGGGCTCAGAAGCATCTGCGCGATTATATCTGCTCAAACTACTCGTCGCCGATCAAGCGTAATCGCGCTGAGGCGGATTCACACAGATGCTTGCCGTCGAAGAATTGGCTGCCGCGTGCATTGTGTTGTTTGCAAAGATTAACTGAAGAGGTCCTTCATCTTATCCAGCAGCCCTGGCGACGTCGGCTTGTTGTCGACCGTCATCGACTTGTCCAGCTCGACGATTAGATCGCGTTGCGCACGGCTAAGCTTCTTCGGGATCTGCACCACGACCTTCACAATCAGGTCGCCTCGCCCCTTCTCATTCAGGTAAGGAACGCCCTTGCCCCGGATACGCAACTCCTTACCACTCGGCGTGCCCTCGGGGACCTTCAGCATCACAGGCCCGTCAACGCCGGCGATTTCGATCTCCGCCCCGAGCGCTGCCTGCGGGAAGCTGATCGGAATCACGCAATGCAGATTCTGCCCATCGCGTGCGAAGAAATCGTGCGCCCCGATCGAAAGCACAATATACAGATCACCCGCCTGCGAGCCCCCGCGGCCCACATCTCCTTCGCCCGCGTAACGAATCCGCGTTCCTTCTTCAACGCCGGCTGGCACCTTCACTGTCAGCTTGATCTCTTTGGTCAGTCTCGTCTCGCCACGGCAGACCTGGCACGGATCGCTGATGATCGAACCTCGCCCTGCACACGTGGTGCAGGTGCGTGCAACCGAGAAAAACCCCTGCTGATAGCGGATCTGTCCACGCCCCTGGCACTGCGGACACACGGATGGCCCGCGGCCTGATGCACTTCCGCTCCCCTTGCAGGTCTCGCAGGCCTCGAGCCGGCGAATTTTAATCTCCTTCTCCGTCCCGAAGATCGCTTCTTCAAATTGAATCGTCAGGTCGTAGCGCAGGTCGTCGCCGCGCATCTGGCGAGCACTCCGCTGCTGCCCACCCATGTTGAACATCTCGCCGAACAGATCGCCGAAAATATCTCCCAGGTCGACCGCTCCGGAGAAGCCGCCGCCAAATCCGCCCGGGCCGCCGCCATTCACGCCCGCGTGGCCGAAGCGATCGTAAGCAGCGCGCTTGTCTGCGTCGCTCAGGACCTGGTAGGCCTCGCTCGCTTCTTTGAATTTCTCTTCCGCGGTGTGATCGCCCGGATTCCGGTCCGGATGGTATTTGAGCGCCAGCTTGCGATATGCGCTCTTCAGTTCCTGGTCGCTAGCGTCGCGCGAAACCCCCAGGATCTCGTAATAATCTGCCTTAGTCACTCTCGTGTTCAAACCTTTTGGAATCCCTCTCTCAATGTAGACACGGCCCGGGCTTCGCTCGATGCATGATTGCTGTGCTCTACTTTCGAACTACGCGCCGTCATACTCCAGCGTTCAGTCGTTTGTCTGTTTAGGGTTGGATACTACACGCACCAGGGCCGGCCTCAATAACTTCTCGCGAAGCCGATATCCCCTGCGAACCTCTTCCGCTACATGCTGGTCGGGCAGATCCTCGCGTTCCACCGAGCCCATGGCCTCGTGATGCCGGGGATCGAACTCCTCACCCACCGTCGCTACCGGCTGCACCTGCATGCTGCGAAGAATCTCTTCCATCTGCTTCACGACCAGTTCCACACCGGTCTTCAGCTGCTCGAGCGATCCGGTCGACTTCAGCGCGAGTTCAAAGTTGTCCAGCACCGGCAGGAACTTCTCGACTACGGATGCCGTCGCAAAATCGCGAAAATCGGCCTTTTCCTTCTCCGCGCGCTTGCGCGCATTCTCAAACTCCGCCTGCAGGCGCGCCAGCCGGTCTATTAGCGCGTCCTTTTCCTTCTTCAGCTGCTCGTACTCGGCCTGCAACTCGTCAAACTGGCCGCTGCTTACGGGCTCCTCAGCCTCCGCCCGGACCTGTTCCGCGGGCGTTTCGGTCGCCTCGGCTGGCTTTTCCATGCTTTCTGTTCCGTCCAACGCCATCAACTCTGCCTGTTTCTCTGACATATTCCTGCGAATTCCCCAGATTCTCTTCTTAGTCAATGATAAATTCCTCGACGCCCGCCGTGTTTTCTCCACAACTCCGCAGCGCAAACTCCGGCAGTGGAAGAATTTACATCGCCCTCGAGTTCTGCTTGAGCCCTCTACTGAGCTGGAATCTCCAGGATGCGCTCTGAAAGTCGTGCCACATACCGCACTGCCTGGATCATCTCCTGGTATTGGATGCGCGTGGGAGCAATGACTGCTACAGTTCCTAAGCTTGTACCGCCCAACCGCGCAGGTGCGCCTATCAGCACCAGGTCCTGCATTGCCGGGGAAGCCTCATCCAACCCAACCACTACACGCACTTCCTGCTGGCTGCCATTCACATAAGCTGTGAGCAGATCCACCAGCCGCTGCTTGGCCTCCAGTGCCAACAGCATCTGCTTTAGCCGCTCCCGATCCGCCTCGACCGCAATCAAATTGGCCATCCCTTCCAGGTAAAGGACGGGTGCTCCTTCCCCAATCGTCAGGGCGCCTTTTCGGCAAAGCTCCTCGACCGAGGCCAGTAGCCGATGGTACGCCGCTCGTTCCTCGTCCATCCGGCGCGCAATCTCGATGCGAATGCGTTCGATGGGCCAGCCGTGGTACGTCTCGTTCAGGTACCTCGCAGCCGTCTCCAGTTCAAGATGCGAAAACTCCCGGTCAAGAACTAGGACCCTGTCCAGCACCGCTCCGGCCTGCGTCACAAGCACAGCCAGCACCCGCCCCGCAGACAGCCGCGAAAAATGGATGTGTTCCAGCACCTGGTCGCCTGTGCCGCTTGCCAGGGCCACGCCCAGGCCGCTCGAGATGAGCGCCAGCACATGCGAGGTGCGCTCCAGGTATTCATTGGAGCTTCTTACACCCGAGTAGCTCTCCTCAATCTGTTCACGACGATGCTCGCTCAAAGGGCTCCCGCCCTGCGGCTGGGAAAATGCAGCTGTGTGCGAGCCCAGGCGGCCCACCTGCTGGCTCGGTCGCGTAATCTGCTCCACGTAAAATCGAAACGCCGCCGCTGTCGGAACGCGTCCAGCCGATGTATGCGGCTGCTCGAGCAGCCCTGCCTCACCCAGCGAAACCATCACGTTCCGGATAGTCGCCGAACTGAGCCCCTCTTTATGCGCGAAATTTTCTGCAACAGCCTGCGAGGGCACAGGTTCGCCGGTAGCGATATAGAGCTCAATAATCGCCGTAAGAACCAGTCGCTCTCGCGGACTCACGCGCGTTTCAGGCATCTGACCCGGCTACCTCGTTGCCTCGCCACCGGCATCCGCTAAGTCATTTAGCGGTGCGAAAATAGCTAATCCTCCCATAATGAGATGCTTACAGTCGCAAATGGGTGGGATTTTCCTTTTTAGATTCTAGAAATCGCACAGCGGCAGTGTCAAGATGCCTGACCAGATCGCTGCCGCTAACTTCCAAACAGGCACCGAGTTGGGCAACCGAGCCCCCAGCCCGTCTCCGATCTTTTTCAATATCAGGCCGCCAATTGCAATGGAAGAATCCGTATCTCCGACCGGAACACCTGATATCCATCGAAGGCCGCCGGGGCCAAGGGGCTGGTCGGCCTTTAGACTTCTGTCATCTCGCGTTTCGAGCAGGAGCCCCATGATCGCCCTCGAACTGAACAAGCAGCAGCGTACCCAGGCAATCTCATCTCTTCAGCGCTACTTCGAGGAAAACCTCGACCCGATCGGCGACCTTCCCGCCGGACTTCTGCTTAACTTTATCCTCGAGGAGATCGGCCCCGTGATCTACAACCAGGCCATCGCCGACGCGCAAACCCGTCTCACGCAGCGCGTCGCCGACCTCAACGGCGAACTATACGCCGACGAGTTCCAGTACTGGCCCCGCGCCGATGCCAAGCGCAAAACTCGCCGCTGAGGATTCGATCGGCGCCCCCTAACTCGGTGACTTGCTTGGCGCGAAGCGCCGCTGACCCGCCAAAAGACTAATGCTGGTAATCTGAAAGAAACCACGCTATCTGCGCTGCCCAACCTCGAACAGCAGCGCCAAGACGCGAGCACTATGAATCCAGGCATTGAAGATATTCGCATCCAGTGGACGAAGGTCGTCCTCCCTCCGGTGTTCCTCGAAGAAGAGCGTCCCGTGAGCGAGGAGGCAATCGCGACCATCTTCAATGCGCGTCTAGCGATTTCGCGCATTCTGGCGCACCGCGACCCGCGTATTCTCGTTCTTGTCGGGCCGTGCTCCATCCATGACACGAAGGCGGCGCGCGAATACGCGGCACTGCTCAAGAGCGCCATCAAGGAATTCGCTGCCGATCTTCAGATCGTGATGCGCGTCTACTTCGAGAAGCCTCGCACCACGGTTGGCTGGAAAGGCCTCATCAACGACCCGCATCTCGACGGCTCGTTCAAGATCAACGATGGCCTCCGCCTCGCGCGGCATCTCCTGCTCGACCTGGCTGAGATGGGCGTTCCCTCGGGCACCGAGTTCCTCGACATGATCTCGCCGCAGTACATCGCAGGCCTGGCAAGCTGGGGCGCGATCGGCGCCCGCACCACAGAAAGCCAGGTGCACCGCCAGCTTGTCTCCGGAGTCTCATGCCCGGTCGGATTCAAGAACGGGACCTCGGGCGACATCCAGGTCGCGATCGATGCCATCCTCTCCGCATCGCACTCGCACACCTTCCTCGGCCACACCAAGCACGGCCAGTCCGCCATCTTTGTCACCAAAGGCAACCGCGAGACCCACATCATCCTTCGCGGCGGCCGCAACAAGGTGAACTACACAGCCGATTGCGTCGCCCAGACCGCGGCCGCCATGGACAAAGCCGGCCTGCAGCCGCGCATCATGATCGACTGCAGCCACGCCAACAGCAGCAAGGATCACAACCGCCAGCCGCTCGTCGGCCGCGACATCGCCCAGCAGATCGCCGCCGGGAACGAAAACATCATCGGCGTGATGATCGAGAGCAACCTCGTCGCGGGCGCACAGAAGTTTATAGCCGGCGAACCGCTCGTCTATGGACAAAGCATCACCGATGCCTGCATCGACTGGGACCAGACCTACCCGCTGCTCGGGGAACTTGCGGCCGCCGTCCGCGCACGCCGCAAGCTGGCTGAATCGGTTGACTCAAAGTTCGAAGTTCATAGTTCTTAATCCCAGTTCAAAGTTCTGAGTTCGTAGTTCCGACGCGGAAATTCAGCGCGGAGCGTACCAAGCACTCCTTCGAACCAACAACTGCGAACTATGACCTAAGAACTGCGAACCAGGAAATTCCGTCAGGCATTTCCCACCACCACTGTGTGCGGACTTCCCGGAATTGGATGAGCCTTCACGCCCGTGAATCCAGCCTCGTCATACATCGAGCTAAGTTCGCTGAACGTGTAGGCATCTCCTGCCGGAGTCGTGGTTAACATCACCATGCTGAACGCCGCGGCCTGAGGCGGCGAAACCCGGTCCTCGTTGGGCACAAACTCCAGCGTCGCCGCGCGCCCTCCCGGCTTCAGCGCTCGATGTACCTTCTTCAGCAGACCCACGCAGGTCGGCTTATCGAAGTGATGCAGGAAGTTCGTCAGCAGCACCGCATCGTAGGGTCCGCCGAAATCCACGTCGAATGCACTTCCGGGCAGCATGGCGTAGCGATCGTGCACACCGGCCTTTTCGGCGTTTTTTAATGCCACGCGCAGCACGGGCGCCCAGTCGAGTCCCGTCACGTGCGCGTCCTTCTTCTGCTTCGCGATCTCGATGCCGAAGAGCCCGTGCCCGGCCGCGATATCGAGCACGCGCATCGGACCTTCGTGCCCCTCCAGAACCACCGCGCCCAGCGGTCCGGCGAGCGGCCCCATCATTGGCGCCATGGTCTCAGCAAACTGCACCCAGATGGGATTCTCCGGCTCGACGCTGCCATCGCCGGGCAGCGACGTACGCCCCTCGCGCACAATCTGCGCAAGCTTGTGCAGGGGATCCTGCATCGCGTTGTTGCCAAGAAAATGCGCCGTCGACGCCAGGCAGGCAGGGGACCGTGGATCAAGAAACGCCGCGCTGGTCGGTGTGTGCTTGTAGCAGTTCCCTTCCTTCGCCAGCACCCCATTGATCACCAGAAAATCGCACAGGATGCGAGTGCCGCGCTCCGACGCGTTCGAGTGGCGCGCGATCGAGGCAACATCTCCGGGTCCCTCGCCGACGGCTCGAAACACATCCAGTTCAATCGCTGCCTTGAGCGCAGCCGTGCGGTGAATCGCCTGCATCATCTCAAAAACGATGCCCGGATTGGGCGGAGCTTCCGTCGCATGTCCGTTTTGCATAATTGACCTCCCGTACTTCAATCTCGCCTGACTGTGGGAAAGCTGAACAACAAGGGGAAGCGCGCCGTCTTTGCAGGCTCGCTGAGTGTAGCAAAGCCCTCGCATCGCACGCTGCAAAAATCAAACAGTTCTGTGCCCACGAAACCTGCCCATCCAGACACAATCGCCGGAGCACCCTGCCCAACCCGCTATCATGTTGGCAAGGCGCAATTGAGGCGGCGCGTATGTCCGATCCCACCATCTTCATCTCGGCAGGTGAGGCAAGCGGAGAGCACTACGGCGCGATGCTGATTGACGAATTGCGCTGTCAGCTCGCAGCTGCCGGCCGCAACGCCAGCTTCGTCGGGATGGGCGGACCGCGCATGGTGAATGTGGGGCTCGGCCGCATCGTCCGCTCCGAAGACATGGCGGTGATGGGCATCACAGAAGTGGTTCAGCACCTGCCGCGCATCTATCGCGAGTTTCGCCGTCTCAAGACTGCCATCCGGGAGCATCAGCCCGACGTGGCCGTGCTCATCGATTTTCCCGACATTCACTTTAAACTCGCCGAAGAATTCCACCGCCTCGGCATTCCGGTGATCTTTTTTGTTAGTCCGCAACTCTGGGCTTGGAAGAAAAAGCGCATCAAACTGGTTCAGAAGTATGTAACCAAGATGCTCGTTATCTTCCCTTTTGAAGAGACCTTCTACCGGGAGCACGGTGTAGCTGCAGATTTCGTTGGACACCCGCTCGCCGATCTGCCCGCTCCCGATATCTCGCGCGACCACTTCGCCCGTGAAAGCGGGTTGAATCCGGACCGCTCGTGGATCGGCCTGCTGCCCGGCAGCCGCGCCAGGGAGATCGGCGACAACCTGCCCACGATGCTCGCTGCAGCGCGCATTCTTTCCCTTCGAGGCCCTCGTGGCGCCGGCTGGCGCAAGGAGTTTGAATTCGTCATTCCTCTCGCCCCAACTCTCAATGAATCGCAGCGCAAAATGCTGGCGGCCCTCGTCAAGCATCACGGCGGCGCCGGGCTCCCGGTGCGGCTGGTGGAGGATGCTCGCGCTGCGCTGATGCATGCACGCGCCTCGGTCGTCGCCAGCGGAACCGCAACCGTGGAAGCGGCGCTCATTGGCAACCCCTTTGTCGTGGTCTATCGCGTTTCTCCCCTCACCTATGAAATCGCCCGCCGGGTGGTGAAGGTGCCCTTCGTCGCCATGGTCAACCTGATCGCCGGTAAGCTGGTGGTTCCGGAGCTGATTCAGAACTCGTTTACTGCCGCCAACATCGTTCGCCAGATCGAGCCGCTGCTACCCGACGGCCCTCCTCGCGAGTCCATGATGAAGGAGCTAGGCAGAATTCGAGGCCTGCTCGCTCCTGGCTCCGCAGACCAGGGCGATGATATGAACAGCGCGATCAGCCGGGTAGCAGCCGCCATCCTCCAGCAGATTGAGGCTCTGTCGCCGGCCTCGACTTCCGTCCGCTCCTGAGGGACCACTGGACATCTAACCGATACAATGCTTTCGCGACCGAGATAAATATGCGTCTAATACTGGGAATGGCAAAATCGAACGTCTCTCTTCGTAAGTTCCTCGATATCACCACGGTTCGCCCGTTCGCTGCGATGATGCTGGTTGCCGGCCTTCTCGCTGCGCATCCGTCTTTCGCGCAACGGCCCGAGCATGCCGCGCTCGACATCACCGGCTATGTAATCAATGCCGAGATCGACACGGCGACTCATCATCTTGCCGCCAAGGCTGTGGTTACCTTCACGGCGCCCGAAAACTCGGAGATGATCGCCTTCGGTTTTCATCCAGCCTTGAAGATCACCAAGATCACCGACAGCGCGGGCAAGGTGCTTACCGGCGAGCGCTCGGCCGACGGCACCATTCGCGTCACGCCTGTCGCGCCGATCGTTGCCGGTCAGCCCGTCCACTGGACCTTCGAATATGAAGGCGTGATCACCGGAACCGAAGACGGCCCCATCGAAGGCCTCAAGCTCGCTGCCATCCAGGAGCCCATCACCTACCTCTTTTATCCTGCACGCTGGTTCCCAACCACCGGGTTCATGACCGACCGCTTCACCGCCGAGATGCACATCCGCGTCCCGCAGGGGATGAGAGTCTTCGCAAGCGGCGCACAGGGCCCTCCTCATTCCGTGACGCTGGCGGGCGGCAAGCCCGGCGATCAGTACGACTTCAACTGGACCAGGCCAGGTTTTCCCGGCACCGTCATCGCCGGACGCTTCGTCGGCCCGGCATCGGTCGGCGCCGGCAGTCCCAACGTGTACCTGACTATTGCCCACCAGGCAGCGGGCAACCAGCTCGCTCAAACCGCGAGCCAGCAATTCGCATTCTTCACCGACAAGTTTGGCGTTCTCGAAAGCGGTCATCTCAACGTCGTCGAACTGCCAGACGACACGCTCCCAGCTATCTGGGCGCCTGAACTCGCCGGCATCATGGGCGCTCGCACCGGCGACAAATCCGGCATCCGCCTCCTGGCCAATACCATCGCCCACCAGTGGTGGGGATCCGAGGTGAGTCCGAAGACGCTCAACGACGCCTGGATCACCAATGGCATGTCACGCTATGGCGAGTTGATGTTCCTCGAAGACCAGAATGGCCCGTCCGCTCTTAAGAACGCACTGCAGGATGTCTCTGCCGGAGCACTGGCCTACGACACGATCCCGCTCTCCAGCGCTGCCCGCCTCAGTCCCTATTCGCCGGAGTTCCAGTCCATGACGCTCGAAAAGGGCGCCATGATCTTCCACATGTTCCGCGGCGAAGTCGGCGACAAAGGCTTTCTCGCCTCCCTCAAGGGCGCCCTCAGCGAGTACACCGACAAAGGCATCCGTGCTACTGATTTTGAGAAAGTAGCGGAGGCTCAAACCCAGCAACAACTCATCCCGTTCTTTTCGCAGTGGGTTGACGGCACCGGCGCTCCGACGTTCACCAACAAGTACGCGGTCTACCGGCTCGGCAACAACAAGGGATTCCGCACCATCGGCCAGATCAACCAGGATCTCGACCTCTTCCGCATGCCGGTTGAGCTGCGTGTCGATACCGACGGCAAGACCGTGAACCAGAAGGTCGACGTAGTCGGCACGGACTCGCAGTACATCGTCGACACCTTCGGCCGCCCGCGCCACATCACCATCGATCCCGGCGACTGGGTGCTCAAGTCCTCGCCCGATCTGCAGGTGCGCATCGCCATCCTGAAGGGCCAGCAGCTCGTTGCGCAGAACGATCTCGTCGGCGCGCTTGCCGAGTACCAGAAGGCCATGCAGGCCAATCCGCAGAGCTCGCTCGGCAGCTATCGCATCGGCGAAGTGCTCTTTACCCAGCGCAACTTCCAGGCCGCGGTAAACGCCTATCGCGACGCCCTGCGTGGAGACGGCGAGCCCCGTTGGACCGAAGTCTGGAGCCACATCGCCCTCGGCAAGATCTTCGACATCACCGGCCAGCGCGACCGCGCTGTGCAGGAGTACCGCCTCGCCGTCCAGACCAACGACAACACCCAGGGCGCCGTAAACGAGGCCCGCCAGTGGCTCTCGAAGCCCTACAAACTCCCCGACACCGGGCAATAGCCGTTTGCCTCACCAAACAGTGTCATCCTGAACGGAGCGCTTTGTTGGCACACTGGTTTGCGCTGCCATTGCAGTCGAGACAGCAAGCAGGATCGCCCGATAGCCTTTCAGGCCCATTAGGTCCGCGTTTGCTCGGCTTCAGTTTAATTCAGCAATCAAGTGCCGGTTGACCCCGCACCCTCCGCGAACCGGACACGATACCCGCCCTCAAATACCAAGGGCCGACCCACCGGGCCGGCCCTCGTTCTCCCCTGAATTCGCTACTCGCTAACCGGCTGCCCCACCGACAGAACCTCAAGCGAAACCCGCGCTACTCCCGATTGCGTCATGTGCAGCTTCTCCGCCGCGGCGTACGACAGGTCGATAATGCGGCCTTTCACCAGGTCGCTGCGGTCGGTGATCCGCACCACCACCGACCTTTTGTTCCTGAGATTCACCACGCGAACCACGCTCCCAAACGGCAGGCTCGGATGGCACGCGGTCATGTCGTACATGTTGTAAGTTTCGCCGCTTGCAGTCTGGCGCCCGTCAAAGCCTGCTCCGTACCACGAAGCAATTCCGCGAAGAATCTTGTGCGGCTTGCTCTCGGCTGGCTTTGGTTGTACCGTCACCACCGGGGTCGGGCTTGCGACCACAACCGTAATCGGTGCGTTGGCCGGCTTCTGCTGCCCCACGTCCGCCTGCACTGTTCGAGTCGAGATGGTCCCCAGGAGCCCGGCCATAGCGAGGCAGGAAGTTCCTACGAGAAGCCAGAACGACAGCTCCTGAGCGGAGTTCGACGTACCCTTTCGCCGAACGCTACCGGAGGATGGGGTGTCCTGACTGGATGCTCTCGGTCGAAGAAGCATTTGGTGATTCTACCAGCCGAGGTCCCGGTTCCCTATTGAATTCAACGAGATGCAGGCAAAGAGGAGGCGAAGACAGCTATAACGAAAGTACAATACCCGTAAACATTTGATTTAGCTACGTTTATATCTAAAGCAATCCTGATGAAGGATGCTCTTTTTCCCCTTATCGGACCACTCCACCATGGCCGTGATCCGCACCTTCGCCGCCAAACGGGAATTCGCGGAGATTCCCGAAGCCGCGAACACGGTCACGGCGAATTCCTGTTCAGAGAGCAGCTTCGGCCGCACCCGAACACGCATTTTGGAAGTATGGATTGAAAAAGCTGGAATCCCATCAAGAGCCATACGCTTCGTTCTCCGTGCTTTCGACTGCCTTCCACTGTTTCGTGCTTTCGACTGCCTTCCACTGTTTGATGATCACCCGGCGAACTATGCCGTTGGACGTTGGACGTAGATGAAGCCCATAGGGGTTTCCCTGCTAAACCAGACGAACGACGCCAACTTCGAGACGCCTTGCCGCCCATCTTACTGCATTTTCAGCAAGTTGGAGTAAAGCTCTATTCCCACGCTAATTATTTCCAGGAATTTGCACGTTAATTTGCCGATCCTGCTAGCCTCGACTTGTCCTGACAACACGGGAGGGGGCCCTTCGGGGAGCGGAGGGAGGGCCCTTCAGGGCCCTGTTGGAGCGCCGGCCTCATTTGGGCTTATCTTTGCGGCCGACATCTCTGAATGCCTTCTCAATCGTCGAGAAAGGGACCACCAGGAGAGCGATTCCGATCACGCCGAAAGATATAAGCAGCCACTCCATAGAAGTTACGCCTTGGGGGCTGTCGCCTTCAGGCGCCAGCGGAAAAGGCGTGCAGTGCGAAGGGCCGCTCGTTTTGTGTTAGTTGAGCGGCACCTGTATACTTGCCGCGAATGAGCGAACGATATAGGAAGAACAGCGGTTGCGTTTTCACGCTGAAGTATCACATTGTCTGGTGTCCCAAATATCGACGCTCTGTGCTTGTGAAGCCTGTCG
>DATFSO010000043.1:0-10340 GCA_035262585.1 Occallatibacter sp. | reverse complement strand
ATCGTCATGCCCAATTCATCGGATTTTTCTTTGAGCAATTGCTTCAGCCGTCCATCGACAGGCTTCACAAGCACAGAGCGTCGATATTTGGGACACCAGACAATGTGATACTTCAGCGTGAAAACGCAACCGCTGTTTTTCTTATATCGTTCGCTCATTCGCGGCAAGTATACAGGTGCCGCTCAACTAATACAAACCGAGCGGCCCTTCGCACCGCACGCCTTTTCCGCTGTCGCCTGAAGGAGACAGTCCCCAAGGCGTAACTTCTATGGATGGGAGACCTCAGACCCCTATGCCGCGCGCGCAATGCTGATCACGGTAAGGTCGTCGTTCTGGCCGAAGTCCTGGGCCGTTTCCGCGACCGCCCGGACGTTGGCGCCCTCACGCAGGAGAATCTCGACCTTGGGAAATCCCAAAAGCACGCCCTCTTGATTGCGCGCTTCGGGAATGCCGTCGGTTAGAAGTACCACTCGATCGCCGACACCCATTTCCAGGTACGTTTGGCTGTAGCCGGCGTTTTCGGCCAGCCCCAGCGGCATCGACCCTGCAAACGGAAGCTCCTTCCCATTCAGGTACGGCGAAGGGTGGCCGGCGCAGGCCAGCGTGAGTCGTCCGCCGCCGTCAAGTCGAACGGCAAGACAGGTAGCGAAGCCTCCGTCCGTGTGGCCGCAAAGGCGGCGATTGACCTCGGCCAAAATTTCCGCAGGTTCTTCCGTGAAGCCGCTGACGGTGCGCAGTATGCCGACGATCATGGACACGATCATCGCGGCGCGCAGGCCCTTGCCGCTGACGTCGCCAATCACGACCAGGCTATGCCCGCTTTTGAGAGGGATCACCTGGAAGAAATCGCCGCCCACCTCCGCCGCCGGCCTGTAAACGCTATCGATCGTATAGCCGCGAACGGCGGGAATATCTTCCGGAACCATGACCCGCTGGACTTCACGGGCGGCCGCCATTTCGCTCTCGAGCGTGGCCTTTTCTGTCTGGGTGCGGATGTACCTTCGGCCTTCGCTGATGGATACATGAATAAACCCGGCGTAACCCAGGACGACACAGGCGATAATCGCGCTGCCGTCCAGTATCAGCCGCGTCTGCAGACGCCCGGATTCAGCCTTATTCCACTGAGCAGCGCGGGGCAAGTCAGGAAACCAGTTCACCAGCAACCCCATGGCCAGGAACTGCGCGATGAGAACGGGGAGAAAGTATGTTTTGAAGAACCTCCGATGCTGTGTAACCCCATTGAATGCATAAACAATGGCGAACAATCCGCTCAGCAAAACCGACAGTGCGAGCCGCAGGGGACGCTGCCGGCCCATATCAAAGAGATCGTTGGTAAAGCCGATTCCGGCGAAGGTGAAGAAGACCGCCAGAAGGAAGATGATTCTTGTCTTGAGAGGGGTGGTGCGCCAATGAGTGGGCGTGTTCATCGAATCAGGTGTCTCCTTCTGTAAATCGAGAACGCCATCAAAGCGCACCGATCTCATCTGATCGCGGCAACTGAAGATGTCGACTTGGTTCGGATTGTACTCCGGCGTGGCCCGGGTCTCCTTCTTTTGGGACCTGGGAAACCAGTCGATGCTTGTCGTTGGGGGAGAGCAAAAAGCTGACAACTCGGTCCATGCCGTAGCATGGTTGGGAATGTCTCCGGAGAGGTTCCACATGGCCGACACACTCACTCGCGCCGAGCGCAGCGCCGAAGAGATCAGCAAACTCACCCGCGAAACCAACTACGGCACATGGCGCTTCCAGAAGTCGTGGAAGCCGCTCACCATCACCGATGCCGAAGGCTGCTGGATCACCGATGGCGCGGGTAAGCGATATCTCGACTTCAGCTCGCAGCTGATGTGCGTGAACCTCGGCCATAAGAACGCCGCGGTGGTCGAGGCGATCGGGCAGCAGGCGCGCGAACTGGCCTATGTTGCGCCGGGATACGCTACCGCAGCGCGTGCGAGATTAAGCGCCAAGCTGCTGGAGGTGCTGCCGGCGGGCCTCGAAAAGTTCTTCTTCGCCACCAGCGGCACCGAGGCCAACGAAGCCGCATTCAAAATTGCCCGCATGGTCACTGGCAAGAATAAGATCATCTCGCGCTACCGCTCCTATCACGGATCGACCATGGGATCGATCGCCGCCACCGGCGATCCCCGCCGCTGGGCAATGGAGCCGGCCGGCAAGGGCCACAATGTGGCCTTCGCGCCGGAGACCAATTGCTACAAGTGCCCCATCAAGCACACCTATCCTGGCTGCAACATCGCCTGCGCCGACTACGTCGAGCACATGATCGAAAACGAAAGTGATGTTGCTGCGATCATCGTCGAGCCGGTGGTGGGGACGAACGGCGTCCTGGTGCCGCCGCCCGAGTACTTCCCCCGCCTGCGCGAAATCTGCGATCGTCACGGCGTGCTGCTGATCGACGACGAGGTGATGGCCGGATGGGGCCGCACAGGCAAGTGGTTTGCCGTCGATCATTGGGACGTGAAGCCCGACATCCTGGTTACCGCGAAGGGAATTACCTCGGCCTACGTGCCTCTCGGCCTCTGCGCCACGACGAAGAAGATCGCCGACTACTTCGAGGAGCATTACTTCTCGCACGGACACACCTACGAGGCCCATCCCATCACTCTCGGGCCAGCGGTCACGACCATCGAAGAGATGCAGCGGCTGAAGCTTGTCGAGCGCGCGGCCGAACTCGAACCCTACGTCCGGCAGAAACTCGACACGCTGAAAGAGAAGCATCCGTCCGTTGGAGATGTGCGCGGACTCGGGCTCTTCTTCGCCGTCGATCTCGTGAAGAACCGCGCCACCAAGCAGCCCTTCAACACCATGCGCGACAAGGTCGAAGGAAAGCCGCTCGTGGTCGATCAGATTGCTGCCAGGATGATGGCGGACGGAGTGGCGCAGCAGGCATGGGTAAGCCACTTTGTTATCGCGCCGCCGTTGATCGTCACGAAAGAAGAGCTCGACTTTGGCATCGATGCGCTGGATCGGCATCTTGGGATCGCCGACGCGCTGGTAGAGTAAGCGCACTTGCAGGCGCTGCGCTTCTCAGTGCCAGCGGATTGCGCTGAGCTGATTGGAGAAATCGTCAGTCCAGACCTCTGCGCCGGGCCTTGCCGGCAAGGCCAGCCATTTCGAAGGCGGATCGTCGTCACTATCCAGAGTCGCCAGATCCACCTCGCTACGTGACATTACGACCCAGATGGAGGGGAACTTCCCCTGATCGATCTCTGTCTGCAAAAGAGTGGAGACCTCGATTCTGCTTGCGAGATGTGCATCGTTCGCGAGAGCTCCCAACGTGGGTGCGAGGTCGAGGTAAATATTCGAGATGTGGAAAGCCAGGATGCCGCCCGGCGCAAGCTTGCGCAGATACAGCGCAAGAGCTTCCCGCGTTAACAGATGCATGGGAATGGAGTCGCCGCTGAACGCATCGAGGGCGATCACGTCGTATTGGGCATCCGGAGCAGACCTGAGTTCCAGCCGCGCGTCTCCGAGAACAATTTTTGCCGAGGGAGCGCACTGGTTCAGGAATGTGAACCAACGCGTATCCTTGGCGATTCTTGCCACTAACGGATCGATCTCGTAATAGGTGAGATTCTGGCCCGGCTGCAGGTAGCAGGAGATCGCGCCTGTGCCCAGCCCGATGACCGCCCAATTGCTTTGCGGGCTCCGTGCCTGTGCTGTGCTGAAGATACTTCCGGCAGGTCCCACGCGACTGTAGTAGGTAAGGATCTCGCGGCTACGAGCCGGATCGAGACTCTGCATGCCGTGAATTGTGCCACCGTGGAAAAGCTGCCGGAATTTGCCTTCGGGGTCATTTGTTACGCGTGAGACGCCAAAGAAGCTGCGCTTGGTATCAAGAATGCGGCCGAACGTTCCGAGGTAGAACGAGCTGGCAATCAGCACCGCTGTCAGGCCGGCGGCGAAACGCCAGGGGCGTTTGCCGAAGCTCATGCACCAAAGCAGGGAATAGCCGAAGATAAGGATGTTCCACGAGCGTGACGGCCTGATTCCCTCATGCGCCATCCACTTGAAAACGAATATCATGCAAAGGCCCAGTGCAAGCGGCAGCAACCAGTCCTTGCGCCGGGCCCAGCCGAGCGCTCGGCCGGTGAGCGGTTTTGCATCAATCGAGGGCCGCAGGAGCGCCGCAAAAATCAGGGCCAGAGGAAATTCCAGCACCGAACGAAATGCGATGGGAGCGATGATCGAGTTGAAGATTCCGCCCAGCACACCGCCCGCAGAAATCAAGAGATAAAACTCGGTAAGCCTCGTTACCTGCGGTCTGCTTCTGGCGAGCTCGCCGTGGCACACCATGGCCACGGCAAAGAGCATAGGCAGATACATCAACAGCAGTATGGCGAGCGGAAACTTTGTCTGGGACACGGTCGGAATAAGACCGGCCAGAGTCAGAAACGGCAGGCGCCGGATCAACCATTCGTGCGAAACGCGCTGTCGCCTCGCAAAGACCAGGATGAAGCTGACCAGATAAATCGTTAGAGGCAGCACCCAGAAGAGCGGGATCGCCGGCACGTCGGTAGTCAACTGGGTTGTGACACCGAGCATGAGGCTGGAGGGAACGAAGGCCAACGCGATCCAATGAAACCGCTGCTTCCATTGGCGTCCCGCGGGATCCGGCGGGCTGAGCTCAGACGAGGGTGCCGGGTCGACTGTCGCTCGCTTGTTCCACACAAGCAACGCGCACAATGCAGTCAGCAGAACGAATAGAACATATCCGAAGCTCCAGATGCGGCTCTGCCGGCTCAGACGCAATAAGGGCTCGATCCACAGTGGATATGAGAGCAAACCCGTCAGGCTCCCGGCGTTGCTCGCCGCATACAGGAAGTACGGATCGCGTGCCTGCGAATGGCCTGTATCGGCAAACCAGCGCTGCATGACAGGAGTGTTGGAAGAGAGGACAAAGAACGGCAATCCGGCAGAAACAAGCAGCAATCCCAAGATCCAAAACATGGGACTGTTTTGCACGGGTGGCTGCCAATTGGCTGGCAGATGCAGAGGCAGGAGACCTGCGATCAGAAACGGAAGCACGGCGATCGCGGTATGAAGCGCAATCTGGATTCTGCGTTCAAGCCAATTCAACGAGGCATGCGCATAGAGATAGCCCGCCAGCAGCATCGCCTGAAAGAACACCAGGCACGTGTTCCAGACAGCCGGCGTTCCGCCGAGCATGGGCAGCATCATCTTCGCGAGCATCGGTTCCATCACGAAGAGCAAGGCCGCGCTCAAAAACATGTTCAGGCCAAAGACGAACACAAGCATGATAAGGAATTCCGCGCGTACCGCAACGGCTCAGTGGAAGCCTCGTCACAGTCTCAAACGATCTCGTGGTTTTCCAAGACGATAACACGAACGTTTGGGGCATTCTTTGCCTTCAGAAATTCTTCGCTCCGGAAGGTAACGTACAACCGAGCAGAGAGGTTTGCGCGCTTCAGTCGAACACCACCGTTTTGTTTCCGTAGCACAGTATCCGCCGGTCGAGATGCCATTTCACCGCGCGGGCAAGCACTACCCGCTCCAGGTCGCGTCCGCGTGCGACGAGGTCCTCTACTTGGTCACGATGCGAGATGCGCGCAACGTCCTGCTCGATGATCGGGCCGTCGTCCAGCACCTCTGTCACATAGTGGCTGGTTGCGCCGATAAGCTTGACGCCGCGTGCGTGCGCCGCATGATAGGGCCTGGCGCCGGTAAACGCAGGCAGAAACGAGTGGTGCACATTGATGATTGCCGCCGGGTAGCGCGCGACGAAGCCCGGCGACAGAATCTGCATGTAACGTGCCAGCACTAGGAGTTCAATTCCGTGCTGTTCGAGAACGCCGAGCTGCCGAGCCTCCGCCTCGGAGCGAGTTGCCGGAACAACCGGAATATGCTCGAAGGGAATGGCGCAGTATGCGGCGAGTTCTTCAACATCGCGATGATTCGAGATGATGACCGGAATGTCGCAGCCGAGTTCGCGCGATTGCCAGCGGTGCAAGAGATCAGCGATACAGTGCAGGTATTGGGAACAGAAGAGCGCAACCCTCGCCGGACGATTTGTGACCCAAAGCTTCCAGCGCATGTTGAGCTCAGCCGCAAGCGATTGAAAATCCTGCTCGAAGGCAGCAAGATTGAACGCGCCCGCATCAGAACCGTTGTCGGTGAGCCCCCATTCCACGCGCATGAAAAAGAGGCCGAGGTCGTGATCCTGGTGCTGATCAGCATGTAGGATATTCGCGCCATGACGATAGAGCAGTCCGGACACGCGCGCCACCAGACCCTTGCGATCGGGACAGTCGATCAAAAGCACGGCAGCGTTGTTCGGCATTCCTTTCAGCTTAAGTCATGGCTTTGAGACGGGTCGCCCCGATTTCAGTCCTGGCCCGGCGCGCAGCCGGGCTAGGCCGTTGTGCGCGGAGCGGAGAGTTGGTTCCGCAGCGTTCCGGCAAGATCAGCGATGAGCCGAGCAAGCGACGCCGGTCCCGAGGGCAGCGGCTCGTCCCGTACAATCGCCCTATGAGTCGACCGTTCTTTCGTCCCGGTGATCGCAAACCAAACCAGCTTCGTCCTTTAACACTTGTTCCAGGCTTCGTACAGACCGCGGAAGGATCGGTGCTCGTCACTCTGGGAAACACCCGGGTGCTGACCAACGCGACCATCGAGCAGGGAGTGCCTTCGTGGCTGCGGAACTCGGGACGGGGATGGGTCACGGCGGAGTACGCCATGCTGCCCAGGTCGACTGTGACGCGCACGCCGCGCGAGAGCGAACGCGGGAAGATCGGCGGGCGCACGCACGAGATCCAGCGGCTGATCGGGCGCAGCCTCCGCTCGGTCGTGGATATGCAGGCGCTCGGCGAACGGACCGTGATCCTCGACTGCGACGTAATCCAGGCCGATGGCGGGACACGGACCGCGGCAATTACAGGAGCGGCCGTGGCCCTGGCACTGGCGCTCGAGGCTCTGGTGAAGGCGGGGACGCTGAAGCAGTCGCCCATGAAACAGCTTGTCGCGGCGACTTCCGTGGGCATCGTCGACGGCACGACACTGCTCGATCTCTGCTATGAAGAGGACTCACAGGCCGAGGTCGATATGAATGTGGTGATGACTGCCGACGGCGGTCTAGTTGAGACGCAGGCCACCGCGGAAAAGGGCAACTTCTCGCGCCGAGAACTGGACGGGCTGATCGATCTGGCTGAGGCCGGGCTAAAAGAGATCTTTGCCGTGCAGCGAGCGGCGCTAGACCCGGTGAGTTAAATCGTCGTTCCGGTGCCGCACCATTCTGAAGATGGCTTTGGTCAGGCCAATGACGAACAGAATCTGACCCGAAACGAAGAGTATCGGACCAAGAGTAAGCCCGAGCAGGCTGAGCGCCAAGAGCCATTGAGGAGGCTGCCGGGCCGCCTTTGCTGCTACGACATGGTTGCCAAGAATTGTCAAAAGAACATACCCGATGGAGAAGAGCACCGCTCCGCCGACGCTAGTCCAGAAATGCCATCGTGTCAGGACCTGGCCGAAAGGAATCTTTGCGCCGTAGTAGGCGCATGCGAATCCCACGAACAGAGCGCCAATGGCGTAGCACGGCACCCAGAGCCCGAGATCGAGACCGGATCGGGTACCAGGCCAGGACACCATCATGGTGTGCCGGTATCCCACCGTGTAAACGAGAACGAAGCCCCAGACAAAATACGCGGCTCCTGTGATTCCGAATAATACCCCAGTCCTTCGCATAGCGAACACTCTCCCAGCAAATGCTCTCAACGGCGGATCTCCACCGGGAATTGCGTCATTTTCGACCTCATTGTGAGCTTGACTGTTACGACGTTACGGTGAATCTCCCCTTTTCTTCATCCGCCCAGGCGCCCATTACGTGCAAGGTGGGAGGTTTGCTCCGTTGGAATGTCTTAATTAGGCTCCGGTAAAGGGAGTCGAAGTCCGCCAAGGCCGCGATCAGCGTCTTTGCATCGGCATTCTCAAGACCGATCCGTCCGATCTGTGCTGATTGATGCCTCATTTCTTTGTCCGAGGTAGTTGCGGGTCTGGAAGTGCCGACAAGGTGATTGACCTATTCGCGATCACATCAGCGTGCGGACACAATCGGCAGCTCAATCGCACTCGCATGATCCGGGGAGTGATAAATCCGCTGTGTCGCTTTCTTATAATCCTCCGGCTTGGCCCAGAAGATGTTCTGGACGAAGGTCTGCGGGTTGCGGTCGTAGAGCGGGAACCAGCTCGATTGCACCTGCACCATGATGCGATGGCCGGGTAGAAAGACGTGGTTCGTGCTGGGCAGCGCAAAGCGGTAGGTGAGCGGTTTGCCTGATTCGATGGGCTTCGGATCGGAGAAGCTCTCTCGATATCGTCCCCGGAGGACATCCATGGCAACGGGCAATTGATATCCGCCGAGATTCGGCTGGCCAGCAACTTCATCCGGGTAGACATCGATCAGTTTGACCACCCAGTCGGAATCAGTGCCTGAGGTGGAAGCGACGAGGTTCGCGATGGGCTGGCCTTGAATGTGAATTGGTTCTGTCAGCACATCCGATGTGTAGGCAAGCACGTCGGTGCGGCCCGAAGCTTCGCGCTGATCGTCGACGAGCCACTGTGGCCAGGTGAGCGGCAAATCGTACCCAACAGGCTGACTGGGACGTGCACGAAACGGCACAGGCTTGGCGGGATCGGAGACGTACTCGTCAAAATCAGCGGGGTTTGCGGAGCTAGCGGACTTAGGAGAAGCGTTGAAGGCTAGCTTCGATCCTGATTGCAGATAGAGCGGCTTGGTTGCCGGTGCTGTTGGCCAGGATGAAAGCCTCTGCCACTCGTTTTTGCCGGTCTCGTACGCGGTCACAGGTGCAACATCCATCGCCGGCGCATCGTCCTTCAGATAATGTGCGAGGAATGGCGCGAGCACGTTCTTGCGAAACCACGTTCCGGTGTCTGATCCGAAGCGGATCGCGCCCAACGAGTCGGCGGGCTCAATTTCCTGGCCGTGGTGCCATGGGCCGAGCACGAGGAAGACCTTGTCATTGGACTTGTCGAGCGGCTTGATCGCCTTGTAAACCGCAGGCGCGCCATAGATGTCTTCCTGGTCCCACAGTGAGTGGACGAGAAGAATCGGAATCGGAATTCCGTTTGTTTTGAATTCCGTGGCAAGAACCTTGTCCATCGCCTGGTCAGACCAGAAGGCATCATAGGCCGGGTGAGCGATGAGCTTGCGCCAGAAGCCAATCTGATCGAGACCTTTTCGCCGCCCGAGTTCGCCCGCCGAGCCGGCGCTCATGTACTCGTCGTAATCGTCGAAGTGTGCAACCCACCACTTGGCGTTTGGCGCGTTGTCACGCGTTCCTGCCTGCTCGTAGATGTAGGGCATGTTCTGCTCGCGGAACGCTCCGTTGTGGAACCAGTCATCGCCCATCCAGCCGTCGACCATCGGGTTCATGGGAACGGAGACCTTGAGTGCCGGGTGCGGATGAACGAGCGCTGCAAGCGGGAGCCAGCCGTCGTAAGAGATGCCGAGGATGCCGACGCGGCCATTCGTCTCAGAGATGTTGTTGATCAGCCACTCGATCGTGTCGTAGGTATCTGTCGATTCGTCGACAGGCGTGGGATTCTGTGGCCCGCGGTTGGGGCGGTTCATCGCGTAATCGCCCTCGGAGCCATACTTGCCGCGGATGTCCTGGATGACGCGGATGTAGCCGCCGTCAACGATCACGTCGGTTGCATTGTCGTAGCCGTAGAGGTTCGCACCAAGGTGCGCGCTGGCCGCGTGCGTGGTGAGTTGGTCAGCGCTGTACGGAGTGCGCGTCAGCAGGATGGGTGCATGCGAGGCGCCCTTCGGCACCAGGATCACCGTATGCAGATGAACGCCGTCCCGCATCTGGATCATCGCCTCCCGACGCACGAAATCGAAAGAGGCGGTAACCGGTTGTAGATGCTCAGGCGTCTCACTGGGGTAGTTGGGATACTGCGCAGCCGTGGGGCTCTGCGCGAGCGCATAAGCGGAGACAAGGAGCAGCGGAGCCACAACACACACAGGTCGGACGGTAAGCATGCAGGACCTCTCATTATGCGACAGCTTGAATTGAGGACGATTGTAGAGGATGGGGTCGAGAGATACTCCGTCTCTCGACCCCACGTGTCCATAGAAGTTACGCTTGGGGACTGTCGCCTTCAGGCGACAGCGGAAAGGGCGTGCGGTGCGAAGGGCCGCTCGCTTTGTGTTAGTTGAGCGGCACCTGTATACTTGCCGCGAATGAGCGAACGATATAGGAAGAACAGCGGTTGCGTTTTCACGCTGAAGTATCACATTGTCTGGTGTCCCAAATATCGACGCTCTGTGCTTGTGAAGCCTGTCG
>DATFSO010000042.1:0-9612 GCA_035262585.1 Occallatibacter sp. | reverse complement strand
TATGTCGGATCGCTTGAGCATAGAGGATAACGAAGCGAGCATTGTGGACATAGAAACCTCCGTCCTCTTGCGGTTAACTGTTCCTGGTTTTGGTCCAGATCTTGCACGCGACCAAGCATTCCGGGCTCAGGTTCGCCTCGTGCAGTTAATGGATTCGTGCGGTAATGAATGGGATATCTATGTATAGCAAAAACCCCTGATTCCAGCGTTCGAACCTAAAGGGCTTTTGTATGCTGTACCACCTCGACAGCAGATGTCAATTACTGCTGCCAGGCCAAACCCCAGGATAATGCAGTAGAACGTGCAGGCCGCGATTCGAAAAAGTGCAGGCTCTGCAACTTGGGCGATTGAATGAACTCCGCGCATTCAATTTGAGACGCATCTCAGAGGAGCGCAATCCCTTACAGAACCCTAACGGTAGAAACGGCACCGAATCTCCAGCAGATCCGCTTCGCAAAGACGAAAGCCCGAAGCTTTCGCTCCGGGCTCTTGCGCCACTTCTATCTTCTTTCTTTGCACTACTCGGCAGCAGCCTCAGCGGCCTTTGTCTGCGCCACCGTCCACTCCGGCGCGCCAACCTTGAAACGCGCGAAGCGACGGACGGTGATGTTCTCGCCCAGCTTGCCGACCTTCTGGGCAATGAGCTCTTTGATGCTGATTGCCTGGTCCTTGATGAACGGCTGCTCGAGCAGGCAAACCTCTTCATAGAACTTCGCCATCTTGCCTTCAAGCATGCGCTCGACAATGTTTGCCGGCTTGCCGGTCGAGGCAGCCTGCGCGCGGTAGATCTCCTTCTCGCGCTCCAGATCCTCGGCGCTAACATCCTCAGGCTTGATGTACCGCGGATCGCTAGCAGCGATGTGCATGGCAATGTCTTTCAGCAACTCCTGAAATTCTTCAGTACGCGCAACGAAATCGCTCTCGCAATTCACTTCGACCATCACGCCGATCTTCCCGCCGGCATGAATGTACGTTCCCACGGCGCCTTCATTGGTCGTACGCGCAGCCTTCTTCTGCGCAGATGCCATGCCGCGCTTGCGCAGCACGACGAATGCGTCTTCGATATTCCCCTTGGTTTCCTGAAGAGCCTTCAGGCAGTCGCCCATCGGCGCGCCAGACTTCTCACGAAGGTCCTTTACCAGCTTTGCATCGATCTTTTCTGCCACACTCATCTCGCTTCCTTATCTCCATCCCCGACACTGAGTCAGGTATATTCTCCATCCTGACGCATGGTCAGGTATTCAATGTGCAAAGAAAAAGCGTAACCACGTTCGCGGCCACGCTTCTCTCGGTTCACGTTCCGAACTTACAGTGCGCGCTCGGCCACTTCCTCTTCGTCCAGGGCCGACTCGGCCGCTGGAGCCTTGCGGATGCCGCCACCCAGGGCCGCATCAAAGTCAACGTCTTCGGTCGATGACGCCTCTGCCGCGACCGGCGTTTCGCCCTCAGCTGCAGGAGCCTCTTCCGCGGCGAACGCCTTGTCACCAACAAGGTTCACGCCCTCAGCCGCAGAGTCGGCAATCTTCGAGGTGAACAGGCGAATCGCGCGAAGCGCATCGTCGTTGCCCGGAATCACGTAGTCCACGACCGTCGGATCGCAGTTGGTATCCACCACGGCAACTACCGGAATGCCCAGCTTTCGCGCTTCTTTCACCGCGATCGCCTCGTTGTTCGAGTCGACGATGAAGAGTGCATCAGGCAGGCGCTTCATGTTCTTGATGCCGGCCAGGTTCGCTTGCAGGTGCTTGCGCTCGCGCTCCAGCCGAATGACTTCCTTCTTGGTCAGCAGCTCGTACCGGCCGTCAACAGCCATCTCATCCAGTTCCTGAAGGCGCTTCACCGACTTCTGCACCGTGACCCAGTTCGTCAGCAGACCGCCTAGCCAGCGCTGGTTCACATACGGCATGCCCGCGCGGCCAGCCTCTTCGGCGATCGCGTCCTGCGCCTGGCGCTTGGTGCCGACAAACAGCACCACCTTGCCGCTCGCGCAGAGGTCTGTGACAAACTTCGACGCATCCTTGAAGAGCTTCAGCGTCTTCTGCAGGTCGATGATGTAAATCCCGTTGCGCTCGCCAAAGATGTATTCCTTCATCTTCGGATTCCAGCGCTTCGTCTGATGCCCGAAGTGAACACCCGCTTCGAGCAGCTCCTTCATGGTGATCGTGGCCATTGGCCTCCTTCGTGGATTGCATCCGGGCTAACCTTCGTCTGGCCCGGATTGAACCCGCTAATGCGGGAGATTGGACTGCCTAGTTCAAAGTTCGAACTTCATAGTTCGCAGTTGGATCAGAACCATGAACTAAGAACTGCGAACTCAGAACTGCAAGCGCTTTAGCGCTTGCTGAACTGGAACCTCTTGCGTGCGCCCTTTTGACCGTACTTCTTCCGCTCCTTAACGCGAGCGTCGCGGGTCAGCAGGCCTTCTGCCTTAAGGGCCTTCCTCAACTCTGGGTTGAACTGGATCAGTGCGCGGGCGACACCCATCTTCACGGCATCGGCCTGCGAAGCTACGCCACCGCTGCTCACCGTGGTCACCACATCGAAGCTCGATGCTAGCTCGACCACTTGCAGGGTCTTCTTCGCCGAAGCCCGCTGTTGCTCGGTCACGAAGTACTCTTCGAAGGGCTTACCGTTGACCTTCCATTCGCCGGTGCCCGGACGCAGAAAAACGCGGGCAATCGCCGCCTTGCGCCGCCCCGTCCCGTAATACTGAACCAGATCTGCCATTCAAAATCCTCTTCGCCCTCAGCTATTAGCTCTTAGCTTTTAGCTGGTTCGTCCTCTAATTCCGCTCTTGGTCTCTGCCTCAGCCTTCGCTCTGCCACAAACCGAGCTAACGGCTAAGAGATAATAGCTACGCCACCGAAAGCGCCACCGGCTGCTGCGCCTGGTGCGGATGCTTGTCGCCGCGATACACCTTCAACTTCGTACCCATGGCACGACCGATCTTCGTCTTCGGCAGCATGCCCTTGATCGCCTCTTCCAGGATCTTCTCGGGCCTGCGAGCCAGCAGGCGGCTGAACTCCTCTTCGCGCAGCCCACCCGGGAAACCCGTATAACGGCGATAAACCTTCTTCTGGCTCTTCAAACCAGTCAGGCGAACCTTTTCGGCGTTGATCACGATCACGTGATCGCCCATGTCGATGTACGGCACATACTTCGGATTCAGCTTGCCGCTCAGTACATCGGCCGCCTTGGTCGCCAGTCGGCCCAGGGTTTGGCCGCTGGCGTCTACTACAAACCATTTGCGGTCAATATCCTTGCCGCTCGGAACAAAGGTGCTCATCTCTCTCCTGCCTCTAAAAACGCGAAAACTGCGGCGCAACGCGCCCGGGCCCATGCATTTGCACATGGGCTTTCACATCCACCCACTTCCAAACACGCCTGTTCGGGTGAGAACTGCGGCGCCTACCCCACTCAAAGGGCCCTGACTCTGCCGGGGCTTGCCAGCTTTCCGGCCGAAGGCGCTTGTTCGGGTTGAACCCTCTGAAATCGGGATTCAATCAGCTGGGTCCGAAAACTACTAGCAGCCTACCGGTAACCCTGCCGGGCTTCCAGTTGCCTGAGACACAGACCCCAAGCGCAACACCGCACAAGGATTTTAGGATACCCGAATCAGATACCTGCGTCAATGAAATCGGCTGCCGAAGGCCGTACCGAACAGCGGTCGATGGCACTAGACCGTGCGAATCTCTTTTGTCATCTCATCGATTGCCACACATTCGCTTAAAGTAATGGAATACAACGAGCAAACCGAGCGGCGGCACGTCTTCAATCCCCAAACCCGGAGAACCGGGCCGTAGGGTCTCTCCGCAGGCTGCCGGACCGCAAAGAAAGCATTCCCCGAAAGCGAAGGTTCTGGAAAGCGATGGTGAAGTGAGGGAAACGAAGGAAAGGAGTTTTTGGAGGGTACTTGCGGCCGTCGGCATCGTCGTTTGCGGAGTTGGCCTCATGGTCGTCATGTATGCCACCAGGTTGACGAACAAGGACGCTGCCGAACGGGACTTCATCTCCTACTGGGCTGCCGGCCAGCAGCTTGTGCACGGCCAGAATCCGTACGACTTTGACGCCGTTCGCCGATTGGAGTGGGGTGCAGGAAAGAATCAAGATGAAGCACTGCTGATGATGCGGAATCCTCCTGTGGCCTTCCCCCTCGCGCTCCCCCTCGGGTTTATGACTCCGAAGACGGCTCTAATCGTCTGGCTTCTCTCTTCGCTTGGCGGCACATTCCTTTCCACGGTGCTGGTTTGGAGCATGGAGGGCCGTCCCGATAACCGGCTGCACCTGGTGGGCCTTCTCTTCCCCCCGGTCTTTGCGTGCCTGGCCGCTGCCCAATTCGGAGTCCTTCTTCTTCTAGGCGTGGTCCTCTTCCTTTATCTTTATCTGCATCGGTCCCGGCCCGGGCTCGCGGGCGCCGCGCTCTTGCTTTGCTCTCTCAAGCCCCACCTCTTCCTGCCCTTCGGCGTAGTGCTGATCGCTTGGTGCATCAGCCGCAGAACCTACCGAATCCTGGCCGGATTCGCCGCAGCGCTTCTGCTCGATTGTGCATTCGCGTTCGTTCTGGATTCCCACGCATGGGCACACTACTCCCACATGATGCAGGCAGGCGGTGCGCTTTGGGAGAAGGTTCCCACACTAAGCGTCTATCTCAGGTTTCTCATCAACCCCTATGCCGTCTGGATCCAGTTTCTGCCGCAGACGCTGGCCAGCGGATGGGCGCTGTGGTACTTCCGGAAGAATCGCGCCAGCTGGAGCTGGTTGGACCAGGGTCTGATCGTGCTGCTTGTGGGTGCGATGTGTACGCCATTCGGCTGGTTTACCGACGAGTGCATGCTGCTCCCCGCGGTTCTGGTCGGACTCTATCGCGCGGTGGAAGCACGCCGGTCATTCTTGCCTCTGGTAGCAATCGCAGGAATTGCCATGGTTCAGTTTCTTTTCAGCGTCTCGCTCACCTCGCCGTACTATCTCTGGACCACTCCGGCATGGCTTGCCTGGTACCTGTACGCGACCGGAAGAATCGGTCCGTCAAAACGGGCCGGCGAAACGCAAACCATCTCCGTGGGCGCATAAGTCTTGCGCCGTTTCCCTACTGCCGAAGGATCACGCCATCCTTCATTACAAAGCCCACGTGCCCGCAGGTTGAAATATCGTCGAGCGGGTTGCCGGGCACGGCGATGATGTCGGCATAGTATCCAGGCTTCAGCTCGCCGATCTGGCCTGCCCAGCCAAGGAGCTTTGCCCCGTTGATCAGGTCTGCCTGAAGAACCGCGAGTGGCTTCATTCCGTACTTCACCATCAGCACGAGTTCGCGCGCCTGGGTGCCATGCGGAAACGGGCCGACGTCGGAGCCGACCGCGAACGGCACGCCGGCGGCAACCTGCTTTTTGAATTCGCTGATCTTGTAGTCGAGCATCTCGGCTTCCGCAGCCGCCTGGTCCTGGGATTCGCGATGCTTGGCGAAGTACTCCATGATGGCGAAGGTGGGCACAGCGAAGATGCCCTTCTCCTTCATCAGGCGAATCGTCTCGTCACTGAGCTGCGTGGCGTGATCGATGGAGACGACGCCAGCCTGCGCCGCGTAGAGCGTGCCCGGCTCGCCCATCGCATGCACTGCGACGGCCGTACCCATGCGCTTGCCCTCCTCGACAGCTGCGGTGAGTTGCGCGGCCGTGTACTGGTAGGGCGTGTGCAGAACGCCGCCGATCATGCGATCGGGGCCTGTCTCGTAAATCTTCGCGAAGTCTGAACCTTCCTTGTGCTGCTCGCGCATGACATCGACGATCTGTTCGGCTGAATTAGCGTAGTCAGCGTTGGAGAGCACATGCTGCGCGGGATTGTAGCGGTTCGCATCTTCGTGGCCGCCGAGGATGTCGATCGCGTTGCCGCTGATGCGAAGCCGCGGGCCCGGAATGATGCCCTTGTTGATGGCGTTGCGAACGGCTGTATCAGCGGAGCCCGCGCCCTCGGTGCCCATGTCCCGTTCAGCTGTATAGCCGGCCATCACATCGTCTTTGGCGGCCTGCTCGGCAAGAATGGTGCGCCAGGGAACCGATTCCTCGACGGTCTGCAGATCCTCTGCGCCGGGATGCAGGAAGAGATGAATATGCGCATCGATCAGGCCCGGCATGAGGGTTGCGCTGCCGAGGTCGATGACCTTCGCGCCCGCGGGATGCTCCACGCTCGTTCCAGCCGCCCGAATGCGATTGCCTTCGACGAGAACCTCGCCGGGCTGAAGGACCGAGCCGGTATCCACCTGAAGAAGGCGTGCCGCATGAAGCACGATGGGCGATGAAGGCTGCTGCGCGAGGGTGGAAATGGGGGTAAGGACGAGACCCAGGCAAGCAAGCACCCAACCGACCGGCGCTGGAAATCTTTTGGGCATGGAGAGACTATAGCAATCGAAGTGGCAGATCAGAAAAGCGCATAGCGGCTGTGGGGCGCCCGGTATTCGGAATCGGGCGGTCTACGACGCACCTTTGAAGTCCCACATGCCCGGTGGGTCGTTCCAAAAGACCATATACTTCTTTCCGCCTTCAATGGGGAGCTCGACCGTTACGGTCGCCTTGTCTTGACGGTCGGTTCCAATTCGCACACGATCACCCGTGATGTTCACGTCTTTGCCCGCATCCACAGTGACTTTTGTCCAGCCGTCGTTGGTTCTGTACTCAAACGTCACCTGGGCCGTCGAGTCATTGCGCACGATGGAGAGCGTTTTGGGCGCCTGCTGCGCATACCCTATGTAGGCAGTACAAAGGACCATCAGCAAGATCGCCGCGCTTAGGATTCCGGATCTTTTCGCTATCATGACTGGCTCCCCTTCCGGCCGAGCAAATAGCCCGCCAGCGTTCCAAAGAGGCCTACGGCCGGTGCAATCTGATCATTGCTGTATCCGGCCGAAATCAGCACGATTGTTCCCAAAATAATCAGCACGAGCGCAAAGGCGCGGATGGAGTCTTCGGCAGACGCATCCTTTTTCCAAAGCAAAATCGCAAGTGTCGCCAGGACCACCACCGTCAAGCCCACAATCACCAACGACAGTTCACCTTCAAAGGTGGAGAGAAAGTGAGAGCTGGGAGCGGGCGCACGCGCAACCGCACCCGTCGGAGGCGGGTTGGCTACCTGGATCATGCGAGCCTCAAGACGCCGGGAATCATGAATCCACACATTAAAGCATGGCTTTTCGATCACATACAAAGATTTCTTAGAAGCGGGGCACTATGTACCAATATCTCCGGTCAAAGAGGCCTGACGACGTGAGTTGCCAAAGAACGGGGGGGCTTGTTGCTTCTAGAAGATGTCTCAAGTAGTCATATTGTGGATAAGTGGCAAGAAACTGACCTGTGTGATTACAGGTAAATGAATACCTGAGAATAAGTAACCACCAAATAGAGTTACCTTGCTAAGATCACTTGTTATCCTCCGTCTCAGATCGACATAACATGCCCAACACCGGAGTTCATTGATCCATCTAAGTTCGTCTTTTTCAGAGATAAGTCTTGTAGGTTCCTGCAATTTTGATGTTAAGATTTCCGCGAGGTTCTCATAATGCAAACTGATTACTATGTGCTTGCACACGGGCAAGCCGCGAATGATCGTGCGGAGCTCCGTGCCCAGATCGAAAAGCTTCTCGTCCGCGACGCAAAGCTCGAACAACTGATCGAGATACTGAAAGAATTCCTTCCCACCGCGGAGCCTGCGGCTGCGGGGCATGAGCCGGCTCCTGAGGCGCATGCCGAGCACAACCACCACGCCGAGGCCCAGGCGCACTAGTCGCACGAGCATGTGCACCAGCACGCGGGAGCATAACTCTCCGCGCCTGCCCGACGCAGCTAAAGCTCAATAAGCTCCAATCCCGGTGATGTGCTGGCCGAGGATGAGCGCGTGGATGTCGTGCGTGCCCTCGTAGGTCTTCACGGACTCGAGGTTCATCATGTGGCGCATGATCGGGTAGTCTTCGGTGATGCCGTTGGCTCCAAGGACGTCCCGAGAGATGCGTGCGCATTCGAGCGCCATCCAGACATTGTTGCGCTTGGCCATGGAGATGTGCTGATGGCCGACTGTGCCTGCGTCCTTGAGGCGGCCAACCTGGAGCGAGAGCAACTGCGCCTTGGAGATCTCGGTGAGCATCCACACGAGCTTGTCTTGCACGAGCTGATGGCTCGCAATAGGCTGGTTGTGGAATTGCTTTCTCGTCTTCGCGTACTGCACGGCAGTGTCGTAGCACGACATCGCGGCGCCGATTGCGCCCCAGCTGATGCCGTAGCGCGCCTGGTTAAGGCACATGAGCGGGCTCTTGAGGCCGCCTGAACCAGGCAGCAGGTTAGCGGTCGGCACATGGACATCCTGAAGCGAGAGACCGCTCGTGACCGAGGCGCGTAGCGACCACTTTCCATGGACCTCAAAGGCACGGAAGCCGGGCCGGTCTGTTTCGACCAGGAATCCGCGGACGAGATTGTCTTGGTCTTCAACTTTGGCCCAGACTACGGCGACGTCGGCGATGTTGCCCGAGGTGATCCACATCTTTTCGCCGTTGAGGATGTATTCATCTCCGCACTTGCGCGCCGTAGTGGTCATGCCGCCGGGATTCGATCCGAAGTCCGGCTCGGTCAGCCCGAAGCAGCCGAGCTTGTCGCCGGTGGCCATCGCGGGCAGCCAATTCTTCTTCTGCTCTTCGGAGCCGAAGGTGTAGATCGGGTACATGCAAAGCGCCGACTGCACGCTGACAAAGCTGCGAAAGCCTGAGTCGCCGCGCTCAAGCTCCTGCATCACGAGTCCGTATTCGACGTTGGACATCCCGGCGCAGCCGTAGCCCTCTAGGTTGGCTCCAAAGAAGCCCAGTTCGCCCATCACGTGGATGAGCTCGCGCGGAAAGCGTTCCGTGCGGAAGCACTCCTCGATGATTGGGATGAGGTTGTCTTCTACAAAATCGCGCGCGGTGCGCCGAACGAGCAGTTCGTCTTCGCTGAAGCTGGAGTCGAGATTGAGGAAATCAACACCCTGAAATTTGAATGCCATGATTGCACCTTGCTGTTCGCATTGCTCAAACCAGCAAGGCTAGCAGATGGAGCGTGGGGCGACAAAGGGCAGACGCAAAGGACCATGGAGTGAAAGGTTAAGCCTGTCGATGGGACTCCGGGGGCAAGCTGAAGAACATAATCTCTTTGACGCGTTCGGGAGCGATGCCTCGTGGCGAGATGTCAGGATGTCAAGGCCTTCGGAGAGAGACGCCGGCGATACGATGAAAGAGGTCGTTCGAGATGGCCCAACTCGCGATCCTCGTTCTGGCGGTTCATCTGGCGTGGATTGTCCTCGTGATCTTCGGCGCGTTCTTCACGCGAGGGAGGCCCTTCTGGAGCGCGGTACATGTCCTGGCGTTACTGTGGGGCATTGCAATCGAAGTGAGTCCGTGGCCGTGTCCGCTGACCATCGCCGAGGCTTATTTCGAGTCTGGAGCGGGCGTTGTTCCGTATAAGAGTGGATTTCTACTCCACTATCTCGACGCGATTGTTTATCCCAATCTTCCGGACTGGTTGTTGACAGTAATCGGTATTACGGTTTGCGTCGCGAATCTGGCCGTGTATGTGCGTCGATTCGTGATGCATCGACGTAAAA
>DATFSO010000041.1:0-4659 GCA_035262585.1 Occallatibacter sp. | reverse complement strand
GGGGCCCAAGTACAAGCGGCCGGTGACTCCTGTATCGCCGCAGTGGATAGACCGAGCTGCCGGCACGAGCACAGGCGAGCCGGCCGAGCAGTGGTGGAGGTCGTTTAACGATCCCCAGTTCGACAGGCTCGTCCAGCAGGCGGTCCAGGCAAATCTGGATTTACAGCTTGCTGCAGCGCGCGTTGCCGAGGCGAGAGCGGCACGCGGTGTCGCCCAGTCGGAGCTGTTTCCCACCGTCGAAGCAACGGCAACAGCTAGTCGTAATCGCCAGAGGGTGGTCGCGCCACCCGCGGGACCCCAACGTTCGGCGCAAATCGTTCCGATCGAGTTCAACAACTTTCAGGGTGGCTTTGATGCAGCCTGGGAGGTGGATGTCTTCGGTCGCATACGCCGCGGAGTGCAGGCGGCCAGCGCGGACCTTACCGCAGCCGCCGAGGCGCGCCGGGCTGTGTTGGTTGCGGTCTTGGGGGAGCTCGGGCGTTCTTACGCAGAGCTGCGAGGTTTTCAGCTTCGGCTCGATATTGCGAACAAGAACATTCTCATCCAGCAGGACACCCTTAATTTGACTCAGGCGCGAGCCAAGGCGGGTCTGGCGACGGAACTCGATGTTGTACGGGCTGCGGCCCAATTGGAGACCACCAGGTCAGCGGTCCCGACATTGCAGAGTGGAGTCGAGACCTCGATTCATCGCATCAGTGTTTTGCTGGGCAAAGAGCCAGGCGCTCTGCGCGCGGAACTGCTGCCCGGCGCTCCGGTACCGGTGACGCCACCCGAGGTTCCCGTTGGTCTGCCTTCTGAGTTGCTGGAGCGCAGACCTGATATTCGGCAAGCTGAGGCGCAGATTGTTGCGGCGACTGCGCGCGTGGGCGAGGCCAAAGCAGAATTCTTCCCGCGTTTTCTGCTCCTGGGAACGGCGGGACGGCAGGCATCTCAATTGCACGACATCACGCTGGGCATGGGAAACTTCTTTGCCGCCGGGCCGGCGGTGAGCTTGCCCATCTTTACCGGGGGACGAATTCGTTCTCAAGTTCAGGTGCAGGATGCTCGTCTCCAGCAATCCGTCATTACATATCGCTCTGCGATCCTGACGGCGCTGGAAGAGACCGAAAACGCTCTTGTCGCCTACGCGGAAGAACAGGTGCGGCGTGAACATCTGGAAACCGCCGTGAAGTCCAATGAAGAGTCCGTTCGCCTGTCTTCTGAACTCTACAAGGCCGGTCTCACGGACTTTCTATCCGTGCTCGACGCGCAACGCGAGCTTTATGCAGACGAAGATCTCCTCGCGCAGAGCCGGACGGCGCAAACAGTAAACCTGATCGCTTTATACAAGGCTTTAGGCGGGGGCTGGCAATCATTCTCCCACCCCTAATACAGGCTTAATCGGAGATCTTTCTAAAGGAGGAAGTATGAACCTGTACGGACCTAAGCAGTTGGCAGACAGCATGCGCACCGTGCGCAAGAATACTATCTTGATCGCAGAAGACATTCCGGAGAAGAGCTACGCTTATCGCCCCTCGCCGGAGAGTCGCTCCGTGGCTGAAATACTTTTGCACATTGCGTCGTTATCCCACTTCGATCGTTTTTTCCACGAACAGGAGCACCTTTCTTCGCTCGAGGGCTTTGACTTCGGATCGTACATTAAGAAATCGGAGATCGAGGAGAAGCGTCCGAGAACAAAGGAGCAGATCGTCGATGTATTGCGCGTTGAAGGCGAAGGTTGGTCGCAGTGGGTCGAGAGTCTTCCCGAGAGCTTGTTGGCCGAGCAAGTGCGGATGCCCGGCGGCGCTTCGAAAAGCCGTCTCGAAATGCTGCTCGGCACCAAAGAGCACGAAATGCATCATCGGGGGCAGCTCATGTTGATCGAGCGGTTGCTCGGAATCGTACCGCACATCACACGCAACCGGAGGCAGGTTGCGCAACCAGTCGTAGCTAAAGTCTGAGACTGGAGCAGGGCCAAAGACAAAGACAAGGACAAGGAGTCAAAGAGCCTATAGCCTTGTCAAAGGCATTGTCAGGCCCTGCTTGCCGTTCGACTCAGGCTACATCTGCCAGGTTGCAGATGTGATAGACCGCGCGGCTCAACGCTGCCTCTCACACGTTGCAAAGGCCCAAAGAGCAAAAGAGCAAAAGTTGGGAGAGTAGGCGCACGCGAGTTTCAGTTCCGGATTAAAAACCTTGACTGACTTGACGGTGCATCGGGAGCGGCAATTTGATTCTTGTTGCGCGGTTCCTCTTGGGGAGATCCAGTGGCGATTGAAAGGTTCACCATCAATATCGCGGACGCAGTAATTGCAGATCTGAAGCGCAGACTTGTTGCGACACGCTGGCCGGATGAGCTCGAGAACACCGGGTGGGAGCTCGGCTCAAGTCTCGGCTACATGAAGTCGCTGGCCGACTATTGGTTGAACGTCTACGACTGGCGGCAGCACGAGGCCGTGCTGAACGAGCTCCCTCAATATCAAGTCGCGATCGATGGACTGCGCATCCACTTTGTACATGCGCGCGGCAAAGGTCCCAGGCCATTGCCGCTCATTATCACGCATGGCTGGCCGGGAAGTTTCGTGGAAATGGTGAAGCTTATCCCGCTCTTGACTGACCCCGAGGCGCACGGTGGAAGGGCGGAAGACGCTTTCCATGTGATCGTTCCATCCTTACCAGGTTATGGATTCTCCGACCGTCCTCGGGAGCGGGGCATGAATCCATTCAAGGTGGCTGCGCTCTGGGCCCGATTGATGAGCGAACTCGGCTATGAGCGCTTTGGTGCTCAAGGCGGCGACTGGGGCTCAACCGTTTCCACGGCCCTTGGCTTGGATCATCCCCCACGCATCATCGGCATTCATCTCAACTACATTGCCGGCCGCTTTCTTCTCGGCGGCACGCTGAACCAGCCAGCCGACGACGAGATTGCCAAATCTTACCTCGCGGAACTCCGCGCATGGTGGGACAGCGAAGGCGGATATAGCCATGTTCAAGCTACCAAGCCGCAAACGCTAGGCTACGCTCTCAACGATTCCCCGGCCGGTCTTGCGGCCTGGATCGTTGAGAAGTTCCGAACCTGGAGCGATTGCGCGGGGGATCCCGAGCAGATTTTCACGCGCGATGACATCCTGACCAATGTGATGGTCTACTGGGTAACGCAGACCATAAACTCGTCAACACGCTTGTACTTCGAAACGCGCCAGCAGACGCTCCAACTTTCGTCCAGCAACCGCGTCCAGCCTCCTGTGGCGGTGGCCCTCTTCCCCAAGGAGATTCCTATGCCGCCGCGTGCCTTGGCTGAGCGCGGCTACAATATCGTGCGCTGGAGTGCGATGCCCAGGGGCGGCCACTTTGCCGCCATGGAGCAGCCGGCTCTTCTCGCGCAGGATATTAGAGAATTTTTCCGTCCACTGCGCTAATCGGTAACGGCGTCTAGCGATTCGTTCGCCCGCCGCGGCGGGCGGGTCCCGGTCGGCGGGGACGGACGTTCGTCGCATACGATTACCGGCCTTTGTTTCTCCCATCAACTCTCTACCCGGGGCTGCCCTTGCACCCGCCGCAGGCATTTAAGGCTCATAAAAAAAGCGCTCAACACGGAGGAAGCGAGGAAACCGAGGAACCTCAAGGAAAGATTGTCGGTGAGAAGGTACATATCGAAACCAAAATCCTCCGCCTACTCCGTTCTTCATGATTTCGCCTTGCGAGAAAGAAAGCCGCTTCTTCGTGCAGTTCTTCGTCCTGCAGCCGCCGGTTTCTTAATCCGCATGGACCGGCTCGTGAACCAGAGCGGTCGGACGCAATGTGTGGCCGGGTCTTTCTGCGAGGAGGTACCGGTTCGCGAGCCGGCGAAGCTCCTCATACACCGACGGCATCAACGCGTCTACGCTTAATTTGCTTTCGCTACATCCATCCTTCATGATTACCCTTGCGATTAACTTACGAGAAGGAACCTGGCACAAAACGTCGCCTTACCACTTAGACGAGGAGGCAGATATCTCGTTAGATTCGGGAGCCGCGCTCGAGCTGCGAAAAATGTTCTGCCCATATTAGCGACGCAGTCATGGTTCCGACGCTGCGGCCCCAAGCTTTTGTGTCTGGTGCCGGAATCGGCTTGGTTGGTGCTCTCGTCGTTCGACACGTCATTGCGAGTGCAGGGGTGGAAGAATTCGATATGGCAAGACATTTTCGCTGGTGCACGGATCGTGGCATGGCGGCTGGGCAAGTTAAGCGGGTTACTGCCGTTTGCTGATCACAGGCCGTTCAAGGCATTCTTTGCCGCGCGGGCAAGGTCGACTGGCGCGAAGGGCTTGGGAAGAGTTGCTTCCCAGAAACCGCCGCCGTTCTTGACGGAACGCGTCAAGTTCGGGTAGCCGGACATATAAAGCGTCTTGAGGGCGGGCCTCTTGGTTTTGAGCTGCTGCGCCAATTCCTTTCCACTCTCCCCAGGCATAACGAGGTCCGTCACCAGCAGATGGATCTCGTCCCCAAACTCGTCCGCGCGCCGCTCGGCGTGTTCGCCTGAATCTGCCGTAATGACGCGGTAGCCGTACTGGCTCAGGATTTTCGCGGTCAGCTCGCATACGCGAGAATCATCGTCGACCACCAGCACTGTTGCTGAACCGGTCAAATTCTCATGTCCAGTCTTGTCGAGTCGAATCGGGTCCGGCGGCAAGTCCACTC
>DATFSO010000040.1:0-9390 GCA_035262585.1 Occallatibacter sp. | reverse complement strand
CTGCCTCGCGACAACACCGCCACCTCTGAATGGGCCGTTTCGAAATCGACCTTTACGAACAGCTTATCCTTTGCCTTCCCTCTCTTTACGCCTCTGGGTGTTCTCTGTTTACAGGCGGTTAAGACCAACATGCATCTCACCCTCCATTATCTTTTCCTCATTCCCGTGGGACTTGCCCTCGCCTTCATGCTATGGGTTTTGTGGAGTTTGACGACGCAGCTCTTGGGCCGCAAACCGGCAAACAACAGACAGCCGATGATTTCAGTCGGGGTTCGTGACCGGTATTCGATCGGCGTGCCCTCGCCGCGAAGGCAACGCCCGGAAGCTACGCCTGCAGCAGCCCGAGGATCTCGACCGGAGCCAAGCCAGATGCATTCCGCTCCGCGAGAATTCACCTGGATTCCATCCGCGCCGGTACTGGGAACGGGCCTTAGACAGGCGTCCAGTAGCAAAGGCCGGGGCCTGAGCAGGTAAGGCAGAGCCTCAAGCCGTCAACAGTTTCGTAACGACCGAAGTTGATTCCTTCACCGCAGCGCTCGCAGAGAAGGCGTTCGGCTTTGTACCCGGGCAGCTCGGCCGGATCCACTCTTACGTGGACGCGCTGCACGCGAAAAATTTGATCATCGGCAAGTTCGCGATAAGCCAGCATCTGCTGTTGACCCTTGCTTTCGATCTCGGGATGAAGTTCGCGGGCCAGGTCGCGCGAACCCTCCAGTGCAACAACCCTCACGGCTCTATCCGATGAGAGATCGACAAAGGTTGCGGCCATCTTGCCCCAATCCCGGAACTTGAGCGTTCTCTTGCCCAGGCGACAGCCGGTGACCAAGCCGATGGCGTCGGTGGCGCAGCGATCGATCTCAACGTAGGTGATAAGCCGTTTACGATCGGCGCCGAGCGGGTCATCTATACCGAGCATGCGGAGCCCGAGCAGCGCCATGCGCACGCCAAGGATCTGTCCGGCGCACATGTGTCCGTGAGCGGCTTCGGCCTGTTGTAGCAGGGTGTCGAATGATTCGAGCATCGTCACCAGCTTGGCGCAAACGAGCGGCTGCGGCAAGCCGGTCGAGCCGACCAATACCGATCACAATGGGTAAGACCAATCCCCCAATGGGTTTGCGACGACATGAACCCTTTTGGGTGCCGCATGCAAGACGCTGAGGATGCGGCCGAAACAACAAGAACAGCAATCGATGGTGCGAACGTCTTGCCAACTTGCTTAGTCTTCGGCTGCCTCCACCGCGCGAGCGACGCGGAACGCTGTGCCTTCATGGAGATGTGCGGCAAGTACCTGCATGCCGACCGCAAGACCGGCCCGGGTTGCGCCGCAAGGGACGGTCACACCGCAAATTCCAGCAAGGCTGGCTGTGACCGTGTAGATGTCGGCAAGGTACATGGCGAGGGGATCGCCAGTCTTTTCGCCGAGCTTGAACGCCGGCGTTGGCGCGGTCGGAGTAACGATCGCATCCACTTCGGCAAAGGCGCGAAGAAATTCATCTGCCAACAGGCGGCGAACCTTCTGCGCCTTGAGGTAATAGGCGTCGTAGTAACCGGCTGAGAGCGCATAGGTGCCAAGCATAATTCGCCGCTTGACCTCGGCGCCGAAACCCTCGTCGCGCGAGTGACTGTACATGTCAGAGAGCGTACCCGACGACGGCGAGCGATAGCCGTAGCGAACTCCGTCGAAGCGGGCGAGATTGGCGCTGGCTTCGGCGGTCGCAACCAGATAGTAGGTTGGAATGGCGTACCGCGTATGCGGTAGGGAGATCGGCTTGATATTACAGCCGGCCGCCCTAAGCGAGTCGATTCCGCTTTCGATGCGCTCGCGCACTTCGGGATCGAGGCCCTCGCCAAAATACTCTTCGGGCACGCCGACGCGAAGGCCCTCAGCACCTTTATCGCTTTCGGCGGCGAAGTCCGCAACCGGCGCGGGCGAGCTGGTGGCGTCGTTCGGATCGTGACCGGCGATCACACTCAATAGAGTGGCGGCGTCGCGCACATTTCCGGCGAAGGGTCCGATCCGATCGAGCGATGACGCAAAGGCGATGAGCCCATAGCGAGAGACGCGGCCGTACGTAGGAAGAACTCCGACGACTCCGCAGAAGCTTGCGGGCTGGCGAATAGAACCGCCGGTGTCAGTCCCCAGCGTTGCGACCGCAAGGTTGGCAGCGACGGCTGCGGCCGATCCGCCGCTCGATCCGCCAGGTACGCGCTCTGGATCGACGGGATTGCGTACCGGGCCATAAGCGGAGTTCTCGTTGGACGACCCCATTGCAAACTCGTCGCAGTTGAGCTTGCCGAGCAGCAATGCACCTGCGGCCTCGAGCCTTGTGACCGCGGTGGCGTCGTAGGGCGGATGGTAGCCCTTCAGGATCTTCGATCCCGCCGTTGCTGGCGCGCCACGCATGACGAGAACGTCTTTGATACCGACGGGAACACCGGCGAGAGGCCCGAGCGGATCGCCCTTGGCCGCAGCGGCGTCCACTCCGGCAGCATGTTCCAGGGCGCGCTCCTTTGTAAGGCTCAGGTATATGTTGAGCAGCGGATTCAACTGCTCAATGCGCTCGTAATAGTTCGACGCCAGATCGGTGGCCTTTACGCGTCCAGCAACGATACCGTCGCGCAACTCTGCCACCGTCCTGGTTTTCTCGACAAGGAGATCGGTTTTTATTGATTCGCTGGGCATCGATTCGTTGGTCATTGCTTCGCTTGTCAAGCGCGCCTTCCCTGGCTCCGTTCTCGCTGTGTTTGGTTGCGTCCCACTAGGATTCTTGTTGCGCCGGCTAGCGCTCGATCACCTTTGGCACCTTGAAGAAGACCTGGTCCGTATCCGGCGCCTCGGACATGACGGCGGCTCGATCGAGCGAGGGCCGCAGCACATCGTTGCGAAGAGAGCCTTCTCCGCCCGCGCCTTCCAATTCGCTGACCTGTGCCAATGGCTGAACGGAGCTGGTGTCGAGTTCATCCAGCTGCGCGACATAGTCCAGAATTTCATTGAGATCGTGGAGCATGCTATGGGTCTCGTCGGCCGTCAGTTCGAGATGGGCCAATTCGGCCACGCGCTCCACATCTTCAAGGGCAACTTTGGCGGTCATTTTGCGTTGGTCCTTTGATGGACGGCATTCGCAACGGAATCGCGGTCGAACCGAAGAAACGCCGAGGTACCTGAAACTCAAGTATAGCTGTCTTCCGGTTTTCGTCTCTTTCTCTCCCCCAAGCAAGTCATTCGCTCAGAACGGGGCACCAAACGCTTCTCCGGGTCCCCTAGCGATCTATGCTCTTTGGGGCAGAGATTGGGGGTGGTGAGCTGCGATGTCCTGCGATGTCCAAGCGCCGCCGCCGGTGGTTCCGATAAAGACGGCGCGCTTGCCCGTAGAATCGGAGGAATCAATGGCAATCGAGGAGCCGGTGCGAACGGAGTTCGTAATTCATTTCTTCGGGCGCTCTGGCCAAAGGGATGTGACCGCGGCTACTCTGGCTCGGTCAGGCGACGCGACCCGCCATTTTGTCGATAGCTACTTCGTCGAGGGTTGCGGCGACGCGCTATTCACGCGGGCTTCCATAGCTCCGGTATCGTCGATGCACAAGACGCTGTGTGCGTGATCGATGAGCACATCGAAGCGGGAGAGAAAGTCGTCTCCCAGGAGGCCACGGATCGCGAAGCCTGCTCCCTGCAGGTTCTTCATGTCGTAAACCAGCACTCCCTGGTTGGTTAGCTCGTGGCCGCCGACCTGGAGGGTATCAAGGTGGGCCAGTTTTGTGTCTCCTTGCAGACTCATGCCGGCAACGTTTGCGTTTCCTGTTGTCGCGATGTGAAGTTCAGCGGCGAGCGCCTGATCAACCACGGTCATCTGCGTTCCGGTATCCAGCAGAAAGTAATAGGGGCCGGAGTGGTTGATGGACACCTCGACGATCATCTGATGTTGCTGACCGTTGCGAAACGGCACGGCCTTTACATTCGCCGGACAGGGAGTCTCTGCGTGCAGGCCTGGGCTGAAGAGCGCTGCGAGAAATAGAGTTGCAAACTTCTTCATCTATGGCTGCCTTAAGAAATCCATACGGAGGTACACCACGACACGGGTCCCCTCGCAAAATGAGCACTTATCTATGGGTTTCCATGATTATACCGCGATTCTGGGTTCGCCAGATCTGGTTGTCCACTTTGTTATGCCGATTTCAGGGAACTCCTGCCGGCGTGTCGCGCATTCTCTGACGCAGACCCCGGAGAGGGCTGGGGGTCAGAGGCTAACTACTAGAAATGGAGTGGGAACCCCTTCGCGGGGCTGGAAGGGTATCACCAAAGTCCGGCAATCAGCAGAGCCGAGTACAGGCTGGACAGCAGCAGCGCGCGCTGGCCGACGGTTTTGAGCGGAACTTGCAGAGCTGCGGAATCCTTTTGACGGATCAGATCGTATGTGTATCCGCCGGTTACCAGCAACAGCGCAACCGCGATTCCCATATGGCCAAGTACGGCGGCCGTGAGCGCCGCGACTGCGAGCACCCCCAGCACGACCTGGGCTGCCCGCCGGAATTGCAGGCTTGCAGGAGTCGTTCGGCGAAGCGCGATTCGCGCGTCGAGACGAGCGTGCACTACGAGGATTCCGGCACTCGCCTGCAGAGCGATGAGCAGCCAGAACCACCGGCACCAGGGTTCGATCGCACCGGTTGCGGAAATGCAGGTAGCCAGGGAGGTGGAGGTGAGAGCAGCAGCGCTTGCGATCTGGAAGAGCGTCGATCGCTGACGATTCTTGAAGTTCACGATGATCGCCAGACTTAGAAATGCCGTGATGCCGAGACCAAAGCCGAGAAACGCCCCCAGGGGCCACGTCGCGAGAAGAACAGTGCCGCTCAAGAGGAGCAGCATGCCCCAGCCGAGAAGCCATCTCAGCGCAGCGGCGGTCTCAGCGCGCTGCTGTTTCCAGACGAAGCGCTGTCGCAGGAGTACGACCGCGGGATCCTTGGCAGATATCGCCGCAAACGAGGCAGCGAGAACGGCGAGTTCGCTCCAGCGCCATGAACGCGCGAGGATCGCGATGCTGAAGATGGGCATCAGAAGCATCGCCGTTGCCCCGTGCTCGCGAGGAAAATAGCGGGTCGAATGTGCCGGGGTCAATCTTCCGGCTGGCTCCGTTTGTGTCTGCATGGCTGGCACCTCTCGCCACTCCACGGGGCTTAGCCCTCTCCAGAGTTAACGTTAGGCGCGGGGCAGAGGCCGTGCAGCGACCTTTGTCACACGGAGTGGGTCTTTAATCCGGCAGGCCGCCGGCGATGGAGGGAATGATCGAAAGCGTATCGGTTGCCGAGGCTGCCGTGCGCTCCTTCTCGGGCAGGTAGCGGACGTCTTCGTCGTTGAAGTACAGGTTCACAAATGCGCGGACTTTTCCCTCCGCGGTGAAGAGATGGCGGCGCAACTCGGGATGCGAGTTGGTCAGCGCATCGAGCGCTTCGGCAATGGTCGAAGCAGGCACTTCAATCGAGTCCCTGCCCTCAGCGTAGGGACGCAGCGGTGTCGGAATAAAGATAGTCATTGGGTTCTATGCCTCGTGTGTATCTCGTCTTGTTCGGTTTCAAGTACGTCACTGGCCTGCATAAGCGTTTCATCTTCAATTGCGATCGTCTGCGGTTCGAAGCGCTTCTCCTCCTCGCTCTGCCCGGTGAGAAGAAACGAATTCGTATCGGCGGCCCTGCCCTTTGCGACTGCCGTGATCACATATGCGCAGCCCAGCCAATGCGCCTCGGCAAGGTCGGTTGTGGACCATTGGGCCGGATGATCGGGATGGGAGTGGTAGAAACCAGCAATTTCCGATCCCTGCTGCCTCGCGTTTCGCTCAATGTGAACCAGTTCCAGGGGAGCGATTTGATAGCGGTTATGAGCCGAATCGGTTCGCGTATTTCCGGCACGCACCGCTTCTATCACTCGCCATCCGCCGGCAACGGGTTGCCCAAGCAGCGCTCCACAGCACTCGTGCGGATATGTTTCCTCTCCATGGGCACGAATAGCTTCATACAAAGTGCGCGACAGGAAGAGGGTGCTCAATATTCCTCCCAAAAACGCTCGCTCAGGTACTTGTCCGCAGAGTCAGGGAGCACGGTGACAATGGTCGCCCGACGACCCTCCGTTGCCTCTGCTCTAGCGATCCGTTCGGAGGCCACAACGGCGGCTGCGGCGGAGATGCCCACCATGATTCCCTCTTCGCGCGCAAGGCGCCTGACCATTGCGTAAGCGGCCTCGGTTTCGACCTCGAAGTTACGATTCGCAAGGCGAGGATCGTAGATTGCCGGAACAATGGCCGTAGCCATGTGCTTAAGCCCTTCCAACCCGTGAAACGGCGAGTCGGGCTGCACACTGATGGCCTGAAGCGACGGGCTCAGCTCCCTGAGGCGTCGAACGGTTCCGACAAATGTCCCGGTGGTTCCCAGACCCGCGACGAAATGAGTGACCGTACCGGCCGTCTGATCCCAGATTTCCGGTCCGGTCGTTTCGTAGTGAGCCTTCCAGTTGGCATCGTTCGAGTACTGATCCATGTAGCAGTAGACGCCGGGGTGGTCTGCCGCCAGTTGCCGTGCGCGAAGGATGGCTCCATCCGAACCCTGATCCGGGTCAGTCCACTCCACTTGAGCGCCGTATGCCTGTAATATCCGCTTGCGCTCAGAGGAAACGTTAGAGGGCATCGTGAGCAGGACTGGGAATCCAACAGCCGCCCCCAGCATTGCAAACGCGATGCCTGTGTTCCCGCTGGTGGCATCGAGCAGAGTCTTCCCTCTCCTGAGCGATCCGTTTGCCAGCGACTTGCGCACCATTGCAGCCGCGGCTCGATCCTTTACGCTTCCGCCGGGATTGACCCACTCTGCTTTCGCCAGCAGAGTGATGCCGGGCAAGTCGCGCACGAGGCTGTCGAGCCGGATTAGGGGAGTGTTTCCGATCCGGTCAATCACCGACGACCCGGGCAGTGACGAGCCGCCAAGCTGCTCTTCCATCCGATGCTGTTCCAAGCTTCGTGGAATAAGGGCATCCTCCCCGGTGGCCTTGAGATGCGCGGTTTGATGCGAAAGGACCGATCCCATCGTTCGTTCCCCTACTCCGGCTGTGCCGCCGTGCGCAGATACGGCTTCACCGTCTTGTAGCCCGGAAAGAGCTTGTCAGCCTCTTCGTTGGAGACGGCCCCGGTGATGATGACGTCGTCGCCCTGCTGCCAGTTTGCAGGTGTCGCCACGCGGTGCCTGGCGGTCAGCTGGATCGAGTCGAGAACACGCAGGATCTCGTCGAAGTTGCGCCCGGTCGTCATCGGGTAGGTCAGAGTGAGCTTGATACGCTTGTCGGGCCCGATGACAAACACGCTCCGAGCCGTCGCATTCAGAGCCGGCGTGCGGCCCTCGCAGGTATCGCCTGCGTCTGCCGGAAGCATGTCATAGAGCTTGGCAATTTTCAGCTCCGGATCGCCGATGAGCGGATACTTCACCTCGTGGCCGGTGACGTCTAGGATGTCTGCGGTCCATTTGCTGTGGCTGGTAACCGGGTCAACGCTGAGCCCGATGATCTTGGCGCCTCGCTGCCTGAATTGGTCCTCCAGACCCGCCATTGCGCCCAGCTCTGTGGTGCACACGGGCGTAAAGTCCTTTGGATGCGAGAACAACACGGCCCAGCCGTCGCCGATCCACTCGTGGAAGTGAATGTTGCCCTGGGTCGTTGCTGCTTCAAAGTCGGGTGCGAGATCGTTAATGCGGAGAGACATATTGTGATGCTTCCTCCTTGATAGACTTCGGTTTTCGGATCGCCCAGAAAATCAAAAAACCCACCAGCCGGTGGCGGCGGGTGGGTCATGAGAAGCGGCTAAGCCTGACTCAGCTCTCTAAGACGCAAAACCCGCGCGCTGCGCAGCGACAGCAACAGGTGCAGCGACAGCAGCAGGTACAGATGCGGGTGCGGAAAGAACTGATCATTGCTCGGCGTTTCGCCTCAATCCTCTGATATCGACAGGCTAGAACCTATACCAGCCCGGTGTCAACCGAAGAGCGGTGAAATGCATGATGCAGAGGCGTTTCCGGAGGATTTGCGCGGCCCGACTCCTGGATCTCCCGTGCCCCAGAATGGTTCAGGCCCCCAGGTCTCAGAATCGAGACCTGGGGCTGAAGTGCTATTGGAGATTGGGTTCGGGAGCCGGCGCAGGGAGTTTCTGCCTAGCCGGCGGCGTGCCGGAGTCTGAAGGCTGATCGCCGGTTGATTGCGGATTGGGTCCTGCACTGCTTGCGGCCAGCTCCGACGGCTTGTACTTCGGAGCGCTCACGTAGCCGTGGATGTGGTCCTTGTCGATCTGATTGATGACGATCTCAACGGGCTGCTGCATCTCTGGCTGGTAGTACATCACGGGCTGATAGAGATTGACGTGCTTCTGCGAGAGATTGCGATCGTCCACCATCAGCTCCAGGTCGGCGTATCCATGCTTGGTATTGGCCTTGCGCAGACACAGGCTGAGGGGTCCTTCGCGCTTGAACTGCGACGTGCATCCGGAGGCGAACGAAAACGGGCTGGACTTCGATTTCTGCAGATCGAACTCATAGTAGTTGCGCTCGCCCTTCTTCCGGAGCACGACCAGCTCGTCGTGGGTGCGCGCGATGGAGCCACTCAGCTCGGTGCGTGCACTGGTCAGGTCATTGCGGGTATCCGCGATGGCCTTGCCCTGCTCGTCGAGTTGGGACTGGAGTTTCTTGAAGCGAGCGTCCTGGGCGCTGGAGCGACGCACTCCCGTCCGCTGGTTACGACCGCCGGCAACGGCGGCTGAGCGGGTCGGGGCAGCGGGCTTGGGCTCGAGACTCGTGGTCAGCGCGTTTACCTTGGCAGACAAGGCGTCGAGCTGGCTGTGAGTGGAGTTGAGCTCAGATGTCATTTGTTGGTTCTGGACCGCGATCTGCTGGTTCTGTGCGGCCAGGTTCTGGGCGTTATTGTGCTCATGCCCGGCATATACGAGACCTGCTCCGCCAGCCACTACTGCAGCGACGTAGGGCAGAACACGCTTAACGACGGGCGCACCTCCAGTGATCAGAGAATCAAACATATTCAACCTCCGGAAACAACACTAGGGGGAGACAACACTACAGGAATGCAGGCAAGTTGGATTCCAAGTAGACGAAGATGTAAGTAGCAGGAAGATATTAGGGTTGCGGCGGATTGGACTTCAGTGGCATCAAGCAGAAAGTTCCGAGATGGGAAATTTTTACATAGTGGGTGTGGTACGCTCTGTTCCGTGATAGCCGGTGAACAACCGTCGGCTAAAGGGCGACGGCTTCTTGGGGCACGCATGAGACAGCATTCTCTACGTTAAGCCCCAAAAGCCCGTTCCGGGCTCTGGAAAGGATCAGCTGAGCACTGACATGATCGCGACTCGCAGACAATCC
>DATFSO010000039.1:0-38174 GCA_035262585.1 Occallatibacter sp. | reverse complement strand
GATTGCCCTGCTTGCGGATTGTCTGCGAGTCGCGATCATGTCAGTGCTCAGCTGATCCTTTCCAGAGCCCGGAACGGGCTTTTGGGGCTTAACGTAGAGAATGCTGTCTCATGCGTGCCCCAAGAAGCCGTCGCCCTTTAGGCGACGGTTGTTCACTTCAAGGGAATCGGCTGCGCTGATGCGAATTCGGACGCTTGGCTTCAACCCAGCAAAGGCCGACTTTCTGCCGTCGCGGAGATCTTCCAGTAAATGATCGGCTGCGCGCTCTTGGTTCGCGATTGCGGAGTGGACTAAATGCAACGAACCCGTAGATCTTGTTCGAATAGTCCGTGCAGGCGCAGTCGGATGGAATGTAAAAAAGAACCGGCCGGGTAAATCGATCGAGGGCGAGTGATCCCGGAACTGCCGTGCAAGATGGCATCAGCCCTTGACGAACTCCAATCGGACGAGTCACGCGATGCCTCTCAGTGAGACCCCAGCCGCTTATGCTCCGCTAGCGCACGCTCCACAACCGCCATGCGGATTGCGACTCCGTTCTTGACCTGCTCGAGAATTGCAGACTGTGCGCCATCGGCGACGCCGGCCGTGATTTCAAGCCCGCGAATGATCGGACCGGGATGCATCACGATTGCCGCCGGCGCGTGTGCGGCGAGGCGCTGGCCTGTGAGCTGATAAGCGTCCTTGTATTGCGCCAGGTCGAGCTGCATCCCGGCGAGCCTCTCGGCCTGGATGCGCAACATCATGATGACCTGCGACTGACGAAGCGCGGCCTCAAAGTCGCGCTCGACGGATACCCCTTGGCAGCCATCGGCGGCAGAATCCGGCAGCAACTGCGGCGGGCCGCAAAGCACGACGCGAGCGCCGAGGCGCGGAAGTAACAGCATATTGGATCGAGCCACGCGGCTGTGCAGAATGTCGCCGACGATCGTGACGGTGACACCGTCGAGCGTATTGGGCACGATTTTCTCTTCGCTCGGTCGAAGGTGCGTCAGAATCGTCCTCAGATCCAACAAAGCCTGCGTGGGATGTTCGTGCATACCATCGCCGGCGTTCAGGATGGGCAGCCTCGTCGTCTCTTCCAGCAGCCACGGCGCGCCGGAGGAATTGTGCCGGAGAATGATGGCCTCTGCTCCCAGAGCGCGAAGCGTGAGTCCGGTGTCTTTCAGGGTCTCGCCCTTTTCAATGCTCGACGACAAGCTTGAAACGAGTGTCGTGTCGGCCCCGAGACTTTTCGCTGCCAACTCGAAGCTCGTGCGGGTACGCGTTGACGATTCGTAGAAGAGCAGCGCAATGCGGCGCTTCAGCAGGATACGGTCGCGCGTGAGCGGGTCTTGATTTTCAAGCACCGTCGCTCGCGCGAGCAGATGGCTCATCTCTTCGAGACTGAGATCCTGCACCGAGAGAAGCGAGCCGGGGTTGTAAGGAAACGCTGAGACCGGCGGCTGCGGCGTTTGAAGCTGGCGGCGTACGGGAGCTGCTGTTGCGGTTGCAGTCATATTCTTAGCTCTCAGCTATTAGCTATCAGCTCTCAGCTTCGGGTATCCAGCAATAAAGCTGAAGGCTGATGACTGATGGCTGGTTTTCTCAGTCCACCCGCTCGACCAGCAGTACCTGCTCGTCCTTGTCGACCTCGTGGAATTTCACTTCGATGATTTCGCGGCTGCTCGTCGGCACATGCCGCCCCACATACGTGGCTTCAATCGGCAATTCGCGATGTCCGCGATCGATGAGTACGGCCAATTGCACGCGACGCGGCCGCCCGTGATCGAACAGTGCGTCGAGTGCAGCCCGAATCGTGCGACCGGTGTACAGCACATCGTCACACAAGACCACGTCGCGGCCTTCGACTTCGCAGCCGAGCGCACCCGGCGTTACCACCGGTCGTGCATCGGTTGTCGATAGATCGTCGCGATAAAACTGGATGTCGAGCGTGCCGGTGTCCACCGGTCTCTTTTCAATGCTTGAAATCAGCTTACCGAGCCGCTGCGCGAGAGGAACGCCACGCCGCTTGATTCCGATCAGCGCAAGATCCTCGCTCCCGTTGCTCTTTTCGACAATCTCATGGGCCAGGCGCACCAGCGTGCGCTCGATCTCTGAGGCGGACATCAGCCTCCCCTTCACGCGCAAGGCGGGTGTCGCGGATTTTTCGCTCATGGGTGCTCTCTCTCACCCCAGCGAAGACCTGTCGCCGGGGACCCGATTTTTGCCAGCGACAAAGACCTGTCACCATCCCAGGAAGCAAGGACTGCTTCTTGGGAACCCTGGTCGCCGGAGATCCCGGGCTGCTCGTCCCGCTGTGTCTCTCGCCGGATGATAGAAGGCTACATGGGCGCGGAGCAAGACCCGCGGCCGAAACTGCCCGCAACGCGAAGCGCGTTGGTCCCGCGAAAAAAAATGACTCGCACGTCGCCAGCAACGGGATCGTTGCTGTCTCTAGGGCTTCTTTATCATCACGCTCTCTGCGTCTTCCATCCAATAAAACTCTTCGTGCGCTCGTAACCGCTCTCATGCGCCGTTGTACCCAAGCGCGTGATTACCTGCGATTTTACTGGGGTTTCATCATCTCAGCGTCCACTCTATACATCTCCGATGTACAAGTGGACATCTATCAGAGTGTAAGGCGGGATCAATGCACTCCTTATCGACACAATGGATTGTTTCCCTCGCAGGGACTCTATTCCTCGGTTTATCTGCAATGGTTCTCCATGAAATGGGTCACGTGGTGACATCTTTGATGGTCGGGATCAGGGTGAAGAGCATCGGTCTTTGCATGAAGGGCATGTATGTCGTGCGCGAGGCGGGAACGCCGATGAAGAACCTGCTCATCTCGCTCGCTGGTCCACTGACGAATGTCGTGCTGGTCCTGATCTTCTATCAAGCCTCGCCGATGTTTACTCTGGCGAATCTGTGCCTGGCTGTCTGCAATCTCGCGCCGGTGAAAGGTTCCGATGGCGACCGGGTACTGACCTGCTTTCATCAAATTCAGCAGGAATCCGCACAGGCCATTCGAGAGCGCTGATCACCTCACCCCTGATACGCTCTACGCATGGGGCGTATTCGTGTTCTTTCAGACCAGGTGGCTAATCAGATTGCCGCCGGTGAGGTGGTCGATCGTCCCGCCTCCGTGGTGAAGGAACTCCTCGAAAATGCGCTGGACGCGGGAGCAAATCGCATTCGCGTCGAAGTCGAGGCAGGCGGGCGAAAACTGATTCGCATTGCCGACGACGGACACGGGATGAATCGCGATGACGCTCTGCTAGCCTTCGAGCGCCATGCGACGTCAAAGCTACGGACCGCCGACGAGCTGCTCTCGATCGCGACCCTGGGTTTTCGCGGAGAGGCACTGCCTTCGATTGCATCGGTGGCGCGGGTATCGCTGGAAACCTCGACAGGAGAAGAAGCCGGTACACGGATCGAGATCGCCGGAGGGAGAATCCAGCATGTCGAGGACGCGGCGCTGCCCCGCGGGACTACGATCTCGGTTGCGGACCTGTTCTTCAATACGCCTGCACGACGAAAATTCCTTCGGGCAGAAGCCACCGAGCTATCCCATGTCACGGCGCTGGTGACGCACTATGCCCTGGCGCATCCTGAAAAGCACTTCGAGCTGCTGTCGGCCTCGCATTCGCTGCTATCAGCACCTCCCGTCGGGCGAGCGGCCGAGCGCATATACCAGATCTTCGGCAAGGACACTTTGGCCCAGCTACTTCCCGTTGCCGCGGAAACGCAGCTGGAACGGCCGGGAATTCCAGAGCCGCCTCCGTGGCGTCGCGATCCGGAAGCACCCGCATACAAGCCGGGAGTCGTGCGCTTAACGGGTTTCTATTCCAAGCCGGAACTGCAGAAGCTGAACCGCAACTCAATTTACATCTTCGTCAACAAGAGGCTTATTCGCGATCGGCTCCTGCTGCACGCAATCGCGGAAGCCTACCGCAATATCATCCCGCCCACGAGTTCGCCCGTGGTTCTGCTCTTTCTCGAGATGCCGCCTGAGGAGGTGGACGTCAATGTTCATCCGGCGAAGACCGAGGTGCGTTTTCGGCAGCAATCACTCATTCATGACTTCGTTCGCGACAGCCTGAGGAATGCGCTGATTGCTGCGAGACCGGTTGCGGGGTTTGTGGCTGCCCTGGAATCTTCCGCCGCAGCAACGCCCTCGCTGATCCCTTCACCAGTGTCGCGGATACCAGGTTCACTCGACGAGCCGCCGATGGATGAACAGACCGGATCGGACCAGTCTGCCGATCGAGGCGCAGACGGAGAGCCGTTCCGGCTCACTTCGCGCCCAGTGGCACCGGTCCCTGGAAAACTGCCGTTTGGCGGCGTCGAGCAGCAAGATTTGCGTGAGGCGGCTACCGCACTCATCGATCCCTCTGTCATCCAAACGCGGGACAACTGCTCGACGAGCTACCCGGTTGAAGCTGCTGACAATCGGCAGGACACGAGAGAGGGCGCAGCGCAGGTCCAGGCCGAGCAGGCCGCCGCCAATCTGAATCGCCTGGGCTCGCTGCGGCCCCTCGGACAACTGCGGGAGTCGTTCATCCTGGCGGCTGGCGACGACGGCCTATGGATCATCGACCAGCACGTCGCACACGAGCGAGTCCTTTTCGAAAAGATTCTGCGCGAGCGCAAAGTTGAACACGTGCAGCGGCAGCGTCTGCTCATCCCGTTGCTCGTTGAGTTGAAACCCTGGCAGATGGTCGTATTTGCCCAGATCGCCGACGAGCTCGAACGTAACGGGTTTGAAGTCGAACCATTTGGTCCTCAGACGCTTGCTGTCAAGGCTGCTCCGGTTGGTCTCGAGGGCGTCTCACTTGAGCGGATGCTGACAGAGGTCATCGACCAGTCGGGGACCGGGTCAGGGACTGGCGCGAGTGAAAATGCTTTGAATGAGGATCTTACGGCACTTCGCATGCGCATCGCTGCCTCGATTGCCTGCCACTCCGCCATCAAAATCAACACGCCACTTGACCCGAAGCGAATGGAGTGGCTATTGTTGGAGCTTGCAAAGACTGAGCACCCAACAAGTTGCCCCCACGGCCGTCCGATAGCTCTGCTTTACTCCTGGAAGGACATTCAACGGGCCTTCCATCGAATTTAAAAGGCATTTAAGATAAAACACGGGTGGCAACTCTCACATTGAGCTGGGTTGCCTGGCGTTAGCGCCGACCCGGAAGTGAGGTTTTTCTTTGACATCGGAGCAATTAATACAAGCGCGCGCCGAAAGGATGCGCCAAAACGGCCTTGGAACTCTCACTTTGGACGATGCCCGTACTTGGATCGAAGAGACTGGGCTTTGTCTGTTTTTGCCGAAGCGGCAGTTTTCATCCTCAGTTGCGCCATCGTTCGTTGAAGCCGTTGCCGGACGGGCCGATGCGACTCCCGACCCGAAAATCATCGCCCAAGCCGAAGAACTGCTGATTCGCCTTGAAAATGACGGAGTTGCAGTCAGGCTCAATCTGCTGGGACAGCCGGGAGAACAGCCCGATTTCGTCGTTGCCGCCTGGGTTCTGCCCTATGTGTATGCGCTGCGCGGCGACCGAGACTGGCGTCGCAGTCCGCAACTGACCGGTTCGCGCCAGGTTTCGCAGTTGGCTGTTCACGTTTACAAGCAGTTGGAGGGCGGCGACTCGACCGTTGCCCAGCTCAAGCAGGCGCTGGGACGGGAGGTTTCCGAGGCCGGCGTGGTCCGGGCCATCACCGAACTGTGGCAGCAGCTTCGCATCATTCCTGTGATCGCGGCCCGTGGTCAGGCGGCGAAGTGGCAATTGCTTCGAACCAGATTCCAGCGCGCGATTGCTGAGGGTGCTTCGACTTCCCAGGTCACAGCAATCTCAGTGCTTGCCTCCATTTATTTGCAGGCCGTGATTGCCGCCAGCATGGAGGACGTTGAGCTGTTCCTTGCGCCTCTGACCGCGCGCAGCAAGATACGCGAGGTTATCCGCGGGCTGGTAGCGACGCGCCAGGTTCACACCATCTCCCTTGGACATGCCCCGCACTTCTACGTAGCGGGAACGCTGCCGGAGTTCGATCCGATTCCAAGCGTGTATGCAAGTTCGTCCATGCCCGCATACTCGTACTTCAACCGCTCATTTGAGCGAGACGACGAATTGCCAAGTCCGGCGGTCTCCATTCCCTCCGTTCCCTTTGTCCAGCAGGTTCATGCGCAAGATTCCGTTGCTCCTGATCACGAGGCGCCCCGTGCGCCTGCGCGGCGGCCCTCGGATCGAAAGGCGGAGCCGGCAAGATCGCACTTCAACCGGGCCAGTTCGCACACGCATGATCGCAAGCCTGCCGGCTCGGGCAGGACCGGTTCGGGCAGATCTGCGCAGAACGGCCGTCCGGCGCGCGGGAGCTCTGTCAGGAACGCAAACGGCAAACACACTGCATCACGCACGGGCACTGGTTCTCGCGTTTCCGGCAGCAACGGTTCTCACAGCAACGGAAGAGCCGCAACACCTTCGTGGAGCAAGCGCAGCGGAACGGTGAAAGCGAAGGCTTCATCCGTCCGGAAGGAAGCGCGATCAGCACGCAACGGGCGGCCTGCCCTGGCAGCTGCCGGGCGTACGGGAGCGAGCGGCAAACGATTCTTCAGTAACCGCACCAAGCAGGGAACGAAGAAGCGCGGATGAACGCGGACTATTCGCCCGAGCAGCAGCTGAGCAAGCGCAACTTTGTAATAGCAATTGACGGTCCTGCCGGAGCGGGCAAGAGCACCATCGCCCGGCACTTGGCCCGTCACTATGGCCTGCTCAACCTGGAGACGGGGGCGATGTACCGCGCCCTCGCTCTTAAGGCGCTCCGGCTGGACATTCCATTGGACGACTCCGCCTCGCTTGCACGCCTTGCCGCTGAGACCGAGATCGATCTCGAGCCGGGCGAGGAAGAGAACCGCGTGCTTCTCGACGGCGAGGACGTGACCGGCCAGCTTCGCAATCAGACTGTGACCGATGCCGCATCGCGCGTCAGCGTGTTTCCCCTGATTCGAGCCGCTATGGTCAAGCGGCAGCAGGAGATGGGCGCCAGAGGCGGGGTGGTGATGGAAGGCCGCGATATCGGGACGGTAGTCTTTCCCAATGCCGAGGTCAAGATTTTCCTTGATGCAGCGCCGGAGGTCCGGGGCATGCGCCGCTACGACCAGATAGGGGCACACAGCCAGGGCAAAGCAAAACCGGTGCCCCCACCTGATGAAGTGATTCGCGATTTGCGGTCCCGCGACGAGCGCGATCGAAATCGGGCGGACTCTCCTTTGCGCCCGGCGCCCGATGCGTTCCTGCTGGACTCGACAAACATGACGCTCGATGAGGCGGTCAAAGCAGCGGAATCGACTGTGAATGCGTGGCTGGCGAAACAGAGAACTGCGGACGCTCAATCGCAGAGCAGTTGATGATCGCCGGGAACCCACATGACGCCACCTGCATCTTAAAGATTGAGGATTAGTTGAGTGTCTGCGCCCCTTGCAGACAGAACGTGACTGCGTACCTGGGGGTCGAGATTTCCCTCTTTGGGAGGCCGAGATGTCCCTGTCTTGTCACGATTGCGGATCGAAGAACCTACGCACTTCACTCCTTCGCTTTCGGGACGTTCTCCATCTGCTTGAATTCCAATACCCTGTCCGTTGCCGGATCTGCAAGAAGCGCTGGTATGCACCTCTTTTTTTGACGTTGCATCTGCCTCGCTCGACGCACGGGCGAGTGAAGGTCCATAAGCCCTCCTGACCCGTCGCTCCGTCGCTGCGGAGCAATTCCGGAATCAGCAACAACAGTGTGCACAGGCGCACGCCTGATGCTATAGGCTTGAGACGTCATGGAGAACACGTGCACGCGCTGCCACCAGCCGGTTCCGGATGCCGGCTGCTATTGCCCAACATGCGGGCTGCCGCAGCTGGTATACCCGCCAGAGGGTGCGAGTGTGCCGCCGCCCTCGGAACGTTGGCCCGAAGCGGTGCGGGATGCAAGCTCGATTGATTGGAAATCCGGCATGCGCGCGGCGCTCGCGCTGGCTGTGCCGGCGGGATTGCTTTCGTCGGGGATCTCGCCTCTGGGCGTGCTTGGTATCTTCTGGATGGCTGGCGCCGCGGCATGGGCCGTGGTGCTGTACGTGCGAAGCCAGCACCCGGCATGGATCACCGTCGGAGCGGGAGCGCGAATAGGCCTCGCTACCGGGTTGATCGCCGGATGGCTCGCGTTCGGCGTGAGCGGCGCCGATCTGTTTGTGGCACGGGTGTTTCTGCACCAGGGCAACGAGATCGATTCAACCTGGCGCCAATTAGCCGAAGAGCAGTTCGCACAGCTGAACGTTTCCGATCATCAGACGCTGGCGCAAGTGAATGCGCTTAAGAATCTGGTGCTGTCGCCGGAGGGTCATGCAGGACTCCATACGCTGGGTTTGGCATCGATCTGCTCGTTTCTCGTTTTGTTCGCAGTAGCCGGTGGTGCGATTGGTGCGCGAATGGTGTCGCGAAGCCGGAGACCTGAGATTTAAATCTCAAGCGAACGCCGCAAGCTGCACAAAAATGCAAATGCCGCTCAAACGCGGCATTTTTGTATTAGAGATCGAGTCTAGCCTAGATCCCGACGCCGAACTCGGAGGTCTGCTGATTGCCCGCGTTCGAATAGAAGTCGTAAGGAGTGCGATGGCTGAACTTGTAGCGCAGTCGAAGTTCGCGGCCGATGTAGAGGCCAAGGGCAGCGACAGCCATACCGACGGAGAACCAGCCAATCACCCGAAGTGTTTTGCTTTCATCCTGCTCATCGAGAAGCGTGAGACCGCTGGACGGCGCTGCCATGGATAGATGATTCTCCTGCCTTACATGATAGCCCAACTACCATTGGACGGATCTCCAACGTAGGTGGTAGGACTACAACTTTAGTAAGATGCAGTTCCTTCGAGATCAATATGTTTCATCAATTTTGCTGAGCCATGAACGCCGGGTTGATTCTGCAAGAAAACTTGCCTGCATTGAATTTGCGGCGAGCTGGCGAAGCTCGTCGCGGCTGAATCCTTGCTCGGTGTGGGCAAGCAGAAATTCATTGGCAATGTCAGATCCGAAGAAGGCAGGATCGTCGGAGTTGAGCGTCACCAGCAAACCCGCATCGAAGTAGGGGCGTAGCGGATGCGCTCGAAATGAGGGGCAAACGCCGGTTCGAACGTTCGACGTGGGATTCAACTCAAGCCCGGTGCTTCGCGCTTTCAGGTTATGGATGAGTTCCGGGTCTTGAATCGCCGAGAGGACGTGGCCGAGACGCTCGGAGCCGATGGCGAGGGCTTCTCGGATGGCATCCGGCCCGGTTGTTTCGCCGGCGTGGTTGGTAAGCCTCAATCCCGCGTCGCGGGCTTGGGCGTACATCTCGCGGAACGGCTCCGAACCACGCAGGCGCTCGTCCCCGCCGAGGCCGATGCCGATTATGGAAGGGTACTCGGGCCGCATTTCTGCGGCCTTCCGGAAGACTCGCTCGGCTTCGGGGATGGTGAAGTGACGGACGGCGTCGAAGATCCAGTAGACGGAGAGGCCGAGTTCGCATTCTGCGCGGATGCGGGCGCGTTCCAGCCCCTCGAAGATCGGCTCGAAGCACGCCGGATCGTGGTTGCGCCACATGTAGATCACGCCTACGGAGATGAAGACCTCGGCGTGAACGACCCCCTGCTCGGCGAGGTGCTGCATCATGTGCCATGCGGCAAGTTCATAGTCTTCCGGGTGGATGAGCTGGCGCGTGACGGCACGAAAGGCCTCGATGAATTCGGTGAAGTTGGTGAATCGATAGAGCGCTTCGGCTTCGGGGAGTGTGATGGGCGCGGCATCGTGGCGCTCGCTCAGTTCCACCAGAGTTGCCGGCGTGATGGTTCCTTCAAGATGTAGATGAAGCTCGGCTTTGGGGAGGCGGCGGATGAAGGACTGGATCTCGTCCATCTCTTGAGTCTAGCGGGTAAGATTGCGAGGAGCTTTGCACAGGGGCCTGGTGCGGAGCAGGCCTCCAAGGTGCTGAGGTGGAACGCGTGGGAGCCGGTCTACCGCACTCTTGCAAACTCAGACCGGTGTCGGCTGTAGAAGAAGTAGATTAGCAGACCGGCAAAGAGCCAGATGAAGAACGCCGTCCACGTCAGCACTTCCAATCCCATCATCAGCACAATGCAGAAGATGATGCTGAGCACGGGAAACACCGGGCCGAGCGGGGCGCGGAAGGCGCGGTGGCGGTCCGGCTCGCGATAGCGGAGGATGATGACCGCGATCGAGACCAGGACGAAGGCGAAGAGCGTGCCGATGTTCGAGAGGTTCGATACGGTGCCGATGTCGAGCAGGCCGGCGGGGATTCCGACGACGAATCCGGCAACCCAGGTAGCGATGGCGGGCGTGCGGAACTGGGCGTGAATGCGCGAAAAGATGTCGGGCAGCAGACGGTCGCGCGACATGGCGAACCAGACGCGCGCCTGGCCCAGTTGAAACACGAGAATGGACGAGATCATCCCCAGCATGGCGCCGATCAGGACGATGAGCTCGACCCAGCGTAGGCCGCCTCCGCCTGGAGTGGTCGAGAGGCGCTTGAGCGCATTTACGACCGGGGCGGCATCGCCCATGATCGACTGCCACGGCACGATGCCGCTGAGCGCGATCGCGACGCCTCCGTAAAGGAGCGTGCAGGCGACCAGCGTGGAGAGAATGCCGAAGGGCAGATCGCGCTGCGGCTGTTTGCACTCTTCGGCGGCGGTCGAGACGGAATCGAACCCAATGTAGGTGAAGAAGATGATCGAGCCGCCCGAGAGCATGCCCGTCCAGCCGTTAGGCATGAAGGGATGCCAGTAGGCCGGCTTGATGAAGCTCGCCGCGGCGAAGATGAAGGCGAGAATCGCGACGATCTTGATCAGAACGAGGATGTTGTTGGTGCGCGCCGACTCGCGGATGCCGCGAACGAGGATGACGGTAAGAACCATCACGACCAGGAACGCCGGGATGTTGAAGCCGAAGTGCCAGCCAGGCTTGTAGAGGTCGTTTCCGGCCAGGTCCTGGAGGCCCGTGGGCAGGTAGGCAGGAGAGATCCACTGAAGCGGCGGATGGATGCCGAACCATTCGAGCAGCGCCTCAATGTGCGCGGCAAAGCCGACGCTGACGCTCATGTTGCTGAAGGCGTACTCGAGAATCAGGTCCCAGCCGATGATCCAGGCGACCAACTCGCCGAGCGTGGCGTAGGTGTAGGTGTACGCCGAGCCTGCGATGGGAATCATTGACGCCAGTTCGGCATAGCAGAGCCCCGTGAATACGCAGACGATGGCGACCAGGATGAGAGAGACTGCGAGCGCAGGGCCGGCGCCGGGGCGTCCGGCCATCGCGGTGTGCGTCAGCAGATAGTGAATGAGCGGCGTGTTGCTGACTTCGGGAGTGTCGAATTTCTGCCCGGCCATGGCCGTGCCGATGACGGTGAAGATTCCTGAACCGATGACGGCGCCGATGCCGAGCGCAGTAAGCGACCATGGCCCGAGCGACTTTTTCAGCGCGTGTTCGGGTTCTTCCGACTCGCGAATGAGTTTATCGATGGATTTGCAGGCAAGCAGTTGGCTTGGCAGGGTACTTCTCCCGGTTCTTTCAATGGAGGTTCGGGGCATTCCGCTAAGAGGCCTTCAGGGCAGTGTACATGGAGAGAATTCGGGGAGGGAATATTTGAAGAGACTGGAGTTGGATAGCGCGAGTCTGTGACTCCCACCCTTCGCTCGGGTCCCCACAGACGAAGGCCTGTCTGTGGGGACCCGGAGATTATCTGCGCGAAGATGGGCACACGATGCTGAAAGCTGACGGATCGCTTCTTTAGCGCTTCGACTGGCCGCGAGCCAGCTTCTTGACCTTCTTCTTCTGGGAGCCGCGCGGGGTGGTGCGCTTAGCCTTTGGTGCGGCCTTCTTGCGGGCGGTCCGCTTCAACTTTTTGCGCTCTGCCTTGTCTTCAATCTTCTTGGTATCTGCCACTGAGAAATCCTCTTTCTATCAAGCTTTTGCGAATCACACGCAGGTTCAATGGTAACAAGAATCGAAAGCCGAAGAAAGCTGCTACGACTGGGATAAGGAGGCTGCTTCAAGCGCCGCCCGTTTGCAGAACCTGCGAGCCGGATGGAAATGCCGTGTGGCCCGGTGGCGACATAGGAGTGGATTTGCAGCGCGCAGCGGGCTAGCGTGCAAGCTATGAAAGACCATGTATGTGATTCCGCAACGCAAGTTCGGATACCGGAAACGATATCCGTAGCGGCTGCTGTACTTCTTCCTATGGTTCGGGACAGCTACTCTTTCACCCTCCTTATCCTTTCTTTCGTTCTTATTGCTCTTACCCAGCCTGCCCGCTCCGAGAATGCGCCGGAGTTTCGTGGAAATACGGAACACAGCGGTGTGTATCAGGCCGTGGGCGTGCCAAAGTTTTCTGAGGTGAAGTGGACATTCCATGCCAACGGCCAGATCATCTCCTCGCCGGCCGTGGATGGGGGAACGATCTTTGTCGGCAGCACCGGCGGGTTCCTCTATGCCGTGGATCGCGCAGCCGGAACCGAGAAGTGGAAGTTTGAGACCAAGAGCCGGATTGCTTCCTCGCCCGCGGTCGCCGGTGGGCTGGTGTTCTTTGGCGCATATGACGGCAGGTTCTATGCCGTGGAAACGGCAACCGGAAAGTTGAAGTGGAAGTTCGAGACCGCAGGAGAGAAGCAGTTTTCCGCGCGGCACCTGCATGGAATGCAGCCGGCCGACCAGATCATGCCCGATCCCTGGGATTTCTGGGAGTCCTCGCCGGTGGTATGGAACGGGGCGATCTACTTCGGCAGCGGCGATGGAAATATCTATGCGCTCGACGCAACAACAGGCGCGCTGAAGTGGAAGTTCAAGACGGGCGACGTGGTGCACGCCTCGCCGGCAATCGCCGACGGAATGCTCTTCATCGGCAGTTGGGACAGCTATTTTTACGCTCTCGACGCAGCGACCGGCGCCGAGAAGTGGCGCTTCAAGACCGGTGAAGACACGGTTGTCCACAACCAGGTTGGGATTCAGTCCTCGGCTGCGGTAGTGGATGGCACCGTGTACTTCGGCAGCCGCGACTCGCGCATGTATGCGTTGGACGAAGCTACGGGCAAGGCCAAGTGGGTGTACTTTACCGGCGGCACGTGGATTCTGAATTCGCCGGCGGTGAAGGGTGACAAGGTCTTCTTTGCCGTCTCCTACGGCGGGAAGCTCTTTGCGGCTAACACGAAGACGGGTGATATTGTCTACTCGGTCGACTTCAAAGGGTGGCCGGTGTACTCGTCGCCGGCGATTGCAGGGAACATGCTGTATGTCGGCTCGACGGGGGGCACCCTGAGCGCCGTGGACCTGAACACCCATCAGATGGCCTGGACGTTCACCACCGACGCCGCGAAGCAGAACGGGGCGGCATTTACGAAGAAGGACGGCACGAGCGGGTATTTCGAAGCATTTCGCGGTCAGCAGTACATGGACACCGTGGCAGACTACGCCAAACTCGATGCAATTGGTCCTATCCTGTCGTCGCCCGTAGTGGTCGACAACGTGATCTACGTCGCCAGCGTGGACGGCAATCTGTATGCGCTGATGTAAGCTGTGCGAACGAAAGATTTTCGAAAGAATCCCCCAGAACCGTACAAGGTGGTAGCTGAAGCGAGGAGTGGCAAACCTGCTACTCCCGCTAGTTCCCCAAGAGCAAATGATGTGCAGACCATGATCGGAACCAGTCAACACGAATCAAACCGCAGTGAACGCGTCATGCGCGGGCTGATGGTTTGGGGTGCGCTCATCCTGTTTGCCCTGGGTATCTGGCTGCTGGTCGAGCCGGTAAAGGCACGCGGCGCCGAATTCCACCCAATCGACGAAGACCTGTCGCTGGGCACCCCGGTGGTAGATAATGTGGTCGCTGTCAGTGCACGTATTTCCATGGCGGCTGTTGTGCCCGGCTGCAGGTGAGCACACACGAGGAGGCGAGGTGGTTGTGACTGCCAGGCTTCAATCGGAACAATGGGCAGACGCCGAAGTAGTGAGCTCCACGTGGGTGGGCCGCCTTGCGAGCCAATGGTGGGGCCGTGCCCTGATCGGGGCCGTGACGTCGACGGCTGCAGGAGTCCTTTTCGCGCTGCCCGCACTGGGGACGAAGGGGTGGCACACCGAGATTCGAATGTACCTCGCACAGTTCTGGTGCTGGGCACTGTTTACTCCGGTGATCATTGCACTCGACAGGCGATTGCCGTTTTCGGGAAGAGAGCTCGGGAAGCGCCTTCTGGCTCACTTCACGGCCAGCCTCTTCATAACTGAGCTCTGCTTCTATGTCTTCACCATAATGCGCGTTTCTCTCGGCGTCGCTACATGGAGCGACTTGAGAGTCGCTCAGATATTCAGCCCGGGAGTAATCGGATGGCAGATCTGGTTCTGGCTGATTTACTGGGTGATTTTGGGCGGTTTGCAGGCCTATCAATATTACTGGCGCTACGTGAACAGCGAACTCCGCCTGGAAAAGCTGGAGCATAGCTTCTCCGAAGCGCGTTTGAATGCACTGCGTATGCAGCTCGATCCGCACTTTCTTTTCAACGCGCTGAATACGATTTCTTCGCACGTGGAGCGCGATCCGAAGCTGACGCGGAGAATGATCGAGCACCTGGGAGACCTTCTGCGCATGTCGCTCGAGTCGAAGGACCGGCAGGAGGTGCCCCTGGCCGAGGAGCTGGCGTTCCTCGAGCATTATCTGGAAATCCAGAAGATCCGCTTTGGGGATCAGCTGCGCATCGTCATGGATATTGCGCCGGAGGTGAAATATGCCGCGGTGCCCTCGATGTTTATTCAACCGCTCGTTGAGAATGCGATTCGTCACGGCATCTCACGGCGGGCCTCTGGCGGAACGATCGTCGTGCGGGCCAAACCACTGGGCGAGAGGCTGGAGATTCGGGTGCTGGACGATGGCATGGGATTGCCTTTGGGCTGGAAGCTGGAGGAATCGGAGGGATTGGGTCTCTCGATTACGCGGCAAAGGATCGCCGGGCTCCATCCCAATGGCGCAAGCCGGTTCGTTGTGAGAAATCGCACCGAAGGCGGAACCGAAGTTGATGTGTCGCTGCCGTTGCGGCTCGTAGGGGACGAAAAAGATGAACGCGCGTACGCTTGAGCCGATTCGCGTCCTGGTGGCAGACGACGAGCAGCCGGCGCGCCAGCGGCTGATCGATTTGCTACGGCGCGACGAGCAGATCGCCTCGGTCAGCGAAGCCGCGGACGGACAGAGCGCGGTTGAAACGATCCAGAAAGAAGACCCTGACGTACTGTTCCTCGATGTGCAGATGCCTGAGCTTGATGGACTCGGCGTAATTGACGCGATCGGTGTGGAGCAGATGCCCCTCACCGTATTCGTGACCGCCTACGATCAACATGCAATTCGGGCATTCGAGGCCAACGCGCTCGATTATCTGCTGAAGCCGTTCAGCGATGAGCGCTTTGAGGCCACCATGGCTCGTGTGAAGGCGCGCCTGGATGAGCGCAGCATGCGGGAGTTCGGGCAGCGCGTGATGAAGATGGTAAGTGTGGCGCCGCAATCTCCGGAGCGCAGGCTCGATCGCCTCGTGGTGAAGGCTGGCGGCACAACCCGCTTCATTCGCGTCATCGACATCGATTGGATCGAAGCGGCCGGCGTATATGTAACGCTGCATGTCGGGGGCAAGGAGTTGCTATACCGCGCGGCGCTCAATGACCTGGCTGAGAAACTCGACCCGCGCCGTTTCGTGCGCGTGCATCGGTCGGCGCTCATCAACATCGAAAGCATCGTTCAGCTCGAGCCGATCTCCCACGGCGAGTTTGAAGCGGTGCTCAAAAACGGGTCGCGCACGCGGGTGAGCAGGACGTACCGCTCGCAATTGGAAAAGCGGCTGGGCCAGCCGCTGTGATTCCGACGTTCAGATAACGCAAAAGGACGGCAGGTTGACCGTCCCTTTTACATTCGGAAGACTGCGGCTTCTGCTAAATCGCCTGAACGTTCTCAGCCTGCCATCCCTTGGGTCCCTTGACCACGTTAAATTGGACGGTCTGGCCCTCCTTGAGCGTGCGGAAGCCCTGGGACTGAATGGCGGTGTGATGAACGAATACGTCTTCGCCGTTCTGTCGTGTAATAAATCCAAAACCTTTTGCGTCATTAAACCACTTGACTGTGCCTTGTTCCATGAGAGGGATGCTCCTTAGATTCACCGCGAACGCAATTGTGGAAGTTGTTGCGTGTGGAGCGGTTACTCGGAACAGGCAAGGACTTCTGAATCGACTGCGGGAATTTAGACGAGTGTAACATGGCCGGGGAGATTCAGCGCGCACGGGAGTAACCGGGGTTTTTCACAAGAAATGCTCCGGGAAGCCCTTGTGATAAAGCTCAAATCATGCTTTTAGCGAGCAGTGAATCATCGATTTTCAGCTGTTCGAAGTTGTGAACTGGTCATTAACCTCACCGGCATAGAAACCTGCTCTGCGGCAAACGCGCCTGAGGAGCCGAAACGTCCTCCAGGGGCCAAAGCCCAGATCATTCTTGCAAGACTTTCGGCACGACTAAAGTTATGCCCTGACACGATACGAGTCCGTGGACGATTCGCCAGACACTGCCTCGCCCTGAGGCGGTGATTGATCATTATTTATGAGATAGCTTCTAGTCCGACAATACCCGCAGGCTCGCAGAGATCGGCAGACCGATGAGGAACATGTGCGCGAGGATTCCCTGGACGAGACCTCGATATGTATACGGCCCCATGGCATGGTATGCGCTGAGCGGTAACACCACCAGGTTCATGAACAGAAAGAAGCCGATCCCATAGAAAAGGCCGCAGACGAAGAAGTGATCTCGCAGGAAGGGAAGCCTTCTACTGGCCAGGCAATACACTGCAGCGGCGGAGAAGGCGATGAAGTAGTGAATGCAGAGGCCGAGGATGTACAGTCCCACGGACACGTGCCGTCCGCTTGCGCCGACCAGGCCGCCTGCAATTCCTATCGGCATGTAACGGCCAAATGTAATGTATGCGGAGGTCATGTCGAGCAGGCCTGCAATCGCGCCGCCTACAAAGATTGGCAATAAAAGACTTGTCTTCGTCGCTCTAGTGGAGATTGGAACAGTGGCCATTTTGACCTCGGGGAAGACCTTTCAAACTAACCCTATAGTCACCGTTTGTGGCCCTGCGAGCAATGAGTTCGGCACGAAGCGGATTACAGACGAATCGAACAGCCCCGGAGGTCACTCTTTCCGGATGCGGTAGGCGGCTCGTCGCCGAGTGGCGGGTAGTCAGATCTTCTGCAGGTTGGCGAACTTCTCGATGAGCTTCTTCATCCCGTGTTGCGGAAAGAGCACGGTCAGCTTAGCCTCATCGCCGTCGCCTTCGCGCATCAACACCGTGCCCTCGCCATACTTGCTGTGACGCACCCGCTGGCCCTTCTTGAGTCCCGCTGCGCCTGAAGGCTCGGGGATATCCATCTTTGGCCGTGAGGATGCAGCTCGGACAAACGAGCCCGGCTTCACGCCGCGCCCGCCGAAGAAGCGGGCTATGTTATCGATTGAGCCGGGCTGTTCCGCGCTCGTACTCTTCGGTCGAGAATCCCGGCCATAGGAAAATCGCGACGTCTCCTGGTTTTCGTCCTCGTAGCTGTAATGGCGGCTCTCATCGCCTGAGTAGCCCTGCCGCCGGCCTGCGCTATGGCTGCTGTTGCGGCCGTTGCCGTATGCGGGCACCGACCAGGCAGGCGCGCGCCCGCCGAGATTCTCGACGAGCTGGCTCGGCACTTCCTCAAGGAACCGCGACGGAACGCTCTGCTCGGGAGCATCATTTCCGTAGCGTCGGCGATAGTGAGCCCGCGTGAGGATCAGCGTGTTCATGGCGCGCGTCATGCCCACATAGCAGAGACGCCGCTCTTCTTCGAGCTCTTCAGGATTCATCAACGTGCGCGAATGCGGGAACAGACCCTCTTCGAGTCCGGCAAGGAAGACCAGCGGAAATTCGAGTCCCTTCGCTGAGTGCAGTGTCATGAGCGTCACGCGCGCATTGGGATCGAATTGATCGGTGTCTGATGCGAGCGCCGCGTGATCGAGAAACTCGGCGAGCGTTTCACCGCGAACCTCGGCGTCGTGCGCAGCGTTGGCCAGTTCCTTCAGGTTTTCAATCCGGCTGAAGGCCTCCGGCGAAGCTTCGGCCTCGAGGGCCTTGATGTAGCCGCTGCGATCGATGATGAAACGAATCAGTTCAGGTAGGGTCGCTGGATCGCCGGGTTTTCTAAACGGGGCCTCTCGCCCTTCTGTGTCGGCTGGCCCACGATTATCGGCCGAGCCGGGTTCCGGTTCCGGCCGAGCTTGCTTCGTTATCTGTTTCGGCATCTGCAGGAACGGCCGCGCGGGTTTCTCAGCGAACGGCGAGAAGTGGCTCGGATCGAGCAGCGGAATCTGGTTCTCGTTTGCGCCGAATGAAAAATCCGCCACGCCTTGGAGCGCTTCGGTTACTTCCCGCTGCTCTTCCACGCCCGGTTCCGAAGCGCCGAAAGAGAAGTCGGTGTCGGCGTCCTCTGCGCCAATATCGGCCGAGAGCTTACCGGCAAAGTCCGGATCCATCATGGCCTGCGCGTCGAGAACGAGTTGACGGAAGGAGTCGAGCGACATCTGCGCCCTCGTCGCGATCAGCTTCTGCGAGATCGACGCACTCATCGCATCCCAAGTGGACTGACCGGTTTCCAGCGCAAGTCGCTCCAGCGTCTCGAGCGTTGTCTTCCCGATACCGCGCGCTGGTGTGTTGATGACGCGGTTGAGCGCCATGGAGTCATGCGGATTTTGCACCAGGCGCAGATAGCTCATCAGGTCCTTAATTTCAGCGCGTTCGTAAAAGCTGAACCCGCCGACCATCGAGTAGCCGATCCCGTAGCGACGCAGCGCCTCTTCAATCAACCTCGACTGCGAGTTCGTTCGGTAGAGAACCGCGCAGTGCGCTTCGTCGCCGGCTTCGCCTGATTCGCGCAGGAACTTCTGGATACGGTCCGCGATGAAAAGCGCCTCGTTTTCGCCGTCCGGAGCTTCGTAGTAGCCGATGAGCGAGCCGCCCTGCCGGTCGGTCCAAAGCTTCTTGCCTTTGCGGCGAAGGTTATTCGCAACGACCACGCCGGCGGCTTCGAGGATGATCTGCGTCGAGCGGTAATTCTGTTCGAGGCGCACGATCTTCGCATTCGGAAAGTCCTGCTCGAACTCGAGGATGTTTCGGATGTCGGCGCCGCGCCACGAATAGATGCTCTGGTCTTCATCGCCGACGGCGCACACGTTCTTGTGTTCGCCGGCGAGCAGCTTCATCAGCTCGTACTGCGGCCGGTTTGTGTCCTGGTACTCGTCGACTAGGACGTAACGATAGCGTCGCTGGTAGTATTCGCGCGTGGTCGCAGAGACTTTGAGCAGCCTGACGGCCTCAAGCAGCAGATCGTCAAAGTCGAGCGCATTATTCTTGCGAAGCTCGTCCTTGTATCCCTTGTAGATGTGCGCGATCCGCTCGCTATCAGGGTCCTTTGAGCCGAGGTAGTAATCCTGCGGATCGACCATGTGGTTCTTGGCCCAGGAGATTCGGCTCAGCACCGTGCGAGGGGTCAGCTGCTTGGTGTCGAGACCCATGCGCCGCATCACCTGCTTGACGATATTCTGCTGATCGTTTTCGTCATAAATCGCAAACGAGCGCGTAAGTCCCTGGTTATCGACCTTCAGAGCTTCGATGTCGCGCCGCAGCATGCGTACGCACAGCGAGTGGAAGGTGGCGATCAGCGGTTTGGTCAGCGATGTGTGCCCCAAGAGCCGTTCGACGCGTTCGGCCATCTCGCTTGCCGCTTTATTGGTGAAGGTAACGGCCAGGATCGAATCCGGAGCGACGCCTTTCTCCTGGATGAGCCACGCAATGCGGCTGGTGATAACGCGCGTCTTGCCCGAGCCGGCGCCCGCAAGAATCAACAGCGGACCCTCGGTGGTTTCAACGGCGGCACGCTGTTCGGGATTCAGCTTTTCGATGAGCGACGGCACAGGCAGGTTCCAGGCGGGAAAAAGATTCTTCTCTATTTTACCTTCTCAAGCGCTGTGCGTCGTTTGCTGAACGACGAGAGTGGGGCTTCAGCCCCTAAGCGATGTTTTCATGCGAACAATATCGCTCATGGCCTGCAGACCACGACCACCCCCACTTTGTTGATGGCACGGATAGATTCGCGCCCATTCAAAGCATCTAGGTTCCCTTTCAAACATTCGGCTTATGGCAGGTTTTAAGGATGGTTCGCCATCACCCGCTGAATTGCCTCTTCCGATGTCGCAGCAACTTCGAGCAAACCGCGATTCTGAGTCTTCAGAAAACCAGCCTTCACGGCGCAATCCAAAAAGGCCAGCAGGCCGTCCCAGTAGCAGGCTGTATTGATCAGCACGCAGGGCTTGGCATGGAGACGGAGCTGCTTCCACGTCACGATTTCCATCATCTCGTCGAGCGTGCCGTAGCCGCCTGGCAGCATCAGGAAAGCGTCGGCTAGCTTGACCATCCGCGCTTTGCGTTCGTGCATGGTCGGCACCATTTCGAGCTGCGTCAGGCCGCGGTGGGCAATCTCGCTGCCGGAGAGAATCTCGGGCAGCACGCCAATGACCTCGGCTCCGCCAGCAAGTGCCGCGTCGGCCACCGCGCCCATGAGCCCTATACTAGCGCCGCCGAAAACCAAGCCGAGTCCTGCGCCGGCAATTGCCTTCCCCAGAGCCCTTGCTTCCTCCAGGTACGCCGCATCATTCCCCGGCGACGACCCGCAGTACACCGCTACCCGCTTTGCTGTCATTGCGTACCCAGAATATCGCCCTCAGTTCCCCTTCCCGTCCCATGGCGTTGACTCAAAAGCGTCCTTAACACACCATTTGATGTGCGAAATCCGGTTCAACTGAAGCATTTGAGGTTGCTAGCCGAGGAGCTACTCAACGGTGAGGTTTTGGAGGAAGAAGTTAAAGTCCTCCATGGCGCGGTCCTCGATAGAGGCAGCGGTGTCAAGCAGAACGAGGTAATAGAGCTTGCCGGGAATTCGCAGCTGCGTCTGGGTCGGTCGAAAGAATTGCGGTTCGCCGTTGTCGGATGGTTTGGGAGGACCTTGCGGCGACTCGAAGATCACTCCGGGAAACGCCGGCGCGTCCCGCTCAAAGGCGACGGTGCGCCCCTTCCCATCCCCGTCCTTCTTGTACATCTTGGGCTGCACGCCCTTTGCGGCGATGCAGATTGTTGAAGGGCAATGGACAGGTGAGAAGGGCTCAGTTGTGTCCCCGTGTGTCAGCAGCTTGACAAAATCCTCCAGCGTTTCACCCGGCTTGGGCTGACGCGCTAGCAACATCACGCTGGGATGCAACGATCGGACAGTCCCCTGGTAGGGGCCCGTGCTGAAGTAGGCCACGCAGACACCATTGCCCAAGCCAAGCTGCTCGATGGTCCAATCGCCGTGAACGGTCAGCCGAACGCCGCACGATGTGCTGGTGAACGAGGGATCGACGCCGGCGCTGGAACTGTACCACACATCTTTCGGCTCGTATTTCTTCTTGGGATCGAACGCGTCAGAGCGTTTGCGCGCTAAGTCGATGAAGAAAGTGCGCGTTTCGGATGGAGGCGCGTGAAGTTTGTCGAGGTAGGATGCAGCTCGTAGCACATGTGCTGGCATGCTGGTGAGCGTCGCGCAAGCTATGTAGTCGTCCCAGAAATTTGCTGGAAGCTGATCCCAGGCATTTGCAGCCTCAATTGCAAGGAACTCCTCTGCTCCCGGCTTAGTCTCGAGAGTCTGGCAAAGAAGGTTGGCATGGAACCAAGAGCCGCGGAGGTCGGCAGGAGCGAGCTTGCGGGCTGCTTCAAAGGCGGCGATGGCCTTGTCGTGACTGTTGGGGACATCCAGATTGTATGCGTAGTGGGCAACCAGACCGGTAAGTAGGGCGAGGTCCATATTGTCGGGATGGCTTTGAAGTGCGGTGGTGAGGAGACCGAGGTCCTTCTCGAGGCGTTCGGAGGCTTCCTTCTTCGGGATGGGATATTTCCAACTGTTGGTCCATGTGCTCACATAGGGCTCAAGTTGGCGGGCGTCGTCGAGGGCGGCAAGGACGGCCGTCTCCTGCGGTAGCTTGTCCGCGTGGATAGAAGCGATGTCGGCGTGGGCAGGCGTGGCGAAGAGCACCGCAAAAATAGCGGAAAGGAGCGCGAGGATACGGCGCATGTAGGCCTCGTGGATGGAACGATCCAGTCAGTGTAGTCCACGTCGGGTCGGAAGCGTTTGTGACCAGGTTGTCTATTTCCGTCGAGCCCGTTCGCGCTGGAGTTCGCGGTAGAGCTCGCTCTTTGACACACCGGACTCGCGGGCGAGGCGCTTGAGGGCGTCTTTCTCTTCGAGGCCGGACTCGGATTGGAGGCGGGCGAGGCGCGACGATAGGGACTCCTTGACGTTCGAGGATCCGCCCCAGGTCTCCAAATGCAGGAGACCTGGGGCACCCGGCTCGGGGGCACCCAATTTTCTGGATGCCGGCGCTTCGATAAGCAGCACAAACTCCCCCCGAATTCGTTCCCGTTCAGCCAACTGGGCACGGACTTCTGCGACCGTACCGCGGAGAAATTCCTCATGAAGCTTCGTGAGTTCACGCGCAGCGACGACGCGCAGGGTGGGTCCGAAGACGGATTCGAGATCGGCGAGAGTGTTGGCAATGCGATGCGGGGCTTCGTAGACGATGAGGGTCAGCGGGGAGGCGCGTTGCTGCTCGGCCAGAGCCTCAAGTCGGGTACGACGGGCGCCGGCTTTCTCCGGAAGAAATCCGAAGAAGTGAAATTCATCCATGGGCAGGCCCGAGGCAACAAGCGCGCTGAGAGCAGCGTTGGCGCCGGGAATCGGGATGACCGGGATTCCCGCGGCTATGGCTTCACGAACGACCACAGAACCCGGATCGCTGATCCCCGCCATGCCTGCATCGGAGACGAGGGCAATGGCGCTGCCGTTCTTGATGGCCTCGATCAACTCTCCGGCGCGCTGGCGCTCGTTGTGTTCGTGACAGCTGATGGTGGGCGTGGTGATGCCGTAGTGGTTCAGGAGTTTTTGCGTCTGGCGCGTGTCCTCGCAGGCAATGCGGCCGGCCTGCTTGAGAACGTCGAGCGCGCGAAGCGTAATGTCGCCGAGATTGCCGATGGGCGTGGCGACGAGGTAGAGACCAGGGGCGAGTGGCGTGTCGGGCATCGCTGAGAATAATGGTAGACCTGGCAACGCCGGCGGCGCTTCGAGCGAATACTGATACTTTTGCCAGTTGGCGTTGGATTCAAGGATGTCTACGCTTATCAAGCATCATTGCGGTTCCGTGCGGGTTGCGGAGAACTGACGCCCGTCACGCGCTGGACTAAGCGCTTGCCGGCTTGCAACGTCCTCAGCAAATCCAAGTGAAATCGATTAGAGACGCCTCTGAACCAAAATCTGTTTTGGAGTGACGGTCGCGCCTATGAAGACGAAAGAAGTCATTACGAATGCGCGTAGGTTTTCCAAGCCCTTTCGAATTTCGAGTGCGAAGAAATTCAAACTCAAGTCCTTCGACCCCGGAGAGACCCTGGGCCTCAAGTCTGAAGATAGGCCGCGCGCGAGAGAGGCATTGGAGAACGGCGTTCAGGTGCTGGCCGGATTGCAGGACATCCTCTATGCCCAGGACAACTGGGCGGTCCTGCTGGTCTTTCAAGCGATGGATGCCGCCGGAAAAGACGGCGCGATCAAGCACGTGATGTCCGGCGTGAATCCGCAGGGATGTCAGGTCCATTCGTTCAAGGCGCCTTCCGCCGAAGATCTCGATCACGATTACCTGTGGCGTTGCATGAAATGCCTGCCGAATCGGGGTCATATCGGCATCTTCAACCGCAGTTATTATGAGGAGACCCTCGTCGTCCGCGTGCATCCTGAGTTTCTCTCCAAGCAAAAGGTGCCGCCGTCGCTGATCACCAAACGCATCTGGGACGAGCGTTTTCAGGACATTCGCAGCTTCGAACGCTATCTCCACCGCAACGGCATAGTGGTTGTAAAGTTCTTCCTCCACCTGTCAGAGGCGGAACAAAAGAAGCGCTTTTTAGCCCGTGCGGATGCGCCGGAGAAGAACTGGAAATTCTCTGCGGCCGACATGGCCGAACGGGGCTTCTGGGATGCCTATCAAACGGCTTATGAAGACATGATTCGAAACACCGCAACTACGGACAGCCCATGGTACGTTGTGCCCGCTGACAATAAGTGGTTCAGCCGGGTAGTTGTCGCCTCGGCAGTAATCGAAACTCTGGCCGGTCTTGATCTAGCCTACCCGCGTGTCGAGAAAGCAAAACTGGCCGAGATCGCCAAGGCCAGAGAGGATCTATTGAATTCGAAATAGGATTGTTGCCCGCCGCCGTTGCTGTACTCCCCAATCCATGCGTGATCCGAGGCACGAAAACTGAAACCTGGGAGGCTAGGAGAAAGCACGCAGAAGAAGACAGTAGTTGCCGGATTGGTTCTAGTCTGCGCAACGATGCTCACTGGTTCCGTGACGTATAGTCAGCGCCGCAAGCAACGGGAGCAGCGAGGACTCGACAGAAAAAGCCCGCACCGATCTCGACATTCACGAGGTGCGAGAAAACCCTCCCCCAATTAAAAGGAACGGCAGTCCCACAGGCAATGCAAGATGCTGGTCTGGCTCCGCGTCATTGCTTTGCCTTTCTTTCCTTGTTTTGAGTTATTCGCTAGATTCCTGGGCTTCGATGCGGCGCTGCTCGGCGAGCAGCGACATGGAGCTCATCAGGTTCTGCACACTGACGATGCCGACCACTTTGCCGCTTTCGGTGACAGGAATCAGCGAGAGTCCCTGGTTGCCGGAGATGCGGCGGATAGTGGTGCCCAGCGTGTCTTCGGGCCGGGCCACCTGGAACGCGCGTGACATGATCGACTGAACGTAGCCGTTGCCGTCGTTGCGGAGTGCGTCGACGATGCGCTGGCGCGAGACAATGCCTACCAGTTGCGGGCCACGCACTACAGGGAAGTCCTCCTGCAGAGAATGGACGCAGCGGACGAGCGCGTCCGCGAGAGTATCCGACGGCGAGAGCGTGGCGAAATCCGTAAGCATCACTTCGCGCATGCGCACGGTATCAACAACGGACTGGAAGAAGACGCCCTGGTCTTCGATCTGCGCGCCGATCATGATGAAGAAGCCGGCGATGATCATCCAGTAGCCGTGCAGGGCCATGCCGCAGATCATCACAGCGAGCGCAATTAACTGGCCGATTCCGGAGGCCGCACGGCCGGCGGGCGAAAAGCCATGAGTTCGCGCGAAGCTGCCTCGCAGAAGACGGCCGAAGTCGAGTGGGTATGCGGGCAGCAAATGCAACATGCCCAGGCCGACCTGCATCCAGACCATACTGCGCACGAGATGATCGGGCGTGACCAGAGGGCGATCGAGGAGATGCACGTCCCCGCCGGTGCCGATGAACGCGCCCGCGAGCATCAGCGCAGTGATGCAGTTGATGATGGGCCCGGTAAGGGCCATCGCGAACTGGCCGAAGCCCTGGTTAGCAGCGTCCTGGCTCTCAGGATTGGCATAGGCGAAGAGGCCGCCGATGGGGAGCAGAAGGACTGCGCGCAGGCGGAGGTTCAGATAAGCGGCCATCATCAGACGCGCGGTCTCGCGGACCACGACGGCGGCCACACAAAGAAAGAAGAGACCCAGGCCGCGCGTGAACCCGGAAGACCCACTGAGGCCGAGGCACACCAGCGCAAGAGCAGGAAAGAAGATGTGCACGCGCATCTCCACGCCAGCCCATCGGCCAAGGGGAATGGTCCACCCACGCATACTCAGAATTGTAGTTGCTAACACCCGATCGACGAAGAACTCTGTCGATCCCCCCAAAAAGCTTAAAGGCGCTTTTGGGAATCCCGGTCGATGGAAACCCCGGGCTCGGGACGCCCTGGCGTTTCTTATATTCTGGTTCGCGATGCGCGTGATTGCAGGGACGCTTCGGCGAAGGATGTTGGAGGCTCCGGAGGGGATGGCCACACGGCCCACGAGCGACCGGCTGCGGGAGACTCTATTTAATGTGCTTGCCCCGCGGATGGAGGGAGCAACGTTTCTGGACCTGTATGCAGGATCGGGCGCGGTAGGGATTGAAGCTGCAAGCCGTGGGGCCGCAAGCGTGGTGCTGGTGGAGCGGGCTACTCCGGCGTTGAAGGTGCTGCGCGGAAACCTGGAGAAGCTGGGACTGCGCGGTGGGGTACGCGTAGAGGCGTTGAGCGTGGCTGCTTACCTGCGGCGAGGACGGACGACCGCAGCGGCCGGATTTGACCTTGTGTTTCTGGATCCGCCTTATGAGGCGGCTGAAGAGTACGCGACGGTCCTCGGACTGCTGGGTTCCGAGGCGAAGGGATTGCTGGCGGAAGGCGCGACGGTGATTGCTGAGCATCGGCGTAGGGAGAAGTTGGAGGACTGCTACGGGACGCTGACCCGGATACGCTTGCTGGAACAGGGAGATGCCGGGCTGAGCTTCTATGAAACGGCTATTAGCTTCTAGCTCTTAGCTTCCAGCTCCGCACTTCATGCGAGGTATATTGGCTTTCCTTGCGTGCCAGTCCACGACTTTCGTGTGAGTCCGGATAAGCCGTTTAGAGGGTACGATGGTCGCGTTGCGGAGAGAGATCGATTGAAGAACGCGTGGAAGTGGACTGCCGGATGGGTTGTCCTGGCTGGATCTGCCGCGGTGTGCGGGCAGAACGCGACGCCGTGGGTAATCGGGCCATTTACGCGACCCGCGGCGGGGAACCCGGTGGTGGCGCCGAATCCGGCTTCGACGTTTCAGGACCCGATCGAGAACAAGCCGGTGCCGTGGGAGGTGCTGCATACATTCAATCCTGCGGCGACGGTTCGCCATGGGAAGGTCTATCTGCTGTATCGCGCCGAGGACAACTCCGGCACGACGGAGATTGGCGGTCACACCTCGCGGCTGGGCCTGGCCGAGAGCGACGATGGAATTCACTTTAAACGCTCGGGCACGCCGGTGTTCTATCCCGCTCAGGACGATCAGAAGGAACGCGAATGGCCCGGCGGCGTGGAAGATCCGCGGATCGTGGAGCGCGAGGACGGCACCTACGTACTGACGTACACGCAATGGAATCGCAAGACGTATTCGGTGGGGATTGCGAGCTCACGGGATCTGAAGCACTGGACGAAGCATGGACCGGCGTTTCTGACGGCCCTGGGCGGCAAATATGCGAACCTGATGTACAAGTCGGCGGGCATCGTGACGCAGCTGAAGGATGGCCGGCTGGTCGCGGCGAAGATTATGAGTCGGTACTGGATGTACTGGGGCGAGGGCTCGATACGGCTGGCGACATCGGACGACGCAATTCATTGGACTCCGGTGGAGGGTATGGACGGCAAGCCGGTCGAGTTCCTGAGGCCGCGGCCCGGTCACTTTGACAGCACGTTTCCAGAGACCGGACCGCCGCCGATCCTGACCACCGCCGGAATTGTCATGCTCTATAACGGGAAGAATGCTTCCGACTCAAACGACAGTGGCGATCCCACACTGGGCCCGGGTGCGTATGCGGCGGGCGAGGCGTTGTTTGAGGGCACGAATCCTGCGCACCTGCTCACGCAGACAGATAAGCCGGTGCTGAGGCCGGAACTGCCCTATGAGAAGACGGGCCAGTATGCTGCGGGGACCACGTTTGCCGAGGGTATGGTGTTCTTCCGCGGCAAGTGGTTCCTCTATTACGGATGCGCAGATTCGCTGGTCGCCGTTGCGACCGCTCCGGCAGAGGCGATGAGCGCGGATGCGTTGCGAATGCCTGAGACGACGGGCTCTGTTATTCAGTCCAACGCTGTCCTTCCGGCTGGCACGGCTCCGCCCGGCACGGAAGAGAACGCTCGAGGCTTCTATCTGCACGGCGGCGATACCGTGGTCTTTTACGGAGACAGTATCACCGAACAGAACTACTACAACCAGTTCGTCGAACTTTACACGGCCACGCGATTTCCATGGATGCGCGTGCACTTCTACGGCGCGGGCGTCGGCGGCGATCGCGTTACGGGCGGGGCCGGCGGGCCGATCGATCAGCGGCTGGCGAGGGATGTGTTCTCGGAGAAGCCGACGGTCGTCACTGTGATGCTGGGGATGAATGACGGCGGGTATCGCGCAACGAGCGATGAGATCGAGCAGATCTACGTGAAGGGATATCAGCATCTGCTCGATTCGATCCGCGAGCACGTGCCGGGAGTGCGACTGACGCTGTTGGGCCCTTCACCGTACGACGATGTGACGCGACCGGTTTTCTTTCCGGGCGGCTACAACGCCGTGATGCAGCATCTCGCGGAGATTGACCAGTCGCTGGCGGACAAATATGGAGCGGCATTTGTGAATCTGAACTCGCCCGTGGTGGCGGCGATTCAGAAGGCCGATGAGACGGACCCGAAACTGGCCGAACTGCTCGTGCCGGATCGCGTCCATCCGGATCCTGTGGCGCACTGGGTAATGGCTGAGGCTTTGTTGAAAGGCTGGCATGCTCCGGCGTTGGTCTCGGAGGTAACGATCGATGCACGCACCCCCACGGTTGCCGGAACGCGCAACGCTGCGGTGACCCAACTGGAGCAGACAGAGGCCGGGCTGAAATGGACCCAGATGGAGGGTGCGCTGCCGCTGCCTCTGGCGCGAAGCAATGCGACGCAGGCGCTGCTTGTAGACTTGACCGATATCGAGCAGCAGCTCAACCGGGAGACGCTCCGAGTGACCGGTCTGGCCGCCGGCAGGTATACGCTGAGCATCGACGGCGAAGTAGTGGACACCTTCGCGCCGGAGGCGCTCGCGAACGGCATCAACCTCGCAGAATATGGAACGCCGATGTTTCATCAGGCGCAGCGCGTCGGCTGGCTTGTGCGTGATCGCGACGAGGCGCACTACATCCACCTGCGCATGCGCGTGCGGAACGCGGATACCGGGGCCGATGAGGGAAAGGACCTGATGCAGACCTTCGAGAATTCGCTGGAAGATTCGATCTATGAGGCCGCGACGCCGAAGCCGCATGTGTTCCGGCTGACGCAGGCCGTTACGGGAACGACGCAAAGCACGCGTTGAGGCCAATCATCACGAGGAGGGTGCGATCGCTGGCATTTCGCTGAAGTCGGTGCTGGAGACGGAGGGTGCAGATCTGCCCGATGTGACGACGCACGTCGCCGGACCCGAAGGCGTGCTGCCGCTTTCAGCAGAGATGCTGCTGAAGGAGCCATCAGGAAACCTGTTCGGTTTGAGCCAGAATGCGGGAATGGGCTGGGAGACAACACGGCTTCTGGATGCGGAGTTTTTGATCCTTAGCACCCATGGCGGGTTGCGCGCCGAAGACGGCCGGCCAATCGCACTGGGATTTCACACCGGCCACTGGGAGGTTGGTTTGCTGGTGGCCGAGGCGGCACGCGAGCTGAAGGCTCTGCATGCAACGCCGTTTGCCGGCGCTTGCACCGATCCATGCGACGGACGCACGCAGGGCACCACCGGGATGATGGATTCGCTGCCGTTTCGTAACGATGCGGCGACGGTGTTGCGCAGGCTGATGCGGTCGCTGCCGACACGCGACGGCGTAATGGGCGTGGCCACCTGCGACAAGGGATTGCCCGCAATGATGATGGCGCTGGCGTCGGCGGGTGCGTTGCCTGCGATTTTGGTACCGGGCGGAGTTACGCTCCTGCCCGAGGCTGGCGAGGACGCGGGCAAGGCGCAGACCATCGGAGCGCGCTTTGCGCAGCAGCAGATCACGCTCGAGTACGCGCAGGAAGTCGGTTGCCGCGCCTGCGCCTCCCCAGGCGGAGGATGCCAGTTTCTTGGAACGGCGGCGACGGCGCAGGTCGTCGGAGAGGCGCTGGGCTTGTCGCTGCCCCACACGGCGCTGGCGCCTTCGGGGCAGGCGATTTGGCTGGATGCGGCGAAGCGCTCTGCCCGGGCACTGCTCCGCATGCACGAGATGAAGATCGGAGCACGCGATGTACTGACCGATGCGGCGGTGAGGAATGCGATGGTGCTGCATGCGGCATTTGGCGGATCGACGAACCTGCTGCTGCATCTCCCCGCGATTGCGTTTTCTGCAGGATTGAAACGGCCGGCGCGCGATGACTGGGAGGTGGTGAATCGCGAGGTGCCGCGCCTGGTGGATGCGCTGCCAAACGGGCCGAGTGGATTCGCCACCGTGCAGGTGTTCCTGGCCGGCGGAGTGCCGGAAGTGATGCTTGAACTGCGTTCCGCAGGGCTTTTGGACGGACGCGTCAGAACAGTTACAGGCGAATCGCTCGATGCAAGCCTCGACTGGTGGCGGCAGAGCAAGCGGCGCCACACATTGCGAAAACGTCTGAAAGACCTGGATGGGATCGATGTCGACGACGTGATCATGGCGCCGGATCGGGCTCGATTGCGTGGGCTCACGCCGACGATCTGCTTTGCGGTCGGCAATCTTGCCCCGGAGGGATCGGTGATCAAAAGCACGGCGATCGACCCGTCATTGATCGGCGAGGACAACGTCTACCGGCATCGCGGGCCGGCGCGAGTTTTTACCACGGAAGAAGCGGCGATTGTGGCGATCAAGACGGGCCAGATCGGGCACGGCGATGTGATCGTGCTGATCTGCGGCGGCCCGAAAGGCGCGGGGATGCAGGAGATCTACCAGATCACGTCGGCGCTGAAGCAGCTGCCGCACTGCAAACACGTTGCAGTGCTCACGGACGCACGGTTCAGCGGAGTGTCGACCGGTGCGTGCATCGGGCACATTTCGCCCGAGGCCCTGGCCGGCGGGCCCATCGGCAAGGTGCAGGAGAGCGACTTGATCGAAATCGTGATCGACCGCGGAAAGCTGACGGGATCTGTCAACCTGGTCGGCGACGCCGACGGCGAATTTGAAACAGGTGAAGGCTCACGTCGATTGACGGCCAGAGCCTCACGCGACGACTTGAAGCCGCATCCCGCGCTGCCGGAGGATACGCGGCTGTGGGCTGCGCTGGTAGAAGCGAGCGGCGGGGTTTGGGGTGGTTGCGTATACGACGTGGAGAAGATTGTGACTGTGCTCGGCGAGTGCGATCAGAGCAAACGCTGAGGTTGTTGGCTTCCCACCTGATTCGCAAACAGCGCGAATTGGATGGGGGTACCCGGCAGCTCCTGGCAGCTGAGTGCACCGCAGAGCCGGGGCCTCAGCGGTTACATTACTTGCATGAAATCATCATCCCTTTCTCTCGCGCTCATTGCGATGTTGCTCGTTTGCGCACAATCGTCACGCGCGAAAGCTCAGCAGGCTTCTAGCTCCTCGCAGTCCGTAGCCACTCCTCAACTTGTGATCATCGACACCGATATCGGCGACGACCTTGACGATGCTTTCGCTCTGGGGCTGGCGCTGCGCAGCCCAGAGCTGAAGATCGTGGGTGTGACGACAACATTCGGGAATACAGAATTGCGGGCGCGGCTCGTGGATCGCTATCTGGCGGCGATCGGGAGAAGGGATATCCCGGTGTTTGCGGGTCCGGCCACGAAGACGGACAACGTGATGACGCAGGCGGCGTATGCAAAGCGCGGGCCGGAGAGGAAGTTCGGCGACGGCGTGGACTTCATTCTGCACCAGGCGCGGGAGCATCCGGGCGAGATTGCGCTGATCGGAATCGGGCCTCTATCCACGGTGCGGTCAGCAATCGAGCGCGATCCGGCGACCTTCCGGAAGCTGAAGCGCGTGGTGATCATGGGAGGGAGCATATTTCGCGGATACGGCCGAGATGGTCAGGGCAAGCCCAGGCCCCCGGAGCCGGAGTGGAACATCCTGAATGACCCGGCCGGGGCGAAGGCTCTGCTCGCTTCCGGTGTGCCGGTCTTCATGATGCCGCTGGATTCGACACAGGTGCCGCTTGAAGCCGGGAATCGGGAGACGATCTTCGCGCAGGGGTCTCAGCTGACGGATCAGCTCACACTCCTCTATCACGAGTGGATGGGTGGGACGCCGAACCACAGCCCCACACCGACGCTATTTGATCCAGTTGCGGTGACCTACGCGTTCCGGCCGGACCTCTGCCCCGCAAAACCGATGCATATTGACGTGGACGAGAAGGGGCGGACGACTCCCGGACAAGGGCCGCCAAATGTCGAGGTTTGCCTGCAATCGGACGAGAAGGGCTTTCTCGACCTCTTGTTGAAGAGGCTGACTGCGGACTAAGGCAAAACCAGAGTTGCTGCAGGGCGAAACCACGTGGCAAAGTCGACGCGACCGTCAGAGAGCGGCGACCTTGAGAGAACTGGATAGGACACACCTACTCTGGTTTTGCCTTTGCTGTGACGGCGCCTGAATTCGGCTGGAGTCAAACGCTGGAAGCAGAGCTATTTAGGCGGGACTTCGGACCTGTGTTCAGCATCACATGCAACTCCATTGACAGCGCGTGAAAGTAGGAGAAAAATGGCGGGTCGATAGGATGCTGACCAATTAGCACGTGCTGTAGGGGAGGAAAAGATGCTGAACTGGAAGAGTTTGGGGGTGTTGTTGGTGTTGGGCCCGGGGCTTATGGCGGCCGGCTGCAAGTCGGCACCGGACCTGAGCTCGAAACAAGCTTTAGACATGGTGCAGGCCAGGTACGACCAACAGCCGCCGGTTGTGGTGAATATCCTGGTGGACGATGCCGGCATGCGGCAGGGGATTTCGGGCAAGCTGTGGGAGAGAACAAAGGTTTATCCCAACAAGCTTTGGGCCGATTTCAAGTTGACACCGGATGGGAAGAAGGCGGTCGCATTGCCCGGCGGCGGGGATGTGATTGAGTGGCGTCCGGCAAATCAGGACGACAAAACCTACTCGGTCATGGTGATGACGGTTGCGGCCAATCACCCCAGAGCGCACGATATGGGCGACCTCCAGGACGAGATGATGGGTGCGGATACAGGCAAAGAAGGAAGATACGTCGAGGGCGTGAACCTGACCGGGGTGCCGCAGACTCTGCAGGATATCGCGCACCACCCCGGCAACAGGCTGAGCGACAAGAAACAGGCGGATTTTGCGTTAGTGAACGGTGCCTGGACGCTGAAGTCGATCGAATAAACGATCGACCTCAACTCCGAAGCGTCAAAAATGCACATGGCGGGGTCGATCGTTGACCCCGCCCCGGTTTCTTGTTATCTTTAGAAGGTTCCGCAAGAACGCGCCTGTCCGTGTGCTTTAACGGGAGACGCGTAACGGGAGATCCCGGCAGAAGTTATGATCGGGCTCTGTACCCGGCGGCTGCACGAAGTCGAAGCGGCCGAAGTCCTGAAGTAGCTCTCCTCTTGCGAAGGGCAGGGACGAATCGCCCACCCGGGTGAAGGAAAGACGGGAAGGGCGATTGATCGCATCGGTGCTCGCGCGTTTCTCCACCTTGGAGGGCTATGCGAGCCGGAACCTGCGAAACGGAATTGGCCCCACAAAGGCGGGCGACCGATCACCGTCCTGGTTCTCGTCTGGAAGTGGAACGAAGGCAGACGCGAAGCAGAACCTGGGGCTTCCGTGCGTGCACGCACCTTGAGCATGTGCGTTTTTGGCGCGGGAAAGCCTGAGGGGCTTGTGTGCGGCTGAGTGAGTTGGGCGAAGGGTTTTGGGGTAAGGAGTTTAGTTTTGCCGACATTTAATCAATTGGTCCGCAAGGGGCGTACGGCCCCCAGGTACAAGACGGCATCGCCTGCGCTGCAGGCCTCGCCGCAGCGGCGCGGTGTTTGCACCCGCGTGTACACGCAAACCCCCAAGAAGCCGAACTCGGCACTGCGCAAGGTGGCTCGTGTGCGGCTGACCAACGGGATCGAGGTTACGACTTACATTCCCGGCATCGGCCACAACCTGCAGGAGCACTCGATTGTGCTGATCCGCGGCGGCCGTGTGAAGGATCTGCCGGGCGTTCGTTATCACGTGGTCCGCGGCACGCTGGATTCAGTCGGCGTGGCCAATCGCAAGCAGAGCCGTTCGAAGTACGGCGCGAAGCGCGCCAAGGGCGGCCAGGCGGCAGGCAAGAAGTAAAAGAGAGAGCTTTTAGCTGCTAGCTCCTAGCTCCTAGCTCGTTTCCTGATGGAGCCAAGATTTGCGCCTCTGATGGAGAGGCTAGAAGCTGGCAGCTAGAGGCTAGCAGCTGATTTTGAGGAACTATGCCGAGAAAAGGGCACATTTCGAAGCGGGAAGTAGCGCCGGACCCGGTGTACGGATCGACGCTGGTTACCAAGTTTGTGAACTCCATGATGTGGGGCGGCAAGAAGTCGACCGCGCAGGGAATCTTCTACCAGGCGATGAAGAACCTGGAGGAGAAGGGCGGCGGCGAAGAGGCCATTAAGCTCTTCAAGAAGGCCGTGGAGAACTGCAAGCCGCTGCTTGAGGTCAAGACCCGTCGCGTGGGCGGCGCCAACTACCAGGTGCCGATCGAAGTGAACCCGGACCGGCGCACCTCGCTTGCGATTCGCTGGCTGATCAGCTATGGGCGCGCTCGCGGCGAGAAGGGCATGATCGACAAGTTGACCAACGAGTTGCTGGATGCGGCAAACGGCCGCGGTGCAGCGATGAAGAAGAAGGAAGACGTGCACCGTATGGCTGAAGCGAACCGCGCGTTTGCACATTATCGGTGGTAGAAGCAGGCATCAAGGGATCGAGGGAACGAGGGATCCCTGAGGCTTTGAAGGCGAGCTAGTGGCTAGAAGCTAGCAGCCAGAAGCTTGGTTTTAACCGCGGGCCGGGAAGCGCCCGCAAAGGATTGGATTGTGGCTCGCACCATACCACTGAGTCGTTGCCGGAACATCGGAATCATGGCGCACATTGACGCCGGCAAGACGACAGCGACAGAACGCATCCTCTTCTATACGGGCATCACGCACCGCATCGGCGAAGTGCATGAAGGCACCGCGACCATGGACTACATGGAGCAGGAGCAGGAACGCGGCATCACCATCACGTCGGCTGCTACGACGTGTATGTGGCGCGATATCCGCATCAACATCATCGACACGCCTGGGCACGTAGACTTCACTGCCGAGGTGGAGCGGTCTCTTCGGGTTTTGGACGGCGCCGTGGCTCTGTTTGATTCGGTGAGCGGCGTGCAGCCCCAGACCGAGACCGTGTGGCGGCAGGGCGACAAGTACAAGGTTCCGCGCATCTGCTTTGTAAACAAGATGGACAAGAACGGCGCGGATTTTGAGCATGTGATCGACACGATCCGCAAGCGCCTGGGTGCGCGCCCGGTTGCGCTGCAGATTCCGATCGGCGCCGAAGCCAATTTTAAGGGCGTCATCGACCTCATCGAGATGAAGGCGATCCTGTGGCACGACGAGACCATGGGTGCAAAATACTCGATCGAGCCGATTCCAGCCGACCTGCAGAAGAAGGCGGAAGCTTTCCGGATGCAGTTGATCGAGGTCATCGCCGAGACGGACGATGTTCTGCTTGAGAAGTTCCTCGAGGGCGAGACGCCGACGATCGAAGAGCTGAAGAAGGGTATTCGCCAGGCGACTATCGATCTCAAGGTCTTCCCGGTAATCTGCGGAAGTGCATTCAAGAACAAGGGTGTGCAGACGCTGCTCGATGCTGTGGTCGATTATCTCCCCAGCCCGCTGGACAAGCCGGCGGTGGAGGGTATCGATCCTTCGAATCCGGATCGCAAGCTGATTCGAAAGGCGGAGGACGGCGAGCCGCTTTCGGCACTGGTCTTCAAGCTGATCAATGATCCGTTCGGCAAACTGTCGTTTATTCGTATCTACTCGGGTTCGCTGAAGACCGGCGACACGATACTGAATCCTCGTACCGGCAAGACGGAGCGCGTGGGCCGCCTTGTGAAGATGCACGCCAACAAGCGCGAAGACATCACGGAGATTTACGCCGGCGATATCTGTGCATGTGTTGGATTGAAGGATCTGAAGACGGGCGACACGCTCTGCAATCCGGATCATGCGATTGCGCTAGGGGCTATCACATTTCCGGAGCCTGTGATTTCAGTCGCAATTGAGCCGAAGACGAAGGCTGACCAGGAAAAGATGGGCATCGCTCTGTCGCGGCTGGCCGATGAGGATCCCACCTTCAAGGTGCGGACGGATGAAGATTCGGGCCAGACGATCATCAGTGGCATGGGTGAGTTGCACCTCGAGATTCTCGTGGACCGCATGAAGCGCGAGCACAGGGTCGAGGCGAACGTGGGCGAGCCCAAGGTGGCCTTCCGCGAGACGGTCCGCAAGCAGGCCGAGGCTGAGGGCAAGTACATTCGCCAGACCGGCGGTTCGGGTAACTACGGACACTGCAAGCTTCGCATCGAGCCGAACGAGCCGGGCAAGGGTTACGAGTTCATCAATGACATCAAGGGCGGCGTGGTTCCTAAGGAATACATCAAGCCCATCGACCAGGGCATTCAGGGTGCGATGGAGTTGGGTATTCTGGCCGGCTTCCCGGTGGTTGATGTGAAGGTTACGCTGTTTGACGGCAGCTACCACGAAGTCGACTCGAATGAAATGGCGTTTAAATTCGCGGGCTCGATCGCGTTCAAGGATGCAGCCAGGAAGGCTTCGCCGGTGCTGCTGGAGCCGGTGATGTCCGTCGAAGTCACGGTGCCCGAGGAGTTCATGGGCGTGATTATCGGCGACATCAACTCGCGGCGCGGCCGAATCGAAGGTATGGAGCACGCGGCAGGATCGCAGGTGATCAAGGCGATCGTTCCGCTGAAGGAGATGTTCGGCTACGTGAACGATATCCGTTCATCGACGCAGGGGCGCGCGTCGTATTCGATGCAGTTTGCGCGCTACGAAGAGGCGCCGCGCATGATCGCCGATGAGATCATCGGCCGTGCGCAGGGGAAGTAGGAGAGAACAGAGAGCAGAGATCAGGGATTCCGTCAGTGGTGATAGCGAGGCGGCCGCGATGAGCAAGATGAACTTGATCTCTGGCAACTGATCTCTGACAACTGTTTTGGGGCTGGAGCCGGAATGCCGGCGCCCCGGGATGTAACAGGCAGTACGAGCCACTGAAAGGGATTTGGATTTCTTATGGCGAAGGAAAAGTTTGATCGTTCGAAGCCGCACGTGAACGTGGGAACGATAGGCCACATCGATCACGGCAAGACGACGTTGACGGCGGCGATCACGAAGGTATTGTCGAAGCACAACCCGAAGATCGCGTTCCGTTCGTTCGACTCGATCGACAACGCGCCCGAGGAGCGGGAGCGGGGTATCACGATCGCCACGGCGCACGTGGAGTACGAGACGGCGAACCGTCACTATGCGCACGTCGATTGCCCGGGCCACGCCGACTACATCAAGAACATGATCACGGGGGCGGCGCAGATGGACGGAGCGATCCTGGTGGTTGCGGCTACGGACGGTCCGATGCCGCAGACCAAGGAGCACGTTCTTCTGGCGCGCCAGGTGGGTGTGCCGTACATCGTGGTGTTCCTGAACAAGTGCGACGCGGTTGAAGATGCCGAACTGATCGACCTGGTGGAGATGGAAGTGCGCGAGCTTCTGACCAAGTACCAGTTCCCGGGCGACGATGTTCCGGTGATCCGCGGATCGGCGCTGGGCGCGCTGAACGGCGAGGCGCAGTGGGAGCAGAAGATTGACGAGCTGATGGATGCGGTGGACAAGAACGTGCCGCAGCCTGACCGGGCGATTGACCAGCCCTTCCTGATGCCGATCGAAGACATCTTCTCGATCTCGGGGCGCGGCACGGTGGTGACGGGCCGTATCGAGCGCGGCAAGGTGAAGGTGGGCGAGGACGTGGAGATTGTGGGCTTCCGCGAGACGCGCAAGAGTGTCTGCACGGGCGTCGAGATGTTCAAGAAGCAGCTGGACGAGGGCCTGGCGGGCGACAATGCGGGCATCCTTCTGCGCGGCATTCCGAAGGAAGATGTGGAGCGCGGGATGGTTCTGGCCAAGCCTGCCTCGATTACGCCGCACACGCACTTCAAGGGCTCGGTGTACGTGTTGAGCAAGGAAGAAGGCGGCCGTCATACGCCGTTCTTCAAGGGCTACCGTCCGCAGTTCTACTTCCGCACGACGGACGTGACGGGAGTGGCGGAGCTGCCGGCGGGTACGGAGATGGTGATGCCGGGCGACAACGTGGCGCTGGAGATTGAGCTGATCACGCCGGTCGCCATGGAAAAGGGCCTCCGGTTCGCGATCCGCGAAGGCGGACGCACGGTCGGCGCGGGTACGAT
>DATFSO010000038.1:0-82277 GCA_035262585.1 Occallatibacter sp. | reverse complement strand
CCAGAACCATGACCTCGGCATCGTGCGAGATGGACTCCGGCGCCGCACTCCGGGCCAGCGCGATCTCAGAATTCGGATCCATCAGATACTGCTCAAGCGGAGCCATGCTCGGATAAGGTGTCTTAGTGTCCTGCGCCGTCGCGTGCCAAGCCGCGCCGATCTGGACAGTCAATGCGATACACGTCAACGCCAGTGCCCTGGGCTTCATTCTTTGCATCATCCCCTCCGTTAGAAATGCATCACTCCTTCTTATCCGACTTCCACACTGTGCCGGGCCCGGATGAGACGTTCGGCTTCAACATTCGCGCTCGCGCACGTTGCCAGCGCGACAGTTCCGTCACTGATTGCGCTTTGCACCGCTTCGATTGCTCCTGGGAATCGCGACACCGTGCCATCAATTCCGACATATCAGAGAGCCATTCTTCGTGCCGAACATCGGACGAATAGACTTGGTCGCAGGGTTTTTCATTGCAATTGCCACTTGATCGCCGGAACAGAACCAACGGTGCAGTGTTGTACTCCCGCACCAGCATTGCGGCGCACTCCGTGATCCATCTGTCACCCTCTGAGATGAATACTGCATCCACTCGCTCACTCTGCTCCAACTCGATCCAGAGATCATTCAGGGTGTACGCCTCATGGACCTCGTAGCCTGCACTCCTCAGCACCGGCAAGCGTTTACCGTCGTCGCGCCCGAAGTGTATGACCCTTGTCGTCACTGATTTGCTCGCTGCTGTTCCGGATGCAGTGGCGGCGTCTTTTCACACATGATCGTTTGTATTCGATTCTTCTCAGGATTGCGGAGACGCGCGCACAGAGACGAACCCAATCGACGCAGCAACCAAAGCAGTACAGCAACCGAGGCACCAATCAATGACAGGCTTCGAACCACTGCCGGAAGGAAAACAAGTGCCCCGAGGAACGGTCCGAACGCCAGAAAAATGATCGAGCTGATCAGGAAGATCAGAGCAAAACAGACGATCCACTCTTCAAGTTCATCAAAATGTCGGTCGAAGACTCGCATCACACACTCTCGCCATGCTGAGTGACTCCTGAGGAAGCACGTGGTGTTCCTAGTTCACAGCGATTACGTGAGACAACAAGCCTGAGATTTAGGAGTTGGAAAACGAGTGGCGGACTAACAAAATCCTGGGACGACGGCACCGCGGCCAGAACGACCGTTTCTTGAACTTTTCATACACTTGGGGCGAGAGGTTACGGAATTCGAGAACGCGCACCTGCTCAGGCGACATATACGCGATCGTGCCTTCGCGGACCCTGCACCTTCCGGTTAGCCGGTTAACCGACCGGAACCCACCATTGGCCGTCTGGTTCTGATGTAGACTGACCCTGCGAACCCTTCCAGGTGATTTTCTGTCCGTGTCGCACGGCGTTCTTCGGTCCCCAAGAATGTCTTACCCACCCTTTACTTTCGCAAGACGAGGAGTTACGCAATGCCAGGAGGGCCCAAGCAGGCAGTAGACACGCACACCTTGACGATGGTCGCTCTCTCGGCGACGGGGGGCGCGTTCATTGAATATTACGATTTCTTTATCTACGGGTACGCCGCCTCCACTGCGTTTCCGGCGATATTTTTTCCCAGTTTGCCGCCTACCCAGGCACTCCTGTTCTCTTTCCTGGCTTTCGGTGCGGGGTTCCCAGCGCGCTTAATAGGGGCCTTCCTATTTGGTCACTTTGGTGACCGCATCGGACGTAAGTTCACATTTATGGTCAACATCATCATTGTGGGAGCCACAACTTGCTTAACCGGACTCTTGCCTGGCTATGCGAAGTTAGGAATCCTCGCCCCGATCCTGCTTGTAGTGCTGCGGATTGTGCAAGGAATTGGAATAGGGGGTGAATTTGGAGGCGCTTCTTCTTTGCTTGGCGAATTTGCCGCGCAGCGAAGCCGAAGGGCGTTCTGGATGTCACTGGCGAGCCTAGGTGTCCCTTTGGGCAGTATTAGTGCCAGCGTTGTCCTGCTAGCCATGAGCAAGACGTTCACGACCTCCGGCTGGCGGGTGGCAATGCTGCTCTCTGTCGTGATCGTCATTCCGGCGCTGCTGGCGCGCTACAAGCTTACCGACAGTTCGCTGTTCGAGCAGCTCAAACAAACTGACAAGCTCGATGCGCTGCCCAGCTTCGGTGTTCTGAAGCACCACCCTCGTTCCGTGATTCTCTTGGCCCTGGTTTGGGCCTTTCAGTCTATGGGCGGATATACAGCGGGTACATACTTTATTTCTTTCATGCGCTTTGCCGGTATTTCTTTGGCAACTACTGCCACTATCCTCTTAGTTGCCAAGGTCGGAAGTCTTCTGGGCATACTTGCCAGCGGACCCACTGCTGATCTCTTCAAGCGAAGAGTAGCCGCCTACATCGGGATCGGGCTAACAACGCTGCTCTCGTATCCTCTTACATTGGCCGTTCTGAATAAGCGCATTGCGCTGGTGATCCTCTTGGAGATCCTTGTTAATTTCTTCCTAATGGGAATATTACTGGGGCTTGCGCCGATCCTGACCTGTGAGAGCTTTCCGACAAAATTCAGATACTCTGGAAGCGGAATTTCCTTCTACTTCGCTGGCGTTCTGGGCGGCATGGTCGCGCCGTCACTGTTGACGGGACTCATCGGGCAGGATGTCTTTCATAAGTGGTACTACGTCCCGATCGTCTATGGCATTTACTGTGCCGTTGCCATGCTCGCACTGCGATTCGTACGGGAAACCCGCGATCTTAAGTTAGGGGATCTCGATCAGACCGAGTCAGCTTTGCGCACCGTGCGAGCATGACTGTTGCAGGCCTCAACAGGGCGAGTGATCTGCGATCAGCAAGTGAGAATCGGCGTCCGGGAACTTCAAGGCGCTGGACGAAACGGAACGGCATCGCGTTGTGGACTCCATTGTGAGCGAGAGCGAGTGCGTCCGCGAGCGATACAGCGATGAATCGAAACTGGCTTTCGAGCTAAGTACCTATCTGGCGACGGCGAGAGCCTGACGTTGACGCAAGAACTTCATGCGAGCTGATGGCCCAGTTGTCTGAGGAAAGCAGCCATATCCCAATAGTCGCTGCACCGTCGAATTCTCCCGTTTTCGAGTTCGATGATAGTGGCACCGCGAATCGAGAACGGCTTGCCCGTCGCAGGTAGATTCGGCATGTCACCCTTTTGCGTACCGGACATTGTCCACTCCCCCGTCCCCCATCTGTCGTTTTCAAATCGTTTCGAGAGCTCGACCTTGAAGTCTGGTGCGACTGAGAAGAAGAACTCCGCGAATTTGCGCAAAGCTGCTTTGCCGATGTTTACAGCACCAGTTGGCACGTCCTCATAGATGCAATCGTCTGTGAAGAGCTGAAGCACTTGCTGGACTTCATGCGACGACCACGCCGTCGCCCACTGATCGAGGACTGCAATGTCGGATGACATCGTTGATTATTGTCTCCTTTGTGATGCAGCCAGCATGATAGCCCAAAAAAGCACATCTGGGGTTGGGCGGATTCGGAACTTTGACGATCACGCGCGGCGTAACTCCGGTTTGCCCCAACCGGGTGGGTGATTTTGGTGATTCCATCCTCGACTTAACATCCAAACAATCCGGCAATTACGGAATATAACCTCATGTTGCTACCATCGGCGGTGCGGCGCGGGGAACACCCGTAGACCAATGAAACTGGAGTTTCGATGAAAACTGCTTTCTGCGTGTTATTGTTCATGACCTTTTTCGCTACCCAAGTAATGATCGGCCAAACTCATCGCGACCGCGGTTTCGAAGGGACCAAGCAGGAGTTGATGGATTTAGAAAATCATTGGCTCTCAGCCGAAGGCAATCCTGACGCGCTCGAATCGATTCTGGCCTCTGACTTTCTGCACGTTGTGCCGATCGGAATCATCACAAAGAGAGACCAGCTCAACTTCATGCGGGAGCACCCCTCTCCTGGACCCGTGCCGCGGAAGTATTTCGAGGACATACATGTACGGGTTTACGGGAACGTAGGCATCGTCAATGGCATAGTGGTCGAAGCGGGCACTAGCGCCCCCCATAAGACGCTTTTCACCGATGTCTTTGCGTATCGCGACGGCAGATGGCAGGCTGTAAATGCACAAGAATTGCCGTTTGGTGGGACGACGCGTTGATGGACAGGCGACATGCCGGCATCTGACGCCCCACCACCAAATTGGCTAACTGGAGGGGTCTTTAGTATCCCTGGGCCTTTCAATAATGGCCCTTATGACAGCCAGAAATCCAAATCATCTTGTGTGGGATGGACTAGCATGGTGGCGTCGGGCGAAGAGTGCACAATGAGCTTTAAGACTTCGTCGCGATCCTTTTCCGCATCGCTGCTTGGTCGCGTATCAAAGCGGCTAGAGGTGTACCAGACCCCGATGTAAGGCCGTCATTACAGCCTGCGTACGGTCGCTTGCGTCAAGACGCGTGAGGATCACGCTGATATGACACTTGACCGTACCTGGAGTGATTCCGAGCTGAGCGGCAATTTCCTTGTTTGATTTGCCCCTCGCTACGAGTTCCAACACCTGGCGTTCGCGCGCGCTGAGGCTCGTATCTGGAGTTCGTTCTGACAGCGCTTGAGACATCGGTGGAGGTAGATAGCGTCCACCTGCATAAACCTTACGCACTGCATTCACAAGCATTTCAAGGGGCAGCCCCTTGACCAGGTAACCGCTGGCGCCGGCCTCCATCGCCTGGTGGATATCCTCGTCGCCCTCATACGTTGTGAGGACAATAAATCGTGACTCAGGGGACCGCTGGCGTATGGAACGAATCGTTTCCACCCCAGTCATCCCAGGCAGCCGGAGGTCCATCAGCGTGATGTCCGGTGCACACGTCGTATGTTTCTCGAGGGCTTCCTCGCCGGTGCCAGCTTCACCCACGCAGACCATCTCGTTTGAAGACGCAATCAATGCAGAAATGCCCAAACGCATGATTGGATGGTCATCAACGATCAGGATACGAATCGGAGGCATGCCGAATTATAAAATCCTGAACTAGCAGACGTCGTCAAGGTCTTTGCTATATGGCGCTTTCAAACATCCGTTAGCCGCAGAGTTTTGCGCGAGGCACAGAGACGCGTAAATGTGTACCGCGGTTGAGCTTACTCTCGATCTGCACCGTTCCGCCGAAGCGATGGACTCTCTCCTTCACGCCCTGAAGGCCGTAATGCCCCTCGGGCTGGGCGGAGGGATCGAAGCCCTTCCCGTCATCCGAGATGCGCATATTCAGCGTGTTCGATGAGAACGAAAGAACGGCCTGGATTTCGCTCGGATTTCCGTGAAGTACTGAATTGAGAAGTCCCTCCCGCGCGACCATCGTAAGTTCGTGCGTCGCCTGCTGGCCGATTTCAAAAGGTTGTCCTTCAGTTTGACAGGCAATCTCGACGCTGTATTCGCGGCTGAACCGATCACCCATCTGTTGAATGCATGTGGACAGGTCCTTGCGTGCGGTCTCTCCCTTGCGGAGATTCCAGACCGCCTGACGCGCTTCGTCCATGAGGGATCGTATCTGGGTATTGGCATAATCGACCATATGCTCGCGTGTTTCGTGATCTTCCTTTTCGCATGCTGAAGCGGCCTCAAGCATTGCGGAAACACCGGCGCAGCCCTGGATCAAGGTGTCGTGCATTTCGCGAGCAAGCCGGGTGCGTTCTGCTAGAACCGCAGCGAATCTATCGTGAACCTGCTTCATTCGATACTGATAAGCCAGCAGTGAAATCACCGCCACCGCAAACAGGCTGGCAGCGAGAAACCAGAAAGTTCGATAGAAATATGGCCTCTTCACGAAAACCACCGAGGCAGTGACAAGATGCTCCGGGTGCTCCATCTCCCATCCTTGAACTGTGAATGTGTAGCTGCCCGGGGGCAGATTCGTGTAGGTAGCCGTGCGCTGCTGTGCGCCTGCCAGCGTCCAGTCCTTATCAAACCCTTCAAGCCGGTACCTGAACTGCAAGTCCTGTTGCGAATTCAGATATATGGGCTCATAGCCGATTTCCAGGCGAGACTGCGACGCCGGTAGGACGAGCTGCGCAGTTGGTGACGTCTGGCGTCCATCGAGCCGCACATCCTGAATTCGAAGATGCGAGAGTTCAGGGACTTCCGATTCGCCAGGACTGATCTGCCACAGGGCCTGATTTGTCGGAAACCAGGTGTCGCCATTATGAGTAATGATGCCCGAAGGTTGCGTACCTCCATAGAATCGAGTAGGTCTTTCTCCCGCATCGGCTCTAAAGAACCGCATCGCAAGCGGAGTATCGGGTGAGGCACTGCGAGCATCAAGTTGATCGCGTCTCAGGAGCATCACTCCGACCGGGCTGCTCATCCAGAATCGATGATGTCCATCCTCGAGTATCGAGTAGATGTCGTTGCTCGCAAGGCCCGTTGCGGTCGTATATCGGGTGATGCGACCGTCGCGGTAGCGAAACAGACCATGCGTCAAGGTGCCGAACCAGAGTCCTCCATCGCTGTCCTCGTGCTCAGCCCAGATCTTTTCGTCTTTCAATGCTTCTGTCGCAACATCGTGAACAATATCTTCGTTCCGAAGGTGATTGACGCCGCGCTCCGTGCCCAGCCAAATGTCACCGTTGTGGTCCTCGAGCAACGATCGCATGCTGAAGTGCGTGAGTCCACTCCTGTCGGTCAGGTTATGGAAGGCGCCGTTGATGTAATGACTCACGCCCGAATCCGTGCCAATCCAGACGCTGCCGTCGCGAGCTTCAAGCGTCCCGCGTATGAAATTGTTGATCAGGCCTTGATTGATCGTGAATTGGGTTGTTGTGCCGCCTTTTATCCGAAAAATTCCGCTCCCATCGGTTCCTATCCACAACGTCCCGTCCCGCGTACGAAGAACATTGCGTATGTGCACGTTACTCATTCCGGGGAATCGCGCTGGAACAACCCGATTGCCGACGATGTGAACGAGCTGATTTGAAGCGGCCCAGAGGCTTCCATCGGAATCGAGGTTTACAGTTCCAAAATCGGAATCTGCGGCCGTGGGCAAAGAAAGTACTCGCACAGGAGTGTGGCTCAGCCGAACCATTCCTACTTGAGTACCGATCCATAGGTTCCGATCGCCATCTTGAAAAATCGAAAGCACCGTATTGCTCATCAGTGGCGAAGGAGCATTCAGCCGCGTCACCTGAGCCGGCTGAGATGTAAATCGAATGCGAAAGATTCCCTGCCCGATAGTTCCGGCCCAAAGTTCCCCTTGCGAGACCCCGCAAAGAGCGCGTACCGTTCCCCACACGCCGGGGACCCTCTCGAAGCGAGGGTGACCGGGCGCTAATCGATGAAGCCCGTCGACCGTTCCAACCCAGATCGAGCCGTCTTCCGTTTCTACGACAGATTTAACTCGATTCTGGCTGTCGGAGCCCTGCAGTGCATAGCTCGGATGCCGCCCTTCCTGGATGGCGTACATCTCCGCGGCGCCGGCCCATACCCTGCCGGTGTGGTCCTGAAACAGCCCGTGGAAAGCCGTCCCCGGCATGTCTTCCGTGTTATCTATCCGTTCAAAATGACCGTTCCTCCCCTTGAAGAGGCCGCTATCGGCAGCCACCCAGATGTCGCCTTTGCTGTCCTCCAAGAGCGCACGAATAAAGACATCCGTGAGTCCATCGGCGGCCGAATAGGCGCGAAACGCACCATTTCGCATCTCCACCAATCCCCCGCCATCTGTGCCGATCCATAGCACCCCATCTCGCGAAGCAAGCAGACAGAACACGCTGTTTTCGTGAATAGCCGGCGTATTTTCATGCGAAAAGAGAGTGAACTGCGCTCCGTCGAATCGAAGCAGGCCTTCCGTTGTCCCGATCCAGAGAAACCCATCATGTGTTTCTGCAAAAGCCTGAACTGTCTCGCCGGCAAGGCCATTTTGCGACTGCCACGATCGCGATGTGTAGTTCCACGCGCCGCGTTCGAGGTTATTCCGAGCACCTTGGCCCAGAGCAGAAACCGCACCGCTCCCAAGCAGCAGCGCGATTACCGAAGTGGATAATATGGACCAGAGCTGCCGCTTGAAGCCGCCGACCCTGCGAAGGTGGGCACTAGGGGTATTGATGCGCAGTTCTTTAGCTTCATCCATGCCGAAGATCAATTGAGAACGATCTGATTTGCCCTATCTTCGCTCATCAGCATCCGACTGGCAATCGCTGACCAGCCGGCGCCGTGTCTCAGTGGTCAATGGTGCTAATTTTCAAAGGAAAGACCTATTCGCCGGTACGGAGCGGAAGCTGATTTCACTTTCTTTCAATGACGGCGACGAGGCACGAACTGTCACCATCCCCGGCGTAGCGGACGTCTGCACAAGTACCGTTGCTATCCCCGCTTCTGCTCTGACGGGATTGGCAGCAATCGTCTCATCTCCAATGAGCATACCTTCGCCGGATACCGAGAAATGCACGAACTCATCACTATACGGGTAGGTTTCGCCCCGCGGATCGCATACATGAGCATAGACGCGCACCCAATCGGATCCATCGGCGACGGGCTCCATTCCACACGTATCCAAGCGCAATTGGATACACGTCGGCGCTCCGGGTGAACGCAGAGTATGCGTTGCAGCCACTTTTCCACCGATCAGCCCTTCGGCAACCAGCTCGCCTACCGGAACCGTTAATCCTGACTGCGTTGTCGGATTTGCGAACAACATGGTGCGCGTCGGGCTAAAATTGCCAACTTTGAAAGTAAATGGGGGATGCAGGATGTGGTAACCGGAATCAGGTTCCTGCGTGCCGATCACTGTTCCATTCTGGGTGAGCCGGACCTGCTCGCAATTGCTGAAGACTGTAACTTCGGTTGACGAGTGAAATGTCCCAAAGTTAGCGATGAACACCATCGGCCCGGCGCCGGCCTTGAGGGTTGAAGCTCGTGAAGGTCTTTGGCTCTGAAACATGTAGTAATCGAATTTGGGAAGCCTGAAGACGTCAAGTGGCGCTCCCAGAAACGGCTGGTGATGATACCCGCGGAACGAATCGATACCAGACCACAAATCGGCTCCGGCAGGCTTGAGAGTCTGGCTGTAGATTCGATCCAGGCTCGTCATATGTGCGGCTGCCTGCACCAACATCGGCGTCTCTCCCCAGGATCGCGCTACACGCACGCGTCCTTGCTGATCCGTCCAATTGTCGACTTGATCTCCCCACTCGCGTATCCAGCCTGGCTTTGCCGGCAGTTCATGCGAACTGCCTACATAATCTACATCCCATCCGGTGAAGCCATCGACGTTGCCGCGAATCGGATCGCCGCTCGCGTAGCACCCTGGGCCTGGGAACTCTTCGTGTACGATTCGATAGAGCTCCGAGGCAATGGAGCTGTTGTTCGACTCGTTCAAAGCAGCTTCCCAGATTACTACGCAGGGATGATTGCGATCGCGCCGAATCATCTCGCGCGCATCCTGGCAGGCCCTCTTTTTGAAAAGATCGCCCCCTACAAATTGCCATCCGGGGTTCGAAACGATCGCCAGAATACCGAGTTCGTCGCACGCATTCATGAAACTTGGGTCTTGCGGGTAGTGACTACGATAGGAAGTGAAGCCGGCTTCCCGCAGCTTATATGCATCGCGATAATGTGCAGAACGCGGCAAAGCATAACCGACGTAGGGATGATCCTGGTGACGATTTGCGCCGATCGAAAAGAAAGGTTCGCCATTGATCAGCATCCCTCGCTCGGCTTCGAAACGAATCGAACGAATTCCGATCCTGGTGAACTCTTCATCCACAATCCGCCCATTCACAAGAATTGAGGTACGCAGGTTATACAGGTATGGATCGTTCGGATGCCAGAGCCGTGGAGAAACCACACGAAGTTCCTGAATCGTTGCACGGCTCTCCCCCGATATGAGAGAGATCTCGGTGGATCCCGAAACAACGATCTTGCCATCGGACGTAAGGAGTGTTTGCTCGACCGTGCAACGGCCCCCTTCAGGGTGCTCGTTTAAGACTTCGGTCTGGATGCGAACAGTTGATTCGCTGGCATCGACGGATGGAAAGGTGACGAAGATCCCGCCGCTGCCCACCTTGTCCGCGAGAATGGCGTCAGTGATATGGAGAGGGTTTCTGATCTCGAGGTCAAGGTCGCGATAGAGGCCGCCGAAGTAACAGAAATCAAGTTCACTCTGCGGCTTGCCTGGAGGCACATCGGGATTGTCACGGTTATCGAGGCGGACCAACAACGCGTTGTCATGATCGAAACGAATGGCCTTCGAAATATCGAGGGTGAATGGGGTGTATCCGCCGCAGTGTGTCGTGAGATGAAGATCATTCAGCCAGACATCTGCCACCTGCATGGCGCCCTGAAACTTGAGATAGATCACTTGTCCGCGCCATTCTGGCTGCGCTGAGAAGCTCTTCTTGTACCAGCAAAGCCCCTGGTAATTGCGGCCACCGCTCACTTCCCTCCGCTCCAGCCTCACGGTGTGCGGAAGAGCTGCGAGCTGCCAACTGGCATCAGCGGGAGGAAACTGCGTATCCTCTCTTGTTGTCTCAAATGATGCAGGCCGAAAGAAGTGCCAGCCGGCATTCATGCTCAGCACAATTCGAGTCAATTTCGAATTCTGTATTCCTTCCTCCGCATTCGCGTTTTGTGTAAATCGTGAAAGAAGAAGCCCAGATGCTGACAGCGCGCCCGCTTCAATGAATCCCCTGCGTGATAAAGACATTAATTAGCCTTTCTGATTCATCAAGTCCCATGGCTGAATTCCGGTTTGGTCGAAGCGACTCGGTCGACCAGGCATCGCCTCCTGGAGTCTCGCTTGAGGTGTGACGATAGATCAGGTCGCGTCTCGTGGAGCTATGTCATGCGTTGAAGTTCGGAGGTATCAAATGTCCGGCAAAAAAGAGAGGCCCGTGCAGGAGACGCTGCCTCGGGCCTCTTACTAACAAAACGCTAGAAACTGAATTTCAATGCAGCCTGCCCGATGCGCGAGGCGTTTGCAGCGCTGCCGGCTCCGGCGTTGATCTGGCCCAATGTGCCTCCGAAGTCGTTCGGCCAGGTATCTGGATTGCCCATCACTGGATGATTGAAGGCATTGAATAGTTCGAAGCGAAACTGAACCTGATACTTCTCCAGGATCGACCAGTTCTTCATCAACGATGAGTCGATGTTGAAACTGGGTGGACCCTGAATCAGGTTCCTTCCGCTTGTGCCGAAGGTTCCATCATGAATAGGAACAAAGGCGGCAGGGTTGAAGTACTGCTTCACCCACTGCGACCTGCTTCCCTGACGGACCTTGAGAGGTTGCCCGGCAACCCGATCAGCTCTGTCTCCCGGACAGTTCGACTTGCAACCAGATCCGGTTCCATTTTGTGTCGCATCGATCGGGGCGTGAGTATTCCACCAGTTGCTGTTGCCACCTTGAATGCTGAACGGCGTACCTGATTGGAGTGTGATAATCGGGCTCAGTTCCCACCCCCCGACCAGTTCACGAACCAGGAGGCTCTGTCCCTTCAACCGTGGCGTTTGATAGACAAAATTCGAAGTCCACGTGAAGGGAATGCTCAGGCTGGAGATTCCCCGATTCCACCTGAGATCAAACGGATTGTCCAGCTCAGGTGTTCCGAATGAAATGTTCGAGGAACTTGCTACGTCGATGGTCTTCTGCCAGGTAAAGCTGGATTGCGCTTGCAGACCATGGGCCAAATGCCGGTCAAAAGTCGCCTGTAGCGAGTTGAAGCTTGCGGTGGCCCCGCTTCTCTGCTCGAGAAGATAGCCGAAATTCGAGTACGGTACTGCTGAACCGTGCCCGCCACTGTTGCAAGTCGAGCAATAAATAGCTCGATTGTCGTCGACGATATAACTCTGATGGTAGGACTCGCTGCCGACATAAGCCAGACGAACAGCCATGACGGGGCTGATTTGATGCTCCGCAGAGACGTTCCACGCTTCGGTGATTCCCGCTTTATAGTTGCGGGAGAAAGAGGCACCCAAAGCCAGATTCGCCGGGAAGTTGTTGTAGGACGACGGTGGTTTATAGCCAATCGAGGCAAACGGAGGGAATGGGCTTACGCCATTAGTCCCGAAGGAGGAAGTCTTCCACGGGTGTTGGAAATTCATATAGCCGGCAATGGCCTGACCGGAATTCGCAGCGCAGTTCGTTTGGACGGTCATGGTCGGGTCCGTATAGCAGATCGGTGAACCCGAAGGCGCCGGTGGACCAAGAATCGCGCTGAAAGGAGCAACGTCTGCTACGTGGTTGTACGAGGAATAGGGGACCGGGCCCGTGAACAGACCGAATCCCGCGTGAAACGACGTTCGTGGCAAGTTCTTGGGCTGATAGGCAACACCGACACGAGGTTCCCAGTATCCATAGTTGCTGGGCCGCAATTGAGCATTCATCCCTTTGTCGCCTGGGAAAATTATGCCCGTGGGTGCATTCGGAAATTGAGTGCTTTGCTGACCGACTACGAATGCTGCTCCCCTTCCACCCACTGAAGTAGGAGCCAAGTCTGGATCCCAGCGCAGGCCGAGAGTCAGGGTAAGCCCTGGAATTACGCGGAACTCATCGTTCACGTAAGGATTAACCTGCCATCCCTTGATATCAGCGATTTCGCCAGCCCCTTGCGTAAAGCCTGACATGTAGCCCAGAAGCCAGTCGGCCATCCCGTTGCCCGTATACCCGCCACCGAACGAGATGATCGGCTGCGTCGGATATTGGGTGTTTTCGACCGCCGACTGCTTCATCAGGTCCATGCCAGCGGAGATTGTGTGTCGATGGATGGTCTTGATAAAGGTGTCGGAGAATCCCATGGTGCCACGGACTTCCTGGGATGGCTCTGTCCAGCCCCCGTTGAAGCCGTTGACCGAGAAGCCTTCCATGTAGCAGGACCCTGAAATTTCGGTCACCTCAATGTAGCGTGACCAGCACATGTTTTTTCCGGAATGGTCTTTCACAGCCGCTGCGTTATGCGCGCTCTGCTGCGTCCAGAGAATCGTGGCTGTGTTCACTGTGGTTGGGTTCACAGTCCAGGTGTGCTGTGCGATTTCATTGAGGTACCACATTTTTTCGCCGAATCCCTGGTTCCAATTGGTCAAGTTAAGAACCGAGAGGACGTTGCCGGGGACGTCGCCCGATGGCTGGACGAGTTCATCTACAAAAGATCGCAACGTTATGCGCTGATCCTTGGAGAGATCGTAGTCCACCCGGGCCGTGTACTCGTCGTAATTATCTTTAATGGCAGCAGCGTTGTAGTACATCTGACCAATCAAGTTCTGACCTGAAGACGGCGTTGCCCCTGTTCCGCTGGCGGCAGAAGTGTGGCCCGGCAAACCGTCGTTCGTGAATTGGACCGCGACCTGGTCGAGAGCCGCAGCGCCCCCGATCAGCTGATTCGGTACTCCGTTCACCGTCTTGAATGGTCCGTAAAGATAGCCGCATGATGGGCTGGTGGAACCCGCACAGGAAGGATTGTGAGCAAGCGCGTAGGTTACAAGTCCGCTGAAGTCCCCGTTCAGCATCTGTTGCGTTGGCACGGTGGTCGCATTGGCTGAACCGACACCGACCTCTCTTCTCCCCTGATAATTGAAGAAGAAGAAGAGTTTGTTTTTAAGCGCCGGTCCGCCGAAGTAACCGCCGAAGGTATTGCGCTTCAGAGGATCGAGCTGCTTGTTATTCCAGTTCTTGGCGTTCAGATCCTGATTGCGCAGGAACTCGAACAAGCCTCCATGCCACTGGTTCGACCCCGAACGAGTCGCCATGCTCACTACGCCCCCTGGAGAAAATCCATATACCGCGCTGAAGTTGCTGGAGATCAGGCGAAACTCCTGGGTAGCGTCGGGGTTTGGCGTCGGCGAATTGACGGCATCGTAGTTGTCCATATTGGAAACACCGTCGAGCATGTAATACGTGCTTCCTACGCGTCCACCATTTGCGGACGCCGCCTGCTCCGTGGGAAACGCAAACCCACCCTGAACTACGAAACCGAGTTTGTTTACGCCATCCACCATCCCTGGCGCCAGAAGCGCCAGCGTCGAAGGATCGCGCCCGTTCAGAGGCAATTCGGTGACGGACTCCTGGTTAACCGTCATTCCGAGTTCGGCCGAAGTCGTGTTGATCAGCGCCGCCTCGGCCGTGACGCTCACGGTTTGACCCGCCGTGCCTATCTTCATGTGAACATTTTGCGTAGCGTACAGATTGGCATTGATCACGATGCCACTCTGCAAGTAATCGGCAAATCCAGACGCCGCGATTCTCAGGGAGTACGTGCCGGGCGGGACGAGTTTGAATAAGTAAACTCCGGAACTATCGGAGTTTTCAGTCTGAACGAGATTCGTGCCCAAGTTGGTGAGCGTCACGGCGGCGTTCGGTATGGCAGCGTCTGCCGGATCCGTGATTTGCCCGGTCAGGCTTCCGTTAGTGCCTTGCCCGAGCATCACCCCGGGTCCAGCCAGACCGACGATGATTACGAGGCACAGCGCGAGCAACTGCTTGCGGTTGTTCGAGTGCATTACTACCCTCCTGACAAGCGAAATCACAACGGGGCCTGGTCCAAGAAACTCGAGCGAGCGGCCCTCTCTTCAAATGAAACCGTTTTCACTCCTGAGATCATGCAAGGCAAAGAATCGCATCTCGGCGTTAAATCCTCGCCTCTTTGTCCATACAGTTCAGCGAATCAGCTTTTTCCCGAATCGATGGCACATTACGCTTCTATTCCAGGAACTCGCATCTGCCAAAAGTTAGAGTGGGACCACTTTTGTAAACCGAACCCACCCGGCCCACCATCATTCACTGTCGGCCATCGAGCAGCTAGGCGGAATGCATTGATGCGCCGCAGCGTGAGCTATACTCGCTGGTGCAACTTCCGTTTATCCATGTACCAGCGATGCAACCCGTCGATCACATCCAGACAGGCTATTGAACGCCCGCTCCCTTTTTTTCAGATTGCCTCTATTCTGGCTCTCGCCCTGATTGGTTTTGCCGCTATTCCGACAAGTTGGGCCGCTTGCAACGGCCCCCGGGAAATGACCTCTAGAGTTAAAGCGAAACCCAACGCCCAAGCACACGCTGAGCTTGCGAACTGGTTTGCGGACAAGAGGGACTTCGAATGCGCTGCACAATCGTTCGCACGCGCCGCCGCCCTCCAGCCAGAGTCATTGACATTTCAGTACCTATGGGGTTTGAGCCTTCACTCTGCCAGTCGGGACAATGAGGCCCTCGCGCCTTTGAAACGAGCAGAAGAGCTCGATTCAGGGGATATCCGTCCCCATCTTGCACTTGGCGCGACCCTCGACACGCTCAAACGCGTCAACGAAGCCGAGGAAGAATGGCGAAAAGCACTGGCAATCGACGCCGACTCGGCACCAGCACTCGATGCTCTCTCGCAGGACCAAATCAGGCAAAAGGACTATATCGGTGTTGTAGCTCTGCTTGGCAAACCCCGTAGCGATCGGCAACGAACCCCTCAGCAAAACCTGAACCTCGGAATTGCTTATGCGCGCTCAGCGCAGCTCGAGGAAGCAGTCAAGGTGCTGCGCGAAGGTTTAAACGATACGCCGGATTCCCTTGCGAATGCGAATGAGCTTGCGATCGTGCTGATGCTGCTTAGCAGGAACGATGAGGCCTTTGCGGTGTACGACCTTGCCCTCAAATACCATCCCGATGATCTGTCCACTCAGGTTATGTATCTTCGCACGTTGATTTCCAGCCACTCGGATCAGGCGCCGATGCGCGGGCAACGGCTTCTTGCAGATCATCCGAATGAATGGGAAGTCTTATATCTGAATGGGCTGCTCGCCTCAAACGAAGGTGAGTTTGAAAAGGCCCAGAAACTGGCGGCCCGCTCCATCGATCTCCATCCCGATTCACCTCAATCACAGCAATTGCTGGGTTCGACGCTCGCTAGGATGGGCGACAATTTAGGCGCTAGAACTCATTTGGAAAAAGCAATTGCCTTGGGCGCCACAACGCCGGAAAGTCATTACGAGTTGGCGAGGGTTCTGCAACGGCTTGGCGATTTCGACCATGCCCGCGTCGAGATGCAACAGTTTCAAAAGATCAAGTATGCGCAGTCAGAAACGAGCCAAGCCGCCGGCAAGGCTGAGGAAGCCGACCAGGCGATGTCAAGTGGAGATACGGCCTTGGCTGTAAAGCTGTATCGGGATGCGCTGAACTCTGATCCCGACGAACCCCTTCTTCATTACAAGCTTGCCAAGGCGCTGGAAAAGTCCAATGATCTCGCGGGCGAAAAGAATGCTCTGGCACGTGCAATCGAACTAAACCCAAACCTGGCCGAAGCTCAGAACCAAATGGGTTACCTCGCAGCGCGAGAAGGCGACACTGCTCAAGCCGAAACGCGCTTTCGTGCCGCAATCCAGGCATCCCCGTCCTATACCGCTGCCTGGATCAACCTCGGTGCACTTCTCGCCAGTGAGGCAAGGTGGCACGAGGCCAGGGAGGCTGCTAATCATGCCCGCGAAATCGACCAAGATAATGACCAGGCACGTCGGCTTATCGACAAACTGAACGAGGCCCACGCGGAACCTTGACACCCCGCCGCAGTTCAAATTTCTATTACGCAAAACAGGTTTCTTCATTCAAGCAGGAGTCCGGCTCACCCGATGAGGTCGTCACAACACCTGGCACACGCGTGGTCGCGTCGACGTGTGATTCAATCCGTTCCCGTCGTCATGGTTGCTTCTCTGTTGCCGAAATCTTGTCTCTCTGCCGAAGCCGAATCCGCCGCTCCCTTTTCGCGTTTCGTTGACGTCGCCCAAGCCGCAGGTCTAACCAAGACGATGTTCTATGGCGAAGGAACAAAAGCAACGTATCTGACCGAGATCATGGGCGGCGGCTGTGCATTCTTCGATTATGACAATGATGGATGGATGGATATCTTCATCGTCGGTGGCCGAAGGCTGGAAGAGATACCGGCGGGTGCGAGCAACCGGCTGTACCGCAATAATCGCGACGGAACCTTCACCGATGTCACTAGAGAAGCCGGTCTGCTCGACGCCGGCTGGGGCGTAGGCGTGTGCGTTGGTGACTATAACAACGACGGCTTTGAAGACCTGTTCGTAACGTACTTTGGCCACAACCGTCTTTATCGCAACAATGGCAACGGCACCTTCACCGACGTAACCCAGACAGCCGGTTTGGCAGAAGCCAAGATCCGATTTGGCTCCGGCTGCACGTTTGTTGACTATAACCGGGACGGCTGGCTTGATTTGTTTGTTTCCAACTACGCCGATGTCGATCTCGCTACCCTTCCAAAACCATCACTCGAACGGCCAAACTGTAACTTCGAAGGCGTTCCCGTGAACTGTGGACCGAGTGGTCTACCGCTGCCAACTCATGCACTTTACCGCAATAACGGAAACGGCACATTCACCGATGTTTCAAAAGAATCCGGTATCGCCGCGATCCGGGGATCTTATGGCCTCACCGCCACTACGTTCGATGCGGATGATGATGGTTGGCCCGACATCTTTGTGGCCTCGGACTCCACACCGAGCATGCTACTGATGAACAATCGCGATGGCACCTTCCGAGAAGAAGCTCTTCTTCGCGGAGTTGCCGTAAGCGACACGGGCCAGGAGATGGCCGGCATGGGGGTCTCCATCGCGGACTACGATTGTGACGGACGCCTCGACATCGTTCGCACGCATTACATGAATCAGGCCACGGGCCTTTATCACAACATCGGTAAGGGCGAATTCGAGGATGCCACAGCGAAAGCAGGACTGATGCACGAGCGCCGGTTCGTCAGCTGGGGTGTCGGGATGTTCGACCTTGATAATGACGGGAATCCCGATATCTTCCTTGTCACCGGCCAAGTCTATCCGGAACTGGAACCTGTTCTGCCGAAATACCCCCGCCGGGGGCCGCGCCTGCTTTTTCGTAACCAGGGAAATGGGCGGTTTGCTCAAGTCAACGAAGAAACCCAACCGGCTCTCGCCGCGCGCCATGTAAGCCGCGGAGTGGCCTTTGGCGATTTCGATAACGACGGCGACCTCGACATCGTCATCATGAACCAGAACGAGCCGCCATCACTGCTACGGAACGATGCGCCGTCTGGAAATCACTGGATCAAGGTCCACCTGCAAGGCACAAAGAGCAATCGCAGCGCCATTGGCGCTCGAGTCACGATCAGGGCCGGCGGCAAGACGCATGTCCAGGAGGTGACGAGTCAATCGAGCTATGTCTCTTCAAACGATCCACGCCTACATTTCGGCCTGGGTGTTGTGGAGACAGCGGATATTGAGGTGCGTTGGCCCTTGGGAACAATCGAATCGTTCAAGGGGATCCCAGTCGACAGGCTAATCAGGCTCCAGGAAGGATTGGGCAAGTTGAAAGTTGAATTGCTTGCGGCCGCACCCCTTGCGCGCCAAGTTTCCTGAAGATGTCGGAGCATCCGACATCGCCACATGATCAGCCGCAGCTTCACGGTAACCAACATTCATGGCCGCACGATCCACTCGGATGGGACAGTGGTCCCGCTGACCGCCTCCTCTTAGTTGAATGGCGTCCCGGCGTCACTTTCCCACGGCAGGGGTACTCTCGACTGATCTGACATGCTTACTCCTGAGAGGTTTGGAAAAATCCTGAAGGGTTTGGGAAGAAGCAGCGCTGAACGTCTCCCCCTGAGAGGAATGTGAAGGGTTAGATGCCTGGAATCGTGAATGGAATGTGAAAGAGTTAGATGCCTGGAATCGCACCGCAACCCCGGCCAGCACCCGCTATAACCGCCATCAGGCTCCCACCCTAGGACGAAGATTCTCGAGATTCCCGCGTAACTGCCGGTTCCGCTCAGAACCATCTGCCCAGAGCCGAGTCAGACCTTCTCGGCGGTCTTCTAACTTAGGTTGCTGAAAACATTTCGGATATGCCTTTTCCCTCTCATGCGTCCATATGTCGGACTGTTCCAAGATGCCTGTGCTCAAACGTTTAACGAATGGCTGTCTGCTGACATACTAATATACTCAAACGTTTAACTACTGGATATTTTCTGACAATTGGCACAATCTGCATTGAGCAATTTCGACGGATCGGGTCAACTACTGCTATCGAAGATGGGAGGTTGACCGCGTATCTCCCCCCGGAGAACCCTGCATAAAGGAGCCGTGCGCACGATGTTCCATCCACCTCCCAACAGTTCTGCGGAGTCGCATGCGTTCGATCTCGAATTGCAGCTACGTACAGTCCACTCGTTTCTGAGACACCACATGCCATATCTCAGGGACGGCAGATCACTGCGCATTTTGGATCTCGCGCTCCTGAACGCCATCGCAGACCTTGAAGTTCTTTGTTCGTCACCATCCGAGAGTGCTTCACCAATAGGACCGTGACGGCGTCAACTTTTGCCGCGAAAACATCGACATGGCGCGTGCTGCCCTCCCCCACCCCTCGTGACACGCGCCCGGTGGATCCTCGCTCGCTGGGCACCTCCGACTGAGCGAGCGCGGACCCACCCGAATCGCCTTCGAACGGAGCTGTCCGCGTCCGGTTCCTTGGATCGAAAAAGCATAAATAGCTTCAGGATCAGCGGGTTTTTTGGGGTTCAAGGGGCGAACCGTGGCTGAATTGCGTCCTGTCGTCACTCTGGAGGCGGCCTTTACTCTCGCGACAAGAGCCTGAACAGTTCCACGTAATCCACCTTCGCGTTGTGCCGCTTGTCCATCGGAATCGACGTCATGACGCGGACCTCATCCAAACCTGCCCAAGCCAATGACCTCCTGGCGGCTTCTGCAGATTCGCGCTCTGCCTCCAGGGCGAGAATCCTATGCCCATTCACGGCAACAAGCGCCGCACTACGGACGCCGGCGACCTGCCGCGCTGCGCATTCCACGGCAAACGGATACAGCGTCCCGCTCTCGTCCTGGATCGCGGCCGAGGCGCGCCCCAGCAGCCAGAGCCGACCACGCACATCGAGCCGTCCCAGGTCTCCAGTTCGGTGCCAGACCACACCATCCACTCGGAATTTTGTCTCCGCATCGCCGGTTCCGTGGAGATACCCGCTCAGCACATGCTCGCCCGAGACAACAATCTCCCCCACCTCATCGGCCGCTAGGCATAGATCGTCAAAACTCCCGGCTTCGAGCTCCCCTAGCGGAGTTCCCCACTGGTTACGCACAATCCTCAACGAGAGCGAATCTACGGGTCTTCCCGCAAGCAGCCCCGCGCCTCGTTCCATCGCGGCAAAATCTTCCACCGCAATTTCTGAAAGGGCTATCTCCGCCATCGGCTCTGCTTCCGTTGAGCCATACACTGCGGTAATCTCGGCCTGTGGAAACGTCTCGTGTGCAGCGCGTAGATCCTCTGGAAACACCGGCGCTCCACCGGCGAATATGCGCCTCATTCCGCCAGGCCGCTGCCCCGATCGACGGCACTCGCTGACCAATCTCGCTACGAACGCCGGCGACGCCGCCATCGTAGTGATCCGGTGGCGTTGCAATTGCCTCAATACAGGTTGCGGGTCAATATACCCCGGCCTGCGCATGTCTGCATCCGGCAACACACTTGTGACTCCCGAGGCCAGGTTGGCCAGCACAAAGACCGGCAACGTCGTTAAATCCATTTCACCGGCACAATGATGCAGGCTCTGTCGTAGTGCTCGATGCTGCGCCAGCAGGAATCCATGGGTGCGCATGGCTGCCTTCGGCGAACCTGTACTGCCGCTTGTGAAGGTAATCAGCGCAGGATCTGAATCGCAGGTTGCTGTAATCACCGGCCGCTGCGCGCCATCGCTCGTCAGCGAGAAGTGCATGGCGCCGGGAAACCAGCGGCTGCACATCTGCCGCTTCAGCTTCCGCAGTGATGGTATCGACAACCGAAGTAATTGCGCCTTCGCGCTTCCAAAGAACGCTTTGGGGGGAAGGATTTTCAGGCAGCGGCCGACGTACTCAGGTCCTGCCGACGGATCCAGGAACATCCCAATCGCACCTACGCGAAATAACGCAATCAGAAATGCATACAGTTCCGCGCACATCGGGTGAAGGATCAGCACCGCATCTCCGCGACCGATTCCGTTTTGCTCAAGTTGAGCGGAGAAACGCGACGCAGAAGATTCCAATTCGCGAAAGCTGAGTACGCGATCGTGGCCCTTGTACACGTCAATCAGGGCTGGAGCGTCTCCGCGCTCGGTGGCCTGCTGTCGGAGTACATCCGCGATGTTCACCGTGCGAGCTCCCGACCGAAGAGCGTATAGCGCCGCATTGTAACGGCATAGTGATTGCTGATGTTCCGCGATACGTTGTCCTCATGCATGAGGGCGTGAATGCAGCGCTTGAAGCCAAGGCGTTGTCCGGCCTCATGTGCGAGTCCCACGAGCAACCCCCCCAGGCCGCGCAACGAAGGCTCCGGCAGAATCGCGACTGTCTTGATGAGGAACGTGTCGATCGCTTGCCCGCGGGCGGCTTGCGCAAAGTCCGGGACGCCGAATAGATATCCGACCAGTTCGCCTTCGCGCTCAGCCAGCAGAATGAGCTCCGGCCTGATGCGGGACAGCATCGGCGTGTACTGCGCAAGAAAATCTGCCTCAGGCAATTCCGTATAGAGAAAGTTGTGCGTGAATGACACCCGGCTCACCGCGTAGATGCGTTTGAGCTGATCCAACATCTCGGATCCCGCAGCCGATCGAATCTGTACGCCGGCTATCTCAAGACGTTCCGCAATCGCGGGAAGCCGCCGGTCCGCCCGCGAGAGATCGTCGTTGAGCGCCGAATAGTACTCGGCGAGGGGCGTAAATCCTGCTTGCACGAACTGCTGAGGCCACTCGGGTAGGTTTTCCGGCTCCAAAAAGAATGGCGGTTCTATTTGCTCGCCGGAGCCATTGTCCGTGACGAACCGGTAACGCCTCCATGTATTCCCGTCCATCGGACCAACTGCAAGGATGCAACCCTCATCTCGCAACCGGGTAGTTGCACATCTGATTAGAGCCGCCGACGCCTCGTTGTCGGCGCTGGCAAAGTGTCCGATGGCGCCAATACTCCGTCCCTCAAAATCCGGCGTGTGACGCCACCACAAAGAGCAGTGCGCACGCACCTCCCCGCCTGTTCCGACCGCGCACAGGTGTGCATCGACCGCCTGACTCTGCAGCTGAGCCGCGTCGAATGCGGTCAATTCGTGAGCGACCGTCATACCCGCCCTGTCGGCGGGCATAGTGCATTCAACAATCTTCATCGCAACACCCACGCCAGCGGAACTGTGAAAATGCCGACGAGGGCGGCCTGCCGCAGCCAGCGCCAGCCATCGACAGCGTACAGCCCATTGTGTCGCCGTTCGATCATGCAGAAGGCGGTAAACGTAACCGCGCAGATAACCAGCGCCGCAAGAGCATGCTCTAGCGCAGAGGTTGTAGCTCCCTCCAGCCAGACGTAGGGTACAAAGATCAGAACCCAGGCTTCTACCAGCAGAACTGATCCGCGCCGCCATGGCGATTGATTCGAATCGCGCCGAACACTCAGCGTCCATGCGAGGATCGCGAGATGTACCGCGTACGCTGCCGTATACGGAAAGATGAAATCTGGATGCCCGTTGACCTTTGCAAGAAACAGCCACACCAGACCCGCAGCAGCAACGCTTGTGACTGCGTACACATTGTCCTTCCGCGGGGTTTCAATCACATCGCGCGGCGCAAAGAACGAGTAGCACGCGAACAGAATTGCCGGCGAAAGGAACCACTCCCACCCGCCAGCTCCCCAAGACGCGTAGAGCGCCAGCGCCGAGGCAATCAGCGCGCTCGCCTCCAGCGTGGTTCGCGATCGATAGAGCAGAACAGCTGTTACCAGCACCGTCGCCGCGGTGAATCGAAACACGAGCGCCCGCAGCGGCAGCGCGGTGTAGATGTGCAACAACAGAAATCCACCAAGCGGAATGAAGATGTTGTCGAGCCCGCGCCACGCTACAGCCTCCAGTAGCGTCACCACCAATGCAATGTCGAGCGCCACCAACAGCGTTTGGGGACGGCTCAGCTGGCTGAACAGCAAGAGCGGCACATGCACCGCGAAAAATGCCACTGTAAAGAAAGCAACGGAACCTTCCAGGCTCTTTTTGCCACCGACTCCGGTGTAGGAAACTTTGCCGTAGATCGTGCCCAGGACCGCCGCCACTGCATCCGCAAACGTGAGCACAAGCAGGGGAATCACATAAAGCAGTCTGTCACTGCCCGCAAGCCAGAAGAGCAGCGCGACAGAGAGCGGGAAATAGAACTCGCCGCGCGATTCGCGATCAACCGAGTAAAGGCTGCTCCCCAATCGTGATCGGATCGATGGAATCATGGAAACAACCATCAGCATCGCCATCGAGAGTCCGCACACCACCAGGACCGGCTTGAGAGAACTAAACAGCCACGGGAACGACAGGGCCAGCAACCCGGTGCCGACGTGCGCGAGTTTTCGTAGCCCCTCTGTTCCGTGGATCGCACGGCTAAGGAGCCCGAGAATCCCAAGCATAACCAGCGCGCTCGCCAACACAGCGCAGATCGACAGCAGATCAGAGCGCGTCATCTTACCTGCTCCACCACAAATGCCGAATAGAAAAACGCCTTGTCCTGCGCGAAGAGAGTTGAGCTCAGCTCCGTCAAAGGCTCCAGACTGTGGGCCATCCGCTCGGGACGGCTGCGCGGCGCGAGCATATTCCAGTAGGCCAGCCGGGTCCCGCTCCGCGAAAGGGAAACAATGCGCTCAAGTTCGAGCTCGTAGTTCTCACTCGCCATGTATTCGAAGATGTCACTCAGATTAAAACAGTCGAACCCACCTTGCATCTTTGTCAGGCTCTCGATTGCGCCCCTGCGCAACTCCAGTTTGTCTAGATTCCGCCGGATGGACTCGAAGTTCTCCTCGCGCAGCGCAAACGGCAGCACCCCATCATGTCTTCCCGTAAGGATCCAGCGCATATAAGGATTCTCCGCCGGCGCTAATTCTGTCAGCGCATGACTTGTACGCTTCAGAATCCGTTCCGCCACCGATCCCTCCACATACCGGAAGAACGAAGGATCGCGCCCCAGCAACCCCATGGTGCGCCGCGAGAAGAAAACGCGGAACAGCATTCTCCAACGCTGGTTGTCCCAGACGTCGCAATAGAAAGCAATCCGTTCTTCGCGCGGCTTCGGCTCCAACAGCGCACGCACAATCCGTTGCGAGTGGATCAGTGGAAGCACGAGTTTGCGAAAGGTGGAGAAGTAACGCTCGAACTTGCCCGCCCCGCCAATCCCGCACGCGATTATTCGGGTACGCTCATCCCAATAGCTCCTTGCAGATGGCGAGAGCAATTCGCGGCACTTGCGGTAAAGCCGGACTCTGTGTTCCGAATTGCTCGAGCCAATCAACGCCAGCAACTCGTCGTGCTGCAGCGCTCGATATGCGGCCATGCGTAACTCGAGACACGCCAGCTGCGCCTCGCTCAGATCGATCGCGAGTACGTAATCGGGCGACCGCGCCAGCAGAGCGAGTGTATTGTCCCCCGCACTCGAAATCGAAAGACATCTCTTTCCGGGGCCGGGCGCGAGCGCCTTCACAAGGATGTCCGCGTCTTCCCAGCATTGCGCGTAGCGGATCTGCGAGAAGTCCGCGTGCTGTGCCGCCTCACTCTGCATGCGCTTCCTCCGCGGAGACTTTTCGCACCAGTCCGCGCGAACCATCCAGTTCGACCACGTCGCCGTCCTGCAACCAGTCCGTAACTCCACGAATGGATACGACAGCCGGAATCCCCAGTTCGCGCGCCACAATCGCCGAATGCGACAGCAGGCTGCCGCGCTCCACGAGAAGGCCAATGGCTGACGGAAACAGCATGATCCACCCCGGATCGGTGTGCTCGGCAACGAGGATCCGTCCTGGAGGAAGTTGAGCGTTACGCGGGTCGCGAATCACTTTCACCTCGCCCCGCACCACTCCGGGGCAACAGCCGATTCCTTGCCGCTCATCTCCTGCTGATTCAGTTCTATTCCTCGCTTCTCCCGCGAAGCTCTGCGTGGCGCCCACTGCACCTCGCGTCTCAATTCGATCAGGTGGTGCGGGCATCGCTCGATAACCCGCGAACTCTGCCTTGCGCAATTCGGCCAGCGTCCCGAGATCCGCTGACACGGCTGTGCCATTCACATACCCGATAATCTCTTCGACCTCGAGATAGAAGACGTCCTCGACCTTTGCCAGCACGCCAAGTTCGTGGAGCCGCTTCCCGCACTCTCTGAAGACGCGCCGTACCCTGCCAAAGAGCCGCGTCCGCTCAAAGCGCAGATTCTCGCGTTGCTGAACCCGTCTTCGCGCGTGGCGCAACACCCACAACAGCATTGCCCGCTTTAGCGGTGAACCAGAAAGTTCTGTACGTATGCGCTTCTCTGAAGCCTGCGCCGCAGTCAGCGTCTCGGTAGTGCGCTCCGGTCTGCCTCCCGCAGACGCAAGTTGTCCGACGCTTCGCAACAGCACCAGCGGATTCTCATGCAACGTCTCGCTCTCGAGTTTCAGCTCCTCCATGCACCGGTCGCCGAAGTCGCCCAAGTAGTCCTCGTATGCAGCCCTAAATTCCGCATGAGCTGCGACTGCGCCCTGGCAAGCATCGGTGGAATCGTGGCACAGACAGCGAACAAGCTCCTCATCCCCATGCGCGATCGCCGCCATCTTCTGTACCCTCTTCGCCGGTTCCGCGCTGATCATCCCGCCTTCTCCACGAATCGCATCATTCGCCAGAGTCCCGTCTTGATCGCACAGCCACTTCAGCGTCAGCTTCCGCAATGCGCCATGAAATATCATCGCGAAAAAATCGTTGATGAGAGGGGCGTCCCATCTTGTCAGCAACTTCTCCTGCAGCTGCGTGTAGTGCGAAGTCAGTTCATCCAGCCGCATCTCGTTCAGGGCAGGCGATGGATCCTCGAGCGCCGTGTTCAGTCGCGACTCGAACGCCGCAATCTTGTTCTCCAGCGTGACCAGATTTCCGACCAGAGCCAGCAGCATCCCTGCAAGGCTGAAGACATCCGCCAGCCGCTCCTTGCGCGACGCTGCTGCCAGCCCGGCAGCGATCTCCTCCGGCAGGCTCTCGCGTACGCCCATCATCTGTTCCATGAACCGGCGATTGAACCTGAACCCGGGCAGCAGCGCCAGGACGCGGTACCAATTCAGCAGGTTATAGTAGATGCGACCCTGGATCAGCCCCAGCATCCTCGCAAACGTGCGCTCATTGGCGACGATCTTGCACTCCGGCACGCGCAGGATCCGGCAGAATTGTCGATACACACCCTCATAGATGGACCGTGCAAATGAAAACGTGAGCGGAGTCGTGACGCCGCTGTAGCTTTCGATAATGTTGCTGTTGTCCCAGATATTGAGTGTGCCCTCGGGATCTGGAACCCTGCGCAATGTGGTGATTGGACGTGACTGCAGGAGATACAACTCGTCGCCCTCAAACGCCCACTCGATGTCCTGTGGCCTACCGAAGTGCGCCGCGGCTCGTCGTGCCAGCGCTGCAACCCCGACGGCCTGTTCGTCCGATAAGACCGACCGATCGCGCAGATGCTCGGCGAGGCAGCTTTTTTCCACTCCCTCATCTGCCTGCGAAGAAAAGCTGTGGCGAAATTCCTTGTGCGCAATCGTTCGCCGCTCAATCGAACCGGCTCGATTCACCGCGTACAAATCTGCCTCAGCTTCTCCGCCCACCAGAGCCGTGCCCAATCCGAAGACCGCCGACACGACGGTCAATCCTCTTCGTCCACTCACCGGATCGGCGCTGAATGCCACTCCGGCGGAATCGGCATCGATCATCCGCTGCACCAGTACAGCCGGCGCATCAGCGGACGCAGCTATTCCCCGTTGCGTGCGATACGCGACGATCTGATCACTGAATCCGGAACGCCACACATCCGCTACCCTGCGCGCTACGTTATCCGCGGCCACGAACAGATAGCTTGCCAACTGGCCTGCAAATGAGTCCTCTGCCCCATCCTCCTCCACCGCCGACGATCGCACAGCAAATCGCTCACCGCCCAGTGCAGCTACCGCCTGCCGGAGTTCCTCTTCTATGTCATGAGCAACCTCAAGGTTGCATATGGCACTTCGCCGCTCTTCTCCATCTCGGTTGGACAGTGCCGCTCGCTGCTTGCTTGACAGGCTGCGCATAAATGCTTCGGGTGACACGGCAATCCACGCGGGAATGCGCAACCCACCCAGTTGTAGACGGGAGAGCGCGTAGCCCTTTCCACCCAGTTGCTGAACCGGCCCGCTGCGAACGATGCAGGTCACTCTAATCTCCAGTACCGCAGTGCAAGCGGCAACACGCCGAGGCTGAGGTACAGCACGAGACTCCAGACGCCCGCCATTATTTCCAGCTGCTTCCCCTGTCCTGTGCCCTGTCTGCGCAGAAAACCGTACGCCAGCCCTGCAGCGATTGCTATGACAGCCGACAGAATCGCCACTTCAGGCAGGCCGAACCCGATCCCCCGGGCAGCCACACACGCCAGGGATGCCGTAGCCATCATGATCGCAAGCCAGACAAGCACTGCTTTTTTCCGGCCCCAGAGGAAGCTGTACGTTTCTACCCCTGTTTCCTCGTCCTCTGGCGAGCGAATCTTTCGCCCGATCTCCACAACCATCCCATTGAGGAAGCTGACCAGAAGAAACCATAGCAATCCTTGTGGGGGTCTCAGGTATCCCATCGTGGCCCAGTCACATCCCGTGGCGTAGAAATCCACCAACGGCATGATGCCCATGTGCGAAACCATGTAGACGATGGGTCGTGCTTTGAGCCACGGCCGCGCAAAAAACTCCTTGGTCATTAATCCGAGATAGAGCCAGGTGATTCCCAAGAGCACAAGCAAGCGCGGCTGCAGCCACACGCACAATGCAAGTTGCATCACAATACAGCCGGCCCACACCCAGCCCAGTTCGCGCAGTGTTACCAACCCGCGCGGAACGGGCCGATATGGTCGATACCGCGAGTCTTCTTCGAAGTCTTTGAATTCGTCGGCGAGCCTGAGCTGCAAAAACGAGAGAAGCGAACTGAGAAATGCGACGGCGCAGGGTCTCCAGCCCGGCAACCTGTCACTGCCGCGCAACAATGCAGAATAGGAGATCGCCGACAAACTGAAGGCCAGGATCACCGGCGAGTGCGCCAGAATGGGGAAGCGCTCCCGCTGATAGATCCACCACCGGTTATGGCTGGGCGCCTCGGTTTGCGCCGTTCCCACGAGCAAGCTTCTGGTGCGCACGCGTAAAGTCCCCTGAACACAAAGCTGCAGTGATTGACAACTCTCCGGCCAGCGCGAGGGCGCCGCACACCTCAGCCAGCGCCTGCGCCTTGCCCGGTCCGGAGAGCCCCATAATCTCCAGGCATGCGCGCTGCGAGGGCAATGCCGTGCCACCGCCCACGGTTCCCACCACCACGCTCGGCAACGTCACGGATGCGTACAGGTCGCCGGCGTCAGTTACGTCGAACCGCGTAACTCCAACTGCACTTTCTGCCACGCATGCGGGGTCCTGCCCACACGCGATATAGAGCGCGGCGAGAGCATTCGCAAAGTGCCCCTGCACGCCGATACTTCCGCTCTGGATCGCTCCGATCGCCGACATCTTCCAGTAGCGCTCCAACTCCTCCGGTGTCGTGTGCAATCTGTCCGCTACAAGCCTTGCCGGCAGTGTCACTTCGGCAGATACCTTTTTGCCTCGCACCGTCACGAAGGAGTGCGCTGTCGCCTTCTTGTCTCCCGAAAGATTTGCTTCGACGAAGTAACGCACCGGCCTGATCGCCGCATTCTGCATGATGTAATTGCACACGGCCTGCGTCGCGATCGTCACCATATTCTGGCCGGAGGCATCGCCGGTCGTGTAGTCGAGAATCAGATAGACGTGATTGCCCTCCACTGCCATGCCGATGTCGATCAGTTCTCCGTGCCGCGTGGTCTTCCCAGCCGCCTCGCGTAACGCATTGCTCTTTTCGATACACCAGATCGCAAACAACCCTGCTTCCGTAAGGCTGCGCAGCTCAAATCCCGGAGTTCGCCGCATCCCCTCGTGCAACAGAATGCTTACGCAGCCTCCGGCTTCTGAAATGGTTCTTGCACCCCGTGCATACGAGGCCACCAGCGCCGCTTCTGTCGTCGCGAGCGGAACATAGAAATCGCCCGAAGCAAACATTCCGCGTATCCGCAAGGGGCCTGCGAGCCCCACCGGCACCTTCACTGTTCCGATGCAGTTCTCGATGTTCCGCCGATATGGAATCAGCGATTCGGCGCCGTCACAGAGAGCCAATTTCGTTGCGTGCGAGACGTCAACAAGTCCCCAGCGCCCCTCTACCGCGTCATGCGAGATCGAACTGCCCCCTGGAATCCGGGGCGGTAGGGGACTCTCCTCCGGGGCGAGAGATTGCACAATCTCCAGCGCCGTGCGCCTCTGAAGAAGTCGCCGCAAGAACTTCCCAATCCGATCTTCGTTGCTCGCCATCCGTCAGCACCCGCAGAACCTGCTCATCAGTCGAACGCACGCGGAACACCATCCTGTCAGCGTGTCCAGGCTCTTCTGCGCGCTTAGTCAAAGAGTTGAGGGGAGTTTAGCACGATAGGTGCGCAGCTGGGCCTTGACTGCGAACCAGATCCGCACAGATGGGGAGACTCTGACCTACTCCTCGTCTCCCATCTCCAGCTCGTCTTCCATGCTACGATCGAATTCACGCGTATCGAGATCGATGGCGGCGAGATGCCGCTTCTTCAGTTCGTCATTCAGTGCCTTCAGGTCTGTCGCTTTTAGCTGCTTCCACTGATCGATCAGTCCGGCGAGCGGTTTCTCTACAATTCCGATTGCCTCGGACTGAGCGGTCGTGGGAGCTTCGTCGGCGTTCTCGACGGAGTGCTCCAGCCTTGCGATCTGCAAACGGACCGAAGCGAGCGTCGGTGGGCCTGCCGGACCGCGTCCCATGCCGCGCCCGCCACGCTCCGGTCCGGCGATCGCCTCCAACTTGGACTCGATCGAGGGAGCCTCCTGGCCGACTACCGCCTGCCCTTTGCGGGCCTTCAACTGCTCGCGCAAGACGCTGATCTCGTGAAGCGCTGAAGTTGCGTTCACCAGCTCGTCGTACATTTGCTTCGCAACGGCGAACTGCTGTTCGAGATCGTGCACTGGCGTCTTTACGCGTGGGTCCATGACGACCTTCAGTGGCGCGGAGAGCGTTTTGCCATTGGCAGTCAACCGGACGGTGTAATCGCCCGGCAATACCCACGGAGCTGTCGAAACCTGTGGCGTGTCGTGCGGTGTGGCCAGATCATCATCGGGCCCGGTTGACATCCCGGGAACCTGCGGGTACTCGAGATCCCAGAGAAAGCGGTGATGTCCGGTTGCAGCCGATAAAACACGTGGCTGGCGCGCCCACACGAGCGGAACCGAGTAGCGCGAATCTGGAGGCGGAACTTGATCTTCGCTGTTGAAGCGCGCGATCGTCTGCCCTTTGCTGTCGGCAATCTCAAGCGAGACCGCTCCGGTGAAGTGAGGCCCGAGATAGTAGTCGATTACCGCGCCATTCGGTGGATTCGATGTTGCCGGGAAGTCGGCGGGCCAGGGCGTTGGCGGATTCATATCGTTGCGAATACGAAGAGCGGTCTGCGGCGCGTAGAGATGTGCATCCTCTCCGGCCGTCTCCGCCGCGATCTGCCTTAAGGGTGTTACGTTATCGAGAATCAGGAATCCGTGGCCGTGCGTTGCCGCGATCAGATCATCATCTTTTACCTCCAGATCGCGTACCGAGCTGGCCGGCATGTTCAGCCGCAGAGACTGCCAATGATCGCCGTCATCGAACGAGACATAAACCTGTTTCTCCGAACCTGCATACAGCAATCCCTTGCGCTTCAGATCCTCGCGGATTGCACTGGTCGCGGCGCCGTTGGGAATCCCATTACTGATTTCCGTCCACGTCTTGCCGCCGTCATGGGTGCGGAACAGGTGGGGCCGCATGTCGTCGAGCCGCATCGTGTTCACCGCCGCATAAGCCGTCTGCGCGTCGAAGTGGCCGGCGTCCATGTTGAAGACCTTCCAGAACGGCTTCAACTCCGGAGGAGTGACATTGTTCCAGTGCGCACCGGCGTCGGCGGTCGTCCAGATGAGCCCGTCATCCGTACCCGCCCAGATGCGATTTCCATCAAGAGGCGACAGCCCTAGCGCATAGATCACTCCGCGGCGAGTGATGGCCGCGGCTGGCGAGTCTTTATAACCGGTGACTGCCGGCGGCAGGTCCCAGTTCTCGCGGGTGAGATCGGGACTGACTTCCTTCCAGTTCTTGCCGCCATCTTCGGTGAGCCACAATGTATTCGTGGCGAAGTACAGTTTGTGCGGATCAACGGGCGAGAACTGCAAAGGCTCGGTGCGCAGTGCGCGATAGCTGCGCAGGGGCTTTGGCTCGACGTTCTGAATCTGGCCTGTGCGCCGGTCGTAGCGGGTGACCTTGCCGCCGTAAACGATGTCGGGATCGAGCGGATCGGGGGCTGCGTAACCGTATTCTTCAATCCCAGCCGGATGCCAGTCGTGAAACGTGATGCGCCCGTCGTTGCTGCGGCTCGGCGCGCATGCCGAACCGGAATCCTGCTGGCCGCCGCACACGCGATATGGAAACGCATTGTCTGCGGTGGCGTGATACATCTGCGCCGTGGGTTGGTTGTACCACTCGGCCCATGATTCGCCGCCGTTTTGCGAAATAACCACACCCTGATCGCTGGCAAGCGCGATGATCTTCGTGTTGTTCGGATTTACCCACACGTTCTGATAGTCATCGCCACCCGGCGATCCGCGCAGCGCTGTCCAGGTCTTGCCACCGTCGGTGGATTTCCAGGAGACGATGCTTGCGATGTACACCGTGTCGGGATCCTTGGGATCGACCACCGGCACAGGGCAATCGCCACCTCCGATACGATCCTCGGGACGCGTGTCGTCTACCGGCGCATGCACCCAGTGATCGCCGCCGTCATCTGAGCGATAGAGTCCGACCGGCCCGTGCACCGGCGCGATGGCTCCGTAGATGCGCCTGGGATTGCTGGGTGAGATCGTCAGCTGCACCTGGAGAATCTGATCGGGCAGACCGTTGCCGGCAAGCTTCTTCCACGTATCCCCGCCATCGGTCGAGCGATAGAGTCCGCCTTCCGCGCCGCCGAACGAGCCGTTTTCCCACGGCGCTTCCTGCCGCTGCCACATCCCGGCGAAGACGATCTGAGGGTTCTCGGGATCGATCTGCACCTCCGATGCACCGGTCCGATCGCTGAGGAAGAGTATGCGCTTGAATGTCTTGCCACCGTCCGTTGTCCGATAAAGCCCACGTTCCTCGTTTGGACCGAATGGGTGACCCTCGACCGCAACGAAGACGCGATTCGGATCGTGCGGATCGATGGCCACCTGACCGATCTGCTGGCCGTCGCGGAGCCCTTCGAGATGCGTCCAGGTCTTGCCCGCGTCGGTGGATTTGTAGACACCGTCTCCGGTCGACAGATCCGGCCGCTGCAGGCCCTCGCCGCTGCCTACGTAAACCACATTTGGATCGCTCAGTGAAACCGCGATCGCACCGATGGAGCCGCTCGGCTCGTCATTCCATAGACTGTGCCACGTGGACCCGGCGTCGGTCGTCTTCCAGACCCCGCCATTCACGGCACCCATGTAAAACGTCGCGGGCTCGCTCGGTACACCGGCCAGTGCGCGGGTCCGTCCGCCGCGCATCGGTCCGATCTCGCGCCAGCGCATGTCGGAAAACAATTTCGGGTCAACCTGCGCATGAAGGCAGACGGCAACCACGCAGAGAAGGGCGAATGCGGCAAAGACTCGGTTGAGGATCTTCATAGAGGCTCCTTGAAATGAATCCCACGGCGTTTGGCAGCGTGGTCCGCAGAACGGGAATCGGGAATCAGAGGTGGCTCACGGTCTCCGCTCGATGTTAAGAAGCGACGCCTGCCCTTGTCGAGAAGTCTCCAATGCCGTGGCATCTTCTGCGACGGGTCCCTGCGTCATCTCTGCTGATTGCGGTCGACTGAATAGAGCACGACCCGGTAGATGTGAAACTGGTGGGGATCCATTTGAAGCTGCCGGCCCTGATTGCTTTGGTCTCCGTTGAGGCGGCGAAGTGTGATCCACGAGCCATCGGAGCGAGTGACCTGCTCGATGCTTGCAATCCCGCTGAGCTTGTTGTCGGTGTCAGGGTCGCGCGTGAACGAGACGGTGAGACCGGTGCCGATGATGTAGAACTCGTCTTGATTTGTCTCGACAATCAGCATCGCTCCGTCGTCGGCGATGACGGTCCGGGCCGGCCAGGAACGGGAGAGAGCAGCTTCGAAGAGATAGCCGCCGAGTGCGACCGTTCGCGTGGGGCGGGGACCGTCCTTGTGCAGAACGAGGCCACGGGTCCTTCCGGAGGCCTGGCTCTTGAGAACCAGATCGCTCACGCTGCTCAAAGCTTCATAAACAGAAGCTATGGGTGGGAGTGCACCTGGATCCTGGGCGGGTTGCACGCTGTCGATTGCGAAAGGAGAGAAGCCGAAGGCTTTCGCTTCCCCAAATGCGTAGAGCGCATTGTAGGGAGCTGTGTCCATGCGGGCCTCGGGTATAAAGACCGCATTTCCATTGAATATGTAGCGATCGATCCAGTACTCGAAGTTGGGCCAGTAGATGTCGGGAGAGTAGAAATCGATCGCGGGAGCAACTGCGCGGTAGACCTCAAGGTAGAAGGGGTGAGGCCCGCCGCTCGGGTACTCTCCGGCACGCTCGCCCGGCGCGGGGAGTTGGCAGTTGGCGTACATGGGCAGCGGATATTCGCGCTTACCCGCTTCGGCGACCGCCTGGATGAAGCGGGCGTAATTCCAGACCATGAAGACTTCGTTAGCGGCGTCGCCGAAGACATCGCGCCATGTCTTCCCCTGTGGATTGAAGTGGGCATGCAACTCAGGCGAAAGCGAGTCGCGATTGCTCTGGAGTTCCTTAATCAGTTCCGGCGGGACTGGCGCCGCGAATAAGCGATTGGCAGACGCGGAACGATCGCGGCCGCCACGTCCGAGATAGCCGACTTCGTTCTCGACCTGGACCATGAGCACGGTCTGCTGATCCTGATCCTTTTGCTTGACGTGCTTCATGAGTTCAGCGAAAGCATGGCTGTCGGCTTTGACGGTTTCAGCTCCAAGCGTAGAGAGGATCTCCAGTTCTTCGCCATCGGCTGAAATCGCCCTTGGAAATCGCGTTGTATTCTGTTTCACCCAGGCAGGAGTGTAGCTTGAGACAGCGTTTTTCCAGCTGCCGAACCACAAGAGCACCAGGTGAAGATGCTCGCGGCGAGCGGTGTCGATCCAATGATCGAGAATGCTGAAGTCGAACTCGCCTTCGGCCGGCTCGATCTGCTCCCAGGCAACGGGCAACAGCACAGTATTCACGTGCAACTGGGCCACACGCGGCAGAATGGTGTCGGCCTCGGCTGGTGTTCCCGCTGATGAGTTGCCCAACTCTCCGCCCAGAATCAGGTAGGGCTTTCCATCGACGAGCAGTTGTCCACTATCGCCAGACTTGGAGATTCTCGGCAGCTCCGCTGCGCCTGCGCTCAGGGCAACTACGAAGCATCCGGCAAGCAGGAATGAGATCCGAACTTTGGACGTCAATCAATCGCCTCCTGGCTTCAGTTGGCGTGTTCAAACAGGGCGAGCGGAATTCGATCGCCCATCGCCTTGTATCCGGCGGCGGATGGATGAAGATGGTCGCCGCAATCGTACGCCGGCAGAAGCCGATCGGGATGTTGTGGGTCGCGGACCACGGCGTCGAAATCTATCACGGCGTCGAAATTTCCGGTCGTGCGGATCCACTTGTTGACGGCCTGCCTGTCGGCTTCGCTCATGGGTCCGGGATGATAGTAGCCTGATCCTGCGTATGGCGTGATCGTCGCGCCGAAGACATGCAGGCCATGAGCGTGAGCACGGTCGATGATCTGCTGGTAGGCTGCAATCACCTGCTGAACCATTGCAGCATGTGCAGCAGCAGGTACTTCGTGCTCGCGTGCCAGGCCACCGAGATCGTTCACGCCTTCGAATACGATGAGCCATCGGACACCTGCCGGGGCGAGCACATCGCGATCGAACCGCGCCAGTGCATTCGGGCCGAGTCCGTCGATAAGCAGGTGATTTCCTCCGATGCCCTGGTTCGATACGGCAATGTTGCGAGTGGCAGGCGAGTCTTGCAGCCTGCGGGCAAGTACATCGGTCCAGCGGTCGTTTCCATTCGTGGTGGCGCCATGCCCATCCGTGATGGAGTCGCCCAATACGACGATGGAAGCAGCTGTCGAAGGCGCCTGGACGTCAATCTCCGATACTTGATACCAGTGATCGATGTGTTTCGCGTCGGGCAGGTTGGCGGCGCTCACCCGGTTCCCATGGGCGTAGTAGGAAGTGGCGCGCGAGCCGGGATGCCCTGTCTGGCGTAAAGGCGGCGCGAAGAGATAGTAGGTGACAGCCACATCTGACAGTGGTGCCGCGGGAAACGCGATCGGGTCCGAGATCAGTTCCGCTCCGGGAGGGATAACCGCTTCAGAACTTCCGGCGAAGGTCAATGGATGGTCGCTGGCCGGGTCGATAGCTTCCGACGCCGGCGACAGGGGGCGGGCGATGTGCACCGATTTGATGTGAAGGTCTTCCGTGCCAAAAGCGTTAGACAGGTGCACCCGCAAGGCGGGGCCTCCGACGGACAGATGAAAGATCTGCCGGATCGTGGCATCGGTCAGGTCCTCGGTTGGCAATGCGTTCTGCGGTTCGGGAATTTGCTGCGAGGCTCCCCAACTCGACACCCAAACCTGCGGCGATGAAGGCTGCGATTGACCCAGGACTGCGTTACACCCGCAGACCAGAACGAAGGCCACAGCGGCGATTTTCCGTGCTTGTTTCATAGCGGAAGGTTTACGATTAGACGCCCTTAATAAATCGCTTTGCGAAAGTGTTGAAAGCATAACATCCGGAGCGTCCCGTGATCGCCCTCAAACTGCGAGTTCTCTCGTATTGTTTCGTTCCCGTATTCTGCGCGATCTCGCCATCGGCGACTGCGCAGACTTCCGATCCCGCACCGGTCACGTTTACCTCTGAGCAGGATCAGCAGAACATGATGGATCAGCTGGGTATCAAGGCAGTGCGGCCAGGGCCGAGCGGGAACGAGAAGGCTCCGAATCACGCCAATTACGACGAGTCGAAGGCTAATCCATTTCCAAATGTGCCGGATCCGTTGACGATGAATGACGGCCAGAAGGTGACGACGCCAGATACCTGGTGGAATAAGCGCCGGCCGGAACTGGTTGAGATGTTTTCGAAGTATGTCTACGGCCGCGTTCCAAAGGACGTGCCGAGGGTGACCTGGAAGGTCAACGCCGAGGACCACGAGATGATCGGGTTTACACCGGTCATCGCCAAGGATGTCGAAGGGGTTGTCGACAATTCGTCGAACCCGGCCATCAGCGTCCACATTCACATGATGGAGGTGCTTCCTCAGCGGGCGAAGGGGCCGGTTCCGGTCCTGATGATGTTTGGCCGTGCGGCATTTCCGAATCCCAACGAGCCCAACGGCACGGATCTCGCTAAGGTGAATAGCGCATGGAAAGCACTGCTCATTCAGCAGGATCCTGCCCTCAAGGAGGTCTTCGAGCAGCATCCGGCGTGGCAGCCGGTGAAGGCGTCGCCGCCGTTTCAGAGGCCAGAGTTGAATGAAGACGGAGGACTGCCGAACACCTGGCAGCTAGTAGCAGCAGGCTGGGGATTTGTCCTCTTCGATCCGGTGAGCGTGCAGGCCGATGACGGTGCTGGTTTGACGCGAGGGATTATCGGCCTGGTCAACAAGGGGCAGCCGCGCAAGCCCGAGGACTGGGGTGCGCTGCGTGCGTGGGCATGGGGCGCGGGCCGGGGCCTGGACTATCTCGAAACAGACAGTGCTGTCGATCGAAAGCACGTCGGAATCGAGGGTGTTTCGCGGTATGGCAAGGCGGCACTGGTAACCATGGCATTTGATCAGCGATTTGCGATGGTGCTGGTGGGATCGTCTGGCAAGGGCGGCGCCACGCTTCTGCGCCGCAACTTCGGTGAGGCCGTCGAGAGTCTGACCGGCGGTGAGTACTACTGGATGGCGGGCAACTTCATGAAGTACGGCGCATCGGATGCAACCTTCGGAAGCATGAATCCAGGGGATCTTCCGGTTGACTCCAATGAACTGATCGCATTGTGCGCGCCCCGGCTTACGTTCATCAGCTACGGGATTCCGGAAAAGGGCGACGCAAAGTGGCTCGACCACGAAGGCAGCTTTATGGCCACGGTAGATGCGAACCGGGTGTTTGTTCTGCTGGGAGCCAAAGGGCTGGATGTGGGCGGCGATTATCGGACGACGACGATGCCTCCCGTGAACACCGGACTGCTGGACGGCCAGCTTGCGTGGCGCCAGCATGACGGCGGCCACACCGACGCGCCCAACATGAAGTACTTCATCGAATGGGCCGACAAGTTCATCGGACATGCGCCTCCGCAGTAATCCGGTTTCTCGATTTCAGTTCTGAGTTTTCGGTGCTCGCGCCGGCGAGTACCTCAGTCGATTGCGGACTGATGCGAGGGGGAAACTGCAAATTTTGGGGCGGGGGGATGGGTCTGTTTGTCCCGCTTTTGCAATACGGAAGGGCGAGGGCTATCTGGTGTCTGAGCCGCGGATGGGGCCCCAAAACACTCCCCCGCTTCAATTGTGCGCCGGGAGATCTAAATTATCTGCAAGTTCGAGATTCGGCGTGTCTGTTTCCCGGGGGGCTGGGTTACGAATCGCCCGGTCTGGGATTGGGTATTGACGTCCAAGAAGAAACACCGGGAAGCGCATTTTTGCTCTTCCCGGTGACTGCAGGTCCGTGCCGTAATCGAACCTCGCCGCAGCGGCTAGAGCCACGGTCGCAGCGGCAAGGAGCTAGAAGTTGAAGCGGCCGCTGAGTTGCAGCGTACGCGATGCGCCGTAGCCGCTGGTGATCATGCCGAAGGTTCCAAATTTACCTGCGGCGACGTTGGCGTTGGACGGGACTGTGGTGTTGTTTGGACTGGGGAGCAAGGCGTGATTCATCACGTTGAAGGCCTCAAAGCGGATCTGGAACTCGCTCTCACGATAGATATGGAAACCGCGGAAGAGGCTTGCGTTTATCAGAGTCTGGCCGGGACCGCGGAATTCGTTGCGGTTCGTGCCACCGAAGACCGGCGAGGCAATCTGGTCCGGCGTCATGGTCGCGGTGTAGGCAGGCTGAGCTGGGTTGACGAAGGCAGAGGGATCGAACCAGGGGGAGGCTCCCGCAACGCGACCGCGCCCGCCAACCTGGTGATAGGGCTTGACCAGGCTAGCGTAGAGCGGGTTGCCCGGCGCGTTGGCGTTGTTGCCGTTGGCATTCACCGTGAACGGTGTGCCGCTGATGTGGCTGAGTTGCCCATTCAGTTGGAATCCACCCAAAATGGCACTGGCGACTCCGTTCTGCGCGAACTTCTGGCCGCGTCCGAAGGGCAACGTGTATATGCCGTAGAACTGGATGTTGTTCGTCTGGTCGTAGGCTGCGCTGGCGCGGTTCCGGGCGTAGTACCCGGGATAGTTCCACGACAAGCCGCCCGAACCCGAACCAGCGCCATTTTCCTCATAAGCGAAGGCATGCGACCAGGTGTAGATCAGGCCGAAGGACGAGTTTCTTCCGGCATTGCGGGTCAACTGCGCCTGCATACCGTTGTAGCTGGCGCTGAAGAGCGGTATGACCATGCCAATGCCGCCGGTGTTGTAGCAGACACCGAGACCCTTGCCTGTTGTTCCGGGCGGGCATGGGGCTCCGATGTTGACCAGCGTATTGGCCGCGAAGTTACAGGGATTGCTGCCGAGCGTCCCGTTGTAGTATGGCGAGGACGGGTTGAACTGCCCGTTGGCCATGCAGATCGTGGAGCCGCTGGGCAGCGGGGCTGCGTTCAGATAGCCGGTCTGCGCAAGCTGGCGAACCTGGTGCGTGCCCACGTAACCGAGATTCCCGACCAATCCTGCACCGAAATCGCGCTGGAAGAAGACGTTCCAGCTCTCAATGTACCCGCGATGGAAATTCTTCGTAACCGTCGTGGTACCGGTGCCGACAGGAAGCGAAGTAAACCCGTTGGTGATTGTGGGTGGGACCGCTGCCGGAATGCCGGTGGTGAGGGGCAGTTGCTGACTGCCGTTCAGTGCGACTTGGCCGACGGCAGGTGAGTTATAACCGGCGATGATGGTTGCCGGGTACGCGTCACGGAGGAAGCGGAAGCTGTCCGGGTCAGAGGTGATGCCGCCGCCGGTGCGAACGACGGTCTTGTCGTTGAGACGATAGGCGATGCCGAGGCGAGGAGCGAAGAAACCCCAACCCACGTCCACGCCTGCGTTCTCAGGATTGCCGCCGACTCCGCCGACTTCAACATTGGCCAACTGAGGCTTTGTGGGATCGAGGATGGAGACGCCGGTGTGATCTTTATATGCCATTGGATAGTACTCGTAGCGGACGCCGTAATTCAGCGTGAGCCTCGAAGTAACGGTCCACTGGTCCTGGGCATACCCGGAATACGTCGACCAGCGCAACGAGTTGGGGTTGTTCACCTGGGTTGTTTTTGCGACTGCATTGCTTGCGGTTCCAGCCTGGTTCGGCAGGCCCAGTAGCATATCGGCCAGACCGTTGTAGTTGGAGATTCCGCAGCCTGCTCCGCAGGTCATCCCGCCCTGGAACGCGAAGCCGCCCCGCGGGTTGCTGATGGCCCCGCCGCTGCTTGGTTGGAAGTGGTTGAGCTGGAAGTGGTAGTAAGTGGCGCCGTACTTGGTTGCATGGCGGCCCTTGGTCCAGCTCAGGTTCAGGTCACCGGTGTATTGGTTGTCGCGGAACAGGAACGGGTTGGCTCCGCTCGCGTTGCCGAGCGATGAGAACGAGACAGGATTGTTTGCGCCGTTGGATTGGACGTTGCCGAATGCGAAGACCGGCTGGCCGACGTAGTTCTGTCCGGATCCGTTCGTCCCTGGAATGTTTAATCCGCTGGACGAGGAACCGAAATTGCCAGCCGCCAGATCGACTGTGGACTGAGCGCCGGTGACCTGGCGCGTGTAACCGAAGTCGCCGTCAATCACCAGGCTGCTGGAGATGACATGGCTCATTCCGAGGCCGACGTTCTGAATGCGTCCTGAGGCAGCGCCCGCCTGGCCGCCATCGAACGTTCCGCCGCCGGCCGCGCCCAGATTCTGTGGGTCGGTGATCGAAAACGGCTCGATGCTGTACTTGCCGAAGATCTGTGTGCTCTCGGTTGGGAGGTAGTTGATCTTTGTGTCCGACGTGTTGCGGTCGTAAGCCAGAGTCCCGCTTCCGTTGTAGTCATTGACCATGCCGGCACTGAGCAGGTTTGGCGTTGTCTTTATCGTGTCGCTGATGGGCTTAAGCAGCTTCGCCCACTGGGCTGCACCGGGCCACTGGCGCGAGGGCGGGATGCAATTGCAGCCGTACTCGGAGAGGAAGGTGGGCCGAGACGCGGGATCCAGGTAGGGTCCGACACCGCCAGGTTGCGGATCGTAGAGAGTGCCGCTGGGGAGCGACGCCGCTTCAGAGAAGTCGCCGCCCATCATCGCCGAGTCCGGCACCGTGACCAGGCCGGTGATCAGCTGACGGCGGGTGGTCCGCTCGAAGTTTTGAAAGAAGAAGAGCTTCTTTCTGCCGGTGAGGATGTGCGGAATATATACCGGGCCACCAACATTGAAACCGAATTCGTTAAAGATGTTCTTGGGAACCGACCCAGTAGTCGCGGTGTACGGGCGGGCGTTGAAGGCAGAACCCTGGTAGTACCACCAGCCGCTGCCGTGGAGATCGCGGGTGCCGCTCTTCGTGGTGATGTTGATGGCAGCACCACCGGCCACGCCCTGTTCGGCATTGAACGAGTTTGTAATGATGCTGACGTTCTGGATCGAGTCGGCGGGCGGCACGTAGGCGATGAGGTAAGGCAGCCATCCATAGTAGTTCACCGCGCCGTCAATGCGGGTGGTGTTGCCGTTGTAATTCATGCCGTTGAAATTCACCGACATGGCGCGGGAAGGATTGGAGGCCGTAGAGTTCTTTTCCTGGACCATTGCGGCGCCGGGGATGATCGTATACAGCGCCTGGTACTGGCGCCCCTGCGTGGAAGTTATGGGAAGCTGCGTCAGCTGCGTGTCTGTGATCTCGTGACTGACCTCCGCGGTTTCGGTTTGCAGAATGGGTGCAGTGGTATCCACAACCACCTGGGTCGTTACGCTTCCCAGTTGCAGCTTCACGTCAACGCGCACGGCGTGGTTGACATCGACCTGGACGCCCTTTTGCGTGAACGTGGCGAAAGCTGCTGACGGCTTGACCGAGACCGTATAAATCCCGGGCAACACGTCTCCGATTCTGTAGTCGCCCGTCCCGTTAGCAGTTGTCGTGCGGATGTCGCCGGTTTGTTCGTTCGTGATGGTCACCGTCACATTCGGGACGACCGCGCCCGAGGTGTCAGTGACCGTTCCGGTTATGGAGCCGTAGAGTACCTGGGCGTAAGAGGACAGGCCGACGCCCAGCGTGATGGTGAGAGCAAGGATGATTGTGATCGATACAATTCGACGTGGATTTGTTTGCCATGCAAACATGTGAAGCCTCCAAGAAGAAAAACACGTATTCCGAACCCTATCGTTCGTAAGGATTTTTGCAACTTTTCTGGTTCAGCATCGCAGTATGTACCGCAAAGGATGCTGTTTAGTACGCGTGCCGAACTATATGCCTATTTGAGTTCGACTGTCAAGTATAGAAAATCGATTTATCAAAATGGGATTGGGTCGCTTGAAACGGGGAAAAACCGGTTCAGCCCGCCAGCTTGCCGGATCGTCACAAACCTACCGGGTAACCAGTTTTTTTCTACGTCGAGGCTTTCGGAGCTTCTTCGCAGGGCGATTCTCGGAAGCTTCCCGAAGTTCGCGTTCCGGCCAGTGCCGTTGGAAGACCAGGGCGGCTGCACCGCGAAGGCGTGCAATCTCACCCTCATGGGCTGGGAGAATGCCGGGCTTTGTGCCGGCGACAGTGAACCTGGCCGCTTCCTGTTCAATGATCGGACCGAACCGAGACCAGGCGCCGGTGATTTCACCCGCGATAAGAATTATGCTGGGAGCCAGGCCGGCAATTAACAATCCGAGTCCGCGCCCTATCTCTTTCGCTTGTCGTTCAAGTGCGCAGGCGGCGGAAGGGTCGCCGTCTTCTGCCATCAGCAGCAGGTTATGGAACGTGATGTCACGGGCCTTCGGTTCCAGCTCGCTGTAGTAGCGGAGGGCTGCGCGACAGGAGGCGAAAACCTCCCAGCAACCGCAGCGCCCGCACGAGCAACGGGGACCGTCAGGCTCGAGCGGGGCGTGGCCAAATTCGCCTGCTCGTCCTCCGTCTCCGGTAATCAGGTGACCATTGGCAAAAATCCCTGTCCCAACACCCTCGGAGATTGTCACCAGAACAATATTGTGAATTCCGTCGAGACGGCCGAACGTAAGCTCTGCGATCAGGCAGGCGTTTGCGGCGTTTTCCATCTTTACGGGCAGGCGCATCTTCGATTCGACGGCGCCCTTCAGGTCGAAATCGGGCCAGCGCAGGTTCGGCGCAAATACCAGGCGCTGCGTTGCAGGATCAACGCGACCGGGCAGGCTGATTCCAATTCCTTCGATCGAATAGCGAGGCAGTGCATCGCGAACTCTCTCGGCGGCTTCGTTGATCTGGCGAGTCGACGTCTCCGGATCGGAGGTGATGGGAACCTGAGAGCGCGAAAGAAGACGCCCGTTCAAATCCACAACAGCAATCGTCGCCACGCTGGGACGGAGATCGATGGCGATCACTCCGAGTTCCTCATTCAACCCCAGCATCGTGGGGCGTCGGCCTCGGGCCGAGATCGCGACTGGCCCTTCGCGTACCCACCGCTCACGGATAAGCTGCTCGACGATCTGCGAAACAGTGCTGCGTTGCAGACGGGAAAGGCGGGCGAGCTCGGCGCGCGAGGTCGGCTGGTGTTCGCGGATGAGCTCGAGCACGATATCACGATTGATCGTGCGCGCGGTCTCGCTGGAAGCCGGCTGAACGCGAGTGAGATCGATATGCCTTATGCCGATCGGATGATACTCCACGGAGAATCTTTCCCTCTTCCGCATCATGTGAGCAGGAAGACACCTCTTGCACTATCTATGCGGAAGTTGGCAGATTAGCACGAACTACGATGGATGGTGAACCCGTTACTCTAGGACGTTCGAACCAAAGACCTTCTTGAATTGAAGAAAAGCAAGACCGACCTGGAGATTACGGCGCGGTCCGATCACTTTCAAGGATACCTTGTCGAATGCGAACCACGAATAGCCTTAAACATTGCTTTTCCTTGAACTTCGCACGCGCAACTTCGTCTCCACAAGGCTGTTCCCAGATGCGAAGCCGGTGCGAATCAAGCTAATAGACATCTTCGCCGCGCGCGGGATGCATCCAACGGGCCGTTCGGTACGGTGATTGCCTCCCTGTCCATAACTCATGCAGGTACACAAGCGAGATGCCGCGTGTCCCCTCCTCGACCTACAGGCTGCAACTGCATGCAGGATTCACGTTTGAAAACGCCGCGGGCATTACGGCATATCTGAAAGACCTGGGTATCTCTCACGTTTATTGCTCGCCGTATCTTCAAGCCGCGCCCGGTAGCATGCATGGTTACGATGTTGTGGACCATCAGAGGGTAAATGAAGAGTTGGGAGGCGAAGAAGGGCACCAGAAATTCTGCAGCCGCCTTTTGGAACTCGGTCTCGGCCAGGTGCTCGATATTGTTCCGAATCACATGGCCATCGGGCCCCGAAATCGATATTGGTGGGATGTTCTTGAAAATGGGCCGTCCAGCCGTTTTGCCACCTGGTTCGACATCGACTGGCAGTCGTCCGAGGTGCGGCTCCAGAACAAGATTCTGATTCCAGTCCTAGGAGATCAGTATGGCCGTGTGTTGAGCGCCGGACAGATTACCGTCGAGCGTGATAACTACGCACTTCGCGTCCGCTATGTGGAAAACCTGTACCCGCTCGCTCCCCGATCGTTGCCGATCGTGCTGACGCGAGCGGGCGAACATGCCGATAGCCCTGCACTCAGCTTTCTGTCCGATAGTCTCGCGCGCTTGCCGAGTCCCGAAACGACTGACACCGGCGGGACCCAATCGCGTCATCGCGACAAGGAAGTTATCTTTGGTCTTTTGCGACGGTTTTGCGAGGAGCAGCCGAAGGTGCTGAGCGCGATAGACGAGGCGATTGCCGAGTTGAACCGAGATTTCGACGCACTCGATGAGTTATTGAATCTGCAGCATTATCGCCTCGCATACTGGCGGACCGCCGACCAGGAACTCGGCTATCGCCGTTTTTTTGACGTGAATACGCTGGTTGGAGTCAGAGTCGAGCGGGCACACGTTTTCGATGCGACGCACCGGCGCATCCTAGAATGGCTCGGAAACGGTGTGCTCGACGGGGTTCGCGTGGACCATCCCGATGGATTACGTGATCCCTTGCAGTATTTCACGCGCCTGCGGCACCGCTCACCGGATGCTTGGATCATCGGAGAAAAGATTCTTGAGCAAGGCGAGTTCCTGCGAGAGAGTTGGCCGATAGAAGGCACGACTGGTTATGATTTTCTGAACGCCTGCAACAGCCTGCTCACGTTTCCGGATGGTCTGAGGGAACTTGGCGGAATCTATCAGGAGTTCACGCGAGAGACCCTCAGCTTTGACCAGATTGCGCATGAGAAGAAAATAAGCGTTGAGCGTGAGGCGTTGGGAAGCGACATCAACCGCCTTGCAAGCCTGTTTCTCGAGATATGCGAAAACAACCGGGATCGCCGCGACTTCACTCGTGCGGAGATCAGGCGCGCCGTTCGCGAAGTTGCCGCATGCCTCAAGGTTTACAGAACCTACGTTGTTCCTGGCCGAGACGAGATTTCAGACGCGGATCATTCGGAGATATTGAGCGCCGTCGAGAGAGCCAAAGTTCACAGGCCCGATCTCGACTCCGGGCTAATGGACTTTATTGGCGATGTGCTGCGGCTGCGCACCCGCGGCCCGTTAGAGGCAGAGTTTGTCTATCGCTTTCAGCAGTTCACCTCCCCGGTGATGGCCAAAGGAGTGGAAGACACTGCGTTCTACTACTACAACCGGCTGATTGGATTGAATGAAGTCGGAGGTGCGCCGGACCGTGACGGGCTGAGCGTTGCCGAATTTCACAACTATTGCCGGAAGATGCAGGCCTCGCATCCGTTCACCATGGCCACGCTCTCTACGCACGACACAAAACGGTCTGATGATGTTCGTGCGCGCCTGGCGGTGTTGACGGAGTCCGCGGGCCAATGGAAGACATTTCTCAAGCGCTGGTCGCGCCAGAATGCGTTCTTCAAGGCGAATGGCCACCCCGATCGCAACACAGAGTATTTCCTTTATCAAACGATGATTGGCGCCTGGCCGATCGAGGCCAATCGATTGGGCGGGTACATGCTGAAGGCTGCGCGCGAGGCAAAGCAGCAGACAAACTGGACCCAGCCAAATAGGGAGTTTGAAGATGCCCTCCAGTTATTTATTGACCGGCTGTATGCCTCCTCAGATTTTCTGAACTCCATGGAAGAACTTGTGAAGCGGTTCGACGGCCCCGGTCGCATCAACAGCCTGGCACAGACTTTGATGAAGTGCACAGCGCCCGGCGTGCCGGACACCTACCAGGGAAGCGAGTTGTGGGATCTCCACCTGGTTGATCCAGACAATCGAGCACCCGTTGACTATTCGGTCCGGATGTCGATGCTTGCGGAAGTGAAGTCCCGAGTGACTGCAGAAGAAATCCTCAAAGACATGGACAGGGGCATGCCGAAGCTGTGGGTTCTTCATCGCGCGTTGCGGCTTCGGCAAGAAAAGACCGCGTGGTTCCAGGCCCAGGCGGACTATGTTCCGCTTGCGATAGAGGGCAATAAGACGGATTATGCCATCGGATATGTACGTGCCGGAAGCGTGGCAACGATTGTTCCGCGGTGGAATTTGAAGCTTGGCGGGAATTGGTCGGGTACAACGGTTGAGCTTCCGGCAGAGCGATGGACGAATGTGCTCACGTCGGAGGTCGTGAAAGGCGGGCGCGTTCGCATTCAGTCTCTTTTAGAGCGCTTTCCCGTAGCGTTGCTTGTAAAGGAAGAGAACTGACGATGCATCGATTTGAGGTGTGGGCACCACGCGCCAAAACTGTCTCTGTGCAGGCGGATGGAAGAGTCTATCCGATGCATCGAAAGGGAGGTCACGGCTGGTGGGATGCCCATGTGGATGCCGCTGGAGCTGGAACGGACTACGGTTACCTGATCGATGACGACAGCAGGGTATATCCAGATCCCAGATCGCAATGGCAGGCGAAGGGCGTTCATGACCTGTCGCGCGTCTATGATCAGAAAGCCTTTGAATGGCGTGACGCGGGATTCCAGGCTCGTCCTCTGGCCAGTGCGCTGATTTACGAGTTGCACATAGGAACGTTTACTCCGCACGGAACGTTGGATTCGGCTGTTGAGAAGCTTCGCTACCTGGCTGATCTTGACGTTACGCATGTCGAACTGATGCCTGTGGCGTCCTTCGCAGGCAATCACGGATGGGGTTATGACGGTGTTGCCCTCTTTGCTGTTCACGAGCCCTACGGCGGCCCGGAGGCGTTGAAACGGTTTGTGAATGCTGCGCACGAACATGGGCTGGCAGTGATTCTCGACGTGGTGTACAACCACTTTGGACCTTCGGGCAATTACACCGGCAAATTCGGACCGTATTTAGATGAGTCCCACAAAACACCGTGGGGAGGCGCCGTGAACCTGGGCGGTGCTGGATCGCGCGAGGTGCGTCGATTTTTCTGCGACAATGCGCAGATGTGGATGCGGGATTTTCATCTCGATGGACTGCGCATCGACGCGGTTCACTCATTTGTCGACAGATCGGCCGTTCACTTTCTTGAGCAGCTTGCGATTGAAACCGAGACGCTCGCCGCGACTTTGGGGCGTGGTCTCGTACTGATTGCCGAAAGCGACCTGAATGATCCGCGGGTTGTCACTGCCCGCGAGTGCGGGGGCTTCGGGATGGACGCTCAATGGAGCGATGACTTTCATCACGCGTTGTTCACGGTTCTGAGCCGCGAAGAGAGTCGCGGCTATTACCGCGATTTCGGTTCTCTTGCGCACCTCGCCAAGGCGCTTGAGAGGACCTTCGTTTACGACGGAGGCTACTCTCAGCATCGCCGGCGCCATCATGGCCGTCCGCCGGCGAATCTGTCGCAGCATCGATTTCTGGGCTATATTCAAAACCACGACCAGGTTGGCAATCGAGCGATCGGCGACAGAGTCGGGCAGATCGCTGGCTGCGAACGAGCCAAAATCGCCGCGGCGCTGGTTCTGCTTGGTCCGTTTGTTCCGATGATATTTCAAGGCGAGGAATGGGCTGCCACATCGCCGTTTCAATACTTCGCCGATCACGACGATCCGGAAGTTGCGCGACAGGTCTCAGCAGGCAGGAAGCGTGAGTTCGCCGCATTTGGCTGGGACCCCGGATCGGTGCCCGATCCGGAAAAGCACGAAACTTTCTTGCGATCGAAGCTTAACTGGGATGAACTCCGGGAGGCTCTGCACCGTGAAATGCTGGAATGGTATCGTGCGCTTATAAGATTGCGCCGCTCCACACCTGGTCTGAACAACGGCGAACCGGGCAATACGATCGTGACGTATAGCGAGGAAGACGAGTGGGTCTCAATGAGACGCGGTTCGATTGTGGTGGCGTGCAACTTGTCGGAAACGGAAAGAAGCTTGCAGCCGATTTCGGGAGCGAGGGTGGTTCTTGCATCCAAGCGGGGCTCTCGGATTGATGATGCTGCGCTTCACCTGCCGCCGGAGTCGGTGGTGATTGTTGGATCTGGTTTATGATTTTGACCTGATTGGGGCCTGCTTCGCACGGCTGAGAACGCAAGAAGCAAGCGCCGCAGCCTTCCGGCTGCGGCGCTTGTGCATCTCCCGCTCCACTTACAATTCTTTCACGCCTTCCACGAACGCTTTCAGCTTCCGTGACCGCGACGGATGGCGCAGCTTGCGCAGCGCCTTCGCCTCGATCTGCCGGATGCGTTCGCGCGTAACCTGGAAGCTCTGTCCTACCTCTTCCAGCGTATGCTCCGAGCCGTCTTCCAGCCCGAAGCGCATCTTGATCACCCGTTCCTCGCGCGGCGTCAGCGTGCGCAGAACCTGCGAGGTGTACTCCTTCAGGTTCACGCTGATGACCGCCTCGCTCGGCGAAACCGCCTGCCGGTCTTCGATGAAGTCGCCGAGGTGCGAATCTTCCTCCTCGCCGATCGGTGTCTCGAGCGAGATGGGTTCCTGCGCAATCTTCAGAACCTTGCGTACCTTCGCCACAGGAATATCCATGCGCCGCGCGATCTCTTCGCTGCTGGGCTCGCGGCCCAGCTCCTGGACCAATTGACGAGACGTGCGGATGAGTTTGTTGATCGTCTCGATCATGTGCACCGGGATGCGGATCGTTCTTGCCTGGTCCGCAATCGCGCGCGTAATCGCCTGGCGTATCCACCACGTCGCATAGGTCGAGAACTTGTAGCCGCGGCGGTACTCGAATTTGTCCACCGCCTTCATCAGGCCGATGTTGCCTTCCTGAATCAGGTCGAGAAACTGCAGTCCGCGGTTGGTGTACTTCTTCGCGATCGACACAACGAGTCGGAGGTTGGCCTCGATCAGCTCGCGCTTGGCCTGCTCGGCGTCCATGTCGCCCTGGATCATCTCGCGCTGCGTGCGCTTCAGCTCCGCAATCGAGACACCCGCATCGACCTCGATCTTCTCGAGATCTACCTTGCAGTTCTTCTGCTGGCGGCGATACTCCTTCTTCAGTTCCTCGCTCTTCGAAGCCTCGTACTTCTGATCCAGCGAACGAATCTGCCGCTCGAGCGTGCGCATCGTGTCGACAGTCTTGTTCACCTTGTCGAGCAGCCGCTTGCGTTCCAGGCCCGTGTACTTCAGCTCACGCACGATGCGCGACACATACACCTTCTCGCGCGCAATCAGCCAGCGCAGCTTGCGAAGCTCCTTCTGGCTGGTTTTGCTGTTTGCTGCCTCCTGCTTCTCTTCGAACTGGGCAATCTTCTTCTGGTGTTTTACCAGCTGATCGATACGCGCCACAGTCGCGCGCACGCGCGCCTGCACAACGTCTTCGGTCAGCTCTTCTTCGTCAAAGAGCACCACCTCTTTTACGTTGCGCACGCCGCGCTTCAGGTCTTCGCCGAGCGCCACAATCTCGCGAATCACGATCGGCGAACGCGAAATCGCCTTCAGCACGCGCATCTGTCCGCGCTCGATGCGCTTCGCAATCTCTACTTCGCCTTCACGCGTCAGCAAAGGCACCGTGCCCATCTCGCGCAGATACATGCGGACGGGGTCATTGGTCTTTTCCAGCGTTCCGGGCGTCAGATCGAGCTCGACGTCTTCGCCTTCTTCGAGCTCGAAATCCTTGTCCGCGCCAAATTTGGGAGCGTCCAGCAGGTCGATGCCCTGACCGCTGATGGTTGTCATCAGATCATCGATGTCGTCGGCATTGCCCATCTCCTCCGGCAGCATGTCGTTCACATCGCCGTAGGTGAGATAGCCCTTCTCCTTGCCGGTCTCGATCAGGTTCTGAATGTCGTCTTCAAATTTATCGTTGTTGATGGCCAAAATGGTTCCTACTCTCCAGCGCGATCAAGTTTTAGCACCGGCCCGCGCACCAGTGCAGAGCTCTACGCGCGCAACATATTTATGATGCCCGAAGATGCACACGTGCAGACACGAGTCGCAGTCTCCCGCAAAAAAAAGAAGCGGCGTTGGTAATAGTCGCTCGGAGCAGGATGTTCGCGCATCAGGTTTTGCCTGGGTCGCCCGCGAGCCGAAGCTCATATGTGGGGCAGAGAAGGCGCGCATCCTCACAGAGATCAATAGATTAACACAAATCGATTTTCTACTTGACAGTGAAAATCGCAGTCCGGTTCTTCCGCTGGTAACAGCCGCTACCCGCGTATGAAGCAATCCGGCTCGGGCAGCCGCCACGCCTGCCCTGTTGTTTAGACGTGGTTTCGGCTTAAAGCGACTCAAAGAATCAGTCTTTTCAATCGAATTCAGCGCGAGGCCGGCGCTGAGGCTCTCAATTGCCTCAATGCCCGGTCAAGTTCCAGCTTTCTCTGAGTCAACAGGGCAAGCTCGGCGAAGTCGCCTCTGCGCTCGGCCTCGGCAATCTGTGCCCGAACATCCCGCAAATCCGCTTCGATCTTCCGCTGTTGAAGGCTCACGATCGACCCAAACACGGTCTCCGCCGCGGGAGGCTCGGTTTCCCCCAGCAACGCCTCGGCCAACAGCGCTCTTTGTCCCGCGTCTTCAACTACGTCCATCGGATCGCGCGATCCGCGTCCGGCCAGAGCTTGAAGGGCCGGCCATGTTGCAAGCGCCTCAAACCACTGGGATTGCCGCGTTATGGCGTCCATCGCTGTGCGCCTCGCGTCCTCATGTTCGGGACCGGTGATCGCCACCGCACGCAACAACACGCGCTCCACCTCGGTAAGTGCTGTTGTCCGAACCTCGATGTGTTCCCGCCTTTTCAGCGCCGCCTGCCTCATTTCCTTCAACATGATGGCAGAGTCGATCTCGAGCTTCTGCGATGCATCCCTGACAAACTCGAGACGCATAAGTTCATGTGGAATCCGCCGGATGTGCGGAAGCAAGTAGTTCACCTTCTTCAACTTCTGCTCGGCCGCCACGCCGGGGAACATCTGCCGTGCCCGCTCGATCAGGTAATCGGACTGGCGCCGCGCCCCAAGCACTGCCTGTGTGTATGCCTCCACGCCTCTCTCGCGGATAAACCGATCCGGATCAAGGCCCCCGTCGAGGGTCACAAGCTTCAGGTTGAAGCCTTCTTCCGTCAACAAAGCGATAGACTTCTCCGCTGCGTTCGCCCCCGCTGCGTCCGGATCGAAATTGACTACGACGTTCTGCGTGTGCCGCTTCAACATCGCTGCCTGCTGTTCGGTGAAGGCGGTCCCACTAGTGGCGATTACGTGCTGAATTCCGCGCAAAAACAGCGAAATACAGTCCATCTGACCCTCAACCAGGAGCGCATATCCGGCCATTCTGATGGCACTTTTGGCCTTATCGAGGTTAAAAAGCACCTCTCCCTTGTGATAGAGGGGCGTCTCCGGTGAGTTGATGTACTTCGGACCAGCCTTTTCGCCCGATTCGAGCGCGCGGGCGGTAAACGCGATCACGCGCCCGCTCTCATTGCAGATCGGGAAGGTGACCCGCTTGCGGAATCGGTCATAAATCGGTCCCTGCGTGCCGTCACCCTGCTCTTTCGAACTGAAGAGCCCGGACGCCCGGAGTGTGGCTTCGTCCGCCATCCCGCTCAGGCGATCGCGCAGTGCGCCAAAGCCGTCCGGGGCATAACCGATCCGGAACGCCCTGATCCCTTCGGGAGTCATTCCCCTGCCCGCCAGATATTCGCGAGCCAAAGCCCCTTCCGGTCCGCGAAATTGCTCTTCGAACCAGGCCGCCGCAGCCTCGTGCAGATCCAGGAGTTTCCCTCGCTGGCGCGCCTCAGCGGCTTCTTCGGGAGAAGAAAACTCGCGTTTCGGCAGTGGAATCCCGGCCTTCTGCGCAACGATCCGTACCGCCTCGGGAAACGAGACGTTCTCCATGCGCCCCACAAAGGTGAACATGTCCCCTGTCGCCTGGCAGCCGAAGCAGTAGAAAAACTGCTTCACACCACTTACGTTGAATGAACCCGTTTTCTCTTTGTGAAAGGGGCACAAGCCCACGTAATTCGCTCCCGCCTTGCGCAGGCGGATGTATCCCTCGATCACCTTGACGATGTCGAGCTGTTGCTTGACGCTCTGTGCGAAATCTGACACGGGTACCGGTGGGCTTACTCGTTTCCTGCTGTTTCCATAAGAATACGGCTGGCGCATCCTGGCCGCATGTGGAAGGCGTGGAAACCTCGGCACTTCTCGAGCCCGGACTGCTTCTCGATCCCGGACTTATGAGTGCCTTGCGCGGCAATTTTGGGGCAGATTTTAAAGACCGGGTTAGGCCGTCAACGAAGCCGGGTTGCAGTAACGTCGGTGTTCCTTCGTTCGAACCGGAACCGCAGGGTCCAGACGCTCGCCTGAGGCCGTCCTTCCCTCGCAGGCGGCGTGAACTTCCATGACCTTGCGGCTTCACGCGCAATCCTTGCGAAGTAATTGCCGGGTCCGTGCGTCATGTATTGGGCATTTGAGACCTTGCCATCTTCATCGACTGAGACCCGAACCTCCACCAGTACCGGTCCTCGCATACTCTCGCTTGCGCCCGGCGCCACATTAGGCAAAACCTGCTTCAGTACAGCACCCTCGGAATTTACAACTTGCGGTGTGCTCGTCACTTCTCGAGGCGCTGACTCTTCTTTGGGCGCTTCGGCTTTAGTTTCCGGCTTTGCAGTCTTCGGCTTTTCTGCCGATGGAGACGCAGATCCTTCGACCGATGGCGAAGCAGACTGCTGGGTTTCCGGCGCGGGCTGTGCTGTCGATGGCGCGCTCTGCGTCTCGGATGGTGTCTGACTCTGCATAGCGGTCTGGCCGTCCGAAGGCGCGCTCGGGCTCTCTGCCGGCGGCGCCTGTGGTGCTTGCGCCGACGGAGAGGGTTGATTTGCGGCCGGTGCATTCGGCGTCTGAGGTGGCCATGGTAAATCGACCCAATGCTGGCGCACGGCGACGTAGCCGCCAGCCCCTAGCAAGACAAGAATGCCAAAAAGGATAAGGCCAACGTGGCTCTTGTGCTCTTCTTCTTCGTCGATATCGGAGAAGAGGCGCGACCTTGGAGAGAGTTCGACGCGCTCCACCTCATCAGCCAGATGTATTGTGATCGGGATCGATTTCTCCGGCCTCCCGTCTCGCTCACCCTCAACCTGAACCCGTTCAACTGCTTTTGGGCTCGCAGCAACGGCGATAGGCGCTGGCGGAACTGTGCCGGACTGCACCGGTTCCGCTGCCCAGACAGACTCATCCGCACTCGGCAGAGACTCTCCCCCCGCAAGCAGCGACCTAACCACCGCAATCGAGCATCGTTCCGCGGGCTCTCGTCGAAGGCATCTGCGTGCAATCTCAAGGAATGGATCCGGCAACGAATCCGGCACCGTTGGATCGCTTTTCAACGCGGGGTCCCAGGCCGGGATTCGCTGTTCAAATGCCTCCACCACAATGATGCCCAGCGACCACAGGTCCGCCGCCTGGGTGAGATTCCCGGTTGCGACCTCCGGCGCATCGTAGGCGCCGGGTCCCCCGATCAGTTTCGGAAGCTCGCCTCCGGCAACCAGTTCATCCTTCGCGAGTTTCCACCGGTCAGCGACCTGGACGATGTTCGAAGGCCTGACCCGGCCATGCACGAGTCCTTTTTCATGCACAAATGAGAGCGCATCGACAATCGGATCGAGGATGCTTTCCACCTGGCTGGGATTAAGCACCTTGCGCGGAATGACTTCCGAAAGAAAGGTCTCTGCCGTTTCCGTTACAACGTACACCAAATCCTTGCCATCGATTGCGGACCGGCCGGTCTCCATCATCTGCACCAGGGAAGGATGCGACAGCGCTCTCGCAGTCTCCCATTTGGCAAGGTATCGGTCGGCGTCTTCTTCGCCGGCCACGATCAGTTTGATGTTGGCTTTCTGCAACGCCTGCCGGACAGTGAGAAAGACGCAACGATGGGCCCAGCCGCCTACCCACTCCAAAAGCGGAAACTTCCCGTCGACCGTACGTCCTTCCCACCCTTCGCAGATCGATCCCATGGCAACCTGATTGTACTCAACCCTGACAGCTATTCGATCCTCCCGCATCAGCCAAAGGAGTTACTTGCGCCATACCTGCCACAGTCCGCAATTGTCTATCCCTAATCCCTTGTTCCCTCGGTCTCTCGGTCCCTGCCTTACTCGTCCCTCAGCGCCTGCATCGGATGGATCGACGCCGCTCTTCGCGCGGGAATAAACGCGGCCACGAGCCCGATTGCCGTCAGCACCAGGGCGACTGCGACGTAGGTGCTCGCGTCAAGAGGCTGCACCTGATACAGAAAGCCCTTAATCAGCCTCCCCGAAGCAAGAGTCAGCAGAAGTCCCACAACCAGTCCGAGGCCGATCAGCAGCGATCCCTGCCGAAGCACCAGTTTGGCCACGCTGGCGCGGGTTGCCCCAAGTGCCATGCGCACGCCGATCTCGCGTCGCCGATAGCTCACCAGTTGAGACAGCACCCCATAGAGACCCGCGATGACCATCGCGATCGCAAGCCCGGCAAAGGACCCCACCAGGTACAAGCCGAGGCGCTGGCTGAAGGTGTTCTTGTCGACCGCCTCCTGCATCGTCTGGAAGTTGTCGAGCGCGAATCCCGGCGCCAGTTGGTGAAACACTGTCCGCATCTCGTGCGCCACCGGGATGTCGCCGCGTGTCTTCACGACAAAGCTCACCACGGTCTTCAACAGAGCCTGGTAGAACAGTGATGTCGTGGGAACCTGCTGCTGCGGCAACAGTACGAGCGGCTGCACTTCCCCGCCGACGCTCGAGTCCACCTGGTCGCCCAGCACGCCAACAATCGTGTACGGCTTGATCATCCCGGTGTCTTTGCCGCCCACGTTGATCTGCTTCCCCAGAGCATCTTTGCCTCTGAAATACTTTTTGACCAATGCTTCATTCACAACCGCCGCAAACGGCGTGGTCAGCGTATCGCCGTCTCCGATCATCCGTCCCCGTACGATCGGCGTTGCCATCGTGCGCGCATAGTCGCTGCTCACCGCCGATACGCGGGTGGTAGGGTGATTCGACTTGTCCGTCGGCTGCCCGAGAATCTCAAAGTCCGAGACCACATCCATACCCGAGAGCGGCGGCGCGGTCACCAGCGCTGCGCTTTCTACTCCCGGAACCTGCCTCATCCGCTCGAGCACGGGCTGATACGTAATCGTCGCCACGGATGTCGGCGCATTTTGCGCGTCTTCAGCGACTGCCATCCCCGAGAATCCCGCTGCATCCGCGGGCATCGACGTAAAAGTCGTCAAATGCTCGGTCTCAAACCCCAGGCGCGATTGCTCCAGGTTCCACAGCGTCCGGAAAAGGAGCCCTGTGCCTACCAGCAGCAGCGTTGAGAGCGCGACTTCTGCTGCAACAAGCCATCCGCTGAGCTTTCCTCCCGTCGACCTTGATCCGACGCCCCGCGAAGCCGCCTGCAATGCCGCTTGCGGATTCGCGCGCGCCACCAGCAGGGCAGGCAGCAAGGAAGAGAGAAGCGTGGTGAGTGCTGCAATCGCTCCCAACACCAGGAACACCGGCCAGTGAATTGAAATCGAGTCAGCGCGCGGAATCGTGCCGTCGGGCAGCTTCCTTATCCCGACCATTGCAAGCTCCGCCAGCGCGACTCCGACGCCGCATCCCAACAGACTCAGCAGCAGGCCTTCCGACAGCATCTGCGTAATTAGGCGCGAGCGCTTCGCGCCAAGCGCCGCACGCACGGCAAACTCCTGCTGGCGGCCCAGCGCCCGTGCGATCAGCAGATTTGAGACATTCGCGCAAGCAATCAGGAGCACCAGCGCCAGCGCGCCGAATATCGCGAGGAGCACCGGCCGCGCCGGCCCTGTCAGCACTTCCTGGTAGGGATCAACGCGGAACTTGATCGGCTGATCGCTATGCTCGTGCGGAATGTGCGACGCGATCGCATTCACTTCCTGCTGGGTCTGCGCCAGCGTCACCCCCGGCCGCATCACGCCTGCCATACTGAAGAAGTGATACCCGCGTTGAGTCAGCATTTCCCGTGTCGGCTGGATCGGCAGCCATACGCCCTTCTTTAGATCAGCTCCCATCGATTCGGGAAAACTGAAGCTTCGCGCCATTACGCCGATGACCATGTCCGGTTTGCCGCCCACCTTCACGACCTGGCCCACGATCTTCGGATCGGAGTGAAACGTGTCTCGCCATATCCCTTCCGACAACAGCACGACCGGTGGTCCACCTGGTTGCCCCTCGAGATCGGAAAACGTGCGACCCAGCAACGGCTTCTGACCGAGCATCGTGAAAAGATTTGGAGTCACCCGCGGGGCCACTACACTCACCGAGCTGTCCTTCGTCTCCAGGACGCTCACGTCCTCGGCGTATCCGGCCGCGTCTTCCAGCAGCTTCGACTGCGTTTGCACGTCGCGGTAGTTCAGCCATGATGTCGACCCGAAGCTCGGCTTGTCGCCGCTCGGCCCGATAAACACCAAACGGTCAGAGTGCACATATGGCAGCGGCCGCAGCAGCACGCTATCGATCACCGTGAAGATCGCTGTGTTCGCGCCGACGCCTAGCGCCAGCGTCAGGATCGCCAGCAGAGCCATGCCCGGCGTATTACGCAGCTGCCGGATCGCGAACCGCAAGTCATACAGGAAATTCTGCATAGAGAGCCTCCGGAACCGTCATTTCTCAAGAGGATAGAAAAGAAACCGATCGCCCGAATATGGGCAAGGAATTCTCTCGATAAGTATGTACGGAATCTCAGAGGATCCGTTCCGAATCTTTCCTGCCCGCTTTTCAGTCGCCCGAGGCCTCTTCGAGTTCCGAGCCGATGCGGTGCAGCTTCATCACGCGCCACTGCAGGCGGTCGAAGAAGAGATAGACGACCGGGGTGGTGAACAGCGTAAGAGCTTGCGAAACGAGCAAACCGCCCACAATCGTGATGCCAAGCGGCTGGCGTAGCTCCGAGCCCACTCCCATGCCGATCGCCAGCGGAAGCCCGCCGAACATGGCGGCAAGCGTGGTCATCATGATGGGCCGGAAACGCAGCAGGCATGCCTGGTAGATGGCTTCGACGGGCGGCAGGCCCTGGTCGCGCTCAGCCTGGAGGGCAAAATCGATCATCATGATGGCGTTTTTCTTCACGATGCCGATGAGCAGTAGGATGCCGATCAGGGCCATGATGCTCAGGTCGGTGCCCGTGATCATAAGCGCGAGAATCGCGCCTACCCCGGCCGGCGGCAGGGTGGAGAGGATCGTGAGCGGGTGAATCAGGCTCTCGTAGAGGATGCCGAGAACGATATAGACGGCGACGAGTGCGGCGAGGATCAGGTAAGGCTCATTCTTGAGTGAATCCTGAAACGCCTGCGCGGTGCCCTGGAAGGTGGCATGAATCGAAGAGGGCATGTTCATGTCACTCTGAGCTCTTTCGAGCGCGGTAACGGCGTTACCCAAAGCGACATTCGGCGCAAGGTTGAACGTGAGGGTCACAGCGGGATACTGGCCCTGGTGATTGACAGCAAGCGCGGTGCGCTTCCGCTCCCAGTGTCCGATGGCCGAAAGCGGCACCATAGCTCCGCTGGTTGCCGGCAGAGGCGCGGCCGGAGCCGCTGCGGCCGTCGGCGGCGAGGCGAGGCTGTTTGCAATAGAGGAAGAGGACGAGGATGCCGCGGACGTTCCGGTAAGCGTACCGGAGGCCATTGCAGCGGCGTTGGCCGACTCGTTGTTTGCTGCAGCGATGGCGGCAATGTTGTCGGCTACGGTTGGCGAGGTTGTGCTCGGTGTCGTGGTCGAGGTGGTCGTCGAGCTTGTGGAGCTTGAACTGGGCGCCGCGGTCGTGGTGACGAGCTGTCCACCCGAGGTCGAGAAGACGGCCGCGGCACCGCTCAGAGCAGAGGTGGGCGCTGATGAAGTGGTTATGGCGGTCGCGGCAGCGGACGTCGTGCCAAGTGTGGGAACTGAGGCCGCCCCTCCGGGAATGGTGCCGGCCTTGATGTAGATATTGTTCAGCGAGTCGGGGCTCAGCTGATACTGCGGATCGACCTCCATCACTACGAAGTACTGGTTGAGTCCCGTGTACATCGTCGAGACCTGCCGCTGACCGAAGGCATCGTAGAGCGCCTGGTCGATCGAGGATGCGGTGATGCCGAGCCGCGAAGCCGTGTCGCGATCGATGGCGAGCGTTGCCGAGAGGCCCTGGTCCTGCTGGTCGGTCGAGACATCGCGGAGCTCGGGCATGGTGCGCATGCGGGCCAGTAGTTGGGGAGCCCAGGTGTTCAGTTCGCTCAGATTCTCGTCGCTCAGGGTGTATTGATACTGGGCGTCGCTGCCGCGTCCGCCGACCTGGATATCCTGTCGCGCCTGCAGGAAGAGCGTAGCGCCGGGAACGCTGGTGAGCTTTCTGCGAAGACCATTGATGACCTGGTCTGCAGAGATGCGTCCAGGACGCTCACTTACCGGTTTGAGGGCGACAAACATATTGCCCACGTTCGTGCTTCCGCCGCCTGGCCCCATGCCGCCCACGAAGGCCGTTACGGTCAGAACCGACGGATCGTCGAGCACCATTTGAGCAAGTTGCCGCTGCTTGTCGCGCATCGCAGGGAAGCTGATGTCTTGTGCGGCGCGCGTGCGTCCTCCTATCTGGCCCGTGTCCTGCTGCGGGAAGAAGCCCTTGGGAACGATCGTAAACAGGTAGACATTGAGGAACGCGCACCCGACCGCAACGCCCAGCGTGATCCACTGATGGCGCAGCACCCAGCGCAGCGCCGCGTTGTATTCGTGGTGAACCCATTGAAATCCGTTTTCGAAAAAGCGGTAGAGGCGGCCGTGACGGCTCTCATCCCGAGCCTTAAGGAAGCGGGCGCAGAGCATGGGCGTGGTCGTGAGCGAGACGAGCATCGACACGGCGATGGCGACCGAAAGCGTAACGGCAAATTCGCGGAAAAGCTTGCCAATGATCCCGCCCATGAGCAGGATCGGAATGAAGACCGCAATGAGCGATGTGCTCATCGAGAGCACCGTAAAGCCGATCTCCCTTGAGCCCTTCATTGCGGCTTCGAACGGACCCAAGCCCTCTTCGAGATAGCGGGTGATGTTCTCGATCACCACGATGGCGTCGTCAACGACGAAACCCGTAGAGATGGTTAGGGCTATCAGGGAAAGATTATCGATTGTGTAGCCGAGCAGGTACATCACTCCGAAGGTGCCGACCAGGGAGAGTGGCACGGCGACGGACGGGATGATCGTGGCCCAGACCTCGCGAAGGAAGAGGAAGACGACGAGCACGACGAGAATCACGCTGATTATGAGCGAGATCTCGACGTCGCGAACACTGGCGCGGATCGTCGTGGTACGGTCGCTGGCCACGTCGATTTTGATGGTAGGCGAGATTTCGGCCTGGAGGCGCGGCAGCTCTGTGAGAACTGCGTCGACAGCGTCCATGACATTGGCGCCAGGGATCTTGAAGACGGCGATGAGGATGGCGTCCTTGAGTCGGCCACTATGATCAGTGGCGTTGTTGCCAGAAAGCCCCGCGGTGTGAATATCGGAGACGGAGTCGCTCACGGTGCCGAGATCGGCAACGCGAACCGGGGCCCCGGTCGTCTTGTTGTAGCCGACGATGATCGGCGCGTAATCGGCTGCCTTGAAGATCTGGTCGTTCGTGCTGATCTGCCAGCGGTGTTGAGGATCGTTGAAGCTGCCCTTGGGGCGATTGGCGTTAGCCGATGAAAGTGCGGTGCGCACCGCTTCGAGGCCGACCCCGTTGTTGCCGAGTTGCATAGGGTTGAGTTCGACACGGACGGCCGGCTGCGCGCTGCCCCAGACGAAGACCTGGCCTACGCCCTGAATTTGCGAAATCTTCTGGGCGAGGATCGAATCGGCCACGTCATAGATCTGTGGCTTTGGGATCACGTCGGAGGTCAGGGTGAGGATGAGGATGGGCGCCTCAGAGGGGTTGGCCTTGCGGTAGCTCGGGTTTTGCGGCAGGTACGAAGGCAACTGGCTGCGTGCGGCGTTGATCGCGGCCTGCACATCTCGGGCAGCAGCGTCGATGTTGCGATTGAGATCGAACTGCAGTGTGACCGAAGCCGAGCCGAGCCCGCTCGACGATGTCATCTGGTTGACGCCGGCGATGCGTCCGAACTGGCGCTCGAGGGGTGTGGCGACGGCAGAGGCCATCGTCTCCGGGCTGCCGCCGGGTAGTCCGGCTCCAACGCCGATGACAGGGAAATCGACATCCGGCAACGAGGCAACCGGCAATATCGAGTACGCGACCGAACCAGCCATTAGAAGAGCCAGGCTCAGGAGCGAGGTTGCAACCGGCCGTTTGATAAAGGGTGCGGATAGATGCATTTTCCTTTACCTCAGTCGGCCGTGACCATGTGCTCTTCGCGGCGCATCTCGGGCGCGCGAGGCATGGTTCGTTTGGCAAGCTTGTCAAAGTAGAGGTACACAACAGGCGTGGTAAAGAGCGTCAGCATCTGCGAGAAGATGAGGCCGCCAACAATACTGACGCCGAGGGGCATGCGAAGCTCGGCTCCTACGCCTCCGCCGAGAGCCAGCGGAAGACCGCCGAGCAGCGCGGCCATGGTGGTCATGATGATGGGCCGAAAACGCAGCAGGCAGGCCTGGAAGATTGCATCCTCAGCGGATTTGCCTTCGTCGCGTTCGGCCTGGAGCGCGAAGTCGATCATCATGATGGCATTCTTCTGCACGATGCCGATGAGCAGGATGATGCCAATGAGCGAGATGACGCTGAACTCCACGCCGAAGAGCATCAGCGCTAGCAGCGCGCCCACCCCGGCCGAGGGCAGCGTGGAAATGATCGTGATGGGGTGGATATAACTCTCGTAGAGGATGCCGAGAACGATGTAGACCGTGACCAGCGCGGCGAGAATCAGCAATGGCTCGTTGGCGAGCGATGTCTGGAAGGCCGCCGCTGTGCCCTGGAAACTTGCATTGATGCCGGCGGGCAGGCCAATGCGTTGTTCGACCGCGTTGACCGCCTTGACAGCATCGCCCAGCGACCTCCCGGGGGCGAGGTTAAAGCTGATGATGGTCGAAGGAAATTGTCCCTGGTGGCCGATGGCAAGTTGCGCCCGCGTCTGCTCCCAATGCGCCAGCATGCTGAGCGGCACCTGCGTGCCGTTGCTCGACTTGACGTAGAGATTCGTGAGCGTGGTCGGATTGCTCTGGAAGTTCGGTCCGACTTCCATGACAACGTGGTATTGATTGAGCTGGGTGAAGATTGTCGAGACCTGGCGCTGGCCGAAGGCGTCGTACAAGGTGTTGTCGACATCAGCCATAGCGATGCCCAGCCTGGCGGCCGTGTCACGGTCAATGACAAGCCGCACGCCAAGGCCCTGGTCCTGGAGGTCGCTGGCAACGTCGGTGATGACGGGCTCTTTGCTGAGTTCCTGCACCATTCTGCGCGTGTAGGTGGCGAGCTCGGTAGAGTTGGGGTCCTCGAGCGAATATTGGAACTGCGTGCGGCTGACGCGATCTTCCACCGTCAAGTCCTGCAGCGGCTGCAGAAAGAGCTGGATGCCTTCGACGCTGGCCAGCTTCGGCTGAAGGCGGCGGATGACCTCAGTGGCCGAGATCTTGCGCTGGTCCAGAGGCTTGAGCGTGATCTGGACGCGTCCGGAGTTCAGCGTCGTGTTGGTGCCATCGATGCCGATAAAGGAGGACACGTTGTCGACTGCCGGATCCTGCAGCACGACTTCGACAAGCCTCTGCTGCCGCTCGGCCATGTTGGCAAAGCTGACCGTCTGTGGCGCCTCGCTGATGCCCAGGATGACGCCCGTGTCCTGCACCGGGAAGAAGCCCTTGGGGATCACGATGAACAGTACAACCGTGGCAACGAATGTCGAAATCGTGACCAGCAAAGTAATGAAGCGGTGCTTGAGGACCTTCTTCAGCCCGCGCCCATAAGACGCAATGATCGAGTTAAAGACCTTCTCCGACCAGTAGTAGAAGCGTGACTGCCGGCCCGACTTGTCCTTGAGGATGCGCGAGCACATCATCGGCGTGAGCGTCAGCGAAACCACCGCCGATACCAGGATGGTGACTGCAAGCGTGATCGCAAACTCGCGGAAGAGGCGGCCCACCACGTCGCTCATGAAGAGCAACGGGATGAGCACCGCGATCAGCGAGACGGTCAGCGACATGATCGTGAAGCCGATCTGCTCGCTGCCCTTGAGCGCGGCGCGCATCGGCGAGTCGCCTTCCTCGATGAATCGCGAGATGTTCTCGATCATAACGATGGCGTCGTCCACCACGAAGCCGGTGGAGATGGTCAGCGCCATGAGAGTAAGGTTGTTGAGGCTGTATCCCAGCAGATACATCACGCCGAACGTGCCTACGATCGAAAGCGGCACCGCGACCGAGGGGATGATGGTAGCGGCAAAATTCCTCAGGAACAGGAAGATGACCATCACCACCAGGGCGATGGTGAGCATGAGTTCAAATTCGACATCCTTGACCGATGCACGGATAGTGCTGGTGCGGTCCGTCAGCACGTGGACCTGAACGCTGGCCGGAAGGCTGGTCTGCAACTGGGGCAGCAGCTTGTTGATGCGGTCGACAACGGCGATGATGTTGGCGCCGGGCTGGCGCTGCACGTTCACAATGACCGCAGGCTGCCGATTCATCCAGGCGGCCTGTTGCGAGTTCTCAGCGGCGTCAATTACGTTGGCAACATCTGACGTGCGGACCGGTGCGCCGTTGCGGTAGGCGATGATGACCGGCATGTAGTCGGCGCTTGAGACCAACTGGTCGTTGGCAAGGATGGTATAAGACTGTCGATTGCCGTTGAGCGTGCCCTTGGCCTGGTCAACGTTGGCTGCCGCCAGGGCTGTGCGCACATCCTCGGTGCTGAGATTGTATGCCGCCAGCTGCGCAGGATTGACCTGCACCCGTACTGAAGGCTTTTGTCCGCCTGCGATGGAAACGAGACCAACGCCGGTGACCTGGGAGATCTTCTGCGCCAGGTTCGTATCCGCCGCGTCTTCAATCTTGTCAAGCGACAGCGAATCGGAGGTGAGCGCCAGGGTCATGATCGGCGCGTCTGCGGGATTGACCTTGCTGTAGACGGGCGGATTAGGAAGATCCGTTGGGAGAAAGCTGTTGGCGGCGTTGATAGCGGCCTGGACTTCCTGTTCGGCTACGTCGATGTTCTCATCGAGATTGAACTCGAGCGTGATGACAGAGCCGCCACCGGAGCTGACCGAGGTCATCTGCTTGAGTCCGGGCATCTGGCCGAACTGTCGCTCGAGCGGCGCGGTGACTGATGAAGACATTACCTCAGGTCCGGCGCCCGGATAGAAAGTCAGTACCTGGATAATGGGGTAATCCACCTCGGGCAGTGCGGAAACCGGCAACTGCAAATAACCCACAAAGCCCGCGAGCATGATCGCCGCCATGAGCAGCGAGGTCGCGATGGGGCGCAGGATGAACGGCCGGGATGGACTCAAACTCACTGGTGCTGCCTCTGGTTGGAGCCGGGATTCGGCTGTCCGGCGTTTCCATTCCCCGGCGGTGTACCGGGATTTCCGCCTGCAAACGGACTATGGGTACCGGGCTGAGAGCCCGATCCCGCGCCGTGGGCTCTGGAGGGATTCTCGTGGCGGGCGGCGGAGACTGTTACAAGCTGCCCCGGACGAAGGCGGTCGGCTCCATCGATCACGACCCTCGCGCCCGGCGCAACGCCGCTGTCGAGGATGGTGACCTGGCCTTCAGCAAGCGCCACCTTTATGGGCTGCATTTGCGACGTCTGCCCACCCTTGCCGTCATCGTTGACGACCCAAACGAACTGAGAGCCATTCAGGCCGGTCTGTATGGCTGCTGATGGAACCACGAGAGCATCGGGCCGCTTTTCAAGGATCAGGTGAATGTTGACGAACTGATTGGGAAACAGGACCGAGTCCTTGTTGTCGAAGACGGCTTTCAGCCTGCCGGTACCGGTTGTGGTATCGATCTGGTTATCGGCCGTCAGCAGGCTGCCGCTGGTGATCAGCTGCGTGTCGCTGCGATCGAAGGCGTCGACCGGCATCCGCTTGTCAGACGTGAGGCGCCTGAGGACCTGCGGCAACTGGGTCTCGGGCAGAGTGAAGTAAACGGCAATCGGTTTGAGTTGGTTGATGATCACCAGGTTTGTGGAGTTGGCGCTAATGATGTTGCCCGGATCGACAAGACGCAGACCGATCTTGCCGTCAATCGGTGATTTGATATAGCACCAGCTCAACTGCAGCTGGGCATTTTCGACAGCGGCCTGGTCAGCCGCAATTGCGCCTTCAAATTGCCCGGCCTGGGCCTGGTTGCTTTCCATCGACTCCTTGGAGACGACTCCGGCATCATAAAGGGCCTTGTACCGGTTGTATTCCGCTTGCGCATTCTTGAGGAGAGCCTGGTCATGGGCCAGATTGCCCTTTGCCTGATCGAGAGCAGCCTGGTAGGGCCTGGGATCGATGACCATGATCGTGTCGCCCTGCTTCACCTCCTGGCCCTCGGTGAACTTGACCGGAAGCAACTCCCCGCTGACGCGCGCTTTCACAGTCACGCTGTAATAGGGAGTCACGGTGCCGAGGCCGGTGAGAAAGATCGGCATCGGCTTCTGCTCGGCAGCGACGACCTGCACGGGAACCGGACGGCCCATGAGCGCGGCAGCCTGGTTGGCGGATGCAGCTGCGGCCTTCTGCTTGTTCTGATAGACGCGCCAGACAATAAACGCGACCGCAGCAATCAGCAAAAGATAGAAAATGACCCGGAGCCCAGTTTTCTTATGGCCGGGGGGCTGCGTTTCGCCGGTCGAAGGCAAATAAGGCTCAGTGGCGTTTTGAATTGGCATGTTTGCTTCCGTTAATCGTCTCTTCAAGAAATTCAAACGAATGGTCGCCGTTTCGGGCCGACCCAGACGGCGAGCCACTCGCGCAGAGGGGCGCACTATTGAGGGACGGGTTCAGGCGGCAAAAGGTTTCTTACGCGCCCGCAACCGGTCTCGCAAAAACGGTCTTTGCGGCAGGCATGGCTTCCGCAGAAATTCTACGGCATGATCCGGGTTCCTCTCTTCTCCCACGTCGCGCCAGATATTGCTGTCTCATGAAGAAGATCGCGGTTCAGTGACCGTTCCGGACGGTTACCGCGGCTTGGGCAAACAGAGGTCCAAATGGCGCGGGATGGAAGGCACTCTCATATAATTCTGTGCAGGCTCAGTTCAATGCACGACTGTCTTGCTCTGCTGGTCCGTAAGCCGGATTGGTTTGAGCGGCGTTTTCGGCCCCCCGACTCGATTTCGCAGCCTTTGGGAGGACATTTTGGCTTCCGGGCTCGACATTGCCGCCGCCTCGATCCCCGTCCGCGTTGAGCCGCCTTTGTGTGTCGATCTTGACGGGACGCTTGTCAAATCGGACACGCTGATCGATGGACTGTGCCAGTTTGCACGCCGTTTCCCCCTCGAGATCTGGCGGATTCCCATTTGGCTGGCTGGAGGACGCGCGCGGCTGAAGTCCGAGATATCCCGGCGCATTGCCTTGGATCCGGCCCGCCTTCCTTATAACGCACCGCTGTTGCAGTATCTGCGGGCGCAAAGACACGAAGGGCGCCAACTGGTACTGGCAACAGGGGCTGACCATGACATTGCAAGGCGGATAGCCGGCCACCTGAGCATCTTCGATGAGGTGGTGGCGTCGGATGCAGGCACGAACCTGACGCGCACTCGGAAGCTGACCAGGCTCAGGGATCAGTTTGGCGCCTTCGACTATGTTGGAAACTCGCGAGCTGACCTTCCACTGCTGAAGAACGCACGCGCTGCGATGGTCGCAAATCCGTCGATTGGGCTGAAACTCGGCCTCCGGCTCGGCGGTATCCGCGTAACCGGGACCTTCGCTGACCGACGGCCGTGGCTCCGCACCGGTCTGAGGGCGATCCGTATTCACCAGTGGGCCAAGAACGTGCTGCTGTTTGCCCCTCTCCTGATGTCACACAGAGGCGCGCCCGCCTCTGCCACAGCCGCGATCATGGCCTTCTGCTGTTTCAGCTTCATGGCTTCGGCCAACTACCTGCTGAACGACATGCTCGATGTGGAGAACGACCGGCGCCACGCCAGGAAACGGTTGCGCCCATTCGCAGCCGGCGACTTATCCATCGCCGGAGGAGTCGCGATCGTGGTCGGGCTGGTGGTTGCGGCCGCCGCCGTTTTGCCCATGCTTCCGGCTGCGTTCGCCTTCTGGCTCGTGGTGTACATTGCAGGAAGCTTGTCTTACTCCTTCTATTTGAAGCAGATCCCCGTCGTCGATGTACTGCTGCTGTCGGGGTTGTACACGGTTCGCCTGCTGGCGGGTGGCGCCGCCACCGCAACTGTCATCTCGCAATGGCTGGCAGGGTTCTCGACCTTCCTCTTCCTGTCGCTGGCGATGGTCAAGCGCTTCAGCGAACTGGAAAACCTGCGCGAGAGGGGCGCAACGCTGAGCCACGGGCGCGGCTACTCTGTCACGGATATGGAGCAGATACGCAGCTTCGGCACCTCGAGTGCGACGGCCGCCGTCGTGGTCTTCATGCTCTACATCGGGCACCAGGACGGGACAGAAATGTACCGGCATGCTGAACGGTTGTGGCTCATTGTTCCTCTGCTGATCTATTGGCTGTACCGCGTCTGGCTGCTGGCATCGCGCGGTGAACTTGACGACGACCCGGTCGTCTTCGCCCTCCGTGACCGCGTGAGCCTGCTGCTGGGAACCCTCGTGATCGCAATCGCCTTCCTTGCGATCTGAAGGACTCCGCGTCCGCTCGCATGTCTTGGAGACCGCACGTTAGAGCTGCTCAAAACAGTTCGCATGCTGAGATTCACTGTACTTGTTCATGAAGCCTCGGGCTGCTCAAACACGTCCTATCAGGAGTACCGAGCAGCGCCTTGGTGGACCGCTCTCGCTCGATGAGGCGTCATCGACTAAGATTGTTTGTTCATAAGAACGTTGTTCAACTGTTGGTTGCCCGGATGGGAAGGGCCCTGCGCCACTCCGAGCCGGATTTCATTGAGTCGCAGTTTGCCTTGAAGGTTCGCTCGCGATGCCCGCGGCGACCCACTCTCATACGCACCTGGTTGACGGGCAAATCGCCAACAAAACCAGGGACCACTTGTCCTTGGCCGCGGCAGCAGAGTCGATGCGACCAGCAGGGAGCTTCGACCTTGAATAGAATCAGGCAGAACTTGGCTTCCCTGGTTTTGCTGTAGGAGCGAGTACCAGCCCTATGATGTGGATTGTTCGGCTTGCGCTTCGGCGGCCGTATACCTTTGCCGTCTTTGCGCTCTTGATCTTGATCCTTGGCGCATACAGCATCACGTCCATGCCCACGGACATTTTCCCGAACATCAATATCCCGGTCGTCACCGTGGTGTGGAACTACACCGGTCTGTCTGCTCAGGAGATGTCGACGCGCATCGTCTTCAACAGCGAGCGCGGAATGACCACAACGGTGAGCGACATCGAGCACATTGAATCGCAGTCGTTTAATGGCATCGGCATCATCAAGGTCTTCTTCCAGCCGAACGTAAACATCGGCAACGCCGTGGCGCAGGTCGTGTCGATCTGCCAGGCTCAGGTGCGCCAGCTTCCGCCGGGATCAACTCCTCCATTCATCATTCAATACAACGCGTCAACCGTGCCGGTGCTGATGCTGGGTCTCTCCGGGCAGGGGCTGAACGAACAACAGTTGTTTGACATGGGCCAGAACACGATCCGCACACAGCTGGCAACCATCGAGGGAGCGCAGACGCCCTTTCCCTACGGTGGCAAACAACGGCAGATTCAGGTGGATATTGACCCCAAGGCTCTGCAAGCACAGGGTCTCTCGCCGGCCGATGTCGTGAATGCCGTTTCCGCGCAGAACTTGATTGTGCCTTCCGGCACGATGAAGATGGATCGCTTCGAATACGCGATCGAGACGAACTCGGCGCCATCGATCGTGGACCAGCTCAACGACCTCCCCATCAAAAGCGTGAATGGGGCGATGATCTACGTGCGCGACGTGGCGCACGTCCGCGATGGCTTTCCGCCCCAGACCAACATCGTTCGCGTAGACGGCAAACGCGCCATCATGATGAGCATCATGAAGACCGGCTCGGCCTCCACGCTCGCAATCATCAAGGGGATTCAAGAGAAGCTCGATTATGTGCGAGGCCAGTTACCGCCGCAAGTGCGAATCGATGCTCTCTCCGACCAGTCGATCTTCGTCCGCGGAGCCATCAACGGCGTCGTTCGCGAGGCTTTGATCGCAGCCTGCCTGACGGCGGTCATGATCCTGATCTTCCTCGGCAGCTGGCGATCCACGCTGATCATTGCAGTTTCTATTCCTCTGTCGATTCTGTGTTCGATCACGATGCTGGCTCTGCTGCACGAGACGATCAACATCATGACTCTCGGCGGACTGGCGCTGGCTGTCGGCATCCTGGTGGACGATGCCACGGTCGAGATCGAAAACATCAATCGCAATCTGGAACAGGGCAAGGAGATCGAGCAGGCGATTCTGGACGGAGCTGCGCAGATCGCCACACCGGCGCTGGTTTCCACCTTCGCCATCTGCATCGTGTTTGTGCCGATGTTCCTGTTGAGCGGTGTGGCGCGGTATCTCTTTGTTCCGCTGGCTGAAGCCGTTGTCTTCGCCATGCTGGCCAGCTACCTGCTTTCGCGCACCGTCGTTCCTACCATGGCGAAGTACCTGTTGCACGAGCATGACGATGCAGCAGTTGCGCGCAAGCAAATGAGCCGCAATCCCTTTGTGCGTTTCCAGCACGCATTTGAGAACGGCTTTACGCTATTTCGTAACAGCTATGTCCGGTTGCTGACGCTCTGCGTCGATCACTCCTCGGTATTTCTGATCATCTTTGTCATTTTTGCCTTCGGGTCGGTGGCGTTGCTGGTGCCGTGGCTCGGGCAGGACTTCTTTCCTGCGGTCGATGCCGGACAGTTCAAGATTCACGTCCGCGCCCGCACAGGTACGCGCATCGAGGAAACGGCGGCGTTATGCGACCACATCGACGCCACGATTCGCCGGCATATTCCCGCAAACGAAGTGGTAACGATTGTGGACAACATTGGCCTGCCCTACTCCGGCCTCAATCTTTCGTATTCGACTTCGGCGCCGATCGGGCCTGCCGATGCGGACATCCAGGTGCAGCTCACGCCGAAGCATCACTCGACGGATGGTTACGTGGAAGAGCTGCGCGGCGTGCTGGCGCGGGAGTATCCCGGCGTGACCTTTTACATGCTGCCGGTCGATATCGTCACACAGATTCTCAACTTCGGCCTCTCGGCTCCCATTGACATTCAGATCGTCGGTCCAAATCTGTATGGCAACCGTGCGGTTGCGGAAAAGATGCTGAACGAAGTTCGATATGTAACCGGCGCTTCGGATGCGCGCATTCAGCAGCCGTTTAACAACCCGAACCTCACGGTAGACGTGGATCGCACGCGCGCCCAGGCAATCGGCTTCACTCAGCGCGACGTGGCGCAAAGCCTGCTGGTGGCGCTGAGCGGCAGTTTCCAGACCACCCCGAGTTTTTATCTCGACCCGCGCAACGGCGTAAGCTACAGCGTCGCGGTGCAGACTCCGCAGTATCGGATTGATACGATGGCGGCGCTCGAGAGCCTGCCCGTTACCCGATCAGGCAGTACCGGAACGAGCTCTGCCGGAAATCCGCCGTCCAATACCGTGTCCGGTCCGGAGCCCATGGCAACTACCGCACCGGGCGCGCCCGAGCCGGTGCAGATTCTGGGAAATCTCGCAGCATTTCAGCCGGGCGCCGAATTGGGCACCGTAAGTCACTACGATGTGCAGCCGGTGATCGATATCTATGCCAACGTGGTGGGTACCGATCTGGGCTCCGTGACCCGCGAGATGGAGCGGCTCAAGGCAAAGTACGAGCAGCAGCTACCGCGCGGATCGCACATGATCCTGCGCGGACAGAGCGAGACGATGCAAGCCTCCTTTATCGGGCTGCTGAGCGGCCTGGCATTCTCGATCCTGCTCGTGTATCTGCTGATCGTCGTGAACTTCCAGTCGTGGCTCGATCCGTTTCTGATCATTGCAGCACTCCCGGCGGCGCTGGCCGGCATCGCCTGGTTCCTCTTCATGACGGGAACACGGCTGAGTGTGCCCGCCTTGACCGGAGCGATCATGTGCATGGGCGTGGCCACCTCGAACTCGATCCTGGTGGTGAGTTTTGCGCGGGAACAGCTCGAGGAGCTCGTAGGCGATGCGCGGCAGGCGGCCCTGAATGCCGGATACGTTCGTCTTCGTCCCGTGCTGATGACGGCGCTGGCCATGATTCTTGGCATGGCGCCGATGGCCTTGGGTCTGGGCGAAGGCGGCGAGCAGAATGCGCCTTTGGGGCGTGCAGTCATTGGCGGTCTGCTGCTCGCTACGGTCGCCACGCTCTTCTTTGTGCCGAGCTTCTTCTCGGTCGTGCATGGATGGATCGAGAAGAAGAAGAGATCCCAACGGCGAGAGAAACAGGCCGCGACGTTTGATGAGTTTGACCAGTATTGAGGCAGGGCAGGAAATCGGAGCAGTCTATGACCAATCCAGGTAATCCGAACGAACGAAGTACAACTCCAGGCGCGCAGACACCGCACGCGGGCCACGACACCCAGCACGCGCCGGCGCAAAAGCCGATCGAACCGCGATATGCCGTTTTGGGAACGGTGATCGTGCTGCTGGCGTTTGCTGCAGTGGCGGCCTTCGGTATTCTCAGCCGGATTCATCATCTGAACGTGCTGGCTCAAACCACGCAGGAAGCAGCGGCTCCCACCGTCATCGCGCTGCCGGCCCGGCAGGGAGCTCCCATCAGCACGTTCACGCTTCCGGGAAACGTGACCGCGTACACCGATGCGCCGATTTATGCGCGCACCTCAGGTTATCTGACAAAGTGGTACTTCGATATCGGCGCGCGAGTGAAGAAGGGTGCCCTGCTTGCCGAGATTGCATCGCCCGAGGTTGATCAGCAGCTTCGGCAGGCGGAGGCCGACCTCGGAACGGCGGAGGCCAATGCGAAGAATGCAAAGGCGCAGGCTGACCGTTACCAGGGCCTGATACAGACAAATGCTGTTTCGCAGCAGGACACTGAGACCTTCACCAACCAGGCGTCTGCGACGGCTTCGGCGGTAAAGTCTGCGCAGGCCAACGTCGCGCGGCTGAAGGAGCTTGTCTCGTTCCAGAAGATTTACGCACCGTTCGATGGAGTTGTGACGGCGCGCTCGGTCGATATCGGACAGCTGATCGACACGGGCGCGGCGAGAGAGATGTTCCATATGCAAGCTCTCAATACGCTGCGGGTGTACACCAATGTGCCGCAGATCTACACGGGCAACCTGCAGCGAGGATCGAAGATCGACATCACATTTCCCGAACATCCTGGCAGAACCTTTCAGGGAACGCTGGTGCGAACAGCGGATGCCATCGATCCCACGAGCCGTACCATGCTCGTAGAACTCGACATCGACAACCGCAAGGGAGAACTTCTGCCGGGAGCACTCGCGCAGGTCCACTTCGAGGCGCCTTCCTTGCCGACCTACATCGTCCCGGTTGCGGCCATCATCTTCCGTCGCGAAGGGACGCAGGTGGGCACGCTCGTTGGCGGCAACACCGCGCATCTCGTTCCGGTGACGATTGGCCAGGATGACGGGGCAACAGTGCAGATTGTCAGCGGACTGAAGGCCACTGATCGCGTGATTCAGGATCCGCCCGACTCCCTGATTGACGGCCAAAGAGTGAATCCTCAGAATCCCAACAACCAGCAGAACGGGCAGCCCGCGCCAGAGGGCAGGTCGTGATGCGGCTGTCTCGAGAACTACGGGATCGCTGTCCGGGCGAGTCTGCGCGCACGGCGCGAGTGCGTGGATCGGTACCGGGGCGCGACGCGGTGGCTTTGAGTCTGCTCGGGATCACCTGTCTGCTAGCTGGTTGCAAGGTGGGTCCGAATTACAGTCGCCCGGACACGCCACCGCCAATCGCGTACAAAGAAGGTGGTTCGAATGGTGCGGTTGTGCCGCCGCCGAATCCTGCGGGCGGAACATGGAAACCTGCCTCGCCATCGGACGGAATGCTACGCGGAAAGTGGTGGGAGGTTTACCAGGATCCGCAACTGAATGCGCTTGAAGAGCAGATCGTCCCAGAGAACCAGAATCTGCGCGCCGCGATGGAAGCCTACCTTTCGGCGCGCGACCAGGTGCGGGTTGCGCGAGCCGACTTCTATCCCACGTTTGCAGGCACTGCGGCAACAAGCCGCGAAAGGGTATCCGAGCACCGGCCGCTGGCGGTCGCTGGCGCTAAAAACGAATACGCCGACTTTCAATTGGAAGGGCAGGCAAGCTGGGAGCCGGATCTCTGGGGGCGCGTACGGCGCAACGTTGAAGCAGCGCATGAAAATTCGCAAGCGAGTGCAGCCGATCTGGCAAATCTCGATCTTATTCTGCACGCCGAGCTGGCGCTCGATTACTTCCAGTTGCGTGGCCTCGACTCAGACGCTCGCCTGCTCCAGCAGACGGTGACGGACTACGAGCATCAACTCGAGCTTAATCGGCAACTGCTGAAGGGCGGAGTTGCGACCGAAGTTGCAGTGGCTCAGGCGTTGACTCAACTCGAGACCACGCGCGCACAACTCGTGGACCTCAACCAGGCGCGCAACCAGTTCGAACATGCAATTGCCACGCTCATCAACAAGGAAGCGCGCAATGTGACGCTCGCTCCGGCGCCGCTGGATCTCATCTTGCCGGGAATCCCGGTCGGTGTACCATCGCAATTGGTCGAGCGCCGGGCCGACATCTCCTCGGCTGAGCGGCGCACCGCCGCAGCAAACGCACAAATCGGCGTTGCGATCAGCGCCTTCTATCCCAATGTGGTCCTCAGTGGGGGAGGCGGATTCGAGAGCACCAATATCGGAACGCTCATCCAGGGCCCAAGCGCTTTGTGGAGCCTGGGCGCGCAGGCTACGCAGATTCTGTTTGACGCCGGCAGGCGGCGCGCCATCACCGACCAGGCGAGGCATAATTACGAGTCCCAGGCCTCCACGTATCGCGCAACCGTGCTCGGCGCTTTTAACGAAGTCGAGGACCGGCTCTCCGATCTCCGCGTACTCGAGCAGGAGAATTCGACGGTGGTGCGCGCGGTTGCGGCCGCGCAGCATTCGCTCGACTTGTCGAATCAACGCTACAAGGGCGGGGTAACGAATTATCTCGAGGTGCTGATCGCCCAGAGCGCTCTGCTCAGCGATCAACGCACGCAGACCGACCTGAAGACACGCCAGTTTGCCGCGAGCGTAGGGCTGGTCCGTGCACTCGGCGGTGGCTGGGATGTTACGCAATTGCCGAAATGAAAAAGGCAGGGATTAGGGAACAAGGGATCAGGGATCAGAGTCGAAGCCTTGCAGCAAAGAAAATGGGTGCCAATCCGGCACCCATTTTCCGCTGCGAACTCAGACCACTTGCTATCGAGAATCACATCTGCAGGGCTGGACTTCGTCAAGCGTTGGCAAGTTCAGTCGTTTGTCAAACGAACTCTGCCGGACGTTCGTAGAAATGCTTACGCCAGCAAGATGCTGGTCCCAATCCCTGTTCCCTAATCCCTGCCCTATGCCGGTTGCGGCGCGTACTCGTCTTCTTCTTCCATCCCGTATCTGCGCAGCAGGTTGGGCAGGCTCTGTGAGAAGGCCGATCGCGGCATCACCGTGTCGCACCCCGCCTCGATCGCCTTCATCTTCAGGTCGCCCTGCAGATGGTTGAGGAATCCCACGATCGAAGTCGCTTTCTTGAACTTCGACTTGAACTTCGGAATCAACGTCATCGGCTTGGCGTTCAGATTATTCAGATCGAAAACCACCAGCGTCGGCTTCGCACCCTCTGGCGCATCGATGATTCGTGACACCGTATCCTTCTCGCCTTTCACAAACTCGACCTTCACGCCAAGTTTCTTCGCCGTCTCCTGGATCTTCGCCTGGAAAAACAGATCGTCGATGAAGCAGAAGATGCGTGTCGGTGCGTTCGCATTTACCGGAACACTCGGCGTTCCCACGTTCACATCGTTGTTGTGGTAGTTCCCGCCGCCGCCGTGGTGGCCGTTTGCCGAAAGCGGAATGGTGGAAGGAGGCCCATCAGCCACGTTGCCGTTCACGGCACGATAGCTGTGGTCCATCGGACCGACAAACATGCGCGGCCCCTTCTGCCTTTCCTTGCGTCGGCCCTGATGCTGTGGAGCGACGCTGTTGCCCGGCTGTTGCTGCTGGGCCACGCCCTTCTGCTGGAAGAACTTCTTCTTCTTCCGATGGCGTCCCGCCACTTGCTTGGGTACGCCGCCCTGTGGAGGCGGTTGAGCGGCCTGCATCTGAGGCTGAGACGGCGCCTGCTGGGGCTGGTTCTGTTGCAACTGCCCCGCCGGCTGCTGGCCGCCTTGCTGGCTCGACTTGTTTTTGCGGCGACGCCTGCGGCGCCGATGTCCTTGCGACTGTCCCTGCCCATTGGCAGAGACCGGCCCCAGTTCGGGCTGAGGCGCTGTCGGTTCTGTTGTCATGCGTGCACTTCCTGGCACTTTGCCGTGTGATACCTTACGTCTTCTGATTCAGCATTTCCATCGCTGGAAGGCTGAATTTCCCTTTGATCGCCGCTCATCCCGCTTGGGACCGGAACCACAGCGGCGAATATATCTTTGTTTCTCGAGCTTGCCGCGCACTTCGATGGGGAACGCGGCTCTCAAAGCCGTCTAACACCTTGGTCGTGAGCCCTTCGACGCCTGAACGTCGGGTGACCTTTCTCCCCAGCGCAGCACGGCATTCTCTCGCCTGCTCCCTCGACAATCGTGCGCCGCCAGGATCTTGTGGAGAATGCGCCTCTTCCTTCGATGCGGCTACGAGGCTAATCCGGATCAGGAAATCGTGCAGTCGAAGCAATTGAAGCAACGTCAGCGCGACCAGCAGGTAGCGACGCACTTTCAACCATTTCAAAAACGTACACAACAGGTCCCAATCCGCCTTAAAACATCTACTGGATACGCTGCCAGCCTTCCGCCGCCACACCTATAACTGCGTTCTCCGGCATTCTGGATTATCGGCTCGTCTCGGCCAGCGTTTCCTTGGGTGATGCCCGTCCTATTAGGATTCTTCGCAGCTCCGCCCAAATAGCCGGTCACTGTTTGCGAGGTATCTCTTTTTCAGCGGCAAGCCTTCTCTGCCCAACATGGGTGGTTCGCTTCAGCCGCTTGATAGGCAAATTCGATACTACAGGCTGCGGCGCAGCAAAGCAAGTGGCCACCTAGGATCGTTAGCCGGTACGACCGTAACTCGAAGAGAAACCCTTTCGCTACTTCCCCTGCAAACGCACGAAACGCCACTTTATGAGTGGCGTTTCGTCCCCTGCGCTGGTCACTGGCCTCCCAGCAAATTGTGGGCGGTGGTTGTTTCCACCGCGCCCTTCTACAGGCTCCCCCGGTCGGTCTACCGCTTCTTTTGGCGGATGCTCTCGCCGGGTGTCTGCTGTTTTTGCGGGCTCGCCGGAATTTTCCAGCAGCCGGTACATCACTGGCACCTTGGTAATAGCAATCATCGTGCCGTTCCCATACGTTCGTACTTTCAATTACTTACGTTACAAAACAAGGTCGAATCGTTTTGATTCTGGTAAACCCTATGCCCCTGACTTCAAAAAACTGTAGATGACTACTGCTGGCACTGTGGGCAATAGTGCGTACTCCGCCCTGCCACAACGATCCGTTTGATCAGGTTGCCGCAGGTATGACAAGACTCTCCTGTTCGCTGATACACACAATGTTCCAGCTGAAAGAATCCCTCAGCGCCTTCGGCGTCCACATAATCCGAGACCGAGGAACCACCGAGCCGGATTGCGTGTTCGAGGACCTCGCGCAGAACAATTCTCAGTTTCTCCAGCTCGGCCCGCGTCAACCCGCCCGCTCTGCGACGCGGCCGAATCCCTGCACGAAACAGGCTTTCATCCGCGTAGATGTTTCCCACTCCGGCCATCAACGTCTGGTTCAGGAGCGCGGCCTTGATTGCCAGCTTCCGTCCTCGAAACAGTGCCGCAAACTCATCCGATCCGATCGTGAGTGGCTCCGCGCCCGGTCCCGCGAATCGCTGCCCCTTGCGCAGATCGCGAAACTCCAGCCTGCCGAACCGTCGCGGATCCACAAACCGAAGCTCGCGCCCGCTTTCGAGGCTCAGCCGTGCGTGTGTATGCTTCGCGATGTCGGCATCCGGAGCCGTCACCAGGAGCCTGCCCGTCATTCCCAGGTGCACAATCCACTGAGCCGCAATCGCACTGCTGCGCCCAGCGTCCCGAGCATCATCCGGCTGCGGCCCCAGTTCCACAACAATGTGCTTTCCGGTGCGATGAACCTGCTGGATACGTCGCTCCCTGAGTCCCTTCGCCTGCCGGCTCGGCGCTCCTTTGAAAGGTTCACGATGCGATCCGAACCATGCTTCCACGATCCGGTCGCCGCGCAGCCGCGCGTCGACGCCGCGCGCAATCGTCTCCACCTCAGGCAATTCAGGCATTGAATTCGATTTTAGAGTGCGTCCGTAGACAGGGCGAACAAGGAACTCGATCTATTCAGATCTATGTTGATATCCGGGGTGAGAAATCCTGCTCGCCTCGAAACTCACGATGTGCCAGGCTCCGTGCATGTCTTTCACATACACCCTGGTGTAGCGATAGCTTCCCGAAAAATCTCCATCGGGGCCGGAACCACTCACCTCTGCTTTCGAGGTCACCAGCGCGGTCGTTCCGTACACCCGGATTCTTCTGTCGCTGAGTTCAAGAGACTTGAAATGAACCGTCCCGGCGCGCAGATTCGCCAGCGACTGTTCTTTCGATTGCAGAATACCCGTCGGAGTAATGGCCATGTAATCTTCGGCCAGCAATGAGCTCATCGCAGTAGCATTCCCGTGCAAAACCGCATTGCGCCAGGTGTCTTCCAGTTGTTCTATCTGCTGCTTGCTCTCATGCTTTTCCGTATGCGGTAGTGCCGGCGAAAACGAGACGGCCGCAAGCATCGCAAAAACGACAAACCCGGGAGCGAACCAGCGCATCCTGCCCGCAGGCGGATTTGCAATCAGTGTTCCCATAGGCGTAACGGATAGTAGCCGGGAATTGGGGTTCGGGTCAATGCGCTGCTTCACAATTGAGGCCATCGGGGCATCCCATAGGTCATGGGACAGTGTGACGAAGGGAACGCCTTTTTTGCAGATCTTGATTCGCCGATGGCTGCGCTGTTTTTCAGCAGGATACAAAGAGCGTCCGAGGCGAGCTAGTCGAGCGCCGCCAGGTCCTCGCGGTTCCGTTCCAGCATCTTTTGATAGAGACCGCCAACCGCGTATTTCTTGAAGTGCGCCGAGTGCCGGTGCTCCTCCTCCGCCTTCTGATCCCTGTACTGCTCGTAGATCAGTACCGTGCACGGCTCCCCTGGTACCCAGTGCGGAATGTAGTTCATACACCCGGGTTCCTGGCGCGATGCCGAAGTAAGTTCGCGCAGTATGTCGGCAATCTCCGCCCGATCTTGCTGGGCGAACCTCATTCGGACAGTAAAGCTGATCATGGGGACACTACCTCATGCCAAGATAACGTCCTTGGGCGGGTCCAACCAGTTTATGCATGAATCTCTTCGAGCGCAGCAGCAAATTCAGGCAAAATCATCGTCTGCTCGCGATCCGGCCCGGTGGAGACCATCCCGATCTTCGCCCCGCACTCCCGTTCCTGGAAGCGGAGATACTCCTGGGCGGCCTTTGGCAGCTTATCGAATTCCGTGACGCCCTCGGTGGAAGTTCGCCAGCCCTTCAGTTTCGTGTACGCCGGCTTTACCTGCTCCAGTCCCTGCACGTCCGCAGGAATCATGTCGCTGATCTTGCCATCCACCTCGTAGCCGATGCAGACCGGAATCTCCTCGAGTTGATCCAGCACGTCCATCTTGGTCACCACCAGCCACTCGGCACCGTTCACCTGGTTTGAGTAGCGCAGCAGCGGAATATCGAGCCATCCGCACCGCCGCGGCCTTCCTGTCACCGCGCCGTACTCGTTGCCGCGCGCGCGCAACTGGTCTCCCGCCGCCTCGTGAATCTCCGTCGGGAACGGCCCCTCGCCTACGCGCGTCACATAAGCCTTCGTCACCGAGATCACGGTTCCGATCGCCGTTGGTCCCACGCCCGTTCCTGTCGCTGCGCCGCCCGCCGTAGACGACGATGAGGTCACAAAGGGATAGGTGCCATGATCGATATCCAGCATCGTGCCCTGCGCGCCTTCAAACATCACCGAGCCGCCGCTCGCCAGGACCTGGTGGAGCAGTCGCCCGGTGTCCGCGACAAACGGACGCATCTCTTCGGCCGCAGCTGCATACTCCTCGTACATCTTCTCCGGCTCCAGCGGATCGGTACCGAACAACGCGTGTGCGATGGCGTTCTTCTCGCCGCACGCCGCAAAGATGTGCGTCTTCAGAAGGTCCGCCCTCAGCAGATCCACAATGCGCAGGCCGTTGCGCGCCATCTTGTCCTCATAAGCCGGCCCGATACCGCGGCTGGTCGTGCCGATGCGCTTGCGTCCCGGGGCGCTCTCCGCAGCCAGTTCGATCATGCGGTGATAGGGCAAAATTACCTGCGCGCGATTCGACACGAACAACCGGCCGTCGACCTCGATGCCAAGGCTGCGCAGCTTTGCCACTTCTTTTAGAAATGCGATCGGATCGAGCACTACGCCATTGCCGATCACGCTCTTGCACCCGGGCCGCAGTACGCCGCAGGGAATCAGCTGAAGCACGAACCGTTGGTCCCCATGAATCACGGTGTGCCCGGCGTTGTGCCCGCCCGCATAGCGCGCCACAGCGCTGAAGCGCTCGCTCAGCACGTCAACAATCTTTCCCTTGCCCTCATCGCCCCACTGGGCACCCAGCACTACCGCCGTCTTCGCTCGCATCCCTGCCAACTTCCCATTGACTTATAAGAGTGTCATCCTGAGCGAAGTATCTGCTCCGCCCGCAACTCACACAAACACCCGCCGCAGCCACCGTCGAGCCTGGCTACGCGCGGGCCAGCATATCGGCGCAAAAACAGCTCTGCGCCACAAATGATTCTAAATCCTCGCTGCAAACTAGAGTGCAGGGACCGGCAGCCGCATTGCTTCCGGTCTCCAGGGGAAGGAGACCGCTGGCCGTTCAGATACCTGGGGCAAGGGAGAACCGTTTGACCCGCGCCACCCGCAAGGTATCTTCCGAAGCTATGCTATCGCAGCCCCAGAGCGGCCTTCCGCTCCGCTTCCTTCTTGGCTGCGTACTTCTGAAGCTCGTCAACACTGACGTTGCCGCTCGGAGCGTTCGGGTCGTTTGGGTTCGGTGCGATGTAAACCCTGCCGGCTTGGCGGACGGCCGCATCAGCGTCTTGCCTCAACTCCTTCATCATCGGAAGCGCATACGCTACGAGGAGTCCGAACGCTACAAGGGTCGTGGCAAATTTTGATTGAAGGTCGTTCATGATGGTCTAAACACGACCAAGTATGGCGGCTCATCCCGGAACAGGAAACATCTCTTGCGTGGACGCAAGGGTAATCAGCACTGACTCTACGGCCATCGCAGTTTAGGCCCTTTGCTTGTTACTCCCTGCTCCCCAGCCCCTCGTTCTCTTGTTCCTTCGTTCCCTGACCCGCTATCTTTGAGCCACATGCCGCTGGTTACCACAACCGAAGCCGGAGTACCCATCCAGGGCCCGAGCGCAACACTCATTTACGACGACTGGTACCCTGCCTTGCGCACTGACGCGCTGCGCAAAGGCAAGCTGGCGACCGCGACGCTCCTCGGCATTCCCCTGGTCCTCGGCCGCCGCTCGGACGGCCGCGTCTTTGCCATGCGCGATAACTGTCCTCACCGTGGCATCCCGTTGAGCGTTGGCTGGTTCGATGGCAACCGCGTCACCTGCCGCTACCACGGGTGGGAGTTCGAGCCGTGCACCGGGCGCTGCGAGCTCATCCCATCGCTCACTACCCACGACCATCTCGACGCCACGCGAATCTATGCGACCGCATTTCCCTGCGAAGAGCGGGATGGCCATGCCTGGGTGTTTGTCGCGGGCCCTGGAAGCAAAGGGCGTTCGCCCGGCGCAAAGCCGCCGGAACTCGCGAAGTTCGGTCCGCGCTACCGCACCGCCTTTCTTACCGCGGACCTGCCCTGCAACGTCGACCACGGAATCATCGGGCTAATGGACCCGGCCCACGGTCCATTCGTTCACCAGGCCTGGTGGTGGCGAGCCCGCGCGAGCATCCGCGAGAAAACCAAGCGCTTCGAACCGATCCCGGAGGGCTTCCGCATGAGCGCCCATGCGCCCAGCGGCAACTCGGCGCCCTATAAGCTCCTTGGCGTTTATGGCCAGCCTGTCGAAACCACGATCGACTTTACGCTGCCCAACCGCCGCACGGAAGTTATTCGCTGCGGAGACAAGTGGTTCTCGTCGCTGACGACCGTCACTCCCGTAACTCCGTCCACCTGCCGCATCGACGTAATCGCCGCGTGGAACGTCTTCTACAGCGTGCCGTTCCTCACTCCGATTGCGAAGTTCTTCGGAGCCAAATTCGTCCGCCAGGACCAGGAGACAATGATCCAGCAAGCCGAAGGCCTCAAGCATAACCCGAGCCTCATGCTCATCGACGATGCTGACAAGCCTGCAAAGTGGTACTTCGCGCTCAAGCAGGCGCGACTCGACGGCACCGGCAGACACCCTCTCGACGGCCCACTCGAGCTTCACTGGCGCAGCTAAAGCAGAACCAGAGTCGATGTCAGTCCGCAGCTTTCGCGGCCAACCTCGATAGCGTGAGCACTGTGATGTCGTCTTCCTGGCCGAAACCCCGAGCTGCCTCGGCGATGGACTTGGCCGATTGCACGCTGATTTCGCGCGTACGCTCAAATCCATAGAGTTCGCCTTTCGCACTGCGGGCCTCCACAACGCCGTCGGAGAGCAGGGTCAATGTCTCTCCGGGCGCAAGCTGGAGTCGATTCTCCGCATACTCCACAGGATCGGCGATCCCCAGCGGAAACCCGGAGGCGATCTCAATCTCAACCCCATTGCGATAGGGCGCCAGGTGACCTGCATTCGCCATCGTCACCGAGCCATCGGGAGCAAGCCACATGCAAAGGCACGTAACGAACCCGCCATCCTGCGCGCCGTGCATTTGCCGATTCAAATCCGTAAGAAACGCGGCGGGGTTGCGGTTCTCGGCGGCCAGGGTGCGCAACGCGCCGATGGCCAGTGCGCCGGTCATCGCCGCTTTGAGCCCCTTCCCGCTGACGTCTCCCACGACGACGAGCGCGGAGCCGTCGGTTTGTTCGAGCACCTGGTAAAAGTCGCCGCTGACCTCCTCGGCGGGTAGATAGACCGCTTCGATTCGATAGCCGGGAATCGCGGGCAGCGATGCGGGCACCAACCGTTGCTGGATCTCTCGCGCGGCGCTAAGTTCGGCGGCCGTGCGAGCCTGTTGGAGGCTGACGCGCGAAAACCGGAAAAAGATGACGATGCCAATCGCGAGCAGGAAAAGAAGATCCGCCAAATCGGTGGTCTGCAATAGAATCGGTCCCACCTTGATCGGGTTGTCCAGAAAATCAAGCTGGTGCCAGCCGACAAAGATGGAGACAGTTCCAATGTCGAACAGCGCCACGGATGCTGCCGGCAGAAGGCTCGGCAGCACGAGCCATCCGGCTTCGCGGTTCCCCTGCCAGTACCAAAGAAACAGGAGCGCAGGCAGGATAAGCGCTGCCGGAAGGAGGCTGGCTGCTTCGATGATTGCGTAGGCCTCGGTGGGGAAATAGCCCTGCCACGTTGGCCAGAGGAGTACCAGTGGTATCAGCAACAGAATCGCTTCGTAGATGCGCCACGGGAGCCGAACACGCTCGCCGCCGAAGCAGAAAGTAAATTCGATCTGCGCGATGGTGAGTATGAAGAGGAGCGAATCGCTCACGATCACATCTGTCGAAAGCGATGCCAGACCGGCCTGGTGCAACCCCCAGAGCAGATTCCCTGCCCCTAGTAGGAACAGGTAGAGGCCGAGCCACTGATATTCCGCTTGACGCGGTTGGCTGCGTCGAAGCGCGAAAGCGCCCACGCCCGCGATCATGAGCAGCAGATTGATCGCAATCGTCGGAAGCGCCCCGTACAGCCGGGAGCTCTCGAGCGCTGCTCGCTGGTTCTCAACGGCGTCGGGCGTGCCCATCACGACGTCCATGACGAGATACAAGCGCCATGCGGAATAACTGACCGGCGTATGTGTCCGCAGGGCAATCGTGAGGTTGTTTCCGGGCTGATTGAGCGGGAAAACCCGTTCAATCGGGCGACCTACTTGAAAGTCGGAAAGCAATTCGGTGCCCGGGACGCGGGAGCCGTTCAGGTAGAGCTCATAAGTCCCTTTGCCGGCCTCAATCAACAGCGCCAGTTGCTCTTGTTCGGCCGGCAGCTTGAGGCGAACACGGTACCAGCGCCAACCGGGCTTCGCGGGCCCAAGGTCGCTCATGTCGACTGGCTGCCAACCGCT
>DATFSO010000037.1:0-2440 GCA_035262585.1 Occallatibacter sp. | reverse complement strand
CCAGTAAATCGACGATCCGATCGAGGCGCTCATCAAGGCGCATCGGCTTCCGCGCTGTCGTAGATCTTCAGATCGAGGAATTATAGCGGCAGCTCTGTCGATTTCGTATGCCTGACGGTCGCTGCCCTGGTTGTTGACTGTTAAGCGCTGGCGGCGCCCTCGGAGGCCAGCGGCAGGAAGTACTGCGTACCCTTGATGGGCGCCGAAACCTTGCGCAGCAGCTCCTGTAGGTCCTGGTTGCGGTCGACAAAATCAATTTCCGAGGTGTTGACGATCAGCAGGTCAGACGAGGTGTAGTGAAAGAAAAAATGCTCATAAGCTTTCACGACCTCATAAAGGTATTCCTCATTGATCGCCTTCTCGTCCGGAGAATTTTTCCTCTTTAGACGTTTCCTTAGCACATCAGGCGTAGCCTGGAGATAGATGACCAGGTCAGGACTAGGCAGCTGCTCGCGCAGATAGTCGTAGAAGCGATTGTAAGTCCCCAGTTCATGGTCATTCAAATTCAGGCACGCGAAGAGCTTGTCTTTTTCAAAAATGAAATCGGCAACTACCACTTTGTGCGAGCTCGATCCCAGGTCAAGCAAGCGTAACTGTTCGAATCGGCGGACCAAGAACGCCATTTGCGCCTGGAAGGCGGCTCCATGCTCCCCATCGTAGAACTGGGCAAGGAACGGATTGTCATCCGGATCCAAGACGCGCTGGGCATTAAGGCGTTCGGCCAATATACGGGCCAGGGTACTTTTGCCGACGCGAATGGGACCTTCGACCGCTATGTATCGGGGCAGCTCAAAAAGATTGGCCATGGCCTGAAAGGGATCGCGATGATTGAGCATATCCCGGTTGCGTTCCCGGCGCAATTGCGGGAAGAGTTAACCTGGCGTCGACCGAGGAGGCGCAGAGACTGTCGTTTGCTCCGGTACAATCTGTGACAAATGCTGGGTATGGTTCTAGGGGCGGCGACGGCCGCGCTGGTTTCGGCTGGCTATCAATCTATGTCACCGACCGGGCAGTGGTACGGGCACACCTTCGTCGGGCTGCCGCACAACTCGAGGAAACTAGCGCTTACTTTCGACGACGGCCCGAACGATCCGTACACTTCCCAACTACTGGAAGTCCTTGCTCGACACAGCGTAAAAGCAACGTTTTTCATGTTGGGGCGATACGTCGAATCGCGTCCGGATCTGGCGCGCTCCGTCGCCGATGCCGGGCACGCGATTGGCAATCACACCTACGGTCACCCCAACCTAATCTTCCTATCGCAAGGCCGGGTCAAAGCAGAAATCGAAAGTTGTGAACGCGCCCTGACCGATGCCGTGGGTCAACACTCGCCGTTGTTCCGCCCACCCTTCGGCGGCCGTCGGCCCGCTTCGTTGCGAGTGGCGCGTTCGCTCGGCCTCGAGCCGGTGATGTGGAACGTGAGCGGTTGCGACTGGAAAGCACCTTCGGCCGAGTACATTGAACTGAAGATTACCAGCCGTGTTCGGGGCGGAGATGTCATCCTCTTGCACGATGGCGGACACGAGCGGCTGGGAGTGGATCGTTCGCCGACCGTAGGTGCGACCGAACGCGTGATCGCCCGGTTTACAGCAGAAGGCTATGAGTTTGTAACTGTTCCCGAGATGATCGAGGCCGTGTAGCGACCTAGGCAGGGAGTCTCATACCAGAATGCCGCTTACGCGTGCGCCAGGGCGAAGGCTTGCCTTGCAGCCTTAATGGTGGCCGCAATGTCCTGCTGCGTATGCGCAGCACTCAGGAATGCGGCTTCGAACTGTGACGGCGGCAGATACACGCCGTTATCGAGCATGCTGCGGAAAAAGCGGCCGAAGGCTTCGGTATCGCATCTTGACGCCCGATTCCAGTCGGTAACCGGGCCAGGCGTGAAAAACCACGTAAACATCGAACCGACTCGGTTATAACAGATGGGAACGCCGGCATCGGTGGCCTCGGCAGCGACGCCGCGCACAAGTTCGTCACTGAGTTTATCGAGCTGAGCGTATATTTCCCGGTGTATCCGAAGGTAACTGAGCGCCGCGTAGCCCGCAGCCATTGCCAGCGGGTTTCCCGACAGCGTGCCAGCCTGATACATGGGACCAAGCGGCGCGACCAGGTCCATGATCTGGGATGGACCACCATAGGCGCCCACGGGCAGGCCGCCGCCAATAATCTTGCCCAGCGTGGTCAGATCGGGAGTGATCGAGTAAAGCTCCTGCGCTCCACCAAACGCCAGGCGGAAACCGGTCATGACTTCATCGAAAATCAACACGGTTCCATTTTTCTTGGTGATTGCTCGCAATTCCTCGAGATAGCCGCGCGCCGGGGGCACGCAACCCATGTTGCCCACCACGGGCTCGACAATCACGCAGGCGATTTGTTGCTGGCGCATTGAGAAGGCTTTTTTCAGCGCATCCACATCGTTGAAGGGCAGGGCGAGGGTGAA
>DATFSO010000036.1:0-2006 GCA_035262585.1 Occallatibacter sp. | reverse complement strand
ATCGAGACTCCCAGGTGTGGCGTATTCCAAAATGCCGGAGGTGTACAGCAGGTCCTTCACCAGCAGCGGGCAGTGGAGCTTTCCGGTTCGCCAGGCGTCGCCGCGGTCGCAGTGCACCTTGCTCTCCGCGATGGCCTTCTGAAGAGTGGCGGTGGCCAGATTAAGGGTCCCCTGGAGAGCAGACCCCTTGTCGAGGTCGGACTGTACTTGGCGAAGCCGATCCTGAAGTTCGTCGCTCCAATGCGGATGCCGGACGAACGCGAATCGGAGATCATGCAGTGGAACCGAACTTAGTGCCCGGGGCGGGGCTTCCATCCAGTTCGATCCTCCCCCATTGGAGGTAATGTCGACAGCCACGGCCGTCGCGCCCGCTTTTCGCAGGGTGTCGGCCTGCCGCACCAGTGCTGCGGTCAGCAGATTGGCGGCCGCAAGCTCAACCTTGTTGCGGCAGTCGTCGCTGCAGTGGGTTTCATTGGTAAAACCGAGTTGGTGCAGCGCTTGCCTGCAAGCCTCAGGATAGGCCGTCTCGCTGAACAATCCGATTCTCAGAATGCCGACAGACTTGCCGCTGTTCAGGCGAAGCAACCCGGCGAAGAAGAGCTTGGAATCCTGGTTGTCGAGCGTCCTGAAGCCTGGAAGAGACGAAAAGTCGAGTCCGGGCGACAGGCGAGTGTTGTATCCCAGGGCGGTGCATAGGTCCTTGCCTTGAACCGATGTGGAGGGCGCTTCCTGCGGCCGCGGCCAGCGGATTTCGAGGTGTCCGTCTCCAAAGCTGTCCAGGAACTGGCGGAGGACGCGGCGTGCCTCCTCTTCGTTCGTCGCCGCGCGCAGCTTGATTTCGGTCTGTTCGCGGAGATGAGGCAAATCCATGCGCCGCTCTTCGATCGCCCAGTCGAGATTTGCATAGTGGGAAGACAGTTCCGACAAGAGTTGTTGGAAATCCTCTAACCATGGCGCCGGATCGAAGTTTCCGGCAGCGCCGGCCTTGTTCTGACCGAACCCCATACATCGCACGGCGAGCAGAACCGCAAGCAAGACGGCTCGTGACGTTTCGACTTTCATAGTTTTCAGACTCGGGATTTTATCGCCCGGCAAACATGTTATCCACGCGGCGCCAGAAAATTCGTTTACAGTGCTCCGGTATCCTGATGAGGCTTCCCCATGCCCATACGCACCGTCAACCTCGAGCAGGGCCTGCCGGACCGGAAGGAAGCCCGGCAGCGCCTTGAAGCGGCCATTGCCAGGGCCAGGAAAGAGGGTGTGCCTGCTCTGAGGCTGATTCATGGCTACGGGTCGTCGGGGCAGGGAGGCACCCTCCGTTTTGCGATTCGTGGCTACCTGCGCCAGATGAAGGACCGGGGAGAAATCGCGATGTTTGTCAACGGCGAGAGCTTCTCGCAATTCGAGGAACGCAGCCGGGAGTTGCTGCGCAAGGTGCCCGAGTTAGTCATGGATCAGGATTTGGGCGCCGGAAATAAGGGGGTCACGCTGGTGCTGCTGGAGTAGCTTGCGAAGCCACATCGCCCACCCTGGACGGATCCGTTGCCGTGGGATATTTTTCTAGAAACCCATGAGTGCCGCCGCGAACGCTCCCCGCCCGACTTCCACCATGCACCTGATTGTGCGTTCCTCGAGAATTCACTCCAGGGGCTGCTATACCACTGTTCCGATTATCGAGGGTACGTTCATCGTGGAGTACACCGGCGAGCGCATCACATGCGACGAAGCAAACGAGCGCTACGAGGACCATCCCGACACTTACCTCTTTGGTCTGGATGACGGTGAGCATGTCATCGACGGGGACGGCGTCGCCGCCTTCATCAACCATTCCTGCGACCCAAACTGCGAGTCGGATGAGATCGACGGACAGGTCTGGATTATTGCCGTGCGCGACATCGAGCCCGGAGAGGAACTCACCTACGACTACTGCCTATACGACGGAGACGACGAGTCCCCGTGCTCGTGCGGTGCGGACCGGTGCCGCGGAACTCTGTATTCCGACGAGG
>DATFSO010000035.1:0-3994 GCA_035262585.1 Occallatibacter sp. | reverse complement strand
GGTCCTCACGAGGCACTGATCGTCTACGGATTTCGCGGCACCAGGATCGTGAAGGGCCACGGTACGGTCATTTTCCCGATGATCGAGAATTGCAAAGGGCTTTCGCTGGAGTTGATGTCTTTTGACGTGGCGCCCCAGCAGGATCTGTATACCCGGCAGGGTGTTGCCGTTACGGTGGAAGCGGTGGCCCAGATCAAGGTCAAGTCCGATCCCGAATCGGTGCGTACCGCTGCCGAGCAATTCTTGACCAAGCCACCCAGCGACCGGGAGGGCCTGATCCGCCTCGTCATGGAAGGTCACCTGCGCGGCATCATCGGGCAGCTCACCGTCGAAGAGATCGTGAAGCAGCCCGAGATGGTGGGCGACCGCATGCGTTCCACCTGTGCCGACGACATGAGCAAGATGGGCCTCGAAGTCATTTCCTTCACGATCAAGGAAGTGCGCGACAAGAATGAGTACATCGCCAACATGGGCCGGCCCGACGTGGCTCGCATCCGTCGCGATGCCGATGTTGCCACGGCTGAGGCGGAGCGGGATACGGCGATCCAGCGCGCCAACGCCCTGCGGGAATCTGCCGTAGCCAAAGCCAAAGCCGATCAGGACCGCGTGATCGCAGAAACGGCCTCGCAGGCCCGCCAGGCAGAGGCGCAGCGTGACCTCGACATCAAGAAGGCGGAGTATGCCGAGCAAAGCCGGCGCCAGCAGGCACAGGCCGACAAAGCCTACGAGATTCAGACCAACATCATGCAACAGCAGGTCACTGCGGAGCAGGTGAAGGTGCAACAGGTGGAGAAGGAAGGCCAGATCAAGGTGCAGGAGGCCGAGATCACACGCCATGAGAAGGAGCTGATCGCGACGATTCTCAAGGAAGCGGAAGTGAATCGCCAGCGCATCGAGACGCTCGCCGCGGCCGAGAAGAACCGTCTGGCTGCGGAAGCAGAAGGACGCGCCGCTGCGATCCGCACGCAGGGTGAGGCGGAGGCCTCGATCATCTTCCAGAAGGGCGAAGCCGAAGCCAAGGCCATGAACGTGAAAGCCGAAGCCTATCAGGAATACAACCAGGCCGCGGTCGTCGACAAGCTGATCACCGGGTTGCCGGAAGTTGTGAAAGCCCTGGCCAGTCCGTTGGCCAATATCGACAAGATCACGGTGGTCTCCACCGGAAACGGCGATGCCGCCGGGATGAACAAGATCACCGGCGACATCACGAAGATGGCAGCTCAGGTGCCGGCGCTGTTCGAGACGCTCTCAGGCATGCCGCTCTCTGACTTGCTCGGCAAGATCCGGCAGATAGGCGACAAGGGCCCTAAGCCCGAGTTGCCGAAAGCGTAAGCGAGGGGTCTCGCGTAGGGGCGGACGCATTCGTCCGCCCCGCGAGCGAAGCGAAGCGGGATGGTGAGAAGGGAAGTGAGTCATGAACCGCAAACCAAAATACGCAGGGCTGGGAATTGCGCTAGGCGCCGCGCTGGGCGCGGTCGCGGGAGCCCTGGCCGGAAACATGGGCGTGTGGCTAGCCATCGGCGTAGCAATCGGACTAGCCATCGGCTTCTCAGCCCGACGCAAGACGAGGGATTGTCCAGCGTGCGAGCAGCTCCATCGCACGCATGAACTAAGAAGCGGCGCGAACTCGCAAGTTACCTAGAACCCAGGAGCTAGCAGCTAGAAGCGGAAGAAGGGAGTTCACCATGGCACTACTAGAACGAGTCGCAACATTGGTTCGGGCAAATCTGAACGACTTGATCGACAAGGCCGAAGAGCCCGAAAAGATGATCAAGCAAGTCATTCTCGACATGCAGAACCAGCTTCTGCAGGTCAAAACGCAGGTCGCGATCGCAATCGCCGACCAGCACCTGCTCGAAAAAAAGCTGAAAGAAAATGCGGACAAGATCACGGAATGGATGCGCAAGGCCGAACTCGCGGTCGACAAAAAGGAAGACGACCTGGCGCGCGCCTCGCTGCTGCGGGTGGAGAGCTATCGCGAGCTCACCGAGAACTTCGCACAGCAAGTGGCCGATCAGAAAGCGCAGGTGGAGAATCTGAAAACCGCGCTGCGGCAGCTCGAGCAGAAACTGGCGGAAGCCGAAGCCAAAGCCGACGTGCTAATTGCGCAACAGCGCCGTGCCCGGGCCATCAGCAAGGCGAGCGACGCGCGCATCGCGTCCGGCGACGGCTCGAAAGCATCAGCCTTCAACCGCATGAAGCGCAAGGTCGCGCACTCGGAAGCCATGAGCCAGGCCAAATCTGAGATTGCCGCCGACAATATCGAAGACCGTCTGGCCGCGCTCGAGAAGCAGGACCGCATCGAGCAGCTGCTGGCGGAGTTGAAGACAAAACGGGGTGCCTAGGGAGTGCCCGACCTCACGTTCTTACGAAGGTTTCTCCATTTCTCCTTGCGCGATGCGATGCGGTGGCCTTGCTGACCGGCTTTGCTTTTTCGTCCTGTGGAGAATGAGAAGGCTTGGCCGCAGAGTCGGGATCTGGAGAACCCAAAAGGATAATCGCTTGGAACCGTGATGACTGGCGAATTGCACCGGAGAGGCACTGGCCGAGAGCTCCCCTGGTTATGGCTCCTGCTCTCTTCGCTCGAGCAGTTTTCCTAATTTTGATGTCCGTGGTGGGAATCCGAATTCCAGCCTAGGGTTCTCACAGCGAGGTGGTTACTTCGTCGCCCGGAACGTCTTGATCACGATGCCGTTCGGTTGCACGCCCACCGGAATGAGCGTCAGCAGGGAATACTCACTCGGCTCCAGCTTGCGTGGCCGGCGTTTCTGAATCACGGTGACATCTCCAGATCCGGTGCCGAGTACGAGCAAGTAGTTCTGATCCGGAGTCAGCGCCAAGCCATCCGGATGGCTGCCGACATTCAGAGTCGCGATAAGACGGCCCATATCAATATCGAAAACCGCGACGCTGTTCGATCCGAAATTCGAGATGTACAGCCGCGAGTTGTCGCCCGTGACCACGCCTCGCGCGGGATGCTGCCCAATATCCGGACTGCTACCCACTTCATCATTGCCGGTTTCGATAATGGAGATGCTGTCCGCGTCAAAATTGCAGACGATCATCTCGCCGCCGTCGGGCTTCAGCGCCAGGTGAACCGGCGTGCGTCCGACGTCGAGCAGCGCCAGCACACGATCATCCTTCCTGGGTTGTGCCTTGGGATCCTGACTGGCGAGCTGGATGGAAGCCACCTGCGATGATCCGGAGCAGGAAACAAACGCTTTGCTGGAATCGGGCAGAATCGCAATGTCCTCCGGCTGTTGGCAGACCGGCAGCGTGGCGCGGACTCGCAGCTGATTCGCGTCGATCAGCGACACGGTATTGTCTCCACGATTCGACACGACGACGGTTGTCCCATCGGACGAAACCCGCGCGAGCCCCGGCGAGGCGCCCACACCCACATTGCCGATGACGACCCGTTTCTCCAGATCAATCACGCTCACATTCGAAGAACCGGAATTTGCGATGTAACCGCGCTTCCCGTCTTGCGAGATGTCGATGAAGTACGGGCGCCCGTGGACGCCGATCGTGGCCACAACGGTGTTCGTCTCGGCATCGATCACGCTGACGTTGCTCGATCCGGTGTTAACCACATAGACTTCGTTCTTCGTGCTACTGGCAGCGATGCCGGTCGGCTCGCTTCCGACATGAAGGGTCTTGGCTAATCGGAAAAATCGCAGATCAATGACGCTGACGGTATTGCTCTTGCCGTTTGTGACATAGGCAAATTCGCGGAAGGCCGGCCCGTAGTCCGGCATCGTCTGCTCGCGGAAATACCACCATCCCAGCCCGCCGAGGATGGGCAACAGCACAGCAATGAACAGGAGCTTGCGCAAGGCAGTTAGGCCGTTATTAGGTACGGCAACGAGAATTTTGTTCTCGTTGTGGGTGGATTTCAAGCAGCTTTGGCGCTGGCGATTCCGACCGCACGCACGAGTTGGTTTAAATCGTCGAGGACGCGCTGGTACAAGCGGTCCAACTGGGACCGTTTTTC
>DATFSO010000034.1:0-2189 GCA_035262585.1 Occallatibacter sp. | reverse complement strand
GATATCCGCATGGTAGAGCAAGCATGGGCCGAAGCCCGCACGGCTATCCTTTCGGCAAATTGGGATCTCGTGATTCTGGATGAGATCAACTACGCCATCAGTTACGGCATGCTCGATCCGGCGCAAGTCGTTGATACTCTGCAACATAAGCCGGAGCAGGTCCACGTAATCTTGACGGGGCGCAACGCTCATCCGACAATCATTGAGTTAGCCGATACCGTAACCGAGATGAAGCAAGTGAAACATGCCTATGAAAAAGGCGTCATGGCGCAGAGAGGAATCGAATACTGAGGTGATTTTTGACTTGGTTTAAGCGGCAGTCCGGTGAAATCCAGGCTTCGGAAGATAAGCGTGTGCGCACGGAAGGCTTGTGGGTGAAGTGTGAGGGCTGCCGGCAGATCATCTGGAAAAAAGAGCTGGAAGACAATCTCAACGTTTGCACAAAGTGCGATTTCCACTTTCGCCTCAATGCCGGCGAGCGCCTTCTATTGCTTCTGGACGAAGGCAGCATCGAAACCGCTGACGAGACCCTCAGCTCCACCGACCCGCTCAACTTTACCGACACCCGGCCCTACAAGGCGCGCTTACAGAAAAGCCAGGCCGAGAATGGCTTGAAGGACGCGATTATCAATGCTTCCGGCACGCTGAACGGCCGGCCGGTGATCGTCAGTGCGATGGAGTATTCGTTTATCGGCGGGAGCATGGGTGCTGTCGTAGGCGAGGCGATCACCCGTGCCATCGAAAGGGCATGCGATCAGAAGAGACCCATCATCGTCGTTTCAGCGTCGGGTGGGGCGCGCATGATGGAAGGCGTTGTCAGCCTGATGCAGATGGCTAAGATCTCCGCGGCGCTGGCCAGGCTGGATGCCGCGCGCATACCGTATGTCTCAGTTCTGACCGATCCCACCACCGGCGGAGTGACCGCGTCGTACGCGATGCTGGGAGATCTCAACATCGCCGAGCCCGGGGCGCTCATCGGTTTTGCCGGGCCACGGGTGATCGAACAGACGATCCGCCAGAAACTTCCCGAAGGTTTCCAGCGCAGTGAATTCCTCCTCCAGCATGGCATGCTCGATGCCGTGGTGCATCGCAAAGAGATGAAGCCGTTCATCAGTCGCGCCCTCGATTTCATGTTGCCCAAGGCCGCCTGAGTTGTGCCCGCCACGTATGAAACTGCCGTTTCGCAGCTGCTGAAGCTCGGACACGAGCTGGCCACGCAGCAAAAGTTCGACCTCCAACACATGCGCAAGCTGGCGGCGGCGTTGGGGCACCCGGAGCGTCGATTTCCCAGCGTGCTGATAGCCGGCACCAACGGCAAAGGTTCTACCGCGGCAACGCTTGCCAGTATCTGTAGGGCAGCCGGATACCGCACCGGCCTGTACACATCGCCACATCTACTGTCGGTGAACGAACGCATCAAGATTGATGGCGAGCCCATCAGCGACGTCGAGTTTGCCGTTACCTACGATCGTATAGAGCTGGCGGCGAAGGATCTCGTAGCGCGCGGTGACCTGCCCTGGCACCCCAGCTTTTTTGAAATGCTGACGGGTATGATGTTCGAGTATTTTGCCAGCGCGGCCGTAGAGCTGGCAGTACTCGAGGTGGGGATGGGCGGCCGGCTCGACGCAACCAATATCGTTGATCCGTGTATTTCCGTCATCACCGATATCGATTTCGACCACCAAAAGTTCCTCGGCAACACCTTGCCCGCGATCGCGCGCGAGAAGGCGGGAATCATGCGCCCCTCCGGGACTGTCGTTTTGTTGCCGCAACATCCGCAGGTTAACGAGACTTTGGGGCACGAAATCATCGAGCGAAACGCACGTCCCGTGAGCGCGGTGAAGAATATGCCGCCGCTGGTTCCAGGCGCGAACCAGGGAGCCGGCCGAAATAAGTTTGCTCTGGAAGTGATGGGACAAGAAATACAAATCCAATTTCCCCTCGCCGGACGGCATCAGCTGCGCAACCTGGCCCTGGCAATTACCGCCGCGGAAGAGCTGAACCATTGCGGCTTCAAGATTCTGCCTGTGCACGTGGAGCAGGGGGTTCGCAACACGCGCTGGCCGGCCAGGTTCCAGGTCGTGCCTCCGGCCGCGGGAGCTCCGGAGATAGTGCTGGATGTGGCCCACAATCCAGCAGGAGCCTGGGCATTGCGATCCACGCTTTCAACTTTTTATGAAGACCGTCCT
>DATFSO010000033.1:0-78173 GCA_035262585.1 Occallatibacter sp. | reverse complement strand
TTCGATTCCTACCGCGTCCACCATCCACAGCACATCTCGAATCGACTCCGTTCGCGTGAGAAGCATGCCCGGAGGAACTCGCTAATTGCAGTAGTGGCTGTCGTGGAACTGGCCGCTGGGAAGCATTGAGGCGAGAAAGTTCGCGCAACTGAGTATCCTTTGATAGCTCGGGTCCCTGTCAAGGGCGTTTGGATTCATGGAGTACTTCGCCATATCCATTCTTCTTCTCTCTTCCGCAAGCTTGTTGTTCCAGTTGTCGACCTGGTGGAAGTGATTCTTCACGAGACGAAGAGCGTGCTGGTCCGATTCGTTCGCCGCGTCCACTGTTGCGACTCTTAGTTCGTCGGCGGCTCTTTTGTGGAAGTCCGCCATGTGGCTGCCGCTGTTGGGGACGCCGCGCGAAATTTCGTCAGCGAGTGTGTGGGCCCATTCCTTCAGGGTTGCAAGAGCTTGCAGCGAAGCCTTCATGAAATCGTTGGTCATGTCGGGGGATGAGGGATGATCGTGCGACTGACCCGAAGCAGGACTCGAGGCAGCGCCTGCTGCTGCAGGGAGATGGAGGACGATGCTGCCTCCGTGAAAGCTGAGTGAGCCGTTGGCGATTCGCGCCAGCGATTCAAGAGAAACGTAAGATTTCCCATCGATATGGAAGACCATTGCCTGGCCGCTGTGTCCGTTGACCTCTAATGTTCGCTGCTCGTACTTCGATTCCGACTGTGCAGCGACAATTCCGGTGGCGATGAGTGAGACGGCGACGAGGAGCCCGAGATTTGTAAGAGAACGCATAGACACGCCTTCTCCTTCTCCCGATGAGGGGCGTGAAGACAATCTAGCCCTGCAGTCAGATCAATGGAACTGGCAAAATGCGCAGGTCCGGAAATCAACGGTTCCAATCAAGGACGCTCCGAGCGAAGGGATTGAATATTCAGATTGATCTCTGCCCCTGTGAGCATGCCAAGAGCGCCCCAGTTGAGCCAGATCGCCAAGGCGATGGGAGTTGCCATCGCTCCGTAAAACTTGTCCAGCTTGGTCCATCCAAAGTAAAGGACAAAGAGGCTGATCCCGCGAGAGAGCGCCAGCCAGATCGCCGCGGCCAGCAGGGCGCCGGGGATGGTGACCCTTTCCTTTAGAGGGACGTTGGGCGCCAGGATGTATAGCATTTCAATGGCGGCGAAGGTGAATAGCGCTGTCAGAGACCATTGAACGTATGGCCAAACTCGAATCCATACCGACCGGACGGGAATGAACTCGGAGAGAAAGGATTCTAAAGCGGGCCCTGCCAGCGTAAGAGCAGTCCCGAGAATCAACAGCAATCCAACCCCGAAGGCCAGACCGAAGGCAAGGACTCCGTTGGTCCACACGCGGCGGGGCCTCTCAACCTCGTACACCATATCGAGACCCGCGATGATTCCTTTGACCCCCTTGGAAGTCAGCCAGAGGGTGCCGATCAGTCCGAACGAGAGCAGCCCGCCTCGATGGGAGCTGACGGTGCTTAGCATCTGCTCGATCACAGGAGTTCCGACTTGATTCAATTGCGGTACGAGATGGCGCAGAAATGAGATTGCCACTTCTACCCCGTTCCGCACAGGAAGATAAGTAACCACCGCGGTGATAAGGACCAACGCCGGAAGAAAGGACAGTAGCAGGTAGTAAGCCAATCCCGCCGCGGCGAGATGCAAGTGTTTCCGTTCCAGGTCGAGGAGAGTGGCTTTGATCACTGCGACAACGTCCCTGAAAAAGTATGTCATTCCAGTTCATCCCCTCTAATACTCGGATAACGGCACCGGCATTTTCGTTCCTGCGTGCCTGAATTACGCGGGCCGCTCTCGATGTTTTGGACGGCGTCGAGTTGCCGGCCTCAACGGAAGTTCTTCAACTGTCATTTCTGACAGGGTGTGCGTCACGATGCAACTGGAAAAAATGACAGCTTCAAGGCATCAGCTTCAAGGGCATCGATAAATGGGCCAACATGGTTCTCGAGGCGCGCATCGTAAATACGAAAAAGATCGATGACCGATGCCGTTTTTTGCCTAATGAAATGTTCGTGTGATTTAGCGGAGGAAGCATGAACGCTGCCATTGAAGATTACGGGTTGATAGGAGATTGCGAGTCGGCCGCGCTTGTAGCGCGCAATGGTTCTATCGATTGGTTATGCTGGCCCCGTTTCGACTCCGATGCGTGTTTTGCAGCCCTCCTGGGGACGCCCGAAAATGGCAGATGGCTGCTCGCTCCAGCTTCCAATGTGAAGAATACGAGCCGTAAATATCGCGATCATACGCTGATCCTTGAGACCCGGTTCGAGACTGTGGACGGGGCTGTGACCGTGATCGACTTTATGCCTCCTCGGACCGGTCACGCAGATCTGGTCCGCATCGTGCGCGGAGAAAGCGGACAGGTCCGCATGGCAATGGAACTCACGATCCGGTTTGACTACGGACTCTCCGTGCCCTGGATCAGTTCAATCGGGAACGGTCTCCTTCACGCTATCGTCGGCCCGCACCTCATTGTGGTGAACGGAGGTGTCGCTCTGGCGCACTCTGAGGGCACAGTCAGAGCGGAGTTCACAATCAACCGTGGTGAGACGATCCCCTTTGTGATCATGCACAGTCCCTCTCACGAATCTGCGCCTTTGCCCATCAGTGCCGGGGCTGCCCTGGCGCAGACTGAAGGCTTCTGGCGAGACTGGATAGCGCAATGCACATACCAAGGGCCTGTACTTGAAGCAGTTGAGCGCTCGCTCATCGTTTTGAAGGCGCTCACATACGCGCCGACCGGCGGAATCGTCGCCGCACCAACGACCTCGCTGCCAGAAGAAATCGGAGGTGAGCGGAACTGGGATTATCGCTACTGCTGGTTGCGCGATGCGACCTTCACTCTGCTGGCCTTCATGAACGCGGGATTTCAAAGTGAAGCCCGCGCCTGGCGCGACTGGCTGCTGCGATCCGTCGCCGGAGAAGCGTCGCAAGATCAAATTATGTATGGGATTGCGGGCGAACGCCGCCTGTTTGAGTGGGAGGTTCCGTGGCTGCCTGGTTACGAGAACTCCAAGCCGGTACGTGTCGGCAATGCCGCTGCTACTCAACTCCAACTGGATGTCTATGGCGAAGTTGCCGACGCGATGCACCAGGCTCGAAAGAGCGAACGAAGCGTTTCAGAACAGAGTGCTGCGATAGAGCGGGACTGGATATCTCATCTCGAGAAGATTTGGATGCAGCCCGATGAGGGCATCTGGGAAGTGCGTGGCGAGCGACTGCAGTTCACTCATTCCAAAGTGATGGCGTGGGTGGCCGTGGATCGCGCAATTAAAGACTTTGAACAGTTTCGGATCACTGGTCCCCTCGATCATTGGCGTAAGTTGCGCGATGAGATTCATGCGCATGTGTGCCGGCACGGATTCAATCCTGCAGTTGGCACCTTTGTTCAGAGTTATGGATCAACTGCGCTGGACGCAAGCCTCTTACTCATTCCACTGGTCGGCTTCCTGCCGGCATCGGACCCGCGCGTTGTTGCAACGATCGAGGCGATCGAACGCAAACTGGTCGTCGATGGGTTCGTAATGCGCTATGACTTGGAGAAGTCTGACGATGGTCTTGAAGGAGGCGAAGCGACCTTTCTCCTGTGCAGCTTCTGGCTGGTGGATTGCCTGATTATGCTGGGCAGGCGGGGCGACGCACAGCATCTCTTTGACAGGTTGCTGGATGTACGCAATGACCTGGGTTTGCTGGCAGAGGAATACGATCCAGTTTCCGTCCGGCAACTAGGAAATTTCCCGCAGGCCTTCTCACACATTGGGTTGGTCAACTCAGCCGTGAATTTGAGCCGTGCCATCGCACCGCTAAGTCAGCGCACCGATAGCGAGCCGAGCGAGGTGGGTGTATCCAGCGAGGCGGCTTAGATAAAGAGCAAGTTTAGGAGTCGTTTGCAAGCTATGCTCGCGGTGTTTGTTGGCGCACTTCGCTGCTTGACAATGTTACGACCGCAACTCTCCGCGAGGTAACGGCTCCTAGCTGAGAAGGAGAATTTGCACGCGGAAGAGCCATCCTCAAGATTGGCGTGCGCATCAGTCTGAGATGCGCATCAGCTCGTTCTGGGAAAGACTTGCGTAAAAATTTCGCGCGAGGGAAGTGCATGGCACGCGATAAGCGGCAACTGCGCAGCCAGGAACTCCGAACGCACAACCATCAGGGTGACGCACTTCGACTTGGAATGAACTGGACGGAAGAGGACCTTTCCAAGCCGCAGGTGCTGGTGGAGAGTGCCTGGGGCATGGGACACCCTGGCACGTTCCATTTCGAACCTCTGATTGCCGAGGTGAGCCACGGAGTCTTTGAGGCTGGTGGCAAGCCCGGTGTCTTCACAGTTAGCGACATCTGTGATGGCGTTGTGCAGGCAACGGCGGGCATGAGTTACTCCCTCGTTTCACGCGACGTGATCGCCGCGATGGTCGAGATTCATGCGCTGGGGCACCCTCACGACGGAATGGTCCTGATCTCCGGCAACGACAAGTCCGTTCCCGCGCACCTGCTCGCGATGGCCCGTTGCAACCTCCCTTCGATTCTTCTCCCCGGTGGTACGCAATTAAATGCGCCCGATTACGTTACTTCGGACCAGACGTGGGCAATCGGGATGTCCGTCGAGCGTGGGGAGACGCCGGCAGCGGATTTAGAAGCACGCCAGCAAACGGCATGTCCTAGTTGTGGAGCTTGTCAATTCATGGGGAGCGCAAGCACCGGACAGGTAATGACTGAGGCGCTGGGTCTTGCATTGCCTGGCTCCGCTCTCATCCCCTGTTTCCTGACCAAGCATCTGCGATACGCACGCGCAACCGGCAAGCAGAGCATGAAACTAATCAAGGATGACATAAGGCCACGTGACATCCTGACACGAAAGGCATTCGAGAACGCGATCATCATTCACGCCGCCACAGGTGGGTCCACCAATGCCCTGATTCATCTCCCGGCCATCGCCTACGAGGCAGGCGTTGACATTACGATTGACGATTTCGACCGAATACATCGCCAGGTTCCTGTGCTTGCCAACGTGAAGACAACGGGCCGCTATCCAGTCGAGTACTTCTGGTACGCCGGCGGACTTCCGCGGCTGATGCTCGAATTAAGAGACGTTCTTCACCTCGACTGCATTACCGTGACCGGCAAGACTCTGGGGGAGAACCTCGCGGAAATTGAGAAGAGCCGGTTCTTCGATGAGCGGATGGGTTACCTGCGCAACTACAAGATCCACCTGGAAGAGATCATCAGGCCCCGTTCCAAGCCATTCGGCACCGAAGGCGGCATCGCGATTCTACGCGGAAACATTGCTCCTGGCGGCGCGATCATCAAGGCTTTTACCGTTCCGAAGGAGATGCACGTTCACACCGGCTCGGTCCGCGTCTTCGACACCGAGGATGAAGCGCTGGATTCGTTGATCGGACGCCACGGAGCCAAAAAGGTCGCTCCCGGCGAGGTCGTCGTGATCCGCTACGAAGGCCCACGCGCCAACGGGATGCCCGAGATGTACTTCGCCTCAGCGATTATCGCAGCCGATCCGGCTCTCAATCACACCACCGCTCTGATCACAGACGGGCGTTATTCCGGTGCAATGAAGGGCCCGTGTATCGGACACGTCACGCCGGAGGCTATCGACGGTGGCCCGATCGCCCTTATTGAAGAAGACGATCTTATCGAACTCAACATTCCGAAGCGAAGCCTTGAAATCGTGGGCATCAAGAAGAAATCTATGGAGCCTGCAGCGGTGGACCGCGCTCTGGCCGAACGCCGCGAGCGGTGGACCGCTCCGCCGTTCCGCCACAAGCGGGGAATTCTATCACTCTACTCGCGAGTGGCCGCTGGTTCGGCGCAAGGTGCGTTGATGACGCCACATGATGGAACGTCACCCGACGCGGTTCCAGAAGCCGCGGAACCGGTAAGCCACCACAAAAAGATGCCCCACGCACAACTTGCCGACCAGAGAAAGCACCGGGAGCTTGCAGGAGGCCAAAGATGAGCGTTGGTCACACACCCAAAGTGGTTGTTGCCGACTACGACTACGGTGATGTCGATATCGAACGGTCTATCGTCAACGGAGCCGGCTTTGAATTGGTGGCGGCGCAATCGAAGAGCGAAGATGAAGTCATCGCCAATGCGTCCGATGCCGATGCGGTGCTTACGCAGTACGCGGAGATCGGCAAGCGCGCGATCGACAGCTTCAAGCGGTGCAGGATCATCGCTCGTTACGGAATCGGCGTTGACATTGTCGACGTTAAGGAAGCGACCAAACGGAATATTGTCGTAACCAACGTTCCGAACGACTGGTGCATGAACGAAGTCGCGGATCACGCCGTCGCGCTTCTGATGGCCCTCGTCAGAAAACTCCCGCAGTATAACCGCGCCACACGGGCCGGCGAATGGGAGTGGCAGACGGGACGGCCCATCCAGAGGCTTCAAGAGGGTACGGTCGGTCTGTTTTCCTTCGGCGCAATCGCGAAGGAAGTCGCGCGCCGCATGAAAGCATTCGGCGTTAAAAGCATCATCGCTTGCGATCCTTACGCAGATCCGAAGGATGTTGCTGCAGAAGGCGTGCGCCTGGTTTCTTTTGAGGAGATGCTGACCAAGTCCGACTACCTGGTGATTCAGGCACCGTTAACGAAGGAGACGCAAGGCAGGTTTAGCGAAGCGGAACTCAGACGGATGAAGAAAGGCGCAATCCTCATCAACACCGCTCGGGGACCGATCGTGAAAGACGAGGACCTATATCGTGTGCTGAGGGATGGTTGGCTCGCAGGAGCCGGCTTGGACGACATCGAGGAGGAACCTGCGAAGCGGTCGAACTGGAAACCTACGAACCCGCTGTTCAAATTGGACAACGTCATCATCACTCCTCATGCCGCCTACTACTCTGAGCAGTCGATTCAGATCGTTCGGCGATTCGCCTCCGAAGAAGCAGTACGTGTTTTAAAAGGGGAAGCGCCTCGTTCTCCAGTGAATGAGTTCACCATGCCAATCGGCCTTTCCGCTTGAGCAACCGCATCAACCGGGCGCGGTGGCCAGTCTTCCACAGTTCGCAGACCTTTTGGGGTAGTCTATGCAGGCTCTAGCCGTATTCCCTTCAAAGAAGAGTCTTCAGCTCATCGATATACCTCAACCAAAGCTGCAGCGCGCGACCGACGTGCTGCTGCGAGTGCGCGAAGTAGGTCTCTGTGGCACGGACAGAGAGATCAGTGCATTTGAATACGGAAGCCCTCCTCCCGGATCGGATCACCTGGTTCTCGGACACGAATCGCTTGCCGAAGTGGTCGAGGTCGGACGCGATGTTCACACTCTCAGGCCAGGCGATCTGGTCGTGGCAATGGTCCGCAGGCCGTGTTCTCACCCTGAATGCCGCCCATGTCGTGCGGGCCGTTCGGATTTTTGCGTTACCGGAGATTTCATAGAGCGCGGAATCAAGGATGCAGACGGCTTTTTAACGGAGTATGCAGTGGACGATGAAGAGTATCTCGTGAAAGTCCCGAAACCTCTGGCCGATGTTGCCGTCTTGATCGAACCGATAACCGTTGTTGCCAAGGCGGCTAATCAAGCCCAGGCAATTCTGGACAGACTTCCCTACGACATATCGCACCAACGCGGGTTAGTCCTGGGAGCCGGTCCCATAGGTCTGCTTGGAGCGATGGCCCTCGTCGCAAATGGATTTGAGACCGTGGTCTACTCCAGAGGTTCCGAGGAGGGTGATAGGGCCAAACTCGTTCAATCTCTTGGCGCTACCTACATCTCCGCGGATACACAGCCGATCGAGACCCTCGCGAAAAAAGCCGGAGAATTTGACGTCGTTATCGAAGCGGTCGGCGTTGTGTCCGTGATGATAGCGGCTTCCCGCTCGCTGCGTGCGAATGGCGTCGTTGCGCTCACCGGAATACCCGCGGAAGGCGGAGCAACTGAACTCATGGTCGGGCGCTCCTTGCGCGAACTGGTGCTCAGGAACCAGGTGATCTTCGGCACCGTGAATGCCGGTCGAAGAGACTACTTATCAGCGATTCGGGATCTCGAGCAATTCATGATTCTCTTTCCCGACAGTGTTCGCAAACTTATCTCGCATCGCATTCCGCTGAGTGAGGCATCGAGAATGCTCATAGATCGCAAAGGAATCAAGAACGTGGTCCAGTTGAATCTTCGCGCGGCCTGATCAGGTGAAACATGGGACAAGTACACACGCAAGTTCTGAATCCTTCAGCAGGAACGACGGAGTGGATCGATGTTTCCGTCCCAATCTATGGCGGCATGGTCCACTGGCCCGATAATCCCCCCATCGAACACGACGCTGTCATGCATTTGGACCGTGGAGACATCTGTACGGTGTCGGCGCTGAAGATGGGCCTTCACACTGGAACTCATATCGACGGTCCCAACCACTTCATTCCCGGTGCCGCAGGGACGGATTCAGTGCCACTGGAGAACTTGATCGGGCCAGCAAGGGTGGTCGAGATCAAAGATCCCAATGCCGTAACACAGGCTGAACTTCGCAAGCACAACATAGGACATTCCGAACGCCTTCTGTTCAAGACGCTGAACTCTCAGCATGGCTGGAACAGCTCCAAGTTCTTCAACGAGTTCGTGTCTCTCGCCGAAGATGCAGCCTACCACCTGGCCGAGCTCAATACCCTGGCTGTTGGAGTCGACTATCTCTCAGTGGGCAGCCCTGAAGTACATCGAACCCTGTTCAAGGCCGGCGTGGCCATCATTGAGGGCTTGAATCTGTCCAAAGTTAGCGGCGGAGAATACGAACTCCTTTGCCTTCCACTCAGGATTCGTGGAGGCGACGGCGCTCCCTGTCGTGCACTGCTGAAATCCCTTCGTTAGCTACTCGCAACGATCGAGAGAGGAGGCATACTACATGCCGCAAACCGCACAGGAAGTCTTCAACCTTCATCGAATGCAGAAGCACGAGCCGGTTCTGCGCGGCGTCCACGGAACGTACCTTTTCGAAATCGATAAGGTGGGCAGCTGGTTTGTCGCCGTGGACGACGGCGCCATCAAAATCGAGGAGAAGAAGCGCGATGCCGACTGCACGATCAGCTGCGACGAGCGAGACTTCGTCGATATCGTCGAAGGACGGCGAAACCTGATCACCGCACACATGCAGGGACGCGTGAAAGTTCGCGGCGATATGGCATTGGCGCAGAAGTTCCACGGCCTGGTAAGCACCATGGTCGAAGAGAGACGAGGTGCAGCATGAGAGCGAAGCCAGTCAGTGCGTTGGAGGGCGATACCTTCGTTGTCAGCGACCGCCGAGGCGACATCGCAACTTCTCCAGAGGAGGCGCATGGTTTGTTCCAGGGTGACACTCGTTACCTCTCACGCTGGATCCTGACCGTGGACGGAAAGAATCCCAATTCGCTCTCCACCGACGATGTGAACTATTTCTCGTCGCAATTCTTTCTTGTTCCTGGCACGGGAACTATCTACGTCGACTCTCCGCTGTCAATCGTGCGGCAACGCGCCGTGGGCGGAGGCTTCCATGAAGACCTCAAGATTCAGAATCACAAATCCAAGCCCATCGACCTGGATGTGAGGATAGAAGCCGATGCTGACTTTGCGGATCTGTTTCAGGTGAAGGACGCGCAATTCAAGCGGTCGGGCAAATACTATCGCCGAGTCGAAGGAAATCGGCTCACTCTCGGTTATCAGCGGGAACGTTTCGTCCGCGAAACCCAAATCACCTCCAGTGCACCCGCCGAGATCGACGAAAAGGGATTTCGGTTCAAGCTTCACCTTGAGCCTCACAGCGAATGGGCCACCGGGATGAACGTTCTTGTCGCAGTCGACGGCACAGAAGGACTCAAGACCAAGCCCAAGTACAGAGATGTGCACGACGTGCCGACTCCAAACATCGGCATGAGCCTGCAGAGTTGGTTGAAGAGCGCGCCGCAACTCCGTTCTTCATGGCCGGATTTTGAGCGCACCTATGAACGCTCGTTAGTCGACCTGGCCGCTCTGCGGTTTTTTTCGCGATTTGCGCCGGGAGAAGCTCTTCCAGCCGCCGGCCTGCCGTGGTTCATGGCTGTGTTCGGGCGCGACAGCATCTTTACCAGCTACCAGGCGTTGCCATTCCTGCCGGAACTCGCCGCATCCACGCTGCAGGTCCTGGCGGTCCGGCAGGGCACCCGCGTTGACGATTTTCGCGACGAAGAACCCGGCAAGATTCTGCACGAAGCACGCACCGGTGAAATGACCGCGTTCGAAGAGCGCCCCCACTCGCCGTACTTTGGATCGTCGGATGCAACTCCACTCTTCCTGGTCCTAATGGAGGAGTTTGAACGTTGGACTGGAAACGGGGACTTGATACGCAAATTCGAGGCGGAGGCCAGAGCAGCATTGAGATGGATCGATGAGTACGGCGATCGCGATCGTGACGGCTACGTTGAGTACGAGCGCCGGAATAAAAAGACCGGAATTGAGAACCAATGTTGGAAAGACTCATGGGACTCTATTGCCTTTTCGGACGGAACCCTGGCACAAACGCCGATTGCAACCTGCGAGATTCAGGGATACGTCTATGATGCAAAGCGTCGTTGTGCGCGGCTTGCCAGGGAATTCTGGAACGATCCCAAGACTGCCGATCGGCTGGAGAAGGAAGCCGCTGATCTCAAGCGCAAATTCAATAAGGATTTTTGGATTCCTGAGAAGCAGTTCTTTGCCCTGGCGCTTGACGCGAAGAAACGCAAGGTTGATTCGTTGACCTCCAATATCGGTCATTTGCTCTGGAGCGGGATAGTGGACCCGGACAAGGCTGCGGCGTGTGCGCGTCATCTCGTGGGTCCAAAGTTATTCAGCGGCTGGGGTGTCCGCACGATGGCGGTTGGGGAAAGCAGCTACAACCCGCTCGGCTACCACGTGGGTACTGTGTGGCCATTCGATAACTCGTTTGTCGCACAGGGATTGAGAAACTACGGCTTTGCGAAAGAGGCGGCCATCGTGGCCATGGGGAATCTCGAAGCCGCACGATACTTTGACTATCGTCTTCCTGAAGCCTTCGCAGGCTATCCGAGAGCAGAAACGAACTTCCCGGTGGAATATCCGACGGCCTGCAGTCCACAGGCTTGGTCGGCCGGGGCTCCACTGCTGTATCTTCGCTCGATGCTGGGGCTGGAGCCAGTCGGAGAGAAGTTGCTGGTCGATCCCGCCGTTCCCAAGCAGATTGAGTGGCTCGAGTTGTTGGGGATTCCCGGTCGGTGGGGCCGAGCTGACGCCTTCGCGCGCGGCCTGCTCGATATCTGAGACGGGCGCTTGTCAGGAGTCGAGCGGATTATCCACGCCATGCGTCCAGCCACGCGCTGTTGCGCGGTTGACCTGCTGTCACATTTGACAGTAGATGCGCGCGGCCGTCCGGATTAGCTTTAGGAACGTCCGAACAGGCTCCATTCTCGCAAAAAGATCAAGCAGAACTGCATGAGCCCACGAATGTCTTAATGACAGTCAAGGGCTCGCAATGAAGAAGGCTGCGTATGGGCAAACAGAGTACCTTGGATAAGCTCAAAGACGGAATTCGCAAATTTCAGATCGAGGTCCACGCGAAAAAGGCTGAGCACTACGAGAGAGTTGCTTCGACACCCCAAACGCCGCACACACTGATCATCGCCTGCGCCGATTCGCGGGTGGACGTCGAGGCGATCACGAGCTCAGGACCCGGTGCAATCTTTGTCACGCGAAATGTCGGAAACATGGTGCCGCCGTACAGTGGAACGCCAGGAGGCGTGACTGCAGTCATCGAGTATGCGGTGGCGGCACTCAACGTAAAGCACCTTGTCGTGTGCGGCCATTCCGACTGCGGTGCGATGAAGGCCCTTCTTAATCCTCCGAGCACAGACGACCTGCCAACGGTAAGGTATTGGCTTCATCATGGGCAGGCAGCGCTGATGGTCGCCGAGAGCATGATGCACAAAGACGACTCCGAGACCGAGAGGCTGAATCGCCTGACCGAAGAGAATGTGCTGATGCAGCTGGTGCACCTGGAGACGCATCCGAGCGTAGCTGGCGCGATGGCGCGCGGCAAGCTCACGATGTCCGGCTGGGTCTACGACATCGGCAGTGGCGTGGTGCGCATTGCCGAAGACAGGCACAGAGAATTTATCGAGGTGACGGCGGCTGCCGGAGCCGTGGCATGATCGTTTCCAAAACCCAGCGGCTGGTGGTGATGATCCAGGGGCTGGGCCCGGCGCTTATCGCATTGCTTGGATGGGATATTCTGATTGTCTTCTGCTACCAGGTGTTGGGCTGGAAATGGGTGGGTTTGAGCAATATTCCTCTGTCAACTGACGGCGCCGTAATCGGGATTATCATCGGCTTCCGAAACGCATCAGCATACGCGCGCTGGTGGGAAGCGCGAACGCTATGGGGCGCTATCGTGAACAGGAGCAGGACCTTTGCGCGGCAGGTCATGACGACGATGTCGGCGCAGAAACCCGCAACTGACTGCGAGCAGGCAGAGGTTGCTGCTACGCAAAAGGAACTGGTGCTCTATCAAATAGCCTTCGTGAACGCTCTGCGCCAGCAGCTTCGTGGGCTTGACCCTATCGAGGCTGTTGCCCACTTGGTTCCCAAAGAAGATCTGGCAGAGCTGGCCTGCGAGAAGAACCTGGCCCTGGCACTCCAAATCCGGATGAGCGCGATCCTTATAGTGGCACGCCGTCGCGGCTGGCTCGACGAGTGGCAGTGGCAGGCGATCGATCAAAGCCAGGCCGGCCTCATGGATTCACAGGGAGGCGTCGAGCGAATCAAGAATACGCCGATGCCTAAGCAGTTTGATTTCTTTCCGAGACTCTTCGTAGAGATGTATTGTCTGCTGCTGCCAGTGGGAATGGTGGTGGATCTTGGCTGGTATACGCCGCTGGGCTCAACCCTGGTGGGGTTCATGTTCCTTGCCCTGGAAAAGATTGGGCGCGATCTCGAGGATCCTTTCGAGAACAGGATTCATGATGTCCCGATGACTTCAATCACCACCAATATTGAGATCAATCTACGCCAGCTGTTGGGCCAGACCGAACTACCGCCTGCGGTGCAGCCGGTCGACGGCATATTGTGGTGACTACGTACACCGCTGCGGACCGGGGGAACGCGGCCTTGCGAAACCGCAGCCGCTATTCGACCTCCGCAGTCTCGATATCGCTGTTATCAGGAGTGCCTGGCCACTCGTCCGTTGTGATCTGCCATGTTTTATCCGGGTTATAGAGTTCAATGCCTTTGGCGACGTTGAGGGTGTCGGGGCCCAGATCTTTCTGATAAACAACTCCGTCCTGGCTGACCAGGAAGGTCTTTACACCGGTAACTCGATATTCGGCAGGCACCGCGATCAGAGCAAAGCCGCCGATCATCGCTCCCTGAATCACGTAGTCGAGACGGCCTAGGGGAGCAGCCGGTCCCTGGCCCTTGAGGATCTTGAAATAGTACCCGTGATACGCGGATTTCTTGTCGAGGGTGTAGCCTTCCGCGATTGCCCTGGCAGCCGGTTCGCTAAGGGGTCCGCCAGGAGTTCCGTCGGAATTCTTCCAGTAGAGTCCATCCTGTTTGCCGGGAGAGCTGAGGATCTTCTGTGCGTATTCATTGACGCCGGAATCGTCGTGTACGGTCAGCGCATACACTTTCTGTGCTTGCACGTAACCACGGCAGATCTGTATCGCATCGAGCTCATTCGTTCCGATGCGGCGATAGAGAAGTTCCTGGCGTCCGGCCGCAGTGTCGAACATCCATTTCCCGGATTTCTTTACGAGGGGGATCGGGAGTGGCCAGTCGTTTGGTCCGACGTTGAGCACCAGTCGATGTTGGTTTGTGGGATCAGAAGCCAGGAAGTGCTTCTCTTTGGCGAAAGCCGCGAAGGCCTCAGCCTTGTTCTTGTCTTGCACCGGGTCCGCGGTTGAGATGAAGTCCGCTCCTTCAGGGCCGAAGATTTGCTTCAGCGCGGGTACGTCGTACTCGCCAGTCGCCCTGATGAGCTCATCGACTGCAGCTTCGGGTGTAGCGAATGTTTTTTGAGCGGAGGCGGTAGCAGTATCGGTCGTCGCCTGCTGCCTCGGCGGTGAGGCAAGCAGCAACGTCACCAGTACCAGGGTGCCTGCGGCGATCAGCAATGTGCGTATCGCGACGTTTAATCCATGGTCGTTAACTCGCGTCATGTAAGTCATTCCTACCTCCTACGGCCGCCGCCCCTGGAGCCACCACCAAAGCTGGAAGAGCCACGAGAACTGCTGGCACGAGCGGAGGCTCCACTGCCTCCACCGAATGCGCCGCCGCTGCCGGAGCGGGATACGCTCTGATTGCCTACGCGGTCTCCGCCTCCGCCGCTGAAGCTGCGATCCGATGCTCCGCTCGACGCGCCACGGTTGCCTGCTCCAGCGGTGCGATCCATCGAGCCGGCCGATGCGCCGCGATTGCTGGCGCCGGCGCCGCGATCCATGCTGCCGGCGGAGGCGCGATTATTTGCAGCTCCGCTGCGATTGAGGGAGCCCTGCTGACGAGCCTGGGTCTGCCGCGCGGCATTCTGGCGCGACTGAAGGGTGTCGCCGCGGGCTGTACCTCCGTATCTGCTTGCGGTGTTCCTGTCAGCGTATGGTGCGCCGCCGCGATGCTGCGGATTGTGCTGCCACGTACTATTGCCGCCGCGAGCGTTGACTCGGTTTCCGCCCTGAGCGTTTACCCGGTTGCCGCCGTTAATATTGGCGTTGGAATTTCTGACGAAGTTGTTGTTGTTATTGATGTAGACGTTGTTGTTGCCACCCCAGCCACACCCGCAGCACGAACCGCCGCTCCAAAAGGCCCCCATCGCCACGCCCACGCCAAACGAGATCGCCATGCCTGCCGCGTAGTAGCCGGGAGGAGGAGGTGGTGGGTAGTAGACGGGCGGGTAGGGATAGACGGGCGGGCCGTACACGACAGTCGGATTGTAACTGGGCACATAAACCACTTCTGGGCTGGCGGGCTGGACTACGATCACCTGTTTGTTTTCAATCACCTTGGTCTCGACTTTTTGCTGCTCAGAGGACTTCAGGTTGCCTGTGCCTTTCGCCTTGGCACGCATGCGCTGCACGGCGTCCATGACGTCGCTCTGCTGCGCCAGAAAGGCGTTTCCAAGGTCGGTAGTCCACTTGATGTCGTCAGCCAGTCGCTTGACGGCATCGGGAGTGGCCGCCATCGCCTGAACGCTGGGATCCCAGGGTTGCTTGGCCACAGCATCAACCAGGGCCTTATCCTTCAGGTCCTTGTGCTGACCGAGCCATTGCTGAAGCTGGACGATCTCCAAGGGGTAAGTGGAGGCCATGAGGGTCTGGCTTAACAGGGGATCAGGGTACAAAGCAATCGGAGCGACCAGGGAATCGAGCTGTTCGGGCGGGAGCTTGGCGGCGGCCTGTTGAGCGTTGTCTGCCTGCTGCTGCGCCGCGACAAATGAGGCTTCTCCCGGAACCATGACCGCTGCGCAAATGGCCGCGACGATGCTTCGAGTTGCCTGTTTCCACCTTTTCCCGTGCGAGGCTCTTATTTTCATAATTGACGTTCCTTTGCACGGGCCTTTCGCCCGTCAATGCCGGGAATTCGATAAAACGGAAAGATCAACGAACTGATAGGTTTGCGGGTCGAGGCGGCGGTGCCTTAGCGAGCCTCGATGCGCTCACTGGAGAGAAGTGTAGGAGCCGGGAAGACGCGGCGAAACTGTGCAAAGTACCAGTTTTTCGTGGAGCGCGCAGGGAGGTGGCAATTCGTGAATCAGGGATGCTGGTTGGAGTTGGACTCCGGACCCGAGGCTGTTCGAGCCTGCATTTCGTAGCGCGAGAGATTGCCGCGAAGCGCGTTGACAAGTTCGCTGTTCTGCTGTTTTTCGGCAAGGTCGAGCGCCTGCCGGGCCACGTCGATCGCGCGCTGGTAGCTGCCGGTCTCGGAGTACACGGCGGCAAGCATCTGGAGAATCGCCGGTTCGCGGCTGCCTGTGATTTTGGCGGCCGCCTCGAATTGCGGCAGAGCCTCCGGAAATCGGTTGGTGGCTGCAAACGCCCGCCCGAGGTTGTAGTGGCACTCAGGGTTTCCAGGAGCAAGCGACGCGGCCTGCTGCAGCTCAACAATGGCTTCGTCGAGCTTGCCCTCACGCGCAAGAATCACGCCATAGATGTTGTGGCCATCCGGGTTTTTGGGCGCAATCTGCATGCCGAGCGTGAGCTGTTCCATGGCTTGCTGGCGATGGCCGGTGACTTCGAGCAAATGGCCAAGATTGATGTGTGCCGTACCGTTGTCGGGGTCGAGCTCGATCGCCTTCCGAATATGTGTTCCTGCCTCGTCGAATCGACCGGCCTCAGCCAGTGCGCTGCCGAAATTGTTGTGCGTCTGCGAGCTGTCGTTATTCATGGAGAGCGACTTCTCATAGGCAGCGATGGCATCGCTGGTCTTGCCGGTTGCCGCGAGCGCAACTCCCATGTTGTTGTAAGGACGGGCATCGGATGGGTCTTTATCGGCAGCGACTTTCCAGGCCGGAATCGCTTCTGCGTACTTGTGCGCGTCCTGCAACTGCTGGGCAACGTCGAATTCGCGATAAAAATCGATCGCAGGAGTATCGATGTGGTCCAGTCCCTCCGAGCCAAGATTCACGAACTCAGGAATATTGACTGCGCGGTTGGCGGCCGTCGCGTTCTCAACCACAATCGGCGGGCTGGCGTGACCCTGGTCGTCGATGTGGGTGAGATAGAGGTGGGTGTACTGTGAAGGACTCTTTGAAGAGAAGGCAAGCCAGTGCCCGTTGGGATTGAAGGTGTGCCACGAGTTCATTACCGGCAGGTTCGACTCAAGCGGGCGAGCTTCGCCGCCCTCAAATGGCACGATGTAGAGCTTGCTGTCGGGGCGCATCAGCAGGCCGTTTTTGCATTGGACGAAGACGATCCACTTGCCGTCGGGCGAGACCTTGGGGAAGTTGTTGCTCATCCCGTTTTCCGACGCGCCGATGATGCGCTCGGGAGTACCGCCCTTTCCATCGTTAAATGGGATCTTGTAGAGGTCGTACTGGATCTGTGTCTCATTGGGATCGTTGGCGTAGGTGGATCGCTTGTAGCCCGGCGGGTATGGATCTCGAGCCACCGCGCGCGAGAAGATGAGGTACTTGCCGTCCGGGCTCCAGAATGCGGAGGTCTGAACGTAATTTGGATCGTCCGCGCCCGGCAGCGGTTGCAGCTTGCCCGTCTCTTTGCTGTACCAGGCCAGCACGCCACGTGTCGGATAGAAGACCTGGCCGAAGCCATAGTTCTCATAGAAGCCGTTGTAGAGGCGATCCAGCACACGGGTGCCGTGCGCGTGCGGCACGTCGATGGAGTTGACCACATATTTGCCATCTGGCGACAACTGACTCATGAAGCCGAAACGCTTCTGCGAGTGTTCCTCAGAGAAGGCGCTCCAGCGCACCAGGTAATCGTTGCTGATGGTGCTGATTTTCTTGAGCGGCACCAGTGCATAGAGACCCTTGTCGTTGGCCGGGCCATCGACATCGATGCCCAGCGTCTTGCCGTCGCGCGAGAACGAGTGGCAGTTGCCGCAGGTCGGAAGGTTGGTCATCACCACCTTGCTCTCGGTTTGGTTGATGTAGCGCAGATTCCAGCGGATTTTGGGCAGGACGGAGTCGGGCAGAGGCTTGATGACGCCGCGCTGCTCGGTCTCGGGATTCGGAGGTATGAGAGGCACGTCGCGGTAGAAAAGGGGCGCGCCGACGGGATCCTTGGATGTAGAGATGATCGCTTCGGCATGTGATACCGGCTCACGGGATCGTTGACTTGGGTATCCGCTGATGACTACCCTGGCCGGCTGCCCAACGGAGCGCCTCTTGATCTCCTCCCAGGTTTTTGGGTCGGGGCGCCAGGTGTGGTCCTCAGCCTGCTCGATAGTGAGCGTGGGCGGAACGTAGCCGGTGAGCGTTTCGTCGAGGGGGCCGAGCTGCATCTTTTCGCCGGCTGACAAGGCCTGAATCGGGCGGACTTTCTCTCCGAAGAGGATTTCGATTCGCCAGACCGTTACCGTCGGATTGTCGTCGCGCCAGGCGAACTGGGGCGGAATGATGTCGGGGGGAAAGATGGTGTTGTTGAGGGGAACGTCGATGCTGATGCCGGAGGTACTTGCTTCCATCGGGACCGGTTTCAGGTACGCGGGGACGGCAACAGGTTCCCTGGCGCCCTTTGCAGCGACCTCGACCAACAGACCCGAACCGGCAATCAGAAGGATTGCCGCGGTTCCCATCAACACTCGTTGCATGGAGTCGATTCTTGAGGAACGGACAACGGGGGGCTGTGACCTAGCTCACATGTGTGGGGTGAGTGAGCGCGGATTGCGTTCCTGATTCCCCACCAGACTTCGTCGTGAATGGGGCACCCGAATCAGGCTACTTGGTGCTGGCCGAGGCTGGCGCTGTCTCGGTCACTTTCAGGATCTGGTCGGCTGGGACGTCTTGGAGCGTCTGCACGATGCCGCTCGGCCAGGTAATTTCGACCGTTCGAGCGACCGCCTCAGCCCCAAGACCGAAATGAACCGGGCCGAGCGAGGATGATGCGTAGCCGACGCTGGACGTCTGGTGGTTGTACTGTGTTCCGGCCTTCGTCACCACCTTGATGCGCGCGCCGATCCCGTCACGGTTGCTTTTCGTGCCACGCAGTGCGATCTCGAGCCAGTGATTGTGGCCCGGGCTGCGGTTCATCCACAGCTCGGCGTTGTCGTCCATTGAGGTGACAACGACGTCGACGCGGCCGTCTCCGTCGAAATCACCGAAAGCGGCGCCGCGGTGCCGGGCGGCGGTACTGTCAATGAATCCAGCCTCTTCAGTCAGCGCCTGCCACTTTCCGCTGGCTCCGAGATTCCGGAAAACTGAGTTCGGCTGTTTAGGCCTGGCGCCGGGCGGCCGCGTTGCAGAGACATGCCCACGCGATACGAACAGGTCCTTCCACCCGTCGTTGTCGAAGTCGTAAAGGCCGGGGGCATAGCCTGCCATGCCGAGACTCTGCACGCCGATTCCACTGTTGGCAGTGACTTCGACAAAGTCACCCTTTTCTGAGTTCTGCAGGAGCGGAAAGGTCTGCTTGTTCAGGGCAACATAAGCAATATCCGGATAGCCGTCGTTGTTGAAGTCGCGAAAGTCCAGGCCCATTCCGGAGATGAAGGCGCCTTCTTCGGGAAGAGCAGCATTGGTCTGGAACGCGACCTCCTCGAACTTGTCGCCCAGGTTGTGAAACAGGAAGTTGTATTCAGAGTCGTTGGTGACAAAGAGGTCCGGCTTGCCATCGAGGTCGTAGTCAGCGACGCCAACGCCCATTCCTTTGCCGACATGGTCGCGGATACCCCATTCCTTTGAGACGTCCTTGAAGGTGCCGTCGCCTTGGTTGATGTAGAGCTGATCGGGCGTGCCCTTGTAGAAGCGCGGATGGCAGTATTCGGGGATAGACTCGATCACGCAGAGCGGCTTGTCGGAGTAGCTCCACTGCATGTAGTTGACGACGAACAGGTCGAGCAACCCGTCGTTGTTCACATCGACCCACGCAGCTGCGACCGACCAGAGGGGACCATATTCAGGGTCGACTCGATTGTCGAGACCGGCCTTCTTCGTCACGTCAGTGAACGTGCCATCTCCATTGTTGTGATAGAGCGTGTTGCCGTGTACACCGGTGACAAAAATATCGGGATGGCCGTCGTTGTCGTAATCTCCGGTCGCCACCCCTACGTCAAACCCTGTGCCTTTCAGTCCAGCCTGCTCCGTTACGTCGGTAAAGACGCCATTACCGTCGTTGCGATAAAGGCGGTCCCAGTACTTCGGGCCATCCTTCTTCTTGGTTGCGAGCGGAGCGCCGTTGGCGAAGAAGATGTCGGGGCGGCCGTCTCCGTTGTAGTCGAAAACCGCGACGCCGCCAGCCATCGTTTCAGGTGCATTTCGTGCCGGACTCTCGTCGCCGTTGAGGCGGAAAGGCAGACGCTTGAGTTCGAATGATATCGGAGCGGAAGGTTGTTGCTGGCCCGTTGAGCAGAGGATGAGAACGAGGCCGCCCAGGAGGACTGCAGAGAACGAGCGCACGGGTGCGCAGACGAGGCATAAGGAGTTGAGCGGACTGCGCATACAGAAAGACAGTGGTAAATTGACGGGATTGTACTATCCCGCATCATCAACACAACAGCACTTTTTTGATTCCCCAACCGAAATCAACCGCCGCGATTCGATTCGATGAAAAAGATGCGTAGAAGAACCGCCGAACGTGCGGGCGAAGGAAGCAGAACTGTAACTGGTCCGGGTAGAATTGCACGAGTCAAAAATGCGCGTCTGTGCGTCACCGGAATAGGAAGCTAAATGGATTTTGCAAGGCATGCGGCAAATTCGCCCCAATCCGCAGAAGGTCACAATTCCATGAGCAGTTGTCATCAGTTTGATCGAGGCCCCTTGACATCGAAAGGCAATTTTTGCGGGTGGTGTGCGGTTGCGTTGTTGGCTATCGGAGTGTGCGCAGCGCAGGGACAGGCGCCATCGGCGTCGCAACCTGCTCCGGCGGCGAAACCACCGGCATCTGAAGCTGCTCCGGATGCGGGTGCGCAGGTTCCAACGCTTAGTTCGAATACGAATGAGGTCACGCTCGACCTGGTAGTGAAGGACAAAAAGCACAGGCCTGTTCTTGATCTAAAAGCCGAAGATCTCGTGGTTACCGACAACGATGTTCCGGTCAAACTGAACGGGTTTCACCTTGTGAGTGGAAATGCTGTTGCCGATTCGGATCATCTTGTGACGCTCGTATTCGACCATTTCACGGGTCCGCCTGCAAAGATCGCAGAGGTCATTGCGCTGAAAATCCTCAAAATGCTGCCTTCGAAGGGATATTCCTGCGCGGTTTTGGATATTCCGGGGCGGCTACGCCTGATCCAGGGCTTCACCAACCACGATCCTGCTGCCGACGCCGTGAAGATCATCACCGAAAAGGCAGCCGCGGATCGAACCCAGAAGATTGAGTTGACGTATACCGGCGGAGTTATCCACAGGAATGAACAGGCAGATCCCGCGGTAACTAAGGCTGTGGAAGAGGCCGAAAAATACATGATTGCAGTGGCGCGAACCGGGGCCGATCCGGCCGGAACGCATGTGGACTTGAAGACCCGCGCTCAATATCAGGCCTTAATGGAGGCACTTCAGGACTCTCAGAAGGAGATGCAGGACCACCATACATTTCCGAATCTGGCTGGACTTTTGGCCCTGATCCGCTCGCAGCAGAAGTTTCCGGAGAGAAAGTCCCTCATCTACTTCACCCAAAACATGCGGATGGACTCTGCCGGCAAGGAGATGGTGAAGATCGTCACGGGTGCAGCGGGCCAGGCTGGAGTGAGCATTTATATCGTCGATCTGGATGCAATGAACAGCCAGGGGCGATATCAAATGGTGAATGCGCTTCTCAATGGCCAGAAACCGTACAATCCTGCACCGATTACGATCGGCTCGGGCCCTGGCGGTTCTGAGACGGTAATCCCGATGCAACAGGAAGGTCCGGCAGGGGTTCAGGGTGCTCCCACCGGACAGGGGCCGAGCTGGGGGGCGGCGCAGACCATCGCACAGATGACGGACTTTCAGAGAAACGGCTTCGACTTCAGAGACATCGAGGCGCCGAAGAATCCGCTGGCCGACCTGGCGAAGGACACCGGAGGTCTGTACATCGACGCACAGGACAGTGTGAAGAGGCCTCTTCAACAGATGCTGCAGGATATGACGACGTTCTACCAGGCGTCTTACATTCCTCCGATTCAGGATTACGATGGCTCCTTCCGGACCATTGCGGTGAAGCCGGCCAACGCCCAACTCGATATCAAAACGAAAACCGGCTATTTTGCTCTGGCGCCGGGCGCGGAGGCGGGAATCCGGCCATTCGAAGTGCCTCTCCTCAACTTGTTCAATCAGTCGAATATGCCGCAGGATGTGAAGTTCCACGCGGCGGTTTTGCAATTTGGCGAATTGCCTGAAGGAAACACGGGCACGGTTGCGATCGATGTGCCGATCTCGGGGCTCGAGACCAACAAGGACACGCACACGAATCTCTTCACCGCGCATGTATCGATCGTGGCCGAGATCAAGGACAAGAACGGTACCGTTGTCGAGCACTTCGGAGAGAACATCTCGAAACGCGGAGCGGGGGAATCGCTGGAGTCCGATCCGACGTCAAGCATCATCCTGCAGCGGCACTTCCTGGCGATTCCTGGACAGTATCTTCTGGAAGCCGCTGTCTACGACGAACTCGGGCTGAAGTATGGAGCGCAACGGATTGTCTTCGAGATTCCGCAGAAACAGATGACACCCTCGCTGAGCTCGATCGTGCTCGTCAAGAAGGTCGATACGATCAATGACGACAACGACGATCCGCTCGAGCCCATGCGGTACGAGAAAGGGAAGATTACGCCAAATCTCTCAGGGTTTGTTCCGGCAGGAGAGAAAGGTCTTTCGCTCTTCTTCATCCTGCATCCAGATCCACAATCGAAGGAGCCCGTGACGCTGGAGATGGAGGCGAGCCGGAATGGGAGCCCAGGGCGGCGAACCCCGTTGGCGCTGAATCTGAAAGATCCTGACGGAAATGTTCCATACATGGCGAGTTTCAAGGGAGCGAACCTGGCGCCCGGCGACTACAACGTAAAGGCATTCATGACCCAGGGCGGAAAGACGGCGGTACAGGCGGTATCATTCAAAGTCCCGGGAGCAGAGGCATTCGCGGGAGGAACCACCGCCGAGGAACATGGCGGTGGCGGCCCGGTTGGAGACCTGACCGCATCGAGCGAGGCGAGCGATAGCTACTCGGGCGGGCTACTTGCAATCACCGCGATTACGAATCCAATCGCGCCTCCGGCATCGGAAGAGCTCGAAAACCTGATTGCTGCCGCACGAAACCACGCTGTCGGATACGCGGAGACGCTGCCCAATTTCATGTGTATCGAGGTGACAAATCGCTCCGCAGATGCGAGCGGGGCCGGGAACTGGAAGCACCGCGATACCATTGCTGAACTGTTGCGATTCCGCGACAAGACCGAGACGCACACCATGCTTGAGATCAATGGCCAGGCCAGCAGCGCGGACCGCGATGCTCTGCTGAAACAAAAGGGCAGTACCTTGTCCGGTGGAGAGTTCGGCGGAGTGTTGAAGGCAGTTTTTGATCCTTCCGCAAAAGCCGATTTCAAATGGAAGGAAACCGATGCGCTGGGCTCGGGCACGGTGCAGGTATTCGACTACCACGTGGCGAAGGAGAATTCGATGTATTCGGTCGTTGGATCCAATGGCCGGCAACTGACAGTTGCCTTCCGCGGCCAGGTATTCATCGACCCTTCCACTCGCGACGTCCGGCGTATAAGTCTTGAAGCGGTGGATCTGCCGAAAGACTTTCCGACGCAAGGTTCCGTACTGGGTGTTGACTATGACTATGTCGCAATCAATGGGCACGACTACCTTATGCCGGTCAGCGCAGAGGTACGCGTGCGGCAAAGCCATCACCAGGCTGTGCTGAACACAATTGAGTTTCGCGACTATCGCAAGTACGGTTCGGCCATGAAAATCGTGGACTACAAGGAAGTGGAAAAACAGAAGTAGCAGCTTGACAAGAGGAGATTGTTTGGCCTGGCAAAGCCATGCCGGCAGATTCCGCTGCTGCTTTATCCTAGATCTATGGGATCCGTTTCAGTTTTCATATTCGCGTTGGCGCTTGGAACCGCAAGCGCGCAGACAGCTAAGCCGGCGCCGATGACCGAAGCGGACGATTACATGCGCAGGGGCATCGCCGCCCAGCAGCAGCACGATCTGAATGCAGCGATTGATGATTATCGCAAGGCGTTGGCGATCAATCCAGCGCTCGCGGAAGCTCGCGCGAACCTGGGCGCTGCATTGTCGGCGGTGGGTCGATTTGACGAGGCGATCCAGGAGGATAAGAAAGCGTTGGCATCTGCCCCTGGGAACATCGGGGTGCGCATGAATCTGGGGCTTGCGTATTACAAGAAGGGCGACATGGAGAATGCGCACACTGCGTTCGCAACTGTGCATGCTGCCCGCCCGCAGGACGTGGCTGCCGCCGTACTGCTCGGATATACCGACATCAAGATGGGAAAGTCGAACGAGGCAGCCGCCATGTTGACGCCGCTTGAAGGCGGGCACGAGAGCAATATGGACCTCGAGTATGTGTTAGCCTTTGCGCTAATTGATTCCGGCGAGGAGACGGCAGGATTGCCGCGCATGGAAAAGGTGGCAAAGACGACGCGGTCGGCCGATGCCTGGTTCATCGCGGGGTCGGCGCGACTGCGACGGCGTGAGTTTCATGAAGCACGGGCCGATCTCGACGCGGCCATCGACCTGCACGGGGATTTTCCGGGGCTCTACACGATGGCGGGCCAGGCGCGCGATGCCCTTGGCGACACCGAGGCGGCTCAGCCGGCCTTTGAGCAGGCGCTGAAACAGGATCCGAAGGATTTCACGGCAAACCTCTATCTGGGCACCATGCGCCTGAAGCAGAGAGACCTCGAAAGCGCGCGCCCGATGCTTGAGCTTGCGTTGCAATTGCAACCGGCAAATTCGATGGCGCGATTGCAGATGGCAAAGCTGAATGGCATGACGGGCAAGTATGCCGAGGCCGCGACGACTCTGGAAGAACTGGAGAAGGCTGATCCCAACTGGATCGATCCGCACATTGAGCTTGCTGCGATCTACTACAAACTGCACCGCCCTGACGATGGAAAGCGGGAACGCGATATCGTGCAACGGATCGAGGCCAGGCAACAGAACGCCGGGCCGCCCAAGCAATGAGTGCTATTTCTTAGGCGCTGTTGTCTCTGCGGGCTCGGTGACCTTCAGAATCTGATCGGCAGCCACATTTTCGAGTGTCTGCACAATCCCGCTGGGCCAATGGATCTCCACAGTCGTGGTCTGTGTCTCTCTGCCGAGGCCAAAGTGTACAGGCCCGAGTGACGAGGAAGCGTAGCAAACGCTGGATGTCTGGTGATTGTATTGCGTGCCCGTTTTTGTCACTACCTTGATCCGGGCGCCAATGCCGTCGCGATTCGACCTGACTCCGCGCAAGGCAATGTCGAGCCAGTGACCGGCGTTGGGCGTGCGATTCATCCACAACTCCGCCGGCTGATCGAGGCTTGTGGCGACAATGTCGATTCGGCCATCGCCATCGAAGTCGCCGAAAGCGCATCCACGATGACGCGCAGCGGTCGAATCGACGAAGCCTGCCTCCGCGGTTAGCGCCTGCCATTTTCCGCTTGCGCCCAGATTGCGGAAGACGACGTTGGGCTCGGCGAATTTGAACCCGGGCGGCCACACGGATGTAACCTGCCCGCGCGTGACAAAAAGATCCTTCCAGCCGTCGTTGTCGAAGTCGTAGAAGCCCGGACCAAAGCCCGACATGCCAAGGCTGAGTGCGCGCATTCCGCTGGGCGCTGTGGCCTCGATGAAGTCTCCCTTGCCGGTATTGAGGTAGATCGGAAATGTCTGGCTCTTGAGCGCAACGTACACGATGTCGGGATAGCCGTCGTTGTTCACATCGCGGAAGTCGGTTCCCATGCCGGAGATGAATGCTGCGTCTTCAGCGAGCGCGACATTCGTCTGGAAGGCGACTTCTTCGAACTTGGTGCCGAGATTGTGAAAGAGGAAAGCGTATTCGGCGTCGTTGGTGACGAAGAGGTCGGGCTTGCCGTCAAGATCGTAGTCGGCTAATCCCACACCCATTCCCTTGCCGACATGATCGCGGATACCCCACTCCTTTGAGACGTCCTTGAACGTGCCATCGCCCTGGTTCAGAAAAAGCTGGTTCGGCAGGCCTTTGTAGTAGCGCGGATGGCAATATTCGGCGACGCCTTCGATCACACACTTGGGAATATTCGAGTACGTCCACTGCAAATAGTTCACGACGAAGAGATCGAGCAGGCCATCGTTGTTCACGTCGACCCATACGGCAGCTACTGCCCAAAGCGGGCCATATTCAGGATCGTTCCATTTGTCGAGGCCTGCTTTTTTCGTTACGTCGGTGAATGTTCCATCACCGTTGTTGTGGTAGAGGGTGCTGCGGTGCACTCCGGCGACAAAGATATCCGGGTGCCCGTCGTTGTCGTAGTCGCCGATAGCGACGCCAACATCAAACCCGCCGCCTCTCAGTCCGGCCTGTTCCGTGACGTCGGTAAACGTGCCGTCGCCATTGTTGCGCAAGAGGCGGTTGTAGTACCTCGGTGCTGTCTTTTTAAGTGTGGCGATGTCCGCGCCATTCGTGAAGAAGATGTCGGGACGGCCATCCCCGTTGTAATCGAAAACCGCAACTCCGCCGGCCATGGTTTCGGGAACATTCTTGGCGGGGCTCTGGTTGCTGTCGAGACGGAACGGGAGTTTCTTCAATTCGAATCGAATCGCCGGCGAAGACGCCGTCGAACCCGCAGGTTGTTGAGACTCGAGCGGGCTTTTGAGCGCCAGAATCAGAAGCGTGAGCGCGATGAGATGGATGATGCCGAAAGCTGACCTGCGCATGCAGAAGAAAGGGGCGGCAGTGAGCCTCCCCCTGAGGAAATTGTACTATTTCATGCGCAGGTGGCGCGGCGGTCGCGCTGTTCTATCCTGATACCGATGCATTTTGTTTCAATACTGAGCGTCGGTTTGCTGGTGCAGTCGGCCGGGCAGAGTGCGGTTCAGCCGCCTGGCGTTGATGCCGAGTCGGCGCTTCGCGAGGGAACAGTCGCCCAGCAGCGCGGCGATATGAAAACTGCCATTGAAGACTTCAGAAAGGCCCTGCTGCTCAGGCCGGATATGGTCGAAGCGCACGCTAATCTCGGCGCTGCGCTTGCTGCAGTCGGCCAGGTTGACGAGGCCATTGAAGAAGACTCTCGCGCGCTCGACACGAATCCGCACGACGAGGCGGTTAGGAGAAACCTGGCGAAAGCGTATTACCAGAAAGGCGACCTGAACAACGCCCGAGTTCAGCTCGAGGCGCTCCACGCTGCTCATCCCACAGACCTGCAGACAGCGATCTTGCTGGCGTATTCCTATAACAAGCTGGGCAGGGAAGCGGACGCAGTTGCCCTTCTGGCTCCACTAGAACCAGGACACGAAGACGATCTCGATTTTGAGTACGTGTACGCCTATGCGCTGATCGCTTCGGGCCAGCAGGATGTTGGCTTGCCGAAGATGGAGAAGCTGGCCGAGGCAAAGAACAGCGCGGAAGCCTGGCTCGTTGCCGGCTCTGCGCGTTTCTACCGGAAGGAAATGCAGCTCGCCCAGGCAGATCTGGATGCCGCCCTCAAAATAAACCCGAAGCTGCCGGGCGCGTATACCCTTGATGGCCAAGCCCGGTACGGTCACGGCGACACAGATGGTGCTGTCCGTGCCTTCCAGGCGGCTCTACGAGACGATCCCAGAGACTTCATGGCAACTCTATACCTTGGCACGATCCGGCTCGAGCAAAGAAACCTGGATGAAGCACAGCCGCTGCTGGAACTTGCGCTGCAATTGCGCCCCAATTGGCCATTTGCCCGCCTTCAGATGGCGAAGCTGAATGATCTCCGGGATCGTCTGCCGGAAGCTGAACGAATTCTCGAGGATTTGGAAAGGACCGATCCCGAATGGCTGGACCCGCACATCGCGCTTGCGGCGATCTACTACAAGCTGAAGCGGCCCGCCGATGGAGACAGGGAACGCGAGATCGTCCGGAGAATTGAGACGGAACAACAGCAGAAGGAGACAAAGAGGCACTGACCTGGCCGGTCATGACGGTAGGACCAGGGGATAGATTCCTAAGGTCGATGAAAATGAAAGGGGCGACCATTCGGTCGCCCCTTTCCGTGCTACTCCGACTTTTGAATCAGAAGTAGTACTTGGCTGCGAACTGCAACCAGCGGAATCCGACCTTGTTCTGAGGGATACCGGTGGTGCTTGTGTTCGTGTTATAGGTCAGCTGAGAAGCAGTGCTGAGCCCGTTGAACAGCAGGCTGTTGTCAGAGTTGCCCGCCAGTCCGAACTGCGCGTTCGGGTGGTTGAGCCAGTTGGTCGCCGAGATACGAACCTCGACGCGCTGGGCATCGTTAACTCTGAATGCTTTGAAGATCGCCAGGTCGCTGCCGAAGTAGTGCGGGTTGCGGATGTACGGCCAGATGGTTTGACCGTTCTGTCCCCACGCACTGTCTGTCGGCGGCAGAGGAGCCGCAAAGCAGTTGGGGTTGAAATACTGGTTCTTCAGCAATCCCTTGCGAGGATCGCAGACGAGCACAGGCTGGAGGCCGTTTTCAGGCTGGGTGGTACCCTCCCAGGTGTTGTAGCCGATGTTGTAGGTCGTGTTGCCCACGAGAACCGGCGCATTCGTCTTGGAGTTGACTGCGTACGTGTTCACCGGCATCGGCATTGTGATCGCCGTGTTGTGAGTCGCACCCGTCGAATCATGGAACTGCTGGTAATTCATGTTCATGTTCGGCGTATTTGACTGGTAGGGCGATCCGTCCTGGAATGTCGTGTAGTTGGAGATCTGCCAGCCGTTGATCAACTCGCCAAGTGCCCAGTTGTTGTGGACGAACTTGGGGAGCTTATAACTGAAGGACAGGTTGAAGACCTTGGTGTGGTCATACGCGAGCGGACCATAGTTCGAGTCGAGGTTGAACGGATTGATCACCGTACCATTGCCGTTTCCGTTGGAAGTGGAACCGTCGCGGGTACCGAGGACCTTGCCGAAGGTGAAGTTAGTGAACATGAAGAGGTTGCCGGACTGCTTCTGCGCAGACACCTGCAACGAGTTGTAGTTCGCGTAACCACCGTGTGTGTGGATCCAGATGCTCTGGTAGTTGTTCAGCGCGCGCCAATCGTTTCCGCTGACTGCGTTCGCAGCGGCGCCGGCAGGCGTGATATTCGCCGGAGTGATCGGAGCGATGTTCTCGTACAGGCTGGTCTTCGGATCGACGGTAAAGAACGAGCCGAGGGCAATCGGGTTCTGGTCTGAGATATGGCCGTTGTTTCCGTTGAGGAGCTGATTGCGGCTCATACTGCCCACATACGAAATCTCAGCAACGGTATGGCTAGGCAACGCCTGTGCAATGCCGAAGCTGTAGGTATTCGCATAAGGCACCTTGTCGTCACCCTTCTTGTCTACGTCGATGGTGGTGCCGACCTGGTTCACGCCGGTGGGAACAGCGATCTGTTTGGTTCCTGCACAGTTCGTGTTCAAGCCCCCGGTGATCGACGTGCACACAAGACCACCCTGGATACCGGCGCCGTAGAAGCCGTTGACCCCGGCGCTTCCTGTGGCATAGGAGAACGAGCCGAGAGGACCGTTCATAGCCGCGCTGCCGTCATTCGACGAGACCTGGTAGCGGTAGGTGCCGAAGCCGGCGCGAACCACTGTCTTGCCTGTGCCGAAGACGTCGTAGGCGGCGCCCAGACGTGGGTTGTAGAAGAAGAGTTTGCTCGCCCAGCCCGAGTTCGGGATGGTGGAGTCAATCTGGTGCCATTTGATTCCGGTGTCAGCAGGCGGGTTCGGCGTGTTGACGTAGCTTGCCTGATCCCAAACCTGTGTTCCACCGATCTTGTCGTACCACTGTCCTTCGTGGTCCGCACGGAGGCCGACGTTGAGGGTCAGCTTACGCGTTGCCTTCCACGAGTCCTGAGCCCAGAGCGACCATTCATGCTGAGTGATAACCGGGACCACGTCGCTGTTTTGCTCGGAGTAGGTCTGCGGACGCATCATCATGCGGTCGAGGGTGATGTTGTAGGTCGAGGAAGCACCCCAGGTTTCGAAGTCGTAGTTGCCGTTGATCGGGCTGCCGTTGGCTTGCAGGTTTTCGAACGTATCCCAGTAGAAGCCAGCCTTGACAGAGTGGGTACCGACAATCTTGGTGAAGGTGTCGGCGATGGCAGGAGCTTTCGATGTCTTTCCGAAGGTGTTCTTGCCGTAGATGCCGCTGTTGAAATCGAACTCGTTGATCTCGGTCAGACCGGAGTTCCAGCCGCCTGTCGAGTTCGGAATCTGGTCGGTCTTGGAAGTTCCGAACAGGCTTTGGGACGGAAAACCGAGCGCCTTACGGCTCGATCCCGCCGGGTTGCTGAGACCGACGTTGTTCACGAACTCCGCATAGGAGAACACAAACTCGTTCGTCGTCGTGGCGCTGAACACGTGGGTGTAGTTGGCCAAATAGACGTGAGCCTTTTCCTTTGCGGCCGGCGGGGACGGATAGGGAATCGTCCACTCCGGAGCCCACCAGACCGACAGCGGGTGCTGGTCGGTTTCTGTCTGGTATGCGTAAGAACCCCACAGCTTGTTGTTGTCGTTGAAGGAGTACGTGACCTTGCCGGTGACTTCCCAGCGGTTCTGCGGAGTGCTGGGCGTGACGCCGTAGTTGTTCCAGCCATTGGTTGCGTTTGGCGTCTGGTTCGGTTTCGGGTTCAGGTTGGTGAGGATCATCCCGTTCGGATCGAAGTACGCTTTCACGTTCGGAACAGGGCCTGTACCGTATCCGCCCCAGGGAGAGGTGGTGCTGTTGCAGCCCTGCCACCCGTCATCGGTATTGCAAGGCAGTGCATAGGCGCCGGGGTAGGTCTGGAGGATATGCGAGTCGTAACTGGCGGTGCTGAAGTCACCGTTCAGCTGAGCGGCCGTCGGGACGTTCATTTCTGTCGGCGCGCCACCATAGCAGCTGTTGCAGTACGGGTGCTGGATCATGTACTCATATCCGGCCCAGAAGAACAGCTTGTCACGGTTGTGATTGAAGTGCGGAAAGAACACCGGTCCACCGATGTTGCCGCCCATGTAATAGTAGTCCTGCTGGAACAGCGGCTTTCCCTGTGCCTTCGCGTACCAGTCGTTGGCAAAACCCAAGGACGAGTTGCGAGCGTAGAGGTAGGCTTCGCCGTGGAACTTCTGGCCGCCGCTCTTTGAAAAGGCCTGCAAAACAGCGGGGCCCTTCGCGTATTCGGCGCCATACGAGGCAGATAGGAACTTAACGCTATCGGTCATGTCCTGGTTGATGTTGGCCACCTGCGTTCCGGCATTGCCCGGATCGATCAGGTTGGCGCCATCCAGCATGACGGCAGTGGAGCCGTAAGGCTGGGTGCCATTGGCAGAGAAGCTGCCGGCCGGACCGTTGTTCGTGCCCGTGACCTGGCCATTCCAGCCGCCCGCGCTGCCGGAGTTGTTGAACGTAACACCGGGCATCATCTTGACCAGCTCGGCTGCGTTGCGTCCTGTCAATGTGGAGGAGTCAACCAGTTCGTTGTTCAGGGTGGCGCTGACTTCCGCCGTGTCTACAGGGACTTCAGCATCGGCGCCAGAGATAACCGTAACCGCGGTTGCCTCGGAACCAATCTTCAGGTGGATGTTTGGAACCGTGCGGCTGTCGCCCTGGTTCAGGAGGATTCCGTTTTCCTCCCAGGAAGCGAAGCTCTTTGCGGAGATTGTGACTTTGTAGGTGCCGGGGATCAGAGCGGTGACCGAGAAGAAACCCTGGGTGTCAGCCTTGGTTTCGCGGGTATCGCCTGTCGCCTCGTTCGTTACAACAACCCTCGCCCCTGGTACGCGGGCATCCGTTTGGTCGGTGACTATGCCACTCAACGTCGCGGTCAGCTGTTGTGCGTGTGCAATGGTAAAGGCCAAAAGCATGGCAGGCAGAACCAGCCATGGGATTGCCCTGAACCATTTTGACATCGATCCACGATTCGATGTCAGGTTATGGTTTGTAAACATTTACTGAGCCTCCTGAAGCATTGTTGTTTTTGTTTTTTTTCCGTTCTGGCACACAACTAAGTCCGACGCGCCGGAATTAGCCATCACCAGAAAGACACTTTTATGAACCCGAGTATCGATATCACACCGTGTATACGTTGAGCAAGCTCTTTTTAGGCGTCACATCCGCTAGTAAAACGCTTTCGCGGGTGATTCAGATTCTTCAGCTATTTGCCTGTTTACCCCGTTGGCGCGCAGGGTCAGATTGTCACTCAATTGTCGCTAGGAGAACGTTTTCCAGACCTGGGCTTCACGTGGGGTCAGGTGCAACAGCGAAACCGGAAAACCACTTATCAAAGTGGGATTTGGATCACCCGAGTATCAGGTCCCGCGGAACGGCCTGCCGGGCACGATGCCACGTCCTTCCAGAATCGTCACAAGGCGGTCGGCAGGTTGTCCCGGATACTTCTCGACCGCGCCCGTGGGCCAGATGACTTCAATATCCGCCTTGGTTTCGGCTCCGAGCCCGAAGTGCAACCGGGGGTCGTTCGACGACATGTAACTCGCCTGGCTCAGGACTGCCTGAGCCTGCACTTTGCTCCCGTAGTGGATCTTCACCCGAGCGCCGATGGCGCTGCGGTTGCTCTTTGTCCCTTCAAGGCGGACTTTGATCCAGTGGTTCTCTTTGGGAGCGTCGTTGCGAATCAGCGAAGGAGCCTCGTGCTGGTTCATCACAACGATGTCCAGGTCGCCATCGTTATCGAAATCGCCGAATGCACAGCCCCGGCTGACGTGCAGCGAGTTGATCGCCGGCCCGGCGTCCAGCACGCGGGCGAAAGTGGCGTCTCCGCGATTGCGATAGAGAACGCGCGGACCCTTGTATGGAAATTTGGGATTGATCCGTTCCACTTCGGCGTAGACATTGCCGGTGACCCAGAGAACATCGGGATAGCCGTCATTGTCGAGATCGACGATTCCATCGCCCCAACTTACATAGGTGCGCTCGCCCGCCAATCCGGCCGGATGCGCCTCGTCTTCGAAGTTGCCCTTGCCGTCGTTTCGGTAGAGTCCGGAAGGCTGGAGTTGGAAATGTGTCTTGAGGACGTCGAGGTGGCCGTCGAGGTCGTAGTCGCCGACGCCCACTCCCATCCCAGCCATCTCTTCGCCGTCCGGACTGATGGCGACGCCCCGCATCAGTCCCTCTTCGCGAAACGTGCCATCGTGATTGTTGAGCAGCAGCAGGCTCTGCGTGGTGTCGCAGGCGACGAGGATATCCTGCCATCCGTCTTCGTCGATATCGAAGGAAACGGCAGTCAAACCGTAGGAGCCCTTAATTGCCGCGATGCCGGATTCCTTCGAGACATCGGTGAAGGTGCCGTCACCATTGTTCTTGTAGAGGTAGTGCTGCGGCGCCTTCAGGCCCTTTGGTCCGCACGCCACTGCGACGCCCTCGTAGGTGCAGTTGGACATATCGAGATTCGGCTTTGCGGCATGCGCCAGATCGATGTCAACGTAGTTTGAAACGAAGAGATCGAGCAAGCCGTTGCGATTGTAGTCGATGAAGGTACAACCGGCTCCGAAGCGAGTGCCATCGTGTGTGAGGTGAGCTTTTTCGGTGACGTCAGTAAACGTTCCGTTGCCGTTGTTGTGGTAGAGCTTGTTCTGGCCGTAGTAGGTGACGAACAGGTCCTCGAAACCGTCGTTGTTGTAGTCGCCTACGCATACGCCGACAGCCCAACCGGCATCCCACAAGCCCGCCTCTTTCGTCACATCCTTGAATGTGCCGTCGCGATTGTTCTTGTAGAGCCTGTTTGAGGCATCCGGTGGAATCCCTTCGAGTGTGCGACCGCCGAGGATGAAGATGTCCATCCATCCGTCGTTATCGTAGTCAAAGAAGGCGCAACCGCCGCCCATCTCCTCGACGATGTAGGTCACGGCTTCGGGTGTTCCGTAGAACATCTTCCTGGTAAGGCCGGCGCTTTGGGCAACGTCCGTGAATGTAGAAAAGGGCTTCGCTGCGGGGGCGGGATTCGCCGAGACTGCCGCTGAAAGGCATCGCGGCATTACTGCTGAAGCGCACAGAGCGGAAGCAGTCTTGAGCAGCTTTCGCCGGCTCCAGCAGGCAGTAGGGAAGGACATCTTCATTCTTGAGGCTTTCCCATTTTGCCATTGCGATCCTAGAGACGGCAAACGCGCGAGGAGGCTGTTGGTCAGGGCAGCGTCAGGGTCGAGCTTGCTGGGCCGCAGGATCCTCTGCGAGCCGATCGCTAAGTCTCTTTGCCTGTGCGTTCTCCGGATCCAGCTTCAGGGCGGTAGCCACAGCTTTACGCGCATCCGCGTATTGGCCGCCGACAGCGAGTTGTGCGGCCAGGTTGATCCACGCGTCGACCCATCCCGGAGCGGCGTCGACGGCCAACCTGAAGTGTTCGATCGCGCCGATGGTATCACCACTGCGCGAAAGCAGATACCCGAGTTCGACCTGAGCCGCGGCGAGTTTAGGATCGAGCTTCACGGCCTGTTCCAGTTGACCGCGTTCTCCCTCGACATCCCCGGACTCATGAAGAGCCTGGGAGAGCTTGTATTTATAGCTCGCATTGTTCGGCTCGCCCTCCGCTGCCTCGCGATAATGCGCAAGCGCTTCCTGCACCTTTCCGTCCGTCAGCGCTTTGTCGCCTTGGATGGCCGCATTCGAGGCTTCCATACCGGCCTCTTCTTCCTTCTTCAGTTTCTGGTAGGCCTGCATCTCCTTCAGGGCGGCATCATTGTCGCCAAGTCCGCGCAGGGCCTTGGCAAGTTCGAAGTGCACTTGCGGTTCAGGTGCGCCAAGTTCGATTGCTTTCTCCAGATTCTCTCTGGCTTCCTGCCACTCCTTGAGGAAGACAAGCACCATGCCGAGGTTGTAGCGCGAATTGAAGAAATTCCCGTCGATGGCGACGGCCTTCTCCAGCACTTCTTTGGCGTTCGCGTAATCGCCGACCGAGCGATAGACGATACCGTTGAGGTACAGCACCTCGGGATCTTTGGGATGGAGTTCAAGCAGCTTTGGTCCCATTGGTCGTGCCTGATTGATGTGATTGGTGAGCACGAGAACCCGAAACAGCTGCACCGGTGCTTCCTGGTTTCCGGGATTGGCATCGACCGCATGCTGAAGCAAGTTGATCGCCTCCTGGTAGCGCTGCTGCTTGACGAGAACAACGGTCATGGCGCTGGCCAGCGGCACGGAATTCGGCGAGGCGTTCAGCGCTCTCTCCAGCACCTGATGCGCTTCGTTGATGTAATTCAGCCGGCCTAGCGCCTGCGCGAGGTTGATGCTGAGCTTCTCGGTGAGCTGTGCGTCTCGCAGCAGCAGGATGACGCCCTGGAAGTCTTCGCGCGCCAGCATATCCGCGCTCAGGCCTTCCAACGCCATTGTCGACTTCGGGTCGATGGCCAGCGACGCGCGCCACTGCTGTTCGGCCTCGGCGTGTTTTCCCGACTGGTCAAGCAGATAGGCGAGCACCATGTGCGGCTTTATGACCTGAGGGTCCAATTCGACTGCGCGCTGAAGATTGGGAAGCGCTTCGGCATTGCGATTGCTGTCGACGTATGCGAGCCCGACCAAGTAGTGAAGTTGCGCAGATTTGGGATCGCCCTTGAGCGCGGTCTGAAACGTGCTGATGGCGCAATCAAACTGCTTCCGGCTCGCATACCAGCTTCCAAGGACAACAGCGTTATCCGTTGTCGGATGAGCCTTTAGCCTGGTAACGAGCGGCTGCGGACCGTTGCAGACGGCGTAGGCGCTCGCACTGGAAACCAACACTCCGGTGAGCACAAAACCTGCAGACCACGCGCCACGCCGGACAGCCACCAAGAAGAATCTCCTGCCAGCCAGAATATCAATTCTGTGCAGCGATCGTCCTCCCGACCGCAACTGTGCCAAACTTGCTTCTGAGGATCAAAGGGACCGGCAATATGGAGTGGCAGGATCAGGGAATCAGTTCGGACATTGAAGATCGGCGGGGAACGAGCGGAGGCGGCTTCGGATTTGGCGGCGGTATGGGGATCGGCGGGTTCATCCTCTTGCTGATCATCAGCTTGATCACGGGCCGAAACTTCTTCTCCGGCGGCGGACAGGCAGATGTGCAGCCAGGTCCGACGACGGACCAGCCGGTCTCGCAGGCCCCGGGTGCGGACCGCGATGCTCACCTTGTCAGTTTTGTCCTCGACGACGTGCAGAAAACCTGGGAGCAGATTTTCGCCGCTCACGGCCGCCAGTACCGGCATGCAAAGCTGGTGCTGTACAACGACGTAACCTACTCCGGCTGCGGAACGGCACAGGCGACGACCGGTCCGTTCTATTGTCCCGAGGACGAAAAGGTGTACGTCGATCTTTCGTTCTGGCAGGACCTCAAGCGCTTTGGCGGCGATACCGGCGACTTCGCGCAGGCCTACGTCATCGCGCATGAACTGGGCCATCACGTACAGAAGCTTCTGGGAATCGAACAGCGCATGAGGATGCTTTCCCAGCAGGACGAGGGTGAGCAGAATCCGCTTTCCGTCGATCTTGAACTGCAGGCCGACTGCTTCGCCGGCGTCTGGGGTCACAGCACCGAACAGCGCAACATCGTGCATGAAGCAGACATCGCCGGTGCATTGAAAGCTGCGGCCGCAGTCGGTGACGATCATCTTCAGCGCATGAGCGGGCGCGCCGTAAGTCCTGAAAAATGGACCCACGGCTCCAGCGCGCAACGCGTGGAGTGGTTCAAGCGCGGCCTCGAAGGCGGACAAGTCAGCAGTTGCGGGACGTTCAACGGAAGTCTCGCACCGTAAGGCTAAAACAGTCACCGCACATTGAACTTTCGAAAACGCTCGCGCTGATCCTCCGTCCAAATAGAGTTCCACCGACTCTGTTCTGGCAGAATGGTTGAACCAGCGCTGCGGGTTTCTCAACGAATCAGGAGGTACTACTCCTGTGTTTGATTCGTTCCATTCAGGCATTTTCTTCCGGATGTTTATGCTCGCGACCGTGTCATGCGGAATGCATCCCGGTGCTGCGTGCGAGGCGCAACAGGCGCAGGAGTCTCATACCGTTGCAGGTGTCGTCAGGAACAGCATGACCGGCCAACCGATCGCGCGGGCGCTGGTAGATGGCCAGGCGGACGCAACGCTGACAGATAATCAGGGCCGCTTCGAACTCCATCTTTCGCAAAGATTCGCAAATCTGCAAGTACGCCGACCGGGTTACACGAGCCGTGAGAACGGCAGAATGCATGCATTCAATCTGGAGGATGCGGAAACGACGAATCTGACGTTGTATTTGACGCCCACTGCGACGATCACGGGTCATGTCGTGGCTGAAAACGGAGGGGACCCTAACAACGTCTTCTTCCAGGTCTATCGCAAGCGGTCCGTAAGGGGCCATGAACGCTGGATCCCGATGGGCGGCGCCGAAACCAACAGCGACGGTATTTTCAAGATGTTTGACGTGGAGGCGCCTGCGAACTACGTGTTGTGCAGCCATTCGCACCGAGAGCAGGCAATTGTAGTGGCGCCGGGTAAGACGATCTCCGGATATGGGTATCCCTCACAGTGTTATCCGTCGGGTATGACAGGCGGAGCTGATGTGTTGAATCTCTCTGCGGGGCAGCAGGCCGAGGTTGAAATCCCGCTGGCACGGCAGCCCTTCTACCAGGTCACGATTGCGGAGCCAAACTACCCTCTGGGAGGACAAAACGGCGTAAACGTCCAGATCATGCAACAGGACGGTCTGTCTGCGAATGCCCCGGTTCAATGGAACGCGCAAGCGCGAACGGCTGAGATCTATTTGCCGAACGGCAACTACTATGCGGAGGGCCGATCCGGGGGGCAGACAAAGGCCTACGGCCGAGTGGATTTCAAAGTGGCCGACATGCCTCTGCAGTCTTTGAGGCTCGTTGTATTGCCGCTTGTGCCCGTTCCTGTGGAGTTCCACAAGGAATTCGCGAATGAGGCAGATGCGAAGAGCAAGGCAGGAGCGGTCAGCTTCTCTGTAATCCAGGGTAACGGAATGAACAGGCATGCAGATATCGGCCTGCAACTCGAATTGATGCCGCTCGACAGGATCACGGAAACCGCTCTGGGAATCGGCTTGCACTACCCGGACGGCGTCGAAGACGGCGATCAACTGGAGTTGGACGGGGTCACTCCAGGACGCTACTGGGTGCTTGCTTCTTACTTCCGCCCCGGCTACATAAGCGCGATCACCAGCGCAGGCGTGGACCTGACAAAGGATCCACTGGTGGTGGGTGCGGGCAATAACGTAGCTCCAATCCAGGTGACGGTGCGCAATGATGGAGGGCACATCGACTGCACCGTCAACTCGCCAAGCCCGCCGCACAGGATCGGAGGTTACTCCATTGGGGCGAGCGGCGTCGTGGTCTACGCAATACCGGCGGGACCAAGAGTCTCGCCCATTCCTCAGGCCGGCGTGGCGATGGACGGACGAACGCAAATTGCGAATCTCGCGCCGGGAACGTATCGCGTGATCGCGCTTGAGGCTTATCGAGATCTGGATTCGATGGACACGAACGACCTGAGCCAGCTGGCAGAGAAGGGAAAGACTGTGACGGTGGCCGCGGGAGAAACAGTGAGTGTGCAGGTTGACGTGACCAGGAGCGAGGAACAGAACCCATGAAACTCGTCTTGTGCTGGGCGGGAATCGGCGCACTCGCGTGGGCAGGATGCGCCTCCGCACAGGTTGCCGTCCAAGGAGCGCATCGCGAGATCAGCGGAGTGGTTGTGAGCGCAAAGACCGGAGAACCCCTCGCCGGGGCTCAAGTGGTCATCATTCGTACCAGGGACCGGAAAGTTGTTGCGCAAGCATCGAGCGACGGCGAGGGAAGCTTCGTATTCGCGAACATGGAGGATGGGAAGTTCGATCTAAGTGCGAGCAGAGAGGGGTACATCAGGGCGTCCTATCAGCAGCACGAAGGGGGAATATCGACGGCAATCGTCACCGGGGAGGGAATGATTTCCACGGGACTCCGTTTCGAACTTGAGCCGCAGGCAAGAATCTATGGCAGGGTAGAGGAGGATTCCGGAGATCCAGTTCCGCGCGCGCACGTGTCACTCTTCCGTGCGGACCGTAACGGCGGTACCGGAAGGATGGTGCAAGCACGTGCCGCATCTGTGGACGCTGTGGGGAACTTCGAGTTCGCCGGGCTCGAGGAAGGCGAGTACTATGCCTGTGCAACCGGCTCTCCCTGGTACGCACAACCTTCGCGGTTCATGCGCAGCGCTCCGCAACAGTCTGGATCCTATCAGAGTCGGGCGCTGCTCGACGTGGCTTACGCAACCACCTGCTACCCCGAGGCCACGAACCCCAAGGAGGCCGAGCCCATCCGGGTTGGAGCAGGCGAGCGATTGTCGCTGAACATCACAATGCATCCGGAACCGGCCATGCATTTGATCGTTCCGCTTCCGGCCTCGGATGGCCAGCATGGATTCGCCCCACCGCAGTTGACTCGAGAGATCTTCGGAGTCGCGGAATTGGTGCCGACGGAATCGTCATTTACTAATTTCACGGTAGGCAGCCAGAATGGCGAAACGAGCAGGCCCACCGCGACAGAGATAACAGGATTTACAGCCGGCCAGCTTGATGTCCAGCTCCCGGGCCAAGATGGCGAAGCTATGCGCCATATGAGCGTCGATGCAGAGTCGACCAGTTTGAATCTGGAAACCTCAGGCGCGACTCCGATGGCCGAATTCACCGGACAGGTGAAGATGGCCGATGGCGGAGGTCTTCCTCCGGGAGCTTTCCTCAGTTTGATTGCGGTCCAGGGGAACGAGAGTCAGGCGACGTCGATCCTCGCCGATGGCAGTTTTAAGATCCAATCGCTCAAGGCAGGTCGATACGAAGTAGGTCTCGCTGCATCCGGCCACTTTATGGCGATCGATCAACTGAGCGCGAAGGGTGCTCAAGTGGGTGGCGAAACGCTGACGGTCGGGACCGAGCCGGTTACGCTGACCGCGATCATCAGGGACGCAAACACCACCGTAAGCGGATTGGCAACGAGGAAGGGAGTTCCCACTTCCGGAATCTTCGTCCTTCTGGTTCCGAGCAATATTCGAACGATGCGAGCAAGACTGCAGCCGAATCAGAGCGACTCGGACGGAAGTTTCAACTTCCAGAACGTTGCGCCGGGTGCGTACACGATTGTGGCCATTGAAGAAGGCTGGAAGCTGAATTGGGCACGGCCCGAAGTCCTCGAACCGTATCTTTCGCACGGAGAGAAGGTGTCAGTGGACCTCAAGGCGCAGGAGGTCAATTTGAGCCACCACGTGGAGGCTCAGCCAATGCAGTAGCCGCCTTCTGGGCACGAGCTGGATCTTCTTCGTGCACGATGTTACACGTTGAATCTACTTGAGCAGGGCCACGGCGAGCGCAATGAGGGCCACGAGCAGCGCCGCGCAGGGCAGGGCGTATGCCACGAGCCGCGACGACTGCGACCCCGTCGTGCCGGTGACGAGGTTCGCCTCCGGCAGCACGAGTGTCTCGTTCGCAAACAGGGACTGCCGCATCACCCGCTTGGCGGCGATCACTTCCTCGATGGCCGCCTCGAAGTGCCGCTGATGAATCCGTTTCGATGGATCGGGAATGGGTTCAGCAGCAGCCGCAAGCGCGGCCTTCAACACTGCGTTCCGGATGTCGCCTCCGCTCACCTCGTAGCGGCGTGCCAAGGCCTGGAAATCGACGTCGTTTGCGAGCGGCGTTCGCGAAGGATGCAACTGCACGCGCCAGATCTGCGCGCGTTCGGCTTCCCCTGGCATCTCGAACAGGACGTGTGTCCGGATACGGCGCTCGAATGCCGGATCGAAATTGGCTGCCAGATTCGTGGCGAAGATCACCACCCCGTTGTACGCTTCGAGTTCCTGCAGCAGCACGCTGACGGTGGTGTTCGATTCGCGATCGACGCCGTGATCGACGGAGGTCGATCGGCGCGCGGCGATGGCATCCGCCTCGTCGAACAGCAGTACCGCACGCTCGTCGCGCGCCGTGCGAAAAATGGCGGCGACGTTCTTCGGCGTCTCGCCCATCCACATCGATTCCAGTTCGGCATAACGGACGAGCAGAAGACGGCGGCCGAGCGAGTGCGCGATGGCTTCGGCGCAGATGGTCTTGCCGGTGCCGGGAGGACCGGCAAAGTTGAAGGCAAGCGCGAGCCCGGTGGGGTGCCGCTCGCCGAGGCCCCAGCGGTTGAAGATGAGATCGTGCTGTGTCACCTGTGCCAGGGCTGTTTCAAGCGCGCGCCGGGTCGCGGGAGGCAGAATGACATCATCGAATGTCCGGCGCGACACAATCGACTCGACCGCGCGGCGGCCGTTCGTGCCGAATAGACGGATGAATGGGATCGGCGCCACTGCTCAACCGTACCGCCTGCCCCGCGCGGAAGGCAACAGGACAGACTCCTATCCAGACCGATAAGAGCCATGTCAGACCGAAGAATAGCTCGTCAAACACTTCGCCGATACTTGTCATCTCTTTATAGTCCTTGCGGGAGTACGCGCGTTTCACTTAAGAAGTCGGGGCCACTCTAAACACGTGCATCTAGGTGGGCTCAGGCAAGGAGATACATAGCTTGCTTTCGACGCAAAGATTCCCCGTGTTCCGGGCCCCGAGAGTTGGTGCGCCGGCGTAGGGCTTACTTCTTGGCCAGATTCTTGGGCGACGCCTTTTCCAATTCAGCATGCAATCCAGTTGCAGAGGCAGGTGGCTGCACGCTTCCATTGAAGATTTCCTCGCCTGTCACTTTCTTTCCGTAGAGCTTCTCGTTATCCCCGTCATCAGGACCGAGTGTCGTTCCGTTCAGCGACAAACCGCCAAACACGCCCCTCGAGCGAGAGTAGGAGAGCATCTCAGCTTGCATATTGCCGCTTGTTGAGGCTTCCGCATCGCGGCCCACGGGCCCCGCCGCGACACTGGCGTCAGCGCCCAGTTTGGCTTTTCCCTTCATTACGGCGCGCGCTCCACCGTCATTCATGACGAGAATGACAAAATCGGTAGCCTCCCCGCCGGCCTGCAACCCGAAGCTGCCTCCGCTGGAGTGCATCATGATGGGCGCGCTCCAGCTGCCGGTAAAGTCGGCTCCGCTCCGGCAGGTCATCACGCCCTTCCCGTATTGCGCACCGACGATGAATCCGCCTTTCTTGACCGACGGCAGAATGATCACGCAGCTGGCCTTGTTCAGCACGCTGATCGGAAGACCTTCCGGAGTGCCGGCCAGTTCCTTGAACACCTGCGCGGCTGCGGTCACTCGGTCGCTCGGTTCGTCCGCTCTGGCGAAGGATGAGACAAAGCAGATGGCGGCAACGACAAAGGTGAACGTTAACCAGACGTGCGACTTTGGTTGGCTCATGGCAACCTCCTTCATTGCAGAAAAGAAGTCGTTCGGTGGATTCGCTATCCGGAGCAAAGACAGCGATTTATTGGAGAATGGGCTGAAACGATCTGATGCAGAGAATTGTTCCCCCTTTGGATACTCGGTAGCGGAATTGGATGGCCCATCGTGCCTTCTTGCATGGGATCTTGCAAGGGCTTGAGGAAGGGGAGAACGTGCGGGCCCCCGTTCGAATTGTGCGAACCAAATACTCGGAGATTATAAGTCAACTGCGGTGACATTGATTGCGCAACTGACGGCGCCATTTACCGCGCTGCACATGATGTCGAAAGATAGCTAATCGACTCTTGGCGGTACTGTCAGTTCTTACAGATTCCAGCGCTAGCTAGAGCGTCTCGAGTAGTTTGCCGACCATATCTCCAATTGGATGATTCGACTAACTTGCAGGATTTCTCAAGTACCTAACCCTTCCGAGCACGCCTCATGAAATCTCGGTACGCCAAGCCACTGCAGCCGCCCGTTTCCAATGATGGCGCCTGTAGGAAATCACAACCAGACGGACGGCTAACGCAATGACGGCGCCGATGGCTGTGCAGATGGTGCGCCGTTCGGCGAGCAGCGGGCCGGGCATTTCGTTCAACGCGAGAAGAAATACAATGTAGCTCGTTACCGCCATCGTAAAGAGAGCATAGTTCACGTTCAGAAATCCATAAGCGAGCCATGCAAACACGACTGTACCGGCGGCAAGGACAATGGGTGAGGCATGCAGGTGGGCGAGCAGGAAGCTCACTGCAATAGCGCCACACATTGTTCCCAGCATCCGCGCGATCACGCGGCTCACGGTGTCGGTGATCCCGGGCTTGAGCACCAGCAGCGCTGTCATTGGGATCCAATATCCGCTTGGATAATGCAGCCTGCGGTAGATCTCGGTCGAGACTCCGATCGTGGCGGCCAATCGAAGCGAGTAGGGAATCGGAGAGTTCACGAGTCTCTGCTGGCGCACCGACGCGGCTGTTTTCAGGAGTGCCTTGCGCAAGGCCGTCTCTTCTTCCCGGAGATAACGCGCCAACTGGAAAAGACGCGTGCGTAGTTCGCCAAACATTTGCAACAGAGCCGACGAGAGTATAAGTTGGAGCGCGCCGCCGGAGAAAAGCAACAGCCCCCTGTTGATGGCGGCCTCCAAAGGAGCTGGAAAGGCGGATGCGACCAGAAATGTAATGACGCATTGCTGGCCAACCCAGCCATATCCTTCCGGCCGGCTTGTAAGCATTCCATATCCAAATCCCCACAGCGCCGCCATGAACACCAGAAGCAGATTGCCGTGCCCGATCAGAACGCCGAAGAATCCCGAGAAGGCCATTCCGAACGCCACAAAAATCATCGGCACCAGCGATGACTCGTCGATGCTGTGCTTCTGGCCAAATCCGGTGTTCACGGCGCCGCCGGCCGCGATCATGCCTGCGGCGGGATGGTGGAATGCGATGCCGATGGCAAGACAAAGGGCGACGGGCAGCACCAGGATCAGGTCTGCCCGAAGCGTTTGCTTGCTCCATTCAAATACGATGCTGTCAGACAGAAAGTGCCTTGGCGACTGGGGGACGGGCGTTGCCATACTCCAAGATGGTATACAGCAATGGTTCGGCATCGCAGCGTAAACCGGCCGGCTCGGGTCGAGAGTGCGCGGAAGCTAATGGATTTCGGAGATCATCTACGCACCGCGGGTGGCGCGCTCAAAAACTGGGCGGTTGCCCAGTTCCTGGACTCTTTGGCTGTTGGAGTGCTCTGGCTGATAGGGCTCTATATTTTGCGTGTTCCGCTCGCTCCGTTGTGGGCGGTGCTCGCGGCAGTATTCCAGATCGTGCCACACTTTGGGCCGATCCTGGGCCTCTTGGGACCGGTACTCGCCGCAACCCTTATGTGGATGGACTGGGAGCACCCTTTCGGCGTGCTCGGACTTTACGCCGTCATTGTTGTGCTCGACGGACTGCTGCTCCAGCCGTACATCATGAGAAGAACGGCAAAGGTGCCGATCTGGGCATCCGTCGTTGTGCCTATCGTGCTCGGAGTGATCTGGCCATTCTGGGGAGTGCTGCTGGCCCCGCCCTTACTGGCAGTCGTGTATGCATACCGGGCGCGACGAAAACACCCAGGAACACCCCCGCAACAAAACGGAGTCTAGACGCTCAGTTCCCGTTCTTCACGCTCGGGGTGAGTTTGCGAAGAACAAATTCCTGAAGCAGTCCGTTGGCGATATTCGCGCCGAAATTGACTCCAAACGTGCGTAAGATTAATCCCGGGCCTCGGTTTGATTCCGGATAGTAGGCATTTGCTACAGCTCCAGAGACAACATAGCCGCCGAGGCTTGAATAGTTCGGCTGCCACTCACCGTTATCTCCCCTGCAAATCACGGGACTCGAGATCGCATGCATGAAGCGAGACTTCGTTGTTCCGGTGCCCTGATAGAAGTACCGCGGATCCTGATGCAGGATCGATGGCAAAATCGCGCCTCCCACCAAAATGTCGGTCAAATCGGTGGCATACACCGCGCCAAAGCGCTGTCCGTACCCCTTCCATCCCTGAGGATAATCGGGATAGTCAGTCGCCTGATGCATCGCGGCCAGAAAACCTGTCCCCGCAAACGTAACGGGGTCGACCGATACCTTGAGAGCCAGTTCAAATTTGAGCTTGGGCGTGAGCGGTGCTGCGTCTTTGTCATAGCTCACATAGAAATTGGGAATAACACCCAGGACGCGCTGCTGTTCCGCAATCCTGACCTGCTCCACCGCCAGTTCTTCGCGAGAGGCCACGACGGTCACCGAAATCGGTTTCGCAACTATTCTTAGCTTGATGTCATTGAGCAAATCGAATTGCCCGGGCGAGAGCACAACTCCTGAAGATTTCCAGTCTGCGAAGCCCTCCGCCTTAATCGTGATTCGATGCGGCGTTGTTGGCGCAACATTGTCGATTCGAAAGAAGCCGTTATCGTTCGACAACGCCGTTTGCGAATTCCGCGAGGGACCATCCAGGATAATGGTTGCTCCAGGGATGACATCGCCATTTGTGTCAGTGACGGTACCTGCGATGTGTGCAGGCAAAGGCCTGGGTGCATCGATTTGCCCAAACCCATTTGCACCGAGTGCGACGAAAAGAAGGATCCCAAGAAGCTTTTCAGTATGTGGCATGGCCGTGTGAACTCCCTACCGCTGCGGTCGATCCGAGACACAAAACCATCACGCACATTGGCCATGTCGTAGCGCGGTCCTCTTCCAATAATCCCGGGCGCGCTCCATTTCATTGGGAGCGTTCGCAGGTCTCTTTGCTAAGGATGAAGCTGAACTTTCTTCGATGCGGAATTTTCAACGCGACTTGGAGATTCTTTACCAACGGTTACGAGCCTGGAAAACCTGTGACCCTCTGTTCCCAGCAGATGATTTTCGAGTTGATTCCAGGCAGGTTGCTTGTAGCTTGGGAGGACGGCGTGCGCGTCGAGCAGGTGTACACATTCTGTGGGAGGGCGGCCATTTCTTCCCCGCACCCTATTCGTGTCGGACTCTGAAGATTCGGCCTGTTCCCGGCAGACTTCCGGTTTGCGGTAGCTCAAGGGTTTTCAATCCAGAAAGAGGGGATAGGCCGACTATCGTTGATAGTCGACGCCATTGCCCTGCGTGTACGCCATCCAGCGCTGAGCCTCTGTGTATTTTGGGCTGACGCCCCACTTGTTCGGTCGCGGGTTGGTGTCCGCAATCAAACAAAACACATCGAGAACCAATCCGGCGTATGGAATGAGACCAAGCAGAGCAATCCAACCGGTAATCTCAAGGTCGTGAAGTCGCCGGATCATGAGTGAAGTTCTTGGAACGATGATCGCAGCGAGGTAGAGACCCATCAATAAGCGGGTTGGAGTTATCGTCTGCGTCTCATCCGAGCCAAACGCGTCTCCAATAAAAAGCAACGCAAGGCCAACGATGACATTCACAGTAAAAAAGTATGCGAACTCCTTCCGTTGCGACCTTCCTCTGATTTCAAACGCCCTCTTCCACGCAAGCAGATACCAATCAGCGCCGTTCATTCGCTCCCTGTCTTGGATTCGAAGTTGACCCCGATGCAGGTTAATACGAAGGATCAAAGACCGTGGACGTCACAAAGGTCGATGGCGCTACCCGGGACTTCCGTGCCGACCCGGAGGTAGGCATTTACTTGCTTTCGAGATGATTCAGCATCGGTCCGGGATGATAACCGGAGAGCGCGCAGCTAAGAGCTAGAAGCTAGTAGCTAATAGCGGCACTAATGAATCGTTCTCGGCGCATTCCTAGAGACATTCCTATAGAGAAGATTCCTACAGATGGTATTGAGTTGTTGCGTCGCTCGAGATCGGCGTCGCAATGCCGCAGAACCGTTGAACTCTGGTTCAGTCGGCTAGCCCATCGGAAGGTTGGTTCGCCTGCGCAGTGGGCGTGAACTCCTCCCGCAGGAATCTTAGCTGTGCCTGCAATACAGACCTTGCGCATGTCGGTCGGAGATACAATCGATACGAACACTTCAGTTGAGAAGCGGGTGCAACGTCGATGCGCAGGTCAGCGTTCTTGGCATTCTCTTGCCTCATCCTTGGGTTCATTGCCGGGTGTGGGTCGGGGTTTAACGGGACACTGAACCCGGGCGGAGGCTCGGGGCCTACGCCACCGACTGGCGCGCCGACGGTGACGTCCCTTTCGCCGAGCACGACGGTCGCGGGTGGCGGGGACTTTACGCTGACCGTGACCGGCACGAACTTTGCTGCCGGGGACACCGTCGATTGGGAGTTCACGCCGCTTACCTCGATGTACGTGTCCTCGACCGAGATGAAGGCGCAAGTGCCGGCCTCGCTGATTGCGAAGCCAGGGTCGGCAACCATCGTCGTAGTGACGCCCACGCCTTCGTCGATGAACTTCGGCTCCACGTTCACCGTGACGGCGCCGCAGTTGCAGGGAAACGCCTCGTACACCATGACTACGGTCAACGTAGCGGCCAACGATATGGTGTGGGACCCAGCATCTCAGCAACTCTTCTTGTCGGTGCCGGGGAATGGTTCCATTACCCCGCTGAATCCAACGACTGGGCAACTCGGTACACCTGTTATGACCGGCGCTCCAGACCGTCTGGCGATCAGCGACGACAGCACGTATCTTTACGTCGGCATGGACTCGAGCGGCTCCGTGCAGCGGTTCACACTGCCGGGGATGACGCCTGACATCTCGATTCCCTTGGGTTCGTATCTGAGCTACGGACCGATGTACGCGCTGGACGTGGAGGTTGCGCCAGGTAGCCCGCACACGGTAGCGATCTCGCGCGGCACAACCGCGCTAAGCCCACGGGAAGAAGGAGGAGTGGCGATCTACGATGATGCTACGCCGCGACCGAACTCCGTTCCCGGGGTCGGCTACGGGCCAGGTCCAATCGATTCTCTGCTGTGGAAGGCCGATGCCACTGCCATCTACGGCGCGAACACGGAGACCACTTCAAGCGATCTGTACGTCCTGCCGGTGGACGCGAGCGGCGTGCAGGCTGGAAAGGACTACATCGTGGGCGGCACGTTCGGGTTCGTGCCGCGGGATTACAACAGGACCACGGGCTACGTGTACGCCATCACGGGCCAGGCGGTCGATCCGGCCAACGGTAGTGTGGTGGGCACGTTCCCATTCAACGCGGTGCTCGGCGGAGCGAGTGGCTACGACGGTGTGGTGACGGACGGCAAGCTGAACATTGCGTATTTTCTCGTTCAGGCAATGTGGGACACGACATATCAGGAGGACGTGCTTGAGGCGTTTGACCTGACGCACTACACGTTCCTCGGGGGGATTGCTGTGCCCGAGACTGGCGCGCAGCAGGTAAAGATGGTGCGATGGGGATCGAACGGGCTAGCGCTGTTGACGAAGAGTAGCGTGATCCTGATCAGCGGCGGGTTTGTAACGTCGCCGGCTCCGCAATGACGCTGACCTCATCGAGCAATGGCTGTGGAAAGTCGGAGCGAAAGATCGAGCCTGCGCAGCCAGACCACGCGCGGCAGGACTCGCGCAATCAACGCCGCTAGCCGTGCCGTACTGTCCTGCGTTGAAGGTCGTCGTGGGATCGGTCAACGCGGCGCTGGTCGTGAGCTATCTGGAAATGAGCTATCACTCACCGCCGCCGGACCTAGGGCGACGCTATGGCCTGCCGGTCACGGTGGAGTTCGCGCGCATGGTCGATGAGCTGGCGATGGACCGCAGGACTCTTGGACTCGCCCTGTTATGTGTAAGCACGTGGTGGGAGAGCGAGATCCGGCGAATTGGGGCGGTGCGCGCTGGCCGCGAGTTCCTGAATCTCAAGCACTCAAGATTCCCGCGCATGAAGCTGTACTCGATCGTTGCCGCGCGCGAATGGAAGTCGCTGCGCACGCTCACACTTCGCCGCAACTGGCCGCTGCTCACGAAGACGCTGGCTGATGCAAATATTACAAACATCTGCGCAACACCCGGCCAATCGCCACTCTCGCATGCGCTCCCTCGCCAAGAGATTGAAAAATTCGCCGCGTAGCAGTCTCCTCTGGGCAGCCTCACCGAAATCTTGCTACGAGGTGTGGAACTGCCGCAGGATCGGCGCAAGACGAGGTACGTCAGACTGAGAAGAGCCGCGGGGCAGGGTCCGGAGCCGCGCCAGGTGGTGAGGGTGCCTCGGAAGCTCTCGGCCGACGACGAAGCTCTAGACCGAGCGCTGGGCGGTGAGCTGGTTGCTCGCCTGTCACGCAGCCTGCGCTGATGCCGAGATTGTTGTTTGGGTGCCTGGCGCGCCGCTCGACGCCGGAAAAAGCGGAACTTGTGGTATGCTGGGCAGCCATCATGCCAAGTCACAGGAACCGAGCACTCCCTGCGCTTCTTGTCTTCATGCTCGCCTGCGTGGCACGGCCGCAAAGTCCGCCCACATCACCTTGCAGCGTCGACCAACTTCCCATCGTGACGACGGGAGCCAGCATCTTCACTGACGCGCAGGAGCAGGACCTCGGCGACGCCATTGCCGAATACATTGAATCGGACATGCGGATCGCTCCGCCAGCAGCAGACGATCAAATTACTAGGATCGGCGAGCGGCTGGTGGCTACCCTGCCGCCCACCGGCATTCACTTCAGGTTCCGGGTCTATGACTCTGGCGAGGTTAATGGGTTCTCGCTCGCTGGCGGGCGCGTGTATATCAGCCGCAAACTCATCGCAGCAGTCAAAACCGAAGACGAGCTGGCCGGCGTCCTGGCGCACGAGATCGGCCATATTGTCACCCACCAGAGCGCGGTAGATTTTACGCGCCTACTCAAGATCAGGCTCGGGATAACGCATGTGACCGATCGCGCCGACATCTTCGCACGTGTCCACCAGTTGTTCAGCACGCCGCCCAAAGACAATGAACCGGATACCAATGAGGAAAAAGATCAGATAGTCGCGGACCGGGTAGCGCTCTACTCCATGGTGCGAGCCGGCTATGCGCCCTCGAGCTTTGCCTCGTTCCTGAACGACACCATGCTGAACAAGGGAAAAACCGGCAACTGGTTCACCGACATGTTCGGGCTGACGCACGAGGCCGCCAAGCGCTACCGCGGCGCGTTAAAGCTGATTTCCGCGTTGCCCGCGGGATGTCAGTCGCGCAAGCCCGCCAGCAGCGATGCGTTCGGGACGTGGCTACGCGCCATGGTTGAAGAGCGCATCAAGACCGTTGCCGAAGGCGCCGCCGGAGACAAGCCGTTGAAGCTCGATCCTCCGCTGCGGCCTAGTTTGTGGCGGGTGAGGTTCAGTCCCGACGGGCACTACGTGCTGGCGCAGGACGAGGGCAGCATTACAGTGGTGGACAAAGAAGCGGCCAAAGTGCTGTTTCGTATCGACGCGCCCGAAGCGCAGGCGGCGCAGTTTTCGACGGACTCGCGCGAAATTCTGTTCCATGACAGCAATCTCCGCATCGAGCACTGGAGCGTGCCCGAAGGAAAGCGAACCATCGTAAAGGAACTGGTGGTCTACGACGGCTGCAGGCAAACACTACTTTCGCGCGATGGCCGCACGCTGGTGTGCACCAACATCGAATTTCATGAGGGTGTACCGCGGGTGCGGTTAAGGCTGATCGACGTCGAGAGCGGGAACGCTTTCTACGACAAGCCATCATTCTTCCAGATGTACAATCCCTCGTATTTTGGCGTGCTGCTGTTCGCCCTGGAAAGCCTCGAGAACGACATCGGCACTATGCTGCTTTCGCCGGACGGACGCTACCTGCTGGTTGTGGTGGAGGACCAGGTCCTTGCCTACGACCTAGAGCAGCGTCAGCAGATTTCTCTTGGCGGCAAATTGAAGGATTTGCGCCAGACGCGCATGGCGTTCCTTGGACCAGACCAGTTATTCGTGGTGGGCGAACCAAAGAACAAGGACCTGTTCCATGCGCAAATCCTTAGCTTTCCGGCAGGCCAGATGTTGAAAGAAACCGAGATTGGGTCACAAGAGATCGGTTCGGTGACCAACGGGCGGTTGCTGACTGCCGGACCGCTGAAGGGCTTCGCCGTGGGCATTTTCGACCCCAACCAGGGAAAGATCATCGCCGCGTGGAAACAGCCAACCATCGATCTCTACGGCAATACGCTGGCTGCTGAGACGGCAACCGGCAAGCTGCTTATCGGCGATATCGGTTCGAAAGCCGCCAAGAGTGTGGATCTGCCGTTGGGTCCGCTGCCCGAGCCTCGCGCCAGCGCGTTTTCGCCGGATGGCAAGTTTCTGGCGTTATCGGTGAGGACGCGCTCGCAAATATGGGAACTGGAGACGGGCAAGCAGATTCGCATCATGCGGCCGCTGCGCAGCGCATGGATGGACGACAAGGACAGTCTCTTCGGGCAACTGCCGAAGTACATGGAGCAGGAACCCGCCGAAGTCGAAATTACGCTCGAGCCACAATTCTCGGCAAAAGATCTTGGCAAATATGAGCCGCAGGATTGGCAATATCACGATCTGCAGTTCCGGCTGAAGCCGATGGGGAAAGACAAAAGCAAGGACCACCACGCCACGCTCGAAGTGAAAAAGATGGACACGCAAACCGTGGTATGGTCGCGTGACTACCCACACGAAGTGCCGGTATGCTGGCCCGCGGAAGACGACCGCATGGTGCTGGCCTGGGACATGAGCAACGACACGGCCAAGGCGGAGATCAAGAATTATCCGCAGCTGCGACAAGAGGTCGACGTGCTTAAAGACCGCAAGAAGGGATTGTTGCTGGAAACGGTTGCCCCGCTCACTGGAGCGCCGCTTCAGCAAGTGATCATCCCCGAGGCGGATCAGTCCCGCGGGCGTGACGACCAGCGGCGTGCCATCATCTCAGGCGACGTGGTCCTGGCCCGAGGCGAACACGGCAACACAGCAATTTATTCATTGGCAAATGGTTCGAAGATTGGGGAGTTCTTCGGGTTGACAGTGGCTACGGACGCGAACGCTGGCGTGATCGCAGCCCAGAACCGCGAAGAGGAAATCCTCATCGTGGATGAGCACACAGGGAAAGAACTGGAGCGCTTCACACTGGGTTCGCCGGTGCGCGCCGCTCGCATTGTGAACAGCGCGGAAAAGACCTTGATGGTCCTGACTGCCGATCAGGTGGTGCATCGACTGCCCCTACCGAAGACCAGGTAGCCCCTCAGGGATCTCGCGACGAAGCTGCGCGGTGACTGAGGCGAACCAGTTCTCTTCCGCAACATTAAGATCAAATGTCAGTGTTCCCCGCACATGCGGGGATGAACCGTAGAGCTGCCCGAGGATGCCGATCGCCGCGATCGCGTTCCCCGCTCCGGGGGGATGAACCGAACGATGCTACCTACTGGGTTGTATCAAAAAACGGGTGCACTGTTTGATTGACATTGGCGTAGACTCTTGGGCTTTAAAATGACCGTTGCCGGTCCTTTGCACGCGAGTTCACTGTGATTCAAAAAAATCGCAGCAGAAAACATTTCGAGGAGTCGATGCCGCCGCTTTTGCACAGGACGCGAGAGGGGTCGGGCCTGTATCGCTCGTCGTTTCTTTTCGCGCTGATCAGGAACTCCGCGGCCAAGCATTGATACAGAGCATCATCGAAACAGCACTAGGCGGTGGACTACGTACTCACAGCCGCAACGAGCGGCCGCTCCTTCGCGCCGATGATCAGAAGCCAAAGCATGCCGGCGAGTTCGGCCAGAAACGCCGGCTGGAAATAACGGAAGAGAGTGTCAGTGTAATTCGGAGCGAAGAACCAGGTGACGCCGACGATGACCCAGGCGACGCCGTCAAGCAGAAGCCAATACCCGAGCCAGCGCGGCAAGAAGCGCGAGCGCACGACCAACCACCCAAAAGGCAACAACCATAAACCCCAGAACGTCTGGTTGATACCGTTCGCCTGCCCATGCATACGGATCAGGAGCATGCCGATTGCCTCGCGCGTATGGCCGTCGAAGGCGGCGAGGGTATCGCCGCCGCGAAAAACGAGAAGCGCCGACGCGCTGAAGACAACGGTTACGAGGCCGAGGGCAGATGATACCAGCACCAGAGCTGCCAGTTGTCGCGCACGATGGCGGTCGACGCCCTCAAAGAGGCGATAGGGAGCCATGCCCAGGCCGATGAAGATAACCGCGCCAAGTGTTTCGGCAAACATACCCCAACGGTAGAGCGTCTCATGGCCGAGGACCCGGGCCGCGGTGGCCGCAGCGTCGTTTAGCACGACCGTCTGCGACGGGACATACAGCAGGTAGAACGGCCCTACGGTGAAGCCCAGATACCATAGGCCAGCGATGCGGGCTTTCCTCTTCAGCGACGTCATGTGGACCTCCAGCGTTGCGGGAGTGTACGCACTTTGGGTATTCCGTCATTATTATTCGCGCAACAGGATCATGGGGTCGACGGCGAGTGCCTGCCGCGCGGGAATCCACGCAGCAACGAGGCCCAGGCCCAACATGGCAAGGATGACGCCGACGAGCGCCATCGGATCTGTCTGGCGTACCGTCTCAACACCTGTAGGGGGCGGCTCTACGTTGTCATGGACGTCCTTGGGTGCTTAAAAAAACGTGGGCGCTGTAGCTCGGTTTTTGATCTGTATCGGTTTTGGACCGAAAAACAGCCCAAAACGGCCAAAACTGGCCTAAGGTAGCGAAACGGAAGGATGTAGATACGTGGCAAAAACTAGGCTTGTATTGTTGATTTATCAGTGGATAGTGCGCGATTTTCTGTTCATGTAGTCCATCAGCAGGTATTCGCCCAGCGTTTCCGGCGTGGTGAAGTACGCCTTGCCGCGGCACATCTCCGACACCTTGTGCACAAACTGAACGAGCCCGAAATCCGACGCCAGCATGAAGGTGTTGATCATGATGTTTGAGCGCTTGCAGCGCGCCACCTCTTCCAGCGTCTCGCTGACTACCAGCGGATCGAGGCCGTAGGCGTTCTTGTAAATGCGGCCGTCGGGCAGCGTTAATGCCGACGGCTTTCCGTCCGTGATCATCACGATCTGCTTCATGTCCTTGCGCTGGCGAGCCAGGATGCGCTGCGCAAGCCGGAGCCCTTCGCACGTATTTGTGTAATACGGGCCCACCTTAACGCGGGCCAGTTGCGAAACCGGCAGTTCTTCGGCGGAGTCGTGGAAGAGCACGACCGAAAGCGAGTCGCCGGGATACTGCGTTCGAATCAGATGCGACAGCGCCATCGCGACTTTCTTCGCCGGCGTAAAGCGATCCTCGCCGTAAAGGATCATCGAGTGCGAGCAGTCAAGCATCACGACCGTTGCGCACGAACTCTGGTACTCGCACTGATGCACGTGGAGATCGTCGTACTCGAGATTCAGTGGCAGGCTAATGCCCTCGCGCGCAATGGCAGACTTGAGCGTCGTTGTTGAGTCGAGGTTCAATGTGTCGCCGAACTCATACCGCTGCGATGCGCCATGGGTCTCGACTCCAGTTGCCCAATGATGCGTATCGTGACGCCCGAAACTTGACTTGCCAAGCGAGCCGAGCAGATCGCGCAGAGTCTTATAACCGAGAAAGTCGAGGCTCTTATCGGTGACTTCAAACCTCACCTCACCTTGAACATTGCCGGCCTGGCCCATCGCCTGCGATATGCGGTTCTTGTCCATCTTTTGCGACCAGGAGATGTAGTTTTCCTGCTCCATGCGCTGGATGAGCTTGGCGATCAGCTCGTCCATCTTGCCTTGCTGCATCATCTGCTCAAGTTGTTCGCGGATGCGGTCGTCAAACATCTCGCCGGATTCGAGCAGCTGACGTAAGGCCTCGCGCAGATCGTCGAGCGAGTGATCCATCTCCTGGAATCGCATATATGGGTCGCGAAATCCTGAGTCGAGCAGGAAGTCGCTCAGCGCCTTCAACAGGTCCTCGATGTCCATCTCCGAGGCGAGGTCGCCGGTGAATTTGGTATAGCGAACGCGCTTCATGATCTACTCCCGCCTTAGTTCAACCCTCCGCCGCGCCCTGACCGGCGTGCGCGCTGCCAGTCGTCGAACTCGATCTCGAGATCGCGCTCCTGCTTCTTTTGTCCCTTCTCCGCGGCCACAAATCCGTGCTCCTCGCTGCGGCTCAGCTTGCGATGTGCTACCAGGCCCTCCAGCAGAAACTCTGCCGCCGCGACGGCCTTCGGCGGATCGTCTGAGGCCTTGACCTCGAGCGGTGAGAGTCTCTCGAAGAGTCCCTGAATCTTCTTCAGGTCGGACAGTGCAGCGGAACTCGGCTGGTTGTCATCGAGCTTGACGGTGCCGCCCAGGTTGAACCATTGTTCAATCTGCTGAGTGTTGTTCTCGCCGAAGTAGCGGTCATAGATTTTGCCGACCGAAAGGCGAATGAGCTCGCGCACGACCGTATCGGCGCCGCGCATCTCGCCTTCGTACTCGAGCTCGAGCTTGCCGGTGATGCCGGGCAGGGCCGCGTAGATGTCGCTGATTCGCGGAACAGCGATCCTCTCACCGTTCAACAGAGCCCGGCGCTCGGCATTCGACACAACCAGCTCCATCGTCGAGATGGGCAGCCGTTGACTGACACCGCTTCGTTTGTCCACCTTCTTGTCTTCGCGGGCGGAGAAAGCAATCTGCTCTATAACCGCGCGTACGTAGTCCGGAATCTCGATGGGGGCGGAGTCGCGCTCGGACCACGCCTCCTGAGCCGTAATGGTCATGCCTTCCTCGATCGTCTCGGGGTAGTGCGTGCGAATCTCCGAGCCGATCCGGTCCTTGAGCGGAGTCACAATCTTGCCGCGGGCAGTGTAGTCCTCGGGGTTGGCGCTGAAAACAAGAGCGACATCAAGCGCGAGCCGCACTGGAAAGCCCTTAATCTGAACGTCGCCTTCCTGCATGATGTTGAACAGCGCAACCTGGATCTTGCCGGCCAGATCGGGCAGCTCGTTGATGGCGAAGATGCCACGGTTGGCGCGCGGCAGAAGGCCATAGTGCATCGTCAGTTCGCTGGCGAGATCCTGGCCGCCCCGAGCCGCCTTGATCGGGTCGAGATCGCCCACCAGATCGGCCACAGTCACATCCGGGGTGGCGAGTTTCTCTACGTAACGCTCGTCCCGCCCCATCCAAGCGATCGGGGTCGCATCCCGGTTCTCTTCAATGAGCTCGCGGCAGCGCCTGCAGAGTGGCCGGTAGGGGTTGTCGCGAATCTCGCAGCCCGCCACGTACGGCAGATGCTCATCCAGCAGGGCGGTGAGCGAACGCAGGATTCTGCTCTTTGCCTGCCCTCGAAGTCCCAGCAGGATGAAGTTCTGCCTGGAAAGGACAGCGTTCACGATCTGCGGAATGACCGTGTCCTCAAATCCGACGATCCCCGGAAACAGCGTCTCACGCGCGTGGAGGCGCCTGATCAGGTTCTTGCGCAGCTCGTCCTTGACGCTGCGGTTCCTGAGGCAAACTTCGGAAAACTGGGTGCTGCTGCGCAGTTCCCCCAACGTCTGGGGAAGAGGGTGAGCTGCCGCCATGGATGGGCTCCTTCGCCGGTCCGACCATTCCGGCTCGTGATTATTAGTAGACGCACTTCAAATGCATTCCGGCGCATCCGAACTTATTTTGTTTTCAATGCTTCATTAGATGCGCGCTTGCAAGAACCAGTGGCACCGATGTTTGGATATTTGGAAGATCGTGTTCGAGCCAGAGAACAACTTTCGGCGAAACCTATCCCATATAAAGAGAAGCGTTTCCGACAGCGCAACCGATCAGTCGGTTCCGGCGTCGTGTTCGTAACGCTTGAGTGCATCCTGAAGGCTCTTTGCGGCCTGCTGATCGTCCTGCTTCAATACGAGGTCCAGGGCTTGCCTTGCTGCCCGGACCGCGTCAGTGGAGCGGCCTGCCTTGTCATACACCTTAGCCAACTCCGCGAGGCAGCGCCAGTCCTTGTTTTGGCTAAGTGCGACGGATTTCTCAAGCTGGGGAATCGCGCTTGCCAGATCGTCACGGGACTCGAAGACAAAGCCCAGATTGAATCGGTACTCCACCGACCTGGGATCCACCTCAATCGCCTTCCGCAACTGATCAACGGCCCCATCTGGGTCGCCGTTCAGCGCCAGCGAGACAGCGAGGTGATCGAGGAATGTGGGATTCGTGGGAGTCAATTCGGAGGCTTTTTGGTACTCGGCCAGTGCTTCGCGCTCCTGGTCATTCGCGCTCAGGGCTGTGGCGAGTACGTAATGGGCGAGCGAATCGTCGGGATTGCGCTCAAATGGCCTGGCGAAACGTCCTGATGGCCTCGGGAAACTGGCTGTTTTCGAGCTTCTGATAGGCTTCGTCGAACAGCCGGTAGAAATCCGTTGCCTGTGGGTCGATGCGATCGATGCTCGTGCCGGCAGGAAGATTGACGAACTCTGGAATGTTGACGGCGCGGTTGGCTGCGGTCGTGTCGTCGACGACGATTGCGGGGGTGTCGTTGCCGTCAGCATCGACGTGCGTCAGCATCAGCCGGGTGTAAGGGCCACGTGCCTTGGAAGAGAACGCGAGCCAGCGCCCGTTGGGCGACCAGGTATGCCAGGAATTCATCGGCGCCAGGTTGCAGCGCATCAGCCGGGCCTCGCCACCCGCAAACGGCACAATATAGAGCTTGCTGTCGGGGCGCATCAGCAGCCCGTTCTTGTTTTGCACAAAGACGATCCACTTGCCGTCCGGCGAGACCTTGGGAAAGTTGTTGCTCATTCCATTATTCGAAGCGCCTTCGACTGGGACCGCCTTTCCTCCGCGCCCCTCGTTGAACGGAATCCGGTAGAGATCGTACTGTATCTGCGACTCGTTCGGATCGTTGGCCCGCTCCGACCGCGGCGCTCCTGGGGGATACGGATCGCGTGCAACCGCCCGGCTGAAGATCAGGTATTTGCCGTCAGGCGACCAGAAGGCGCTAGTGTGCACGTATGCCGGATCATCCGCCCCTGGGAGCGGCCGCATTTTGCCTTCTTTTCGGTCGTACCACGCCAGAACTCCGCGCGTGGGATAGAAGACCTGGCTGAATTCGATGCTTCGGTAGTTCGTGCTATAGAGCCGATCAAGAATGCCCGAGGCGAAGCCGGGTTCTTCATTCTGATGTTTGTTCGTGTTATCGGGCGGCCCGATCGAGGTCACCACATAGCGCCCACTGGGCGACACCTGCGACATGAATCCGAATCGCTTTACTGCGGGATCCGCGGCGCGGGTCTCCGCATTCACCCCAAAGGAACTCCAGTGAATCACATCGGAGCTGCGGATCGTCATCTCCTTCGAGACCGGGACAAGCGCATAGAGACCCTTGTCGTTTCTCGGGCCGTCCATATCGAGGCCGAGAGTCTTGCCATCGCGCGAAAAGGAGTGGCAGTTGGCGCAGGTCGGCAGGTTGGTCATCACGAGGTGGCTGCTGGGCTGGGAGATGTCGCGGATTTCCCATTTGATCAAGGGAATAGCCGAGCGGGGCAAAGGGGCGATGGGGCCTTTTTCCTCCGGCGGAGGCAGCATCAGCGGAACATCGCGATAGAAAATCGGCGCTCCCACGGGGTCGGGCGAGGTTGAGATCGTAACTTGCCCGAGGGAAACGGGTTCGAGGGAATGGTCTGAGAATCCTTTGATTTCTACATGAGCCGGCGAATTCCGGGAGAATTGCCTGATTTTCTCCCAAATGGCCGCGTCGGGCTTCCAGGTGTGTGTCGATGCCTGTTCCGGTGTCAGCGCGAGGCCAGCCCCTGCATTCGGGTCGATCTCGCCTTGTCGCAGTGGAGTCCCCGTCACTCCGACGCTGAGAGGAGCCGATCCCGCTGCAAAGGAGATCTGAAAGACCCACCGCCTGACGTTCTCATTGGCGTCATGCCAAAGGAATGTCGGGGCCGTAATCTCCGGCGGAAAGACCGAACCTTCAAGGGGGTAGTCGATCGAGATCTTCGATGGCGTCGGGACGACCTCTCGATCAGCCGGGCCTTCGGTTCTGGTGGAAAAAGCGGCGCCGCAGATCAGCGCCACGGCGGAGCAGCCGAAGACTGTCACAATAAGATATCGGGCAAAACGCAACTGCATCTGCCTCCATGCGGCACCTGTGTTGTGATCCCGCAATTTGAGAATGAAGGCAGGAAGGTATTTGTTCGGTGATCTCGCTCACATTTATGAATCCGATAGAATGCTGATGTTGATTTTCCGCAGAAGCTTCAAGATCCTTACCGCCGTCCTAAGAACTAGATAGCCTCAGGAGAACTAATGCGTCTTCCTACTTCGTTTCGCTCTCTCTTATTGCTCCTGGCTGCAAGTCCACTGGTCGCCCGTGCCCAGTTTCCCGCGGTTTCGAAAGAGGAACTCAACATGACCTCCGACCCCAAGGCTCCGGGGGCGGCGGCGGTCTACCTCTACCGAGAAGATACTGAGGACGATCCGCATGCATTCCGAACGGTGTACGCGCGCATCAAGGTCTTAACCGAAGCAGGGAAGAGCGCGGCGGTGGTTCAGATTGACTTCCCCAAGACTTTTGTTTTCAATGCCCTCGGCAACAACTTCAGCAGGCTTGCTTCAGGGAGTGCTACGAACTGGAGTTTGCCCGCGATCGAGCATGCCGGGGAAGACCAGCCCTGGGACACCGAGAGCTATGTGGGCAAAGTGGAGATCGGGGCGCTAGAAGGCAGGGTTACGCACGTGGATGGCAGCGTGGTTCCGCTCGCCGGCAAAGCCTCCGAGTTGCTGAAGGTGTCGAGGGGACCTCGAGGAAGCGAAACCACGTTTACGATGCCCGGCGTTGAAGTCGGAAGCGTGATCGAGTATCGCTACCAGATTCGCTACGACCGCTATCTCACGGCGCCGGACTGGCAGATGCAGAAGCCATACTTCATCCACAAGGAACACTTTGTTTTCCATCCTTCCATGCAATTCCTTCCGCATACGACCGGCGCGGGAGTGGCGAATAACGCGCTGAAGGACCCGCACGACAACATTCTCACCGATGTTCGATTCCGGCCGGTTCTTCCTCCGGGCAAGACGCTCCTCCAGAATGCGATGGGCGACTGGGTCATTGATCTCACCGACGTTCCGCCGATTCCCGAGGAACCGTTTGCACCCCAGGTGAATGCCGAGAGCTATGGCGTGGACTTCTTCTATACTCATACGCCCGATGTCAAGGATTACTGGCAGAAACAGATGGGGTACTGGACGAGCAAGCTGAACCAGTACATCTCGCCCACGTCGGCTTTGCACAACGCCGTGAACGAGACGGTGGCCCCGTCCGATTCCCCGGCCGAGAAAGCGAAGAAACTTTACCTGCTGGTGCAGAAGATTCAGAACACCGACTCGAGTCCCGACGGCGCACCCATGACCGGCAGCGAGTGGATTCCGAGGGGTAAAGTGGAATCGGTTTTGCTCAACAAGAAGGGATCGAGCAATCAGATTGCTTACCTTTACCTGGCGCTCGTGCGTACAGCTGGAATCAAAGCTCGTCCGGTGCGGATCGCGAGCCGCAGTCTTCGCATCTTCTCAGCGCAATTCATGGATAACATCCAGCTCGACACTGTACTGGTTGAGCTGAAGATCGATGAAAAGAAGATGTTGGTCGATCCGGGCACGCTGATGGCCCCTTTTGAGACGCTGCACTGGGCGCATGCCGGCGCTGGCGGCGTCGCATTGGACGACAGCAACAAGGCGCAAATCGTGGTGACCCCGCTGCAGAAGAACACCGACAACAGCACTTTGCATGCTGGTTCGCTTAATGTCACTCCGCAAGGCGCGGTTTCAGGCACGCTGAAGGTGGCATTCGTCGGGCAGCGCGCGATTGAGCTGCGCCAGCTCGGCGTCAGCTCGGGATCCGACGCTGTGAAAGCCGAGATCAGCCGTATGATTGCGCAGCAAGTGCCACAGGGAATTGAGGCCTCGGTCGATCACCTCGCGTATCTCGATGACCCGAGCAAGCAACTGCTGGCAGTCATCCAGGTGTCGGGCTCGTTCGCGAAGAACGCGGCCGGCCGTATCGAATTACCGCGCATGTTCTTTGGAGCACAGGAGAAGAACCCGTTTCCAGCGGAGAGTCCCCGTGAGCTGCCGGTTGATATGCGATATCCGGCCCAGGAGCAGGAGAAGATTACGTACGCGCTCTCCGGCGGCTGCGCAATGGAAGGAACTCCGCAGGACGTGAATCTGCGCTGGGGAGAAAATGCGGCATACCAGCTTCGCACCAATGCCGAGGGGAATTCGATTACCGATGCGCGCATCCTCGCCCGTGGGTTCACGCTGCTCGATCCCAAGGACTACGAGGACTTGCGCGGCTTCTACGAGAAGGTGGTTGCCGCCGATCAGCAGCGGCTGGAACTGAATACCTCGGAGGCCCAGAAGAATTAGCCGGAGTAGCAGCCTGATCGGATCGAAACCGAGAGCGGTGCCGACCCAAGACTGCGGCACAGTAGCCGAAATGCGCTTCTCCGTAGGTTGAAGCAAAATCCACTTGTCCATCCAGCTCTATATCATTCCGGCCGCGGGAGGGACGGCCCGCCGCCTGCGCGCCAATACGCGGTTGATGAACTCCTGGCACTGCTTGTCGCCGAACAGGCGCTGGCTGGTGTTCTCGTCCAAGGCACGCTCGCCCTACACGCAGATGTACCTGACCCACATCGATGAAAATTCGGCCCCGTTGTCGGAGCAGCTTGCCAATGTGCTGACGGAACTCGGCAGGAAGGAAAAAGCAGCAGCCGGGCTTCAAATCGCAAAGGACCGTCAGGCCAAAGGATCCGAGGCCGATCATTGATTCGGTGAAATGCGAGCTGGAAAACAACAAGAGCGGCGCGACCATCTCTGATCGCGTCGCTCTTGTTTTGCAGACTCAGCCTAGAACAGGTTCCAGAGTGACTGGTTATAAACCGCGTGGTGGAACTGCACCTCCGAGCCTTTCACAATCGAGCCCAGCTCGCGTGGCGAGCGGTTTGCCGCTGCCTGCTTGAGGTCGGCATAGCGTCCCTGCACGTCAGACCCAAGGATCTCCGCGATCCACTTCGATTCCTTGAAGTCGTCAATGGCGTCCTGAATGTTGTCCGGCAGGTAGTTGCCGCCGCCGCGCAGATCCTTCCCGTTCGAGATATCGCCGTCGACGCCGGTCTTGAAGATTCCATAGAGGGAGAGATACGGATTCGCGTCCGGGGCCACGGCGCGTACCTCGGTGCGCATGGAGCGGTGATTTCCGATCGGAACGCGGATCATTGCGCCGCGATCAACAGCCGAAGCGCGAATCTGGTTCGGCGCTTCGAAGTGCGGATCGAGGCGGCGGTACGCATTCACGCTCGAGTTGAAGATCAGGCACAGATCCAGGGCCTTGCTCAGGATGCGATCGAGGAACTCCCAGCCAAACTTGGAGAGCTGTTCGTCGCCCTTCTCGTCCCAGAAAAGGTTTGTCTTGCCCTTGCTCACCGAAACGTTCGTATGCATGCCGCTGCCGTTGACGCCAACCACCGGCTTGGGCAGGAAGCTCGCGGTATAGCCAATGTTGTTGGCGATCTGGCGGCAGAGCAGCTTGTAAAGCTGGATCTGGTCAGCCCCAGCCACCACTTCCGCGTAACCGAAGTTGATCTCGAACTGGCTCGGCGCTACTTCGGGGTGGTCCTTTTCATTCTGGAAGCCCATCGCGCGCTGCACTTCGGCGGCAGTGTCGATGAACTGGCGCAGCGGATCGAGCGGCAGCACGTGGTAGTAGCCGCCGGTATTGATGAAATCGAACTTGCCTGTCTGGTGGTACACCTGCTCCGCGTTCTTGCCGGCAAAAAGGAAGCCCTCGATCTCGGTGGCCGCGTTCAGCGTGTACTGATGCTCCTTGAAGAGCTTCTCGGAGTACGCCTTGAGCACCCCGCGCATGTCACCCGCATACTGCGTGCCATCCTTGTCGATGACATTGCCGAAGACCAGCACCTTGCCGTTGCCAAACACGTCGGCGGGCACCCAGTAGAAGGCGCTCCAGTCGATACCCAGGCGCAGATCGCTCTCCTTCTGCGCGGTGAATCCGCGAATGGAGGAACCGTCGAAGGTCAGGTTCTCGTAGGCGCCCAAGAGGAACTTCTTGTCATAGTCCAGCAGGTGCAGCCGGCCCTCAAGGTCAGAGAACAATACAGTTACGGCTTTGATCCGCTTCTCGTCCCTCAGGTACTTCAACCGCTTCTCGCGGACTTCCTCGTTCGGCAGCCGGTTCAGACGGTCAGCCTTGGCTTGCAGATTCAGCTCCTCCAGCTCGTCATACGGAAGAGCAAGAAAATTGCGATATTCGGTCGACATGATTCTCCTTTGTGGTCGAAACGGGATCAGATGTGCCAAACAAGCTTATGGATCAAGCATAAATAACCCATGGGGGTTCTGCACCATCTGAAACGAAAAAGCATGAGCCGGATCGAAGAAAGATATCTCCTTCGTTCCGGCCCATGCCCGGTTGATGTTTGCTCGAATTTCTGCGGTACGGCACTTGCATGGTTGACCCTGCCGCGCGAACGGCCGTCAACAATCTACTTCCCTTGGCTGGCGATGCGGCCTGCCTTACGCGAGTTCCAACTCCGGCAGCGACACGGTGTTTACGGTCTTGGCGATCCGCGACACGATCTGATACGGATCGGCCTCGGAATTCGGACGGCGGTCTTCGAGATACCCGCGGTATCCGCTCCTGATGAAGTTCACAGGCAGCCGTATGGAAGCACCCCGATCGGACAATCCATAGCTGAACTTGTCGATTGCCTGCGTCTCATGCAGTCCCGTCAGCCGCAGATGATTGTCTGGGCCATACACGTCGATGTGCGCGGCGATGTTGTTTTCGAATGCCGCCATCAGGCCCTCGAAGTACTCCTTTCCGCCCACTTCGCGGAGGTGCTTCGTCGAGAAGTTGGTGTGCATGCCGGAGCCGTTCCAGTCGCCGCGGATAGGCTTGCAGTGCAACTGGAGATCAACCTCGTACTTCTCGCAGAGGCGCGCCATCAGGTAGCGGGCCACCCACAGGTCATCGGCGGCCCTGTGCGTGCCCTTGCCGAAGATCTGAAACTCCCACTGGCCCTTGGCTACCTCGGCGTTGATGCCTTCATGATTGATCCCGGCGGCCAGGCACAGATCGAGGTGCTCTTCAACAATGGTGCGCGCCAGGCTGCCCATGTACTTGTAGCCGACGCCGCAGTAGTACGGACCCTGAGGTCCAGGGAAGCCTTCTTCTGGGAAGCCGAGCGGCCGACCGTCTTTGTACAGGAAGTACTCCTGCTCAAAGCCGAACCACAGATCGGGGTCATCCTCGGCGGTTGCGCGCATGTTGCTGGCGTGCGGCGTCCCGTCCGGATGCATGACTTCGCTCATAACAATGTACCCGCTCTTGCGGCTTGCATCCGGGTAGACAGCCACGGGCTTCAGAATGCAGTCGGAACTGTGGCCCGCGGCCTGCATCGTCGAGCTGCCGTCAAATCCCCACAGAGGCAGATCGGCAAGGGTGGGCGGGGCGGCAAACTCCTTGATCGTTGTCTTGCCGCGCAGCTCGGGAATCGGCTTTTTGCCGTCGAGCCAGATGTACTCCAGTTTGTATTTCGCCATGGGTCTCCTTCAGGCAGGCTTGTTTTTGGTTTTCACCAAAATCGTAGGGGAGAGCCCATAAAGAACCCGTGAAGATTGGATCTCTAATGATGCCGTGCGACGAGCATCATCAGCAACAGAATCACCACGGGAATGAGCGCGAGCGATCCGTAGTAGAGAACCATGCGCTGTTTGTGCGATTTGCGTTTGTTCCAGTCGCGCAGCTCGACTCGATCCTCGATCCCGACCTGATCCAGATGCTGCAAATCATGTGCAAACTCACGGGCATTTGCGTAGCGATTTTGCGGGTCACGCTCCAGTGCCCGATAGAGGACCTCCTGCAGCTGAGGCGAGATCGAGGGCTCGGCAACCGACGGCGGCATGGGGTAATTGAGGAGGCGATCGTTCATCACCTCCATGGGCGAGGAACCGGTGAAGGGAATTCGCCCAGAAAGCATCTCGTAGAGAATCACGCCCATTGCGTAGATATCCGAACGGCCATCTCCACGCTTCCCTTTTATCTGTTCGGGCGAGATGTAATCTGCCGTGCCCAGAGTAGCGGTGAAGTTGGCGTATGTCAGGCGCTTTGAGCCGGTGTCCCCTGCAATGCCGAAGTCGATCAGCTTGATATCGTCGTTCGCGTCGACCATGATGTTTTCGGGCTTCAGGTCGCGGTGTACGACGCCGTTCTCGTGAATGTACTCGAGCGCATCCAGCACTTTGATGGCGATGCGGAGGGCGCGATCCTGTGATATCCGCCCTTCCGACAGAATCTCGCGAAGCAGTCTCCCCTCGCACCACTCCATCACCATGTAAATGCGCGAGCGCTTTTCGCCGCCATAGACGCGCATCACCGTCGGATGATCGAGCTTCTCGCCGATTGCAGCCTCCCGCTTGAAGCGATCGAAGAGAATGGGATCCGCCTCCATATCCGGGTGCGGAATCTTCAGGGCTACGACCCTGTTGTCGCGAACGTCGATGGCGCGAAAGATCGATGCCATGCCGCTGCGTGCTACGGGCGCCTCGATCCGGTAGGAATCGATTTGCGCTCCGGCTTCAATGCTGTCCAGAATGCCCATTAGGCGGGTTTACTCCAAAAATGTCTCTCGTTCTTAATCTAAACGGGGAAGGGCGGTTCTAATTCTAAGGAATTCGTAAGGCTTTTATAGTCAATCTTCTTACGAGGGCAACCGGTAGGGACGGCCGCGGTACATGCCCACCTGCTCCACTGACCGTATGCGGATCACCTGCGCGGTCGTGTTGTCATTGCCGTCGTTCTCGACTGCACGCTCAACAAGTTCCCGCGCAACGTCATCGATGGGCTTATTCTGCGTAACGATCGCTGCGATCATTGGCTCCGGCAACTCGTCATGCAGGCCGTCGGAACACAGCACCAGCACATCTCCGGGCTGGAGTGTCAGGGCCGTCGTCTCGGGCGAGACAAACATCTCCGGGCCAAGCGAGCGAATCAGCACATGGCGCGACTCGGATTGGGAGATATCGCTGGCAGTGATGAGACCCATTTTCCTCTGCTCATTCACCCACGTATGGTCCTGCGTGATCTGCTTGGCTATGCCTTTGCGAACCAGATAACAGCGCGAGTCGCCCACGTGCGAAATCACGGCCTGATCGTGCCGCAGGGCACATGCCACGACCGTCGTCGCCATCTTCTTGCCGCGAAATTCCGGCGCTAAAGTGCGGTCGTGCACTGCGGCATTCGCGTGCTGCACCAGCCGCGGTAACAGGCTGATGAGCATCGAGCCAGGTTGCGCCCTCGGGAATTCATCCGTCAGAACGGAGACCGCTGTCGAAGACGCAACTTCTCCAAGATCCAGTCCACCTACACCATCAGCGACGGCAAACAGAAATCCGTGCGACCTGGCCTGGTGACGCGAGTTGGGAATGAATGTTCCCATCGCATCTTCGTTGTTTGTCCGAGTCTTGCCCGGGTCGCTAGCCTGACCGAATACGATATCCAACATGGACCGCCTGCCTCATCGGGGGTGAACATTGAGGCCCGCGAACAGGTCCTTGCTCGCGGACGACGTTAGAAGGTTCTGAGCAAAAGGATACGTTTCAAAGGTACAGAATCAGATTCTGCAAATACCACTGGGTGGCTTCCCTCTCGCGCCCTTCAAAACTGCGAGAAGGATTCCACCCAGCGTTCTGATTTGATTGATGCGAAACCGAAATTACTGTTGGGTCATCACGGCTGATTTGGATTCAATCAGCACTGCCTTGCCCTTCGATTTCGACGAGCGGAGGAAATAAACAGCACCATACAAGCCCCATACTGCCGAAATCCCCAGCGCGGTGAGAGGCTCCATCTTGGTACCGAGGTTGAAGAACGGCCCGATCACGTAGAACGCCATGCAGATCAGGTTCGCCAGCAGGCCGAAACCGGGAATCAGTGTGTGCCTCACAAGGTTGTGATCGGGACGTTTGTTGAACGCCACTATGCACAGGAAGCAGCTCAGCGCGTACAGAATAAACGTGCCAAAGTTCGAGGTCAGGGTGATGGTCAGGAGCGAGTTTGGCAGCGCCGCGAGCTTGTCGTGCGTAGAGTATCCGAAGCTCGAGAAGATGCCATGCGGGAGCGCCGCGATGGTTGCGTCGGTCGGAGCGCTCGCATCGGCGAAGACGAGCGACACGGCGACGCAGCCCAGAACCGCCGAGATGAAGGCCAGCGTCCAGATCGCGCGACGGGGAGTGAGCGACTCGGCGTGCAGTATACCGAAGTGTTCTGGAGCTTCGTCGTCCTTACCCATCGCGTAGGTCACGCGCGCACCGGTGTTCATGCAGCTCAGCGTGGTGCCGATCAGCGCCAGGAACACGGTGAAAGCCTCGACCAGCATGAAGTACTTGCCGTTGCCCTGGCCCAGCAGTCCATCGCCGACGATGATCATCATGTCGCCGATGGGCGCTGCCGAACCGGCCGCGCTCTGCATTGTGTACCCCGAGTTGAGGAAGTAGTTCGCCGCGAAATATTCAATCAGGTAACAGACCAGTCCCTGGATCAGAAGCGACGCGATCACCGCGATTGGAATATGCTTGGTCGGGTTCTTGGCCTCGCCTCCCATCGCGGTTACCGATTCAAATCCGACCAGGATCAGAATGGCCACGGTTGCCTGAATGAATACCCAGCTGAACTTGTGCGGAGACACCACCGAAGCGGCATTCGGGTGCGTCAACATGTTGCCGGTCGAGTCGGCCGCGGGGTAATCGATCGCAAAGGGAACCGGCTTGCCGGCCTTGTCCAACTGCGGCTGAGGCACGCCGCTGGCATCGCGGACAATCGACCCATCCTTGGGGTTCGTGGCGAACTGATACGTGTATGTTGCCAGCGACTGGTTATCGTAGTTGAATGCAGGCGAACCCGCCGGATGGTTCATGCGATAGCCGAGCGCCAGCACGCTGAACACGATCAGAGCCGAGATCTGCACGACGTTGATGGCCAGGTTAACGGCGGTCGATGCGCCAGCGCCCTTCTGGGCAATCCACGCCACGAAGAACGAGAAGACGATGGCGACCAGCCCCATGAATACCGGCCCGGGGTTCGCACCGCTGATGAAGTTCGGGTAGAAGAAGCCGACAACATACCCGACAAAGATGCCCGTCGTTGCCACCATCACGCCGGGATACACCCAGTAGTAGAGGTGCGAGCCCCATCCGACAATGAACTTCGCGATACGGGCGTATTTGAAGGCCTTGTCCTTCGAGAGCAGCGCCTGTTCAGCGTAGTAATAGCTCGATCCGGTGCCGGGATAGAGCTTCGAGATCTCGGCGTACGCGACAGCGGTGGCCAGGCAGAGCAGCAGGGCAGCGAAGATGCCCATCCACATCGCCGGCGCCGTGGATGGCTGTCCCGCGACGCCCGTCGTTGCCTGGATGAAGAACGTGAGCCATAGGAAGGCGCCGGGAGCAATCAGCGCCATTGCGTTGCTGGTCAACCCTGTAAGACCCAGGGTGGCCTGCATCTGTGGTGCTTTCTGATCTGCCATGAAGATTCTCCTGGAAATGTGAGTTCGTCTCGTTTTGCTCCCGTCGCCGTGGCAGCGGGATTTTGTTAGGCTCACCCGATTCCAACTTCTCCGCCATACAGAAACAGATGAGGCTGTAGATTGCTACGAATGCTAGGAACGGTGTGATAAAGATGCAATGAAGAAGCCTTACATCCTTAGCGCATCGTTCCCAGCGAGCGCTTGTCCTGTCCCGCTGCCCTATTTCTCAGTAATGTTGTTGCCAAAGATGAAGCCGACTTCAGCGATGGCCCGGACTTGGTTGGGACTCGTTCCTGTCTTGCCGAAGACATCTCCTGCCGTGTAGCTGCTTGCGTGCGTCCAGGAGAGATCGGTGCGGAAGAACATGCCGCCCTTCTGGAAGGTTGGCGTCGCCGTGACCGAGGTGCCGGCACTGCCGGGTCCAAACAACAAATTGACCGCCTCGTCGGCAGCGCTTCCTGAAGTCGTGATGTATTCCACGCGTGCCGGCAGCGAGAATCCGTGCTTAAAGGCCCGGCTGACCAGGAACGCACCGCTGTTGGTCGATGCACCCTTGAAAATGCCAACTGCTGGGTTGGTAGGGACGTTGCTGTACTGGTAGTACGGCTGAACAATCCATGCGCCCTTGGAGTACGTGTAGATCACGTTGTAGATGCTGCTGTTGTTCTGCACGGGCGTTGCGGGTGTTTGAAAAGCAGTCTGACCGAGGTTGCCCGCACCGATAAATGCCAGGGTATGGGGTCCCTTGGTATAGGTGAGGGAGCCGCTCAGCCACGAGTAGCGGTTGGAGTAGTAACCGTCGTTCCAACTCAGCGAGGCAGTGAGGTATTTGCCCAGAGTTTGATTTACCTGGATTCCGCGGCTGACGGCCGTTTCCTGGTTCCACAGAAGGCCGCGCTCGATGTTCATGTTCTGGAAGGTAAAGGTGGACTCGGCACCTACCAGCGTGGGCAGCGATCCGATGAGAAACTGGGTCGTCTTTCCTGCCTGCAGCTTCGCGAATGCCACCGGAACCGGCCCGTAGAAGTCGCTTACGGTCTTGTCGGCGGCGAGAAACGGTGTCCCAAGAGCTGGAAGGGTGTATGCGCCGACTTCGATGAAGTATTGAAACTTTCCGTCAGCCTTTTGAATAAAGATCTGTCCGTTGCTCAGAGCAGCCTGCCCGTAGTCATCTCCCGGAACATGGTTGTTCTGGATTAGGCCGGAGCCGGTCACGATGCCATTCGCGGCAATCTTGCCAAACGGTCCGGCATCGAACATGGCCGGTGGCAGCCATGCCAGGGGACCGGTCACAGCCGGTGTTGAGAGCGGGGCGGGCGCAGCCGCGGGAGCGGCGGCTGCCGGTTCAACTGCCGCCGGCGCGGCGCCTGGTGTTGCCGAAGTGCTGGAAGTGGCGGCTGCCGGTGCGCTACCGGCCGGAGCCTGCGCGCTGGCTGTGACCGCTGCAACAAGCGCAAATGCGCTTATGGAATGGAGAAGGATCTGATTCAACCTGATGAACTTCGACACACTTTCCTCCTGAACATTGATTTGAGATATGACCCGGATGAGGTCTTTTCGATGCGGGCCCCCCCCCACGGACCAAGGCCCGTCGTGGGAATCCCGAGGACTGAGGCGGTTGACTCAATCTCTTCTTCGCGGACACCTTTCAGTCCGGCCCCGCCAGACACACGAAGAGTGCGGCCCTGCCGGACCAAAGATCATGAAGTCATGCGCGGTTATCGCTGCTTCTCTCTTGTGGGTCGGTTCACTGCGGCTAGCATTAGTAATGCAAACAATGCATAAAGAAGAGATGAGGATAAGAAAAAAGATTCATAGAGCTTGCGAAGGGGCAATGCGATTCAGTCCCTGCAGAGTATCGCTTTGGCAGGTGGCCCACCTACTCGTCTTTCCGTAAGGATTGAATGAAGAACTGTTAATATCTAGAAACAGCCGCCTGCGTACGAAGCCAACCATAAAGGGCACACCGGAAACGGAGCACGCAGGAGCCTTCTCCCGTGCCGCCGCTTGCCGGCGTAATTGCGGTCCCGGAGAGAACATTTCGTGGCGCTCCGTCGCAGTTGAGCCGCACCAGATCAAGACGCTCACATGCAGTGCGAATTGACGAGGCGCTCATCTCGTTGCCGGTGATCTCTCACGGCACTCGACGGAAAGGCGGGAACCTAGTTGTCAGGGTCCTACATAGCTCTTCGGACCGTATTTGGAGCAGGCCGCTCACGCGGCTCAGGCTTACAGGTTCTCCTGTTCTCGACCGAGTGCGCGCTGGGGATCGTCTGTGTCGGCCTGGTCGCGGTCCTCGCGCATTGGTTCCAATGGCTTCTTCCGGTTGCGGTTCTCCTCTATCTGCTCATCATTGTTCCTACGGCGCTTCTGTGCGGATTCTGGCAGGCGGTCATTGTCTCCTTATCTGCAGTCGTCGTCCAGAGCTACTTCACTTCGCGCCTTTTTCGTTCCAATCCCGCCGTCGATCCTGCAAACTCCATTACGCTGCTTGCCTTCATCCTGACCGCACTGGTCATCAGCAGGCTTTCGGCCCGCGTGACTGAGCATGCCCGCGCATCCGACTCCTGGGGCGGACAGATGCAGGATCTCTATGAATTCACGCGCCGTACCCTGCAGATGAATCTTCACGTTGAGCCGGGCGCACAGCTCTCCGAACTTGTTCACGAGATATTCGCTCTTGAATCTGTCGTCATCTTCGATGCCGACCTGCACGAGACCTACGAGGCCGGCTACTGGGATCTCGATCCGCAAGAAATTGCGCAGAATGTCTATTATTTCGAGACCTCAGACGACGATCCCGAAACCGGGATCGCGCGCCGTGTGTTACGGCTTGGCTCTGTTCCCATCGGCTCTCTCGTCATGCGCGGAGAGACCAGTCCACTCACCAACAACGCAATCGCATCGCTCATCGCCGTCACCTTCGATCGCTATCGCGCCTTTGCCAACGAGAGCCGAATCGAGACCGAGCGCCAGACCGAGCAGCTTCGTTCGACCGTGCTCGACTCGCTCGCGCATGCCTACAAAACTCCGCTGACAGCCATCAGAGCTGCCTCCACCGGCCTTGCGGAGATGGGCAAGCTGTCAGCCGGACAAAGCGAACTCGTCGCTCTCATCAACGAGCAGACCAACGCACTGAACGAGTTGACCACGCGTCTGCTGACCACCGCCCGACTCGACGCCGAAGAGGTCCAGGTGAACGCCGCGCCGGTGGGTGTAGCCGCACTCATCGAGGAAGTCATAGCGAGCCTTAAAGACCGGCTTTCCACCATGAAGGTCTCGATCGACCTTCCCGACGACGGACTGATCCTGTGCTGCGACCGCCAGCTGATGACGATGCTGCTTTCGCAGTACATTGACAACGCCTGCAAGTACGCGATCTACGGCACCACCATCACCATTCGCGCCACACAGTCGAAGGCTGAAGTCATCTTTTCCGTGCATAGCTTCGGTCCTGAAATTCCCATTGCCGATCGCGAACGCATCTTCGATCGCTACTACCGCTCCTCCAACTCTTCGCATCGCGCCGCAGGCACCGGCATTGGCCTGTCCGTTGCCAAGCGCGCGGCCACCGTTCACGGAGGATACGTCTGGGTCACCAGCGATCCCGACGAAGGCACTACGTTCTATGCGGCTATTCCAGCGCAGGTCCGAAAGAGAGAATCGAAATGAATCAGCCCGCCATCCGCATTCTTGTTGTCGACGACGAATCCGCCATCCGCCGCGCCCTGCGCCCGCCGCTCATGGAACTCGGATTCCAGTTCACCGAGGCCTCCCGCGGAGAAGAAGCGCTCCAGCTGCTGCGTAGCGGCAATCATGACGTCGTGCTGCTCGACGTCAACATGCCCGGGATCGGCGGCATCGAGACGCTTCGGCGCATTCGGGCCATGACGCCCCGCCTGCCGGTATTGATGCTCACCGTCCGTGACGCCGAGGGCGAGAAGGTCGAGGCTCTTGAGCTTGGCGCCGACGACTACATCACGAAGCCTTTCAGCACCCGCGAGCTCATCGCTCGAATCCGCACCGCTGTGCGTCGCGTCCACGCTCCAGCTCGCGCTGAAGATGCACCAATCGAGATCGGCGAGATCCGCATCGCGCCGGCCAAGCGCAGCGTCACCAAGCGCGGACAGGCAGTTCACCTTACCCGCAAGGAATACGACATCCTTTACTGCCTGATGAGCCGCGCCGGCCGCGTTGTCTCCTATTCCAAGCTGCTCACTGCCGTCTGGGGCGCGGACTGCCGCGAAGAGGTCGAGTATCTCCGCACCTTCATGCGCCAGCTACGCAAGAAGATCGAAGACGATCCATCAAACCCCATCTACCTGCTCACCGACGTCTACGTTGGCTATCGCTTCGCCGACGCGCAGATGCTCCAGGACGCCGGATCTGCACGAGACGAGGTCAACGAGCAGGTCTCCGAAAACGCGTCGTAGGCTGTTGTAAATACCTGATAAATAGAGGAGCTGTCCTCCTGAGCGAAGCAGGTATGGCTTTTTGCAGCTGCGGACCGGCCGCTTCTGATCCGAATGAGGGAAGCAATACGCACGGACGCAGGTGATGCATCCAATCAATAGCGCGCGGACGGCCTCCAAGCGCGAGAAGTTCAGCTCCGGGCTGGCACTCCGAGCCAGTTCGTCCAGAGTAGCCAACTCGGCAAACGCGGTTTGACAGTCGCGTCCCAATCGAAAAGGGATGAAGTTTTCTGGCTGTGCAATTGGAGAAACCGAAAAAGACGCGGTCGAAATGGCTGGCACTCGCGTGCCTTCTGTTCCTGGTGTGTGCAGGTGTGTGGTTCTTGCGCCGCCCCAAATCGGTCGCGATTGTTCATCCTGAACGCGTCTCAATGACGGAGACGATTGCGAGCAGCGCAAGAATTGGTGGTGTCCAGGAGAGCGCGATTGGGGCCCAGTTCTCCGGAACCGTGGAACATCTATTTGTAAAGGTCGGTGATCGTGTGTCCGCGGGACAGCCGATTGCGACACTGAAGAACAACGTTACCCAGCAGCAACGTGTGCAGGCGCGGCAGGAGGTGACGACAGCTCAGGCTCGCCTGGCGCAGGCCTCCAGGAGTCCCTTGCCTTCCGAGATGGATGAGGCCGTTCATCAGGTTACCGAAGCCAAAGCCCAGGTCGCGCAAGCAAATGCGGATATGGTCCTTGCAACAAAGGAATTTGATCGCAGCCAAAAGTTGTTTCAGGAGGGCCTGATCCCGCGCTCTGAATTTGACCGATCACAGTCAAATTGGGCGAGCCTGACCTCGCGTGTTGATACGGCGAAGGCAACCGTAAAGGTTCGAGAAGCCAAGCTGGAAACGCTGAAGAACACGCCGCGTGCTGAGGAGGTGCAGGTGGCGCGCGCACAACTTGCCGAAGCACAACAGGCGCTGAAGGTTGCAGACGAAAAGTCGAATGAAGCCAATGTGACAGCTCCGTTTGCAGGTGTAATCACGTCGGTGCACGCAGAACAAGGGCAGACCGTAGGCGCCCAGGGGGTAGTGGATTTGATAAGCGACAATCTAGAGATCCGTGTCGATCTCGATGAGAGCAACCTCGCCGATCTGGAACTCGGGCAGAAGGCCATCCTGTCGTCCTCAGCATTTGGCGGTCAAAGCTTTCAGGGTCGTCTCACGGACATCGGCGCTGCAGTCGACCAGGCTCGTGGGATCGTAACAGTAAAGATCACTGCCGACGATCCGCCGGATTGGCTGAGACCCGGCCAGACCGTGAATGTCAACCTGGTCACGAACGACACGATCGAGCGGCTGGTGGTTCCGCCAACTGCCGTGATCCCTCAAGGAAGTCGCTCTGTGGTGCTGATAGCGAGTGATGGACATGCGGTCGAAAAGACCGTGCTGACCCGCCCCGCGGTGGAACGTGGTATTCCGATTGCGGCGGGGGTGACCGAGTCAGACGAGGTTATTGTCAATCCCGCGGGCTTGACTGCCGGACAGCCGGTCCGGACTCAGAAGAAAAGCAAATGAAAAGTTCTCTCTCGTGGATTCCGCTCAATTGGCGATTCGAAGCCCGACTCGCGCTGCGCTATCTCATGACCGGCGGAGGACAAACCTTGCTCACAATCGGTTCTGTCGCAGCAGGAGTGATTGTGATTGTCTTCCTCACATCGCTGATCTTCGGTATTCGAGCGAAATTGACCAAGATGCTGACCGAGTCCATGCCGCATGTGACCGTCAAAGTCCGGGATCTGGAACCCGTACCTCTCTCCGAAATTCAGGATCTGGACTCCGCGATGAGCAGCAGCAGGATCGAGAAGAAAGCTCCACAACTGAAGTTCATCGATGACTGGCAGCATGCAATCGACACCATTCGCACGGTACCCAATGTGCGTATGGCGCTTCCAGCCATTCAGGGACAGGGTTTCGCCTCCAAGGGCGGCAATCCAATTGGCGTATCCGTTACCGGAGCGGATCCGAGCCAACAGGACCAGGTCTCCCCCGTAACGAAAGACTTGATCGCTGGCAAGTATGTAGGACTGGCTGCAGATGAAGTCGTAATCGATTACGAGTTGGCCAAGGATCTGTCTGTCTCGATCGGAGACCGAATTCGTATGACCTCGAGCACCGGAAATACGGAGCCGTTGTCGATTGCCGGAATTTATAGCAGGGGGCAGGGGCGCGGGGGAGCCTATGTCACCCTGCGCACCGGGCAGAGTCTGTTTGGCATGGGCAACTCCGTGAACGTAATCCTCGTGAAGGTCAACGATCTCTTTGGGTCGGATGAAGTGGCAGATCGCATTCAAAGCCTGCTGCCTTATGAGGCACGTTCCTGGTCCCGCGAATATCCGAGCTTCGTCTCCTCGCTTACCGTACAATCTGCGTCGGCCTACCTGATATCTGCTTTCAGCCTCATCGCCTCGTCGTTCGCCATTGCTTCCGTGTTGATTGTTTCCGTTCTACAGAAGTCCAAACAGATCGGGATATTAAAGAGCATCGGCGCAAAACGCTCGCAAATTCTACGCGTGTTCACGCTGGAAGGTCTGATCATCGCGCTGGCAGGCAGTCTTGCAGGAGCTGCGCTCGGTTCACTCCTGGTGTTCCTGCTCAGTTTGCCTTTGCAGAAGACGGCAAGACCCGGACATGTGCCTGATCAACTGTTTCCAGTTGCAATCTTGCCTGTCTACATCTTCGGAGCGGTCATCGCCGCGATCATAGCGACAGTTATCGCCGCATGGTTCCCCGCCAAGCGTGCAGCAAGTATGAATCCGGTCGATGTGATGCGCTAAACCGCGAGGTCTCGAATGGCCGACAGCGAAACGACAACTCGGAGTCAGATCGTCGTCGAGACTCGCGGGTTGAAGAAGACCTACTTCGGAAAGGTCGAGACACCTGTGTTGCATGGCATCGATATCCAGGTACAGGCCGGAGAGTTCATCGCGATCATCGGGCAGTCAGGGAGTGGAAAATCCACGTTGCTGAACATTCTCGGCGCACTTGACGTTCCCACCGAAGGTACCGTTCTGATCGACGGTGTCGACATCGCGACTCTCAGCGAAGATGACCTCGCTGCTCTCAGAAACCGTGTCATCGGTTTCGTCTTTCAGTTCCACTATCTTCTGGATGAGCTGAGCTGTCTGGAGAATGCGCTGACCCCGATCACGATCTGTAAGGGAGAGGCCAGTGAAGACGAAAAGTCGTATGTGCTGGCCTTGCTCGATCGGGTTGGACTGGCAGAGCAAATTAACAAGCATCCGGATGCGATGAGCGGCGGTCAAAATCAACGCTGCGCGATCATTCGTGCGCTGGCAAATCAGCCGAAGATTGTCCTTGCAGACGAGCCTACCGGGAACCTCGACAGTCGATCCGGCAACGAGGTCTTCAACATAATGCGCGAGATGAATCGCGAAAAAGGAGCCGCTTTCATCATGGTTACGCACGACGATCGCCTCGCTCAGGAGGCCGATCGGATCCTTGCGATCGAGGACGGGTGGGTGCACGAAATCGATAAACGCGAACACCGAATGAAACTCATCAGCAGCTTAAACGACTCGTAGATAGAAGTGCGGTCGGCGCCGTCGAACTTGGACGAACGACGATTCAGACGAGTTCCATTTCCCACGTCTGACCGACGAGGTCTTTTCCGAAGCTGTGATGGGGCTCTTCGCGCATGAGGCGGAAGCCGGCGGCCTGATAAATGCGATGTGCCGCCGTGAGGATGCCCTGGGTCCACAGGGTGATCTTTCTATAGCCGGCATTGCGCGCGAACTGAACACACTCGTCCACCAGTTTTTGGCCCAGGCCCATGCCGCGCGCCGCCGGATCGACGTAGAGCAGACGGAGCTTCGCCGTGTCATGCCGTTCGGGGTGCTGGACGAGGAAGACGTGGCCAACATGCCGACTATCCATCTCTGCAATCCAGCATCGTTCCCGCACGGGGTCGAACTTCTCGAGGAAGTCTGCGACGATCCGCGCGGCAAGAGCCTCGAATGTATTGTCCCATCCGAACTGCTCAACGTATCCGGCTCCCTCGAGGTGCACCACCATGCCCATGTCGCCGGGACGATGATTGCGGAGAACGATTGACGCAGCTGCAGGCTCTCGGTCGAAGACAATCTGTTCGACCGCACTCAATGCGCGGGAAAACTCCCTACGTTGATGGGCCGAAAGCTTCTCGAGAACGGACGAAGCCTGTTTATCGGCGCGGAGATTCAGGGTTCGCACCACGGCGCGCCCCTGCCGCGTGATCCTCAGATCGGCGGCACGGCGGTCATCTTTGGATCTGGTGCACGATACCAGGCCGGCCTTCTTGAATTTGGCCAGAATGCGGCTTAAATAACCCCCGTCCAGTCCGAGAACGTCGGAGATCTCTCTGGCCTGCAGACTTCGGTGGGTTGCCAATTCGTAGAGCACGCGGCCTTCTGCGAGGCTGAAGTCAGTGTGCAAGTAGCGATCATTCAGGGTGCCGAGAAAGCGGGTGTAGGCGCGGTTAAACTGGCGGAAGGACGCAACCGTCGGGGCGAGGGAAGGATCAGTAGTCGCCATGGAAAGCAGGATGCGCCCATTAGTTGACCTTGTCAACTAATCGACCAGGAGCCGATGGCGACAGGCTAACCTACTCGTCGTAATGCAGCAGGCTGAAGACGTCGTACTCCTTGAAGCGGTCGCGCCCCTTCAGAAAGTCCAGTTCCACTGCGAACGCCAGGCCGGTGATTTCGCCGCCGAGCTGCTTTACCAGCTTCACGGTGGCCTCCATCGTGCCGCCGGTCGCCAGCAGATCGTCGACAAGCACGACTCTCTGGCCGGGCTGGATCGCGTCCATATGAATCTCGAGCGTGTCAGAGCCGTACTCGAGATCGTAGGTCACGCGCGCCACCGGAGCCGGCAGCTTGCGCGGCTTACGCACAGGAACAAACCCCGCGTTCAGGCGATAGGCGAGCGCCGGGCCGAAGATGAATCCGCGCGCCTCGATACCGAGCACCAGGTCGATCTTGCGCTCGATGTAATGCGCTGCCAGCGCATCGATCAGCTGAGCGAAGCCCGTCTTGTCCTTGAGCAGCGTGGTGACGTCGTAAAAAAGAATTCCGGGCTTGGGAAAATCAGGCACCGTGCGCACCAGCGCCTTAAGTGCTTCCACATCGGCAGGCTTGATCGTCTGGGACATGCGTCCGCTCACTCCTCGAGTTGTTCAAGCCGCAGCTTGAAGGAATGCAGGAAGGGAACCGTTTCAGATTGTCTGATTTGCTTCCCTACAGATTATAGAAGAGCGGGGAGTAGGGGACAGGGAGTAGTGCCGAAGCAGAATACTGAAGCTATCCCTAATCCCTGGTCCCTGGCTTGTTGCTCCCTACTTCCTATTCCCCGTTCTCACCATGCTCCTTCAATCCGAAACGCGCTCAGGTTCTTTGCCTCACTGTCATCGAGATAATGCTCGATCAGGCGATCGACGCGGCTGCCGCGCGGGCCGCGGCGCAAGCTCTCGCGCAGCTCGGCCAGATCCTCCGCCGGGCCTGAAGCAACGATCTCGACATCACCGTCCTCAGTGTTGCGTACCCAGCCGCGCAGGTCCAGCTCGCTGGCTTCGCGATGAACAAACCATCGAAAGCCCACGCCCTGTACCCGCCCTTGAATCAGAAAATGGAGCACCATGATCACTGGTCAATCCAGTTTTTCAGATGCACGGCAACCGCGCAACCGCTGCATCTTACGTC
>DATFSO010000032.1:0-4579 GCA_035262585.1 Occallatibacter sp. | reverse complement strand
GGCCGATCGACTCGGAGACGCGCACCCGACCGTGTGCCCAGGCGCGAGGGAAGCGGGCGCGGACCACTTGAGAAATGCACTTAAGTGCCGCTAGAAGCACCTTAAGCGCATGAGTTCAACCCGAATTTGTTCCAATTCGTGGGACAAGCTCGGGCGCCGTTGAGGTAAATCCTTTATTTGCAACATTGATATTTTGCAATTCGCCGGATTCCCCACGAACAAAATATTTATAGGGGGGAGGGGGTATTTGCTGCTGTTTTTGCCTCGCTTCTGGTGCTTTTTGGCTCACCTGGGGCTTGACAAGCGGGTTCCCCAACTTGCGGTAGTCCCCGGAGTCTCGGCATAGAGCATCCGGCTTCGGATGTGGGGCGATAGGCGCCGCTCCCTGAGACTGCGGGGTCCGGAGCTGGTGCTGACCGACTTTTGTAGTAAGTTTCCTACACATTTGCAGTAAGTTTCGTACACATATGTAGTAAGTTCATCCCCGCTTCCGGCCGTTGCGGCGGCGGGGTCCGGGGGCCCTGAAAAGCGAAATGCCCGCGCGCGGCGGGCATTTGGAGAGGAGTTTTCTCCCTCCTATTGTTAAGACTAACAGGATTGAAAAGTGGATCGGCCACTTTCCAGGGTAAATTTTCATGGGGTAACCTCATGATATGAAGCAAGTTGCCTGTGTTTCGCTTTTCCTTCCCTACTTGACAGGTGTTTTTTGACAGAGATTTTCACAGGGATTGCGCGGGGCCTTGTTTCAAGGTTCCTGCGCCGGACACAACTTTACAAGGGGCGGCCTAATACAAGGATCGAGGGTTCCGCGCGGAGGATCAGGCCCTCATCCTCTCTGCCCACCGCGAAGGGTTGAGTGCCATGTAAATCGCTGCCGGCACGGCGCTTTCCGAGCGGATCACAGGGCAGAAGCTGCGGATGGCGCAGCACTCTTGCCGACCTGCTCGACCGCTTCCACCTGCGAGACGCCCCCGCGCTGGACGGGCTAACTTCCGGTTACGCGGTGATACTCCCGCAACCCTAGATTTCGAGTCGGTGAGCGACTTGGCGATTTACCGTCTATCGAGAATCGCTGCTGACGGTAAGCGCGTTTGCCGATACCTATTCTGGCTTTGTTTTCTAGATCGGCGGTTTGAGTTGTTTGCGAGCGTTGAAAAGCCGGCCAGCTTAAGTGCACAGTTGAGAGAGGCCTTCCAGGGCGATCAAGGGGCATGCACGAAACTGGCGGGCTTGTGAAGCGGTGCTTGTCGCTATTTTGCGATGCCGCCTCACTCAGCTTTCGCGCAGTTCAGCCATTCTTCCAGCCGCTGGGCATAGCTCCGGCTGGAGCGGTGTTCCGAACCGTCGGAAAGCCTCACCATGTACTCCCGGTTATCGATGCCTCGCAGTTCCACGATGCAGCCGCTGCGCAAAATGCGCGAGCGATGGATTCTGAGAAACCTAGCCGGATCCAACCTCTGTTCGAGAGAATTCATCGTTTCGCGCAACAGATGCGAGCGGCCATGCGCGTGCAGTTCCGTGTAGTCGCCGGCCGCTCCAATCCATTCGGTGTCCTCGGCGAGCACGATCTGAATGCGTGACCCGGTGCGCACCACAAACCGCGATACATATCTCTCTGAGTCCCTTCCCAACATCTTCAGGACCCGCTCAGCCATGCGCGTCTTCGAAACCGAATCGGCGAGTCTTCGGGCCCGGTCTACGGCGGCAGAAAAACGCCCGTCGTCCACCGGCTTGAGCAGATAGTCCAACGCGTGCACCTCGAATGCCCGCAACGCATGTTGTTCGTAAGCTGTTAAGAAGATCACGTCCGGCAGCTTCTCCTCAGGCAAAGAACGCAGAACCTCGAAACCGTCCATACCGGGCATTTGTACGTCGAGGAAGACCAGGTCGGGCGAAAGGTCGAGGATCTTCTCCAGCGCCGACAGACCGTCTCCGCACTCACCCACGATTTCGATATTGGCGCACTTCCGCAGCCGTACACGAACGCCGCGGCGGGCCAGGGGCTCGTCGTCAACAATCAGAACACGCACAACGTGCTCCCGGACGGCAGCAGGGCTTTTCGGAAAGGCAGTTCCACCGTTACCTCGCAGCCACCCGCTTCCGGCCATTGCAAAACAAACGTGTGCGTGCTGGCGTAGAGCGTCTTCAGGCGCTCTGCGGTATTTCTGAGCCCGATGCCATGTGTTGGTTCGTGAATGGCTGCGATCCCGGCGCGAGGAGCGCCCGAATTCCGGATGCTGACCTGCAATTGAGACCCGTTCAGCCGGCTCTGGATTCTGACCGTTCCGCCTTCCACGAGAGGAGCTACTCCATGCCGTACGGCATTCTCCACCAGCGGCTGCAGCAACATGCTGGGCACCAGCGCGTCGAAAGTTTCCGGTGAAATAGCCATCTCGACCCGCAGCCGATCTCCGAGCCGGGTTTGCTCAATCGCCAAATACTGTTCGGTGAAGGCGATCTCCTGGGCAAGCGCCGTCTCAGCGGCGCCCTCACCATCCAGGGTGGTTCTGAGCAGTTCGCCGATCTGCGCCAGCATCCGCGTGGCCGCGGGCGCATTTCCCTCGAGGACCAGAGTGGACACGGCATTGAGCGAGTTGAACAGAAAATGTGGATTGAGCTGATAGCGCAAAGCGCTAAGCCGGGCGTCGCGGGCTTCGGCCTCAGCCCGCAGCAGGCGCTCTCTCTCCCGTTCCCATTCCTGCCATTTCTTGACGCTGAAGTAGAGGTTCGACCAAAGGAAGAGAATGAAGGTGGACTGCATAGCGGACGTGAGCCAGTCCGGCCAACGCAAAGAGCGGCTCGGCGAGGTCAGCACCACGATAAGAAGGCCCGCGATCGCCCCCGCCGGAATGCAGCAGGCAATGGCCCGCATCTCCAGTGCGATCCACGACCGCCCACGCCTCATCAGGTACCTGCATAGGAAACGCATCAGATAGCTGGCAGCAAACAGCACAGCCACAAACAGGCTGCTGCCACGGAGCGTGCCAGGCTGCCGGATGGATGGAAGCAGCAGGATACACACCGACAGGTAGTAGCAGATCCATCCCGCGATCTGTAGCTGCCAAAACGCCGGAAACCCGGTAGTGGCGCGCCTCAACACCCATATATTGTAGTCGGGAAGTGTGGCCACGCCGCCGCGATTGACCGCGCAAAACCCTCGGTTCATCGCAGAATCCACTCTGCCGGGCGATAAGCCTCCACATGTGGCGGTTGCTTCGCGTACTGTTCGGAGAAGGTCGACAAACGAGAGGGAATGCAAACGATGCGAGCGACGAAGGACAGAGCCACGACGATGTTCGAGATTCTGCTTCTTGCAACGGCAGCGATGTTCATGGCCCCTGCCGCACAAGCTGTGGCTGGCCCGGCCAACGATGGACCAACCAGGGAGACTGCGCTCCTGGCGGAAAAGAAACTCGCCGAGGCCATGCGAACCAACGACGCCGACGGCTTCTGCCGTCTGCTCGACCCTGACTGGGCGATTGTGAATGGAATTGGCGGGTTCGACGACAGCGCCGGGATGGGGGAAGCCGTCTGCGCTGCCATCAAGGCGGGGACGTTTACTCGAAAGACCTACGAGCCGGACCTAGCGAACGCCCGCGTGCGTGTCTACAGCAATATCGCAACCATAACCTTCAAACTTTCCCTCTCGGGATCCTTCAACCATAAGAATTTCTCCGGCAAAGAGGTCGAGACCGACGTTTTGCGGTGGGAAAACGGCGGCTGGAAGTGTGTCCTGACCCACGAGACCAATGTCCAAGGCACCGTGGTTGTCGAGGGCAAATTGGTCGAGTGAAGTCAGGATCAAACGTTCTCGGTCCCAACGAATATGAGAAGGTTCGCGAAAGAACCAAGTGGTCGAGCCGACATGTTTCGACGCAAAGGGCATCGGAGCCGGATCGGTACTCGAAAGTCGGCTTGTGTTGACCTATTGATCCTCAATGAGTGTGTTGGCGATGGTGCGCTCATCGACGTTTTCCAAGTTTCGGGGATATCCGTCGCCTATTCAGTTCGCAATGCCTGAATTGGATCGATGCGCGATGCCCTCCACGCCGGGATCAAGCAGGCCAGCACTGCGACAGCCATCAGCATCGCCGCTGCGCCCGCAAACGCCGCCGGATCGAGCGGCTGGGTTCCATAGAGCATTGATCGCAGCAGTTGCGTAGCCAGAGCGCTGGCAGCGACGCCAAAAATCAGTCCGATAAGCGCAGGGCGCAGCCCTTCGAAAAGAACAAGCCGCAGGAGCTGTGATCGCTGCGCGCCAACCGCAATGCGAAGACCGATGTCCGCCGTCCGCTGCGTTGTCAGGTAGGAGAGTACTCCATACAGCCCCACTGCCGCCAACAGAAGCGACAGGGCCGCAAAGGCCAGCACCAGATTGGCCGCGAACCCCTGACTGGCCGACGTCTTGCCAAGAATCTGGTCCATGGTCAATGCGTTATAGACGGGCAGCTCCGGCTCGAGCGCCGAGATCTGTCGCTGGATGGGCATCGAAATCGTCAGCGGATCGGCGGAAGTGTAGGCCACGATCGTCGCCTCCGAAGTCAGATCGGGAATGCCCGACAGAATAGGGAAGTACATC
>DATFSO010000031.1:0-39641 GCA_035262585.1 Occallatibacter sp. | reverse complement strand
CCGCCGCTGCCCAGCGTGATGGTGCCACCGCTGCCCAGAGTCACGTTGCCGCCGCTGCCCAGAGTCACATTGCCGCCGCTGCCCATGGCGATGGTGCCGCCACTGCCTAGCGTGACATTGCCGCCACTGCCTAGCGTGATGGTCCCGCCGCTGCCCAGCGTGATGGTCCCGCCACTGTTGGGGATTGAGTAGCTCCCCCCTGTGGAGGGTATCGTCACGGAACCGCCGCTGCCCAGGGCAATGGTGCCGCCGCTACCCAGCGTGACATTGCCGCCGCTGCCAAGGGTGACGGTGCCGCCGCTGCCCAGCGTGATGGTGCCGCCACTGCCCAGAGTCACGTTGCCGCCGCTGCCTAGGGTCACTGTGCCGCCGCTGCCGAGAGCGATGGTGCCGCCACTGCCTAGTGTCACATTACCGCCGCTGCCAAGGGTGACGGTGCCGCCGCTGCCGAGAGCGATGGTGCCGCCGCTGCCCAGCGTCACGTTGCCGCCGCTGCCCAGAGTTACTGTGCCACCGCTGCCCAAGGCCACGGTGCCGCCGGCGTTCAACGATACGTTTCCGCCCGGCGCAATATTCAGCGGTGTTAGTGAAGTGCCAAAGGAAAGCAGGCCAGCCATGGATGCAAATTCGCTGCCTGTGGCGCCCACTTGACGCAGGTCGAGGTTCGCCGCGTCGTTGTATCCGCGCAAGGTCGAATACGGGAGGGGATCGTAGGGAATGCTGCCGTTCGGCGGCACGCCATCGAAGGTGACGTTCTGCCCGTTCGACCACAGCGGCGTGGGCGGAGTGGTGCCGACAACGGATCCATCGACGCGATAGCCCGTATCGCCGGTGAGAGGCGTGCCGTCGCAATGAAACGTGGCCTGACTTGCCGTCGAGCTCGGCTGCGTGGGGGTGTACCAGGACGAAGTTGGGAAGGTCGCCGCGTGGCTGGAAGTGTCGGTGAGCGAATTCACCCCACCCAAAGAAGACTGGACGAGGGTCTGCAGGGTCTGGTTGGAATACGCAACGGCTCCGTTTGGGCCAACTCCATCGAGTTGGAACAGATAATTCATCGAGCTCTGATAATTCGGCTTGCAGTTCTCTTCGAAGGTCGGGAGGTAACTGGGTAGGTTGTCATAGTAGAGGCCGCCGTGGCTCAGGGCGAGCGTGTGGCCGATCTCATGGAACAGCGTGCCGGCAATGACGTTGGCGCGCCTGCTCATATCCTGCTTCGGATCCGTCTCCCAAAGTCCCAGCGTGACCGCGGAATCGGAGCCGCCCAGATCGGAGTACCCGGAGATGCTGGTAACCGTGCCTGAGGTGAGGCCAATCTCCGGCTCCGGCATCGTGTTGTTCGGATAACTCCAGTTGGGAACCGTCGGAGTCGCGACGGTGATGTGCTGCGAGTCAGCGCAAGACGTTGTGTTGTAAGCCCCATTCAGGAACGGATTTCCAAGCACCCCGGAGATCGTGATGCGGCTTGGGCAATAGTTAATATTCATGGTCCCATCGCTCCGTCGCTGGGGCCCTCGATCGGTCGTGGTGATCGTCGTTACGAAATTGTTTACGGAAATCGCGGTCAAGGTCTGGTACCGAGTGTTCCAGGCTGGTATGGCGAGCGAGTGTCCGAACAGGACATAGTGATAGCTGTCCTTCTGCCCGTACGGGAAGCGAGGCGAACAATCGCCGCCCGCCGCGCAGGAAGCGAGGTTCTTCGGCCAGATCTTCGAGAATTCCAGACTGTTCTTCCAGCCCACGACTCCGGGCTCGTTGGGGAATTGGCACAATTGCGGCGGATTAACGGAAGTGTTGTCTGTGCAAATGCCTTCAGCCACCGCATTTCCAATTTCAAGATGCAGCACGACGCCATCCGCGGCGAATGCATTCTTGACCATCGCCAGCGGATCGTTGCCGTTGGAGTCGGGTGCGGGGAACAGGTTCTCCTGAGTGGGATCGCACGAGCCGTTTGCGAGCACAGCGCCGCACATGTAATCCAGCTGAACAAAGAGGTCCTTTTCGCCGTGCACCGCGCCGGGAAGCGGCACCCAGGCTCCGGTCTTCACGTCGTAATAGCCGGGCGATCCCGCGTAGAAATCGGCCGCCCCTGGGCCGCCCTTCCAGGCGTCCAGAATGGCGTCGTTATCGCTGTTGGTCACGGGCATGCTTAGAATCACCGCGGCATATGCGGTTCCGGCGTTCAGCGGCGCACTGTATTGGCTCGCGTGTGCGGCGAGGGAAACCGAAGTCGGGATGTTGTTCCAGCTGCCGGCGGCGTAAGACAGGGTCGTACTTTCCCCGGTCGCTCCGCCCACCGCATCATAGAAGCCCAGCATGTTCTGGCTCGTAGGGCCGGCCGGCACGGCCGAACCGTCGTAAATAACGACCGACTTGAGCGGGAAGTTCGGAGAAAGGACACGGTAGAGGACCACCAGGCTTGCGCCTTCGGTGAGGGGGAACCCGCTTCCTCCGCTGTCAGGCAGAGAGACTGTGAAAGCGCCCGAACCGGTGCGTACTCCGCTTCCATTCGCCGCCACCGGGAAGTATGAATTGACGTCAGCGCGATATACGCGAAGCGTCCCGCTCAACGCGCCATCGGTAAATGGTATGTCGCTCCCGATCTGCTGTCCGGTTATCGGGTATCCGAGGAAGGTCCCCGTGTTGCCCGAAGGCAACTGCGAATTCTCCAGCGTCTCCCAGTACAGTAAACCATCGACGATGTCGGCTCCGTCGGGAACGCCCTGGCTGCCGGGACTCGTTGTGCTGTCGGGGATGGTGATGGTTCCGGTGGCCTTCCCGCCCACGCCGGTTCCACGCAGAGTGACGCCCGCGGAGGCATAGTCGCCGGTGACGAACAGGTTATTCAGAAGCGAGAGCGGGTTGGGCGTTTGCGGCGGCGCCTGCCCCGTTGAGACCAGCAGGCGGACCGCCGATCCGGGATTGACGACTGTTCCGGCGGCAGGATTCGACGCGATCACACTGCCCGACGGTATAACGCTGCTCGCGGCGGTACTCACTGTACCTGTTGCAAGGCCTGTACCCGTGATGGAGGACGTCGCCGCAGCTTGCGTGAGGCCCACCACGTTAGGGACCTGCACGCCCACAGCCTGTCCGTTCAGGCCGCCGCTGCCGCTGAGATTGATGGTTTGCAGGCTGACCGCCTGGGAGAGGTTCATCGTGTCGTCACTGAAAGACTGCGAACCCGCCTGATAGCCAGTGCTCTGCGGAATAAAGCCGAAGTTCTCAAAGCAGGTTGCGCCTGGAATGAGCGTGAACCCGCTGCCGCAGGTGGAGAGTAGGGAGAAGCTGGCGCCGGCCACTGTGGTAGCCGTCCCGCTCAGCGGCTGGTTGCCGACATTCTGCAGGGTCACCACCTGCGGGCTGTCCGTGCTCGTGGCTCCCACATTGGTCAGGGCAAAGCTCAAGGATGGCGGCAGGGACCGAGTGACTTCGAAAACCTGGTTCGTCGTGACGTTATCGAAGAAGAGATTACCCGCTGCGTCCACTTTGACTGCAACTGTGTAGACCCCGTTGACCAGCACGACCTGGCAGGCGCTGTTGTTGCAGCCGGCGGGAACTTCGACGATCTGACCGAGCCCCTGGTCGGCGACAAAGACGTCACCGGCTGCATCCACTGCGACGTCATCCGGCTCGTTCCATCCAGTTCCAATGTGTTTCACGCAACTGTTCGTCGTGCATCCGGGTGGAACCTCTGCCACAGTTTTCAGGCCAAGATCAGCGATAAAAAGATCGCCGGCAGCATCAGTGGTCAGATCAACCGGGTCCGAACAGCCTGGGGCGTTGCCACATCCTGTCGGGTTGTACACGATGGTCTGCGGGCCTCCATTGGCAGGCACCTCTGCGACCTTACCGTCAAGGTAATCGCTGACGAACAAATTGCCGGCTCCATCGACGGCGACTCCCAACTCACTTTGCAAACCGAGCGGGTTGGGCACGAATTGTTGACAAGCGCTAGTGGTGCAGCCGGCCGGGATCTCCACGACCTGATTCCCGTTGTCCGCAATGAAGAGATTGCCCGCACCGTCCTCCGCCATACCCTGGGGTAACGAAAGCCCGGAGGCGGGCACTGTCGTCACGCTGCCGTTCTGTGAAACCTTCAACACTCGTTGATTGTCGCCATCGGCGATGAACAGATTACCGGCAGCGTCTGCCAGAAGGCCGTTCGGGTAATGCAACGACGTGCCCGTGTGGACTTGAACTCTCGCGCCCGGACTAAAGACAGCCAGCGGAGCCTGGCCAACTCCGTAGATCAGCGTGGAAGCGACCAGGGCCCCGCTGTTGTCGAACAATTTCACCGCCCCGAGACGCAATCCGGCCGCGAGCGGGGTAAAGGTGACATTGACGTTGCAGGAGTTGCCGCCGGAAATCGTGCCAGTGCAGGTACTGCCACTGCCGAGCGCAAAATCGAGACCGTTGGCGCCCTGCGTGACCACTTGAATCGCACCCATGATCGTGGTTGTGGGAATGTTGTACGTGAGCGTAGTCGCGCTGGTGCATGGCGCCGGAGTGTTTTGTCCGACCGGGCAGACGTTGAGGTTTCCAAAGTTCTGCTGGCCGAAACTGGCGGTCACATTCTCCGGCCCGCTCATCGCCACGTCGCATTGCGGGCTGGTCCCTGAGCTCGCGCACGCGCCGCCCCACCCCAGGAATATCGATCCTGAGGCCGCGCTCGCCGTCAGAGTGACGGGTGAGTTGGCCGGATAAGTCGAAGAACAGGTTCCAGTGACGGTTCCACCAGCGTCGCTGCAGCTAATCACTCCGTCGCCGGAAGTCACTGTGCCGGTGCCTGACCCAACACCTGTCACCGTCAGGGTGTAGCTGGTCACGGTGCCCGTTCCCGTGACCTGGAGCGGGATCGTCTGCGTTGAGGGACTGCCATTCAGAGAGTTGTCGCTCACGGGCACAGTACCGGTCAGCGCACCGACATTCGTTGGCTGGGCGTAGATGTCCAAAACGCAGGTTGCGGCCGGAGCCAACGAAATCTCATTGACGCTGGTGCAAGTGGAGTTGATCAGGTCGTTGCCAAAGTTCGTGTTCGATGGCGATCCAACGGTGCCTGTCAACGTCTGGTTGCCGATGTTTTGAATCGTGACTCCGAGGTCCGTGCTTCGCCCGCCCACATTGACCGGGCCAAAGTTCCACGATGGGCCCTGCGAGCGGCTGACCTCATACACCTGCTGATTGCCCTGATCTCCGATGTAGACATCGCCCGCCCCATCTACGGTCACGCCGCTGGGGAAACCCAGCCCGCTGCCAACCGTGAACTGGGCGCCCCCCGGCGTAACCCCCACCACGCGGCTGTTTCCAGCGTCCGCGATGATGACATCGCCGGCTGCATCCACCGCCAGATCGTATGCTCGACTCAGCCCAGAGGAGAGAACAGTCGTTTGCACGCCGCCGGATGAATACTCCAATACCCTCGACGGAATCGCAGGCTGCGCCAACTGGTCGCCATCCGCGACGAAGACATCGCCCGCCGCATCCACCGCCACGCCCCAGGGTAGCTGCAGGCCCGTGAAGGGAACCGTTGTCTGAACCCCACCAGGCGTTACTTCCACCACTCGCTTGTTGTTTTGGTCCCCGATAAAGACATCGCCCACTGCATCAAGTGCAATCCCGATCGGGAAACTTAGTCCGCTGCCCAACGTAGTCTGAACACCGTTGGGGGCGAGTTTGACCGCATACGGGAGATAAAGGTCGACGATGAAGAGATTGCCCGCTCCATCGACGGCCACGCCGATTGGTGCTGGGTTTTGCGACGGGGCGGAGGTGTATGAGCTTAAAACCGTCGTCTGAACGCCGCCGGGCGTGACTTTTACAACAAAGCCTGCCCTATTCCCGCTGCCGTAATTCGCGATATAGCGATTGCCCGCTCCATCAAGCGCCATACCCACGGGATAATTCAGGCTGCTGGTGGGCAGCGTGGTTTGAGGGGCCGGGCTGAATGCAGCCAGCGGCCCCTGGCCAATGCCGTAGATCGCCGTGGATACGAGCAGATTGCCCAAATTGTCCACGAGATTCACCGCCCCCAGGCGGAGGCCAGGCGCGATTGGGGCGAAGGTGACGTTCACCGTGCAGAAGCTCCCGGCACTGACACTGCCGGTGCAGGTGCTGCCGCTCGCCAGCGTGAAATCAAGGCCGGATGTGCCTTGCGTCACCACCTGGGGCGTGCCGAACGTGGTGGCCGTCGAAACGCTATATGTCAACGTCAGGGTATTGCTGCACGGCGCCGGTGAGGTTGTTCCAGACGGGCAAACATTGATGTTGCCGAAGTTCTGCCGGGTTCCCCACTCCCATGTGTCGTAGAAGGTTGTGGAGGAACTTCCAGTGCTGTTGAACCCGCCGAACAGAATCACCTGACCTTGGGCGGCATCGTAGGTCGTCGCGTTTGGAACTTCGCGCGCATATAAAGCGGTCGGAGAGCTGACTTGCTCAATCCAAGTGGTCCCATTCCACACCCAGGTGTCGTTCAGATAGTTGCCGCCGCTGTCGATTCCTCCGAACATGACCACCTGGCCCAGCGCCGCATCGTAGGCCATGCCCTGCAGGTCGCGCGCGCTAGGGCTGGTCTGTGGAGACTGCTGCGTCCAATTGGTCCCATCCCATGTCCACGTCTCGTTAAGATAGTTACCGTGTATGTCCTGTCCTCCGAACATAACCACCTGGCTATGCGCCGCGTCGTAGACCATCGAGTAGGCATAGCGCGCGGAGGGGCTGTTCGCAGGGTTCGCCTGGCTCCAGGTGGTCCCGTGCCATATCCATGTGTCGTTCGACGCGAGCCCATTCACGAGGCCCCCGAACATCACGTCATTGCCATGTGCCGCGTCGTAGACCATGGCCATGTTGGAACGGGCAGGTGGAATGGTTGTAGGATTCGCCTGAGTCCACGTCGCCCCGTTCCACAGCCACGTATCGTTGGTCCAGCTATTGGCGGTGAGGCGTCCTCCAAACAGCACCACCTGACCCTGCGCTGCATCGTAGGTCATCCCGAAAGCACTCCGAGCGGCGGGACTGCTTGAGGGGTTCGCCTGGGTCCAGGTCGTCCCGTTCCACAGCCACGTATCGTTCAAAAAGCCGCTTACGCCGTAACCTCCGAACAGCACCGCTTGAGCATGCACCGGATCGTACGTGAGGCCATGGAGATAGCGCGCGGGCGGCGCCGTCACGGGCGAGAGTTGATTCCAAACCGGTGCGAGACTTTGTGCCTGAGCAGAGCGGGAAAAACTGCCGGACACTAAGAGGAACACTGCAGAAACAAAGCTGACTGCGCTGCTGGCGATGACGCGCCGGGCCGTTCTTGTGGCGGCGTTCGAATTCTGTTTGCTTTGGGTCTGGGAAGAAATCGGGCCTAAGGCCGAGGGCGAGCCAGCACGCAGATGGGTCATTAATCCAGGTCTCCTGGGATCGCGATTGCCTGCAACACGGGTTTGGCGTTTCAATGCGGGATCTGAAGCACAAAAATGTTTTGTAACTGCCGACTTCTTGGGAGAGGCCTTAAGTCACCGTCTCGGCACACTACTTCCGCATATCGTCGAGATGCAAAAATCAAAGTGCCATTGGGGGAATGGCTTCAACCCGCGGCTCTTTGGCCGACATTGTGGACCACAAATCGGCCGTAGTTCGGGAGAGAAGCCTCTTAAGGGTCGGTAATTCACAATGAGCAATAAGGACGGGGCTTGTCAAGGCATCTGTCACTGAATCGAGCTGAAATTCATCTGTCTATCACGGAAATCCGAGCATGAAATTTGACACACATAAAACGTGTTTCAAAGCGATGGTCAATTTTTTGCAAGAATTACGGCTGAAGGAGCACTCCCACGGACGCAGCCTTGCCCGGTTTGGCCTCGGGCGAGCGATACCGCACGCAGGGAACGCAGCCTGACTTCGAGCTTTTGATGTCTTGCAACTTAGTCGTCGCGGATTAAGGATCGCACAGAATAGAATCTGCACAATGCCCGTACAAGTAACAGTGCCGACCTTGCAGTATGGCGATTTCGACGGAGAACACAGTCTCGAGATTCGTAGTGAATGCACGACTATCGGCAGGTCCGCCGATCAGGATCTGGTCCTGAAAGAAGCATTCGCCTCCCGCCGCCACGCGACTATTACCAGGCAGAACAAGGATTTTGAACTCATCGACCAGGACAGCTCTCATGGTACCTACCTGAACGGTAAACGCATTGATCGGGCGAAACTGCGCTCCGGCGACACGCTCCAGTTCGGCTCGATCGACGCCGCCTGCTTCCGTTTCAGGCTTCCCGAGACGGGAAGTATGTCGGGAATCCGGGCAAACGAATTGCTGAGTGCGCTCTCCCGGTTTGATCCAATAACCGGGGACGCCCCGCGTCCGGCGCACGAAATCGGGAGGCTCGGTTTCCTGCTCGATGCCGCCCGACAGCTCAACTCCGGAGGCGCGATCAACGACATCATTCATGCGCTCCTCACGCTCTCGATGCAACTCACCGGAACCGAGCGCGGCTTCGTCTTCCTCTCGAAAGAGGGCGAATTTCACTTGGCTCTGGGGCTCCGCTCAGACGAAACCTTGATCGAAGAGGATTCTTCGGTATCGCGGCGAGCCATACAAAAGGCCGTTGAGAACGATTCGAGATTCTACTTAAGCGATACTCTCAGGGATGACAGCGCCTCTCAGTGGGCAAGCGTCATGGCCAACTCAATTCGCAGCATTTACTGCATTCCTCTTCGCAAACACATTTCACCGACGGAGCCACACCGACTTCTTGGGGTTTTGTACCTTGACGCCCAGATTGGCACCAAAAGCCTGGGTGACATCGATCATGAGGTACTGGATAACCTTGCAACTGAGGCTTCTACGCTCCTTCACAACGCGCTGCTCGCTGATACCGAATTGAAAGCCCGCCAAGCCGAGGAAGAACTTGCGATCGCCGCTTCCATCCACTCGGGACTGATGTCGATCACCCTTCCCTGCCTCGACTACGCCGAATTCCGTGCACTCACGATCCCTTGCCACGCCATCGGCGGAGATTTTTACGATGTAATTCCATTGCCCGACTGTGTTTGCATCGCAATCGCTGATGTCTCCGACAAAGGTGTTCCAGCCTCCATCGTGGCCGCGACCTTGCAGGGAATCATCCACGCGCTCATGCTCACGGGCCGGTCCCTGCCCGAAACTGCAGTTCTCATTAATAATTTCCTCTGCGCTCGCCAAGTTGGGAAATACGCCACCATGGTCCTTCTGAAGGTTTTCCCTAACGGATGCGTAGAATTTGTGAATTGCGGACATGTTCCACCCCTCCTCATTAGCCCCGAAGGCAAAGTGACCGAGCTTGAAGCCGCAAACCTCATTGTAGGCATCATCGAACAGGCAACTTACTCAGCTTCACAAATCAAGTTGCAGCCCGGCGACCGCATTTTGTTGGCGACCGATGGCATCACTGAAATTGAGGATAGAACGGGCGAACTGATCAGCGTTGATGGACTCATTGCACTCGCACACCTGCCAACCCTCGACGAAATCCTGCATAGACTCCGCGAGATCCAGGCCACTCCTGAGGCCCGGGACGACTGGACGCTTCTCGATATTCGCTATACGGGCAGATAGATTGACAGACTAATGAGAGAGAATGCAGACAATTCTCGCTGGCTCCAATGGCAATTAGACGGCGTCGCGTTGGGCCCGGGCGCCGCGGATCTTGCTGAGAAATCGTCGAGCTAATTCGCGGATGCGATAATCTTGGTGACGCACCAAAGCTTCGCTGGGCAATAGCTCTCCACCTACCCCAATCGCGGTTGCACCAGCGAGGATATAGTCAAATGCTGTCAGCTGATTCACCCCGCCGGAGACGATAAGTGGAATCTGTGGCAGCGGCACTTTGAGGGAGCGGACATAGTGCGCGCCTCCGGCGGCAACTGCGGGGAATATCTTTACGAAATCTGCACCAGCCTTCCATGCTGCAATAACCTCCGTTGGCGTCAAAGCTCCGGGAAAAACCACTACGCCCGCCTTCTTTGCGTATGCGACGACCTCAGGAACAAAACCCGTACTGGTCAAGAACCTGGCTCCGGCATCGACGCAGCGTCGTGCATGTTCTTCATCAAGGACGGTCCCGGCGCCGACGATGAGATCCGGATGACGGCTGGCCAGTTCCGCGATCACTTCGGGCGCCTCGGGTAAAGTCAACGGGATCTCAGTCACCGGGACGCCTGCTGCGTAAAGAGTCTCTACCGCAAACCGTGCATGTTCCGGCGAATGCACCCGCACACTGGCGACAATCCCGATTTCTTCAATCCTTGTCTTGACATCTTTCTGATTCATCTGATCTCCGAAGGTCTACTCGCTCACCCATTCCGGTTCCGGAGCTGGCAAAACGTCATCCTTTCCGGCAATCCAGACATAGAGTGTGGGAAGCAGGAATATGCTCATCAGCAAAATCAAGCTCAGCCCACCCACGATCACGATAGCAAAGGGTCGTTGCGAGTCGGATCCGATGGCGTGAGACAACGCTGCAGGGATCAAGCCCAGCGTCGCAACCGACATGGTAATCATGATGGGACGCAGGCGAAGCACGGCGCCCTCGACTGCAGCCTCCTTCACCGTGAACCCATGGACGCGTAATTGATTGATGTACTCAAGCATGATTACGCCCGTTTGCACTGACACACCGAACAGGGCCAACATTCCGATCGCTGCCGACACACTGAAGTTGGTTTGCGTAACGTACAGCGCAATCAGCCCGCCCAGGGGCGCCAGAAGCTCATTCGCCATAATGAGCAGAGCCCACTTAAAAGAACGAAACATGAGATAGAGGATCATGAAGATGAGCGCGATCGTGATGGGGGTAATGATTGCGAGCCGGGCATCGGCGCGCTGCTTGCTTTTGTACTCTCCGGCCCATTCGGTGTGGTAGCCCACGGGTAGCGTCACTCGATCGTGCACCTTCTTGATGGCTTCTTCAACGGTTGAGCCTAAGTCGCGGCCCCGGACGCTGTATTTAATTGCGATGTATCGCGATTGGCCCTCCCGATAGATCTCCTCCGCTCCGTCGTCAGTGGATACCTTGGTCAATTGGGCGAGGGAAACACGCTGCCCGGAAGGTGCAAGCATTCGGATTCTTTCAATGGCTTCGCGCGTGTTGCGATATTTTTCCTGATAGCGGAGTACGACATCGTAGCGGGCTTCGCCCTGCAGTAATTGAGTGAGGGCATTTCCGCCCACCGCTGTTTGAATGGCGTCCTGAACATCCGCCACGTTGATGCCGTAGCGCGCGCATGCCGCACGGTCCACTTCAAACGTCAGATTCGGTTGTCCAATGATGCGGAACAATCCCAGATCCGCCACACCCGGAACCTGGCTCATGACCGAAACGATCTCGTTTCCCTTGCTTTCCAGGACGCGGAGATCGTCGCCATAAAGTTTGACGGATAGTTCACCTTTAACTCCTGAAACGGCTTCTTCCATGTTGTCTTCGATGGGCTGGGAAAAGCCCCAGATAACGCCAGGCGTCTTTTCGAGCTCCTTGTCCATGGCTGCAATCAATGCCTCTTTGTCCCTATGAAAATCCGGTCGCCAATCCTCCTTTGGCTTCAGATCGATGAAGTATTCGGTATTGAAGAATCCGGTCCAGTCGGTGCCGTCGTCGGGGCGTCCGATTTGACTGACCACCTTGGTGACTTCAGGAAAGGCTGCAAGGGTCAAACGGGCGTGTTCTGAGATTCGACGGCTCTCGTCCGGACCGGTCGAGGGGGCCAGAGTACCACGCGCCCAAATCGCGCCCTCATCCAGGTGAGGCAGAAATTCCGAGCCGATCACGCCACTAAAACTCATGAACAGGGTCAGACAGAAGGCAACCGCAGCGCCTGCGAGCGTAACCCAGCGGTGTTCGATAGCCCAGCTTACTGCCGGTCGATACCGCGCCTTGAGCCAGGTCATGAACGGGTTGTGCCACTCCTTCGCCCCTTTCTGGAAGAAGATGCTGGCCAGCACGGGCGCGATGATGATTGAGAATATTAACGCGCCGGCCAAAGCGAAACAGACTGTCCAAGCCATCGGCCGGAAAAGGCGGCCCTCAACTGACTGCAGAGTATAGATGGGCAGATATGCCGTGATGATAATGGTGATGGCAAAGAAGACGGGACGCTGAACCTCGTGAGCAGCGGTAGCGATCTTCTCAAACGTCGTTTGGCCGTTATTCTTTTGGCCGAGATGACGAATGATGTTCTCGATCATCACCACTGCGCCGTCCACAACCATGCCGAAGTCGAGAGCGCCCAGCGACAAGAGATTTGCGGGAATGTGATTCAACCCAAGGCAAGTAGCGGCAAAAAGCAACGAAAACGGAATGGTGCAGGCTACGATAAATGCGCCGCGAACATTGCCGAGGAATGCAAACAGGACGATCACAACGAGGATGATGCCCTCGGTCAGGTTGTGCAGCACGGTGTGCGTCGTAAAGTGCACCAGGTCGGATCGGTCGAGGAATGGAACAACCTGCACACCTTTGGGCAGAATCTCCTTGTTCAGTTGCTCGGTCTTTGCTTCGATCCCCTTCAGGGCAGGGTCGGCGTCGTCGCCTTTCTGCAAGAGCAATGTGCCCTCAACAACGTCGGGCATATCGATGATCGTATTCGTCCTGGAATCCCGCCAGGCTTTACTGATCTGACCTAACCGGATCTTGGGCCCCTGCTCAACCACGGCAATGTCTTTGATCCGGATCGGGGTGCCGTTCGCGGAACTGACCACCGTGTTTTCGACATCCTGCACCGTCTGAAACAGCCCCTGTGCCTGGACATTGATCTGCTGCGGACCCGTCTGGATAAAGCTGCCGCCGTCATTCGTGTTGTTCAGAGCGAGCTGGTTCTCAACTTGCGAGATACTCAGCCCATAGCTGATAAGCTTATCCGGGGCCAATCCGACCTGGTACTCCCGTGTAAGTCCGCCGAATGTCGCCTGATCTACTACGTGCGGCACCCCCTTGTATTGCTTCGTCAATGTCCAGTCGGCGATGGACTTCAATTCCATCACGTCGTATTGGGGGTTCTTGCTTTCCAATGTGTACCAGTAAATCTGGCCTGCCGGACTCCAGTCGGTTTGCAGCTGGGGAACAAGTCCGTTTGGCAACGTAACCATGGTGAGGCGCTCAAGGACGCGTTCGCGGTTCCAGTTGTCGTCCGATGAGTCATCGAAGTTCAGCATGATGCTCGAAATGCCGGCTAGCGTGAAGGATCGCAGGCTCTCGAGGTGCGGAATCCCTGCCATCTGAATCTCGGTCGGAATCGTAATCTGCTTTTCGATGTCTTCGGCCGAGTGACCAGGCCACTGCGTGATGACATTCACATAGTTGTTTGCAACGTCGGGATACGCATCGATGGGCAGGTTCTTGAACGTGATGGCGCCCCACACCAGGAGCACAACCGCTATGCCAAGAACCATGAGCCGGCTCCTGAGCGCCCAATCAACTAGTGCCTTGATCATTGCGCCTCCAGCGTTGCTTCGAGCTGAAGAACGTTGGAGACAACCTGCTGTCCGGCCTGAATCCCCGACAAGATCGCCTGCTTGTCGCCAATGATCTGACCGGCTTTCACCTCGACTCTGCGGAAGTGGTTGTCCGATGCCGGCACGTAAACCCACTCGCGGTCGCGCAAATGCAACACTGCCGGCGCAGGAACCAGTGCAAAATGTTGCTTTTTGAGGCTCTGGAACGTCGCCGTGACGAACATTCCGAGTTTGAGCATCCCGGGGTTTGGAACTTCGATGCGCACCTTGGCAGTGCGAAGGGAAGGATCAAGCACCGGACCAATATCGGAGACCCGGCCAGTGATCACCTTATCCGGATACGCGTTGATCTTGATTCTTGCCTCCTGGCCGAGCGCGAGCTTCGGGATGTCGTTCTCGTAGACATCGCAGATAACCCAAACGCTCGTCAGGTCGGCCACTGTAAAAGCCGTTGCTGAACCCGAGAAAGTCACGCCTGCTGCCGCGGCTTGGGTAACGTTTTGCTGAATGATGACGCCTGAAATCGGTGAATACACAGGGACCACGGGTGATGGATGATTCTTGTCCATGCCCAGAGTCTCGAGTTGCTCTTCTGCAGCCTTCAGGTCAGCAAGCGAATCGTTCTCTGCATTCTCAGCCTGCTCTAACATTCCTTGCGAAATAGCGCCATGTTCGTACAAGTCTTTGGCCCGGACATAAGCCTTCTTGTTCATGATTTCGTCATTGCGCGCCTTGAGATATGTGTCGAATGCGTTGGAACTGTCCGGGCTTTGAACCTTCAGCAACAACTGGCCCTTCTTTACGTAATCGTTCAGTCGCGCCTTGATATCGACCACGCGCCCGCTCGCCAGTGAAATCACGGGAATCTCGCGAGAAACATCCGGGTTGACCGTACCCGTTACTTCGAGCTCAGAGGGAGCTTCGTACGATTCGGCTGTAACCAACGGGAACTGTCCCGGATTCTCGACGGACACAAGGCTCATGTCGCCCTTTTTCACCACGGGCAACTGGGATGGGCCTGTATCGCCGGAACCTTGCTTCTTGCACGCGACCAGTGCGAGGCTAACCGCCAACAGAAATGCCACCGCACGGCGATTGATGAATAAACTGCGCCCGGCTGCGAATCCGATCATTGGATCACCTCACGTCCTACTGCGAGATTGAGTTGCCCGACGGCCGTCAAATAAGCCCCGATCAATTGGGCATACGCCAGCTGAACCTGACGGTAATCACTCTGCGCATTCAGGAAATCCATCAGGGAAGCCCCTCCATGCAAATAGGAGTAGCTGATCGTGTCTCGAACGCGCGTCGCTTGATCGTTGTACTTCTCCTTGTACGGCTTCAGCAGCACTATATTGCTCCGCACCACCTCGTAAGCTGAGTCCACGTCGCCGAACACTTGTGCTCGGGCGGCATCGCTGGCTTGCTGGCTGCGATCGATGTCGATCTGGGTCCGCTTCTTCTCGCCCTGATTACGGTCGAAGATACGCAGTGGAATGCTCACGCTAAGACCGAGCGTGTTAATTCCGTTGGGATTATTATTGGAAGAGTTATAGGTGTACCAACCACTGAAGGTTGGGTCGGTGGAGCCATTCGCTATGGCCAGCTTGTGGTTGGTTTCCGACTGCTGAATGGTTTGCAGCGCCGCCTGCAAGTCGGGGCGCGCGGCTAAGGCCGCGTCGCGGTATGTATCCAGGGGCTGCAACGCCTCGCTGAAATCGAAAGGCCCATTTACATCGAACTGATCCACGGGGGTACGATCGTTGAGCAATTGCAGCAGTTGAATCTTTGCGGTCCGCAGAGTGACGATGGCCGTCTGTATCTCCGACTCATACTGCACGCGCTGCAACTCGATACGGTCGAGATCCACCTGCGCAATGTCGCCTGCCTTGAAGCGGGCGCGGCTGATCTGAATAATGTGGTCGTAATACTCCAGATCGGCTTGGGCCAAGTGGAGAACATCCTTGGCTTCGAGCGTGGCCACAAACGCTGAACGCAGGGTGAAGAGCATGGTCCGCTGGAGATCCTCGTGCTCGGATTGCGTAATCCGCGTCCCTTCCTGTGCGCTCTCTCGCCGCAGCTCACGCTTGTGCTCACGTTCATGCAGATAACTGAAGGTGGGCACCACAGATGTGCCCTTCAACGGGACCCAGGTGCCGTTGTGCGGAGCGATCTGCGTACCGTCGGTCGCCAGTGTGAACTGGGGGTTGGGGCGCAGGAACGCTGTGATTTCTTCGGCCCGCATTTCGTCTACGTTGTCGGCGTCCGCCTTCAACGCTGGATTGCTGGCCTCGAATTTGGATTTAACCTGCTCCCAGTTCAGCGTGTGCTGTCCCTGGCAAATCCCTACCGAAGGGAGGAACAGCGCCATGATCCCCGCGGGAATCAGCATGGGCGAACGTAGCTTCATATCGTCCTCAGTGCCTCAATGGGCACCCCAGGTTTTATTGGCTTTGAAGGGACTGCATGCCTTCTCGGACCGCTGTCAGTTTCCGGATTTCGTTCTCAGTTGCGCGAGGTCAGAGGGGAAGGATGGCAGGAGGTGCGCGAGGAGACAGGTGCGTAACTTTGGATTCGGCGGCATCCAAAAGCTCAGGTAGGACTCTCCAGCGCGAAGAAGAAGAGTCAAATCGAAGAACCTCAACCAGTCGAACCGTCTGGTGATTCTCGAACCTTGAGGGAAGACCGATCGCCAATGAGGCCTGTCCGGCGAACAGAGCGTGCCAGCGGAAGGGAGCATCGCTTGGGGCTGGGAAGTCTTCTGGACGCGCTTGCCGGAACCTTCCATGTCCGTCGTTCAGCCAGACCTGGAGCCGCTTGCCGGTGAAAACCTGCTCGACAATCAGATCCGGTATTCCGTCCTGGTTCACGTCGAGGGCCGAAAGGACCAAGCCGCTTTCCGAAGAAGAGAATGTGATCGCGTTATTGTTGCTGCCTGTTACGTGAAGCTCAATGCGAAATGCCCGCTCTCCGTTCAACAGTCCGGTTTCTACAAGAATCGCTCCGTCCGGCTTCTGATCATTATCGAAGTCAGCAGCCGCAATCTGGGTCGAAAGCTCTGCCACTGCATGAGCTGTCTGTGGGACGCGCGATAGTGCTCCGCGTAGTCCATCCTGCGCCTTCAATACAGGTGTACAGAGGAAGGCCAGCAACAGCGCAATCGAGATGATCGAGTGGCGAAGATTCATTTGGGGCTATCGTCCGTTCCAGAGCGACGAAGGTTGGCTATTTTCGCATGAGCAACGCCCGCGCACTGGCCAACTTAATTATAGCGGCAGCCAACTCCTTTATTTCATGCACTTTCTCGCAGCGCCGCCCCAAGAGTAACGGCCAGCAGGACAGACGGAAACCTAGCTGGCGCTTCACCATCCAGAAGGTTGGCCCATCTCTATCGGTGATGCGAATCACACGCCGTGGTGCGTGGTTTTCGGGACAATGTTGCGCTGATTGAGGTGCGCTTTTTATGTCCACATCTGCGATCACCGCAATCCCTACGATGCTGACCCTGCCTGGCGATCCTGTTCGCCAGATTCAATGGCGCCGATCGCGGCGGATTTGATTCTGGAGTTTTTGAAGAAGGCAGGGGCATCGCTTGGGAGCAGAAGATCTCTGGTTGATCAGGGTGGCAACGGACAGCCGGTCCTTCCATTTCTCACGCATATGAACCAGGTGGGACAGACAGCTTCAACGCCTCGGCACCAGAAGGGACTCTCAAGCTGTTGCCACGGAGAAGAGCCCCACGTCGTCGGCCGGCGGTTCATCGGCGATCGGCGGGCGATCTCGCTGGAACCAAATTGCCGGTGGACTCGCGGCAAGGCGGACCTGGCATACATAGCTGATGCTTCAAAGTCATGGCTAAGGGGAATGAATTGCTCAACGTGCTGCTGTGCCTGTGACCTAAATCACCGTCAAAACGAGGCTGTCCCCGGATATTTGATTCGGGAACGGGTTTACACTGTGTCTGTGGGTAACAAAACCGCATGGACGATGCTGGCGCTCGCGCTGCTCTGGGCTGCGCTTCCGGCGCTTGCATGCGCATCGCCAGCGCCGCAACATGCCTGCTGCCACCACATGATGCAGGATTGCGGACCGTCGATGGCCACGCCTTCGTGCTGCAATGCGCGCCCATCCGGGGCGGCGGTACCCCCCGCACAAGCTTCCCAAGCACAGAGGGACGTCGTCGTGGCCCACCTATCCGTCGTTTCGAGGATCGCTGCCCCTGCGGCAGATGGATTTGCCCCAATCCGGGCCGCAGAGACGCCACCCGGATCGGTCGCCTCCCTTCATAGCACCGTCCTCAGAATCTGATTCTCCCTCGCTCCGTGTAGTCGGCGTTCGTGTGCCCGGCGCTTTGCGCCGGCGCGAAGCACATTGGCGCGCTTAGCAGCCAATTGAGGGAACAATGAAGATCTTACGCATATTGATATGGGCGGCAGCCATCCCGCTGCTTGCGCCGCCCGCCTGTCGCGCGCAGACAGGGCCCGACGCGACGGAATTTGACCGGATGGCTGCGCTGATCAGTACCTCGCAGCGCGCTAGCCCGCCGACGCCCGAGCTTACGCTGGACGAAGTCGAGCGCATTGCGCTGGACCAGAATCCTGAAGTTCATCTTGCAGGGCGCAAAGTTGCCGCCGCCGAGGCCCATGTTCCGCTGTCAGGCGCGCTCGACGATCCGCAGGCGATGTACCGCGGATGGTCGGTGCCGCTCAACCAGCCCTGGAACTACAACCAGGCCCAGAACATGTTCATGCTTGGCCAATCGTTCCCGGGCCGCGGCAAGCGCGGCCTGCGAACCAGCATCGCAAGATCCGACGTAGATCAGGCTCGGGATGAACTCGAAGCCACACAGCTGCGCATCCGCATCGAGGTGCGGAAAGCATTCATCGACATGCTCCATGCGCAGGCGGAGACCCGCATCCACGATCAGCACATCGGTATTGCCCGGCAGGCGATCCAGGCAGCGCGAATCAAGTACAGCGTAGGCAAAATTCCACAGATGGAGATTCTCAAGGCCCAAGTGGCACTCGCTCGTCTCGCAGAGCACATGATCCGTTTTGAAAAGGACGCCGAGGTGGCCCGTGCGCGGCTCGACACGCTGATGGGCCGGCCGGCGGACGCTCCTCTCGAGGTTCGTGGTCAGTATGCAGTCAGCGAGCCTTTGCCTTCCTTCGAATCGCTCAGCACCACCGCAATTCGCTCGCGGCCTGACCTGGCCGAAGCCGCCGCCGCCGAGGAGAAGAGCCGGAGGGAACAGGACCTGGCGAAGAAAGCCATGGTGCCGGACTTCAGCATTGCAGCGGGCTACATGCTCATGCCCGCCAGCCAGAGCCCGCGCAACGACTACATGGTGGAGGGCTCAATGAGCCTGCCCTGGCTCAACCGCCGCAAGCATGAGGCCGAAGTGAACGAGGCTGGCGCTGCGCTCAGTGCAAACAGCGCTGCGTTCTTGGCAATGAAGAACCGCGCGATGGGACAGATCGAGGAATCGCTCGCGGAGGCGCGGGCGGCGCAGCGCCTGGCGCGGGTCTACCAGGATTCGCTTCGCCCGCAGGCGGAAGCAACACTGCATGCCGCGGTGGTCGCCTACGAAAACGATCAGGCATCGTTCCTCGATCTTCTCGACAGCCAGATGACTGTTGTCGATATCGACCTGGCTTCGATTGATGCCGTTGCAGACTTCAACAACAAAATGGCTGACCTGGAGTTGGCTGTAGGTGCGCCGATCGCAGCGCAGGAGGAGTCGAAATGACTGAGCGAACCTTAAAGAACGCTTTTGGTGTGAGCCTGCTGACGTGCATCGCGCTGGCTTCCGCGCTCGCCTATGTCCTCGTGCACCGTGCGACACCGGCCCGCGACGTGCAGGCCAACCCAGACCCCGTTGTCGCGCGTGGCCCCGCATCGGATCCACAAAATTCCAGCAACCCAAACCAAGCGCAGCCAAACCCGGATGAGCCTCCGCTCGCGCCCATCCAGCTTTCGCCCCAACGCATGCAGCAGATCGGCGTTGCAACGGCTTTGGTTCAGACAAGAGAAGTGAGCGACGAACTGCGCGCGCCTGGCAGTGTTGCCATCGATGAACAGCGGCTCTCGTACGTGCAGACGCGTTTTCCGGGCTGGATCCGTAATGTCTTCGCCAACGCAACCTATCAGTACGTGCGGAAGGGCCAGAAACTCTTCACGATCTACAGCCCCGACCTCGTCAGCACCGAACAGGAGTACCTGCTCGCAAAACAGAACCAGAAGACAGTCTCCGAACACATGCACGGTGCTGCTGCCGACGAGGGTAACTGGCTGTTGCAGGCGGCTGCGGAGCGCCTCCGCCGCTTCGACATTCCCGATGCGGAACTTGCACAGTTGGAGAAGAACGGCACGGCAAACCACGAAATCGCGATTGATTCTCCCGCATCCGGATACATCATCGAGCGCAACGCGCTGCCGAATGCCTACGTACAGCCCGAGACGAAGCTCTACACCATCGCCGATCTCTCCACAGTCTGGGTGTACGCGAATGTGCCTCAAGTCGAGGTCGGGCGGCTGAAGCCCGCCGATCCCGCGCAGGTTTCAGTCGATGCGTATCCCGGACGTAAGTTCAGCGGCCGAATTGACCAGATTCTTCCTGACGTCGACGCAGCCACTCGCACCGTTCGCGTACGCCTTGTCATGAGCAACCCGGGCGTGGTGCTCAAGCCCGGCATGTATGTGAATGTCGACATCGCCGCGCCGCTTGGCCGGCAACTCGTCATCCCGGCATCCGGCGTTCTCCAGGCAGGCACGCGCCAGATCGCATTCATCGATCACGGACAGGGATCCCTCGAGCCCCGCGAAATCGAAACAGGCCCCCGGATCGATGATTCGATCGTGGCGCTGAAGGGCCTCAAGGCCGGCGACCGCATCGTCAGTTCAGCGAACTTCCTGGTTGACTCTGAAGCACAGTTGCAGAGCGCCATGGGCAGCCCAGCATCGCCTCAAAACCAGAGCACTCACGCCGAGCAACCAGCAACCGAACAGTTGCATATTGATGTCACCACTGCGCCTGACCCGCCGCGCAAAGGCAACAACACCGTTCGTGTGAAGCTAACCGGCGCCGGCGGAAATCCGGTGACGGGCGCGCAAGCCTCGGTGGCTTTCTTTATGCCGGCGATGCCCGCCATGGGCATGCCTGTGATGCACACCTCCGCCCGCATGGTTGAAGGCACAGGCGGGACCTATGAGGCTCCAGTAGAACTCGGCTCCGGAGGCACGTGGCAGGTCACCGTGACGGTGCAGCGTGGCGGAAGGACACTCGCGACAAAACAGCTCAGTATGAGCGCGACAGGAGGCATGCAATGATCTCCCGAACCATCGCATGGTGCGCGCGCAATCCGTTCCTCGTCTTGACCGTCTCGATTCTGCTCGTTGTCGCAGGGATCTGGTCAATGAAGCGTGTGCCACTCGATGCGCTGCCCGACATCAGCGACGTGCAGGTCATCATTCACACCACTTGGGCAGGCGAACCGCCAAACGTCATCGAAGACCAGGTCACGTACCCCATCGTCTCGGCCCTGCTCTCGGCGCCGCGCGTTCGCAACGTGCGCGCGCAGACGATGTTCGGCGACTCCTACGTCTTCGTTGTATTTCAGGACGGTACCGATCTCTACTGGGCCCGCTCCCGCGTAACCGAGTATTTGCAACAGATCGCCGGTAAGCTCCCTGTAGACGTTCATCCGGCCATCGGCCCTGATGCCACAGGCGCCGGCTGGGTCTACGAGTACGCAATCGTCGATCGCACCCATACCCGCAGCCTTGCCGATCTCCGCGCGCTCCAGGACTGGTACCTTCGCTACCAGCTTCAGACCGTCCCCGGCGTTGCGGAAGTTGCGAGCATCGGCGGATTCGTGCGCCAGTACCAGGTGAATCTTGATCCCGCCAAGCTCTTCTCCTACGGTATTCCCGCCTCGACGGTGATCGACCGGGTGAAGCAAAGCACCAACGAAACCGGCGGCGACGTGCTCGACATGAGTGGAGCCGAGTACATGATTCGCGGGCTTGGGTACTTCAAAACCCTTGCCGATCTCGAGAACGTTCCGATCGCCACGAAGAACGGCACACCCGTGCTGGTGCGCGATCTCGGCACCGTCTCCTTCGGGCCCGATGTTCGCCGCGGGGCGGCCGACTGGCAGGGCAAGGGCGAAACCGTCGGCGGCATTGTAGTCATGCGCGACGGCATGAACGCGCTTAACGTGATTGAAGGCGTGAAACAGCGCTTTCGCGAACTTGCGCCTTCGCTGCCTGCCGGTGTCGAAATCGTGACCGGATACGATCGGTCGTGGCTGATCAACGAGTCTATTCACACCCTCAAGCGCGACCTCATCATCGAGGCCATCATCGTCAGCGTCGTCAGCATCGTGTTTCTATTCCACTTCCGTTCTGCGCTCGTTCCCATCCTCACGCTGCCGATAGCAGTCATCGCGGCCTTCATCCCCATGTACTACTTGCACGTGAGCTCGAACATCATGTCGCTCGGCGGGCTCGCTCTGGCCATCGGAGTCCTGATCGATGCTGCAATCGTGATGGTCGAAAACGGATATCGCCACCTCGCCGAGCGCAGCGATTTCCCGACAGGAGAGCAACGGCATCGGATTCTCGTAGGCGCGGCGCAGCAGGTTGGACCGGCGCTCTTTTACTCGCTCGTCATCATCGTCGTCTCATTTCTGCCCGTCTTCCTGCTCGAGGCGCAGGAAGGCCGCATGTTTCGTCCGCTCGCCTGGACCAAAACCCTGGCCCTCGTCTTCTCTTCGCTTCTTTCCATCACGCTGGTTCCGGCGTTGATGCCGCTTTGTCTGCGTGGCCGTCTCAGGTCCGAATCGGAGAACCCCGTAACCCGCATCACCCAAGCCATCTACCTCCCGATTCTTCGCTGGTGCCTTCGTCATTGGAAGGTCGTCGTCTCGCTGAACCTGCTCTTTCTCGCCGCAACCATCCCGTTGTACTTCCGGCTCGGCAGCCAGTTCATGCCGGCACTCTACGAAGGTTCTTCGCTCTACATGCCCAGCGCGCTGCCGGGCATTTCCGTCACGCAGGCAGTCTCGCTGATGCAGCAGCAGGACCGCATCATCCGCAGTTTTCCTGAAGTCTCAACCGTCTTCGGCACCGTCGGACGCTCCGACAGCGCTACCGACAACGCCCCCCTCGACATGTACGACACCACCATCATGTTGAAACCGCGCGAGCAATGGCGTCCCGGCATGACATACGAAAAGCTGATCCAACAGATGGACGAGAAGCTGCAGTTCCCCGGCCTGACCAATACGTGGACGATGCCCGTCGAAAACCGCCTCGACATGGAGCTCACCGGCATCAAAACGGCGGTCGGAATCAAGATCCAGGGACCGGACCTCGCGCGCATCCAGGAAATCGGCGCTCAAATGCAACAGGTCCTTGCGGGACTGCCAGACACCAGTGCTGTGTTCGCCGAGCGCGTCTCGCAGGGCTTCTACCTGAACATTGAAGTCAATCGCCCCGAAGCCGCGCGTTATGGTCTCACGGTCGGCGATGTGCAGCGCGTCATCAGCTCAGAAATCGGCGGCGCCAACATTGCAGAAAATATTGAGGGCCGCCAACGCTTTCCCATTTCCGTGCGTTATCAGCGCGATTTTCGTGACACTCCCGAAGAACTCGGCAAGGCGCTCATTCCAACTCCGTCCGGCGAACAGATCCCCATCAGCCAGGTTGCACGCGTCTTCTTCTCACGCGGCCCAGCGATGATTCGCGACGAAGACGGCGCCCTTACCGGCTACGTCTATCTGAACTTGAAAACGAGCGACTACGGCGGCTACGTCGACCGGGCCACGAAGATGCTGCAAAAGTCCGTCGCGCTGCCGCCCGGCTACACGTGGCACTGGGCCGGCGAATACGAATTCGAAGTGCGCGCCAAGCAGCGGCTCACCGTCATTCTTCCCGTCGTGTTCTTTGTGATCTTCCTGCTGCTGTACCTTGTTTTCAAGTCGGTAACAGAGGCAGCCGTGCTTATCTTTCCCACGTTCTACGCAATGTCCGGAGGGCTGCTTCTGCAATGGGCGCTCGGCTACAACTTCAGCGTCGCCGTGTGGGTGGGCTATATTGCGCTCTTCGGCATTGCGGTCGAGACCGGCGTGGTCATGGTGGTCTACCTGCACGAAGCCCTCGAAAACCGCTTGAAATCGGATCACCCACTAACGGCGGCTGATCTCGAACTAGCCACCATCGACGGTGCCGTGCAGCGCCTTCGTCCCAAGCTGATGACGGTTACCGCCGTGATCCTCAGCCTCGCACCCATTCTCTGGGAAACCGGGATCGGCTCCGACGTGATGAAGCCGATCGCCGCGCCCATCCTCGGCGGCATGATCACCTCAACGATTCACGTCCTGATTCTTGTCCCCGTCTTCTTCCTGCGGATGAAGCGACGGGAGTTGCGTTCCGGTCGATTGGGGCAGAAGCAACACGAGCCGGTCGAGCACTATCTCGCGGCGCAATAGGCTGCCGGTAGCTCGCAGGCAAGATCTGCGCTTTTCGGAGACCCGGGAAACCACGAACCCATACAGTCGCAAACCTACTGCACCCTGCAGACCTTCATCGACTCATTCCGGTAAGGACACGGAAGGCTCGTTGCCGCATCGCTCGCCAGCACCACCCAGTCTACGTGCGCCCCACGCAGCTTTGCACGTCGCTGGACATCGTCTTCTTGATCGAGCCCTTCCTGCACTCTCTCGCCATACAGCCAGTCGGGTGTCAGGTCTGGCTCGATCGCCGCCAGTCCTCCATCCTTCATGTAGTCCGGCAGCGCACAGCGTTCGGCGATCACGCGAAAATTCTGTGCATCTTCTCCGGGAATAGTAATGTAATGCGCATCGAGAGCGAATATCGCGTCCCTCGGCGTGTTGTGCTTCACCCACTCGAATCCTCTCTCCCAGTCATTTGAAGGTTTGTTCGGTCGAAGCTCAAGATGCGCCGAGCGTGGATACGACTTGAATTGAACAAAGAGCATAAGTCCGCCCAGCGCGAGAAAGAGTGTTAGCCAGCGCCAGCCGGCTCGCTTGAGGACACGCGTGCCCAGTTCCGCGCCTGAAAGCAAGATCAGCACAATGTAGACCACCAGGAACACCCGCAAGGGCTGCAACCTCGCGACGGCATAATTCAGTAATGCCTCCCGCGCAAAGAGCAGCCAGACCCCCATGCCGATAGCACCGGCGGCAAGCGCCATCCGCGCCAGGCATCGTGCCGGATTACTCAAGTCTGCGCGATAGCGAATCAACCCAATCAGCAGCAGCGGAGCAATCAACCCGAAAATCTCATACCAATGCCAGTTCTCTGGAAACCAGTAGTAGCGAGTCTGTGCCACGTGTGCATATCCGACCGGCCGCGCCGGAGCCAGGATGTAAAGCAGAGCCGCAACAGCCACCGCAACAACGGCAACGAATGCGCGCGCCGCGATCCTTACCCGCGCGCCGCGGACCGAAGAACACAGAAACAACACAACACAACCCGCTGCATACGCCCCCATCAGTGGATGCATGAACGCGGCTACCATAAGGCTCAGAAGGCCAATCGCGATCTCCGACTGCGCCCGGCCGCCCCGCCGCCAATCAAAAACGAAATCGAGAGCTGCTCCGATCGCAATCAGACTGCACGGGGTCGAGATGCTTCTCGCAGTTACATACGGATCGAACAGCATCAGTGAGGTTCCCGCAATGGGCATGCTGAGACAAAGCGCCAGGAGCGACACCCCGCCAACACACCCTTCGATCTTTCCATAGCACCGCCCGAGGATCCTCCACGCTGCGTAGAAAGTTGCCCAGATGCTTGCGAGGTAGACGGCGAAGATGCATGCCGTCAGGTTCGCGCCGGTTAGACGAATGAGGCCAGCCATTGCCGCGGCGAAGAACGAGAATCTCTCTGGCGCCGTTACAAATCCGGTCCCCGCTGGATAGAGCTCCGGATCGAGGATCTTCAACACGCCGGGCAGATACACTCCGGCATCTTCTGCATAGGGATGGAAGCCGTGAATGAGCACAGCGACAACCGTGAGAAGCGAAGCCGCGGCAATTCCGGCTCTGGCCGGTCTCGTCCACAGATCCTCCCCGGTCGTTTGCCGCGCAGCGGCTTCCCCCGTTGTCGCCAACTCAGTTCCCCTGACATCCATATCTATCAGGAATCCGCGCGAGCCTACTGAGCTTAAGTGGGAACCACTCCCGTCAGATCGCCGTACAATTGCCATGCCGCATATTCCGGCCCACGTGCGCCGGGGAAAGCTGGTAATTGTGGCTCACGAATCCTATGTGTACCCGAGCCGGCGACAAGCACCTGAGAAGAGCCGTCGCGGCTTGCTGTTGGCTATCATCGTTCTTCTTGTGCTCGTCTTCAGCGCACGCAGATCCATCTCCTACTATGTAGATTCGCTCTGGTTCTCGTCGCTCGGCTACTCAGACGTATTCTGGCGAACCCTCGAGTTAAAATGGGTCGCCTTCGCTCTCTCCTCCCTTGCGACATTCCTCGTCGTCTATGGATGGTTTACATTCCTCAGGCGTGCCTGCCGCGCAGAGCTGCATAGCGCCGGCACCATCGTTCTCGGCCCGCGGACCTTTCAGCTTCCCGTAGCCCCAGTCCTGCGCACGGCCGGCCTTATCGGTTCGCTCCTCATCGCTCTCATCACCGGCACGGGCTTTCTGGCCGAATGGACGCGTTTTGCTCTCTACCGGTTCGCACCCGGCAGCGCCCTAGCCGCGCCGGACCCCATCTTCGGCAAGTCACTCGGCTTTTACTTCTTCACGTTACCAGTTCTCCAATTCATCGCGGGATGGCTCCTGGTGCTCGCCATTCTCTGCTGCGCAATCGCCGGGATCTTCGTTCTTTTAACCGGAGGTTCGCGGCTCTTGCAGGAACACACCTACGGCGTGTCCCCCGTGCCGATGCGGGCATTCTCTGCGTGTGTCGCCTTTTTTCTCCTCGTTGTGGCACTGCGCACCTGGCTTGGCCGCTTCGACCGCATCTTCGCCGGCCACACCGTCTTCTCCGGCGTAACCTACACCGATGCTCACGTCGTTCTCGGCGGAATTGCCGTGATCTGCCTCGCGCTCATTCTTGGCGCAGCAATCGCGGCGACCAACATCTTCCTTCGGCCCCGCGTTACCCGGCTCATCGCGGCTCCGGTTCCCGCAGTCATCTGCTTTATCGTTGTGCAGTTGGTCGCATGGTACGTCAACAGCTTCGTCGTCAAGCCCAATGAACTGGTGCGCGAGCAGCCCTATATCCTGCACAACATTGCGTCCACGCGGCAGGCCTTCGGACTCGATCGCGTTGCGCAACAGCAATTCCCTGCCGAGGTCTCGGTTGAATCCGCCGACCCCGCCAACAACCAGGCCACCCTCCAGAACATCCGCCTCTGGGACTGGCGCGCCTTGCAGGACACGCTGCGTCAGATCCAGGAGATCCGCACTTACTACGACTTCCCCGACATCGATATCGACCGCTACCAGATCAACGGCGAGGAGCGTCAGGTCATGCTGGCCGCCCGCGAGTTGAATGTCGAAAAGCTCCCTGAAAGCAGCCGCAACTGGATCAACGAGAAGCTCGTCTACACGCACGGCTACGGCATCACCATGAATCAGGTAAACGGATTCACGCCCGAAGGTCTGCCCACGCTGCTGCTCAGCAATATGCCGATTCAGAGTACTGTACCGTCAATCCAGGTCACCCGCCCCGAAGTCTACTTCGGCCAACTTACCAATACCGATGTCTACGTGAAGACGGGCCAGCCGGAATTCGACTATCCCCAGGGAGAAACCAACAGCTCGACCAGCTATCAGGGCGCAGGCGGCGTCGAACTCGGCTCATTCCTGCGGCGCGTCGTTATCGCCTTCGATCGCGGCGATATCACAAAGGTCCCTTTCAGCGATGACATCCACGCGCAGAGCCGGCTCCTCATGCGTCGTAACATCTTCGATCGCGTCCACGCACTCGCCCCGTTTCTCACCTACGATTCGGATCCCTACATCGTGGTGGGCGATAACGGAAAGCTCTTCTGGATCCTCGACGCATTCACCACCTCCGACAGTTATCCCTACTCGACGGGCTACGTGCTCGGCAACGGCGAGATCAACTACGTGCGCAATAGCGTCAAGGTCGTGATCGACGCCTACGAAGGCACAACGACGTTCTATCTCTTCGAGCCGCAGGATCCGATTATCAGCGCCTATCGCAGAATGTTCCCGCAGTTGTTCAAGGATTCTTCGGCGATGCCGCCGGATCTGCGCGCTCATGTGCGGTATCCCGAGCTGCTCATGAAGCTTCAGGCTGAAGCCTACGGCCTCTACCACATGACCGATCCGGTCGTCTTCTATAACCGCGAAGACCTGTGGACTGTCGCCAGCGAAGTCCGTACGAGTGAGACGGGCGAACAGGCCGCAGCGATGGAACCGAACTACGTGCTCATGAAGCTTCCCGGCGAGTCTTCTGTCGAGTTTGTCGCGATCCTCCCGTTCACGCCGGCCAATCGCAACAACATGATCGGCTGGATCGCCGGACGCAGCGACGGAGCCAATTACGGCAAATCGATCGTCTATAACTTCCCCAAGACACGGCTCGTCGTCGGACCCCTGCAGGTCGAAGCGCGCATCGATCAGAACGCGCAGCTCTCCGCCCAGCTCACGCTCTGGAATCAACAGGGATCCCAGGTCAAGCGCGGAACGCTGCTCGTCATCCCCTGCGGCAAGGCGCTGATCTATGCCGAACCGATCTACCTGCAGGCCCAGCGCAGCCCCATGCCGGAGTTGCGCCTCGTCGTGCTGGCTCTTCAGGACAAGCTCGCCTACGGCTCGACCTTTGAAGCCGCGCTGCGCTCACTCTTTGCCGGAGAACCATCGTCAATGACTGAGACACCGCCCGCTTCGGCTTCCGCAGAGACCACCGCGGCTCCTTCTGCGACCACGCCGCGCTCGTCCACAGAGACCGACGCCCTCATCGAGGGCGCTGCCAAGGACCTTGAAGACTACCAGCGCCTCACCGCGCAAGGGAAGCTCGGCGAAGCCGGCCAGAAACTGGAGCAGCTCAAGAGCAAACTCGACGCGCTCAGCAGCCGGCGGAGATAGAGACTCTCAGTCCGGACGGTATACAGGTTTCCGCCCATTGCGGTGCCGGACCCATCTCAATCTTGAATTTCAATCCTGCCTCAACATCGCTATAGTGTTGCCACGCGCTTCCGTTTCCCCCCAAGGTCGAAATGACGAAACGAAACCTCCTCCGCGTTTTCGTAATTGGTTTTGTTCTGTCTGCAGGCCTGCACTCCCAGGCGCCGGCACAGCCCAACGCCGTCAATGTCAACCTGAGTGCTTGATCGCTCGCGACGACAGGGCCGCTCGGAAAGACCGAGCACCTCGCAGTGGGCCTCCCGACAGCGGGAAATCTTCTGCCTCTTCAGGACACAACCTGCATGCGCCCCCGAATTCTGTTGACGTTTTCATAGGCCGTGGTAGTAATCTTTCCGTGCGCAATCGATTGCGCACATTGGAATATCGCAGCTGGTTCGACAGGAGAATTTCCATTGCACGACGATTTGCTTCGACCACCGCTGACGCGCCGTCGGGCCATCAAGTCTCTCGCAGCGGCTGGCGGATGCGCTCTCTGGCCTTCCTCGCTCTTCGCCGCAGGTTCCTGGCAGCCAAAGCCCGGCGACGAAGCATTTCTCGATGATCTCGAGCGGCAGGCTTGCCTCTTTTTCTGGGAGCAGGCCGGCACCAATACAGGGCAGGTCCTCGATCGCGCGCGCAACGACCTTGGCGGAAAGCGCGACCCGCGCCGCATGGCCAGCATTGCCGCAACCGGCTTCGGCCTGAGCGCACTTTGCATCGCCGACAAGCGCGGCTACTTTCCTCACGCTCAGATCGTAGAACGTGTTCGCACTACGCTCGACTGGCACCTCAACAAGTTCCCTGAGGTGCACGGATTCTTCTACCACTTCACCGACATTGAGACCGGCGAGCGCGTCAAGGGCGTCGAACTCTCCTCGATCGACACATCGCTGCTGTTATGCGGAGTGCTCACGGCGCGGCAGCACTTCCCCGATCCGAAGATCAAGTCGCTCGCCGAGCAGATCTATCATCGCGTCGACTGGCCATGGATGCTGAACGGCGGCAAAACCTTCTCTATGGGCTGGCACCCAGAGTCCGGTTTCCTCGATGCCCGCTGGGAGCATTTTTGCGAGCTCATGATGATCTACCTGCTCGCGATCGGCTCACCCACACACCCCGTCAGCGCGGAGTACTGGAACAACTGGATGCGTCCGGTCATCCGCTACAAGGGGTTCAGCTATATCAGCGGCAATGACCCCATCTTCACGCATCAGTACTCGCATGCGTGGTTCGACTTCCGGCGCAAGCGCGATAGTGACGCTGATTACTTCGAAAACTCCATCATCGCCACCAAGGCGCACAAGGCCTTCTGCCTCTCCTATCCCAAGTGGTACAACGAAAACTACTGGGGTGTTTCAGCTTCCGACTACCAGGGGGGCTACACTGCCTGGGGAGGGCCGCCACCGCAAGGTCCCCTCGACGGAACTGTTGTGCCATGCGCTTCTGCCGGTTCGCTGGCCTTCCTTCCCGCCGATTGCATCTCAGTATTGCGTGCCATGCGGGACCAGTGGGGCAAGAAAGCCTGGGGACGCTACGGATTTGTTGACGCTTTTCACCCGGCGGCAGACTGGTACGACGCCGATGTCCTCGGCATCGACCAGGGCATTTCGGTGCTGATGGCCGAGAATCTTCGTTCGGGCCTCATCTGGAACACGTTCATGCGCAATCCCGAGGCTCGTGCCGGAATGGAGCGCGCCGGCTTTCACGCTTCCACGTGATGGCATCGGCATATATCCTTGGAGCAAAAGCACGTGGCGAAAGCACCCATCAAGCCCATCACTCTGAAAGAGCTTGCAGCAATGCTCGAGCTCTCGCAGTCGACGGTCTCTCGCATCATTAACGGCGAGGCGACAGCGCATCGCATTGCCGAAGAGACGCAGCAGCGCGTGCTTCACGCCGCAGCACTCAACGGCTATGTCGCCAATACCATGGCGCGCGGCCTTCGCCAGAAGCGCACTTACACCATCGGCGTCATAGTGCCGGAAATCAGCGAGGGCTATTCAACCACCGTCATCAGCGGAATCGAGGATGAGCTGCTGAAAGACGGCTTCTTCTACTTCGTCGTGAGTCACCGCCATCGGGCGGACCTCCTCGACGGCTACCCGCGCATGATGCTGGCGCGCTCTGTCGAAGGCATCATCGCCGTCGATTCATCCATCAATGAAGACCTGCCTGTACCCGTCGTGTCCGTATCAGGCCACACGCACCGCGACGGCGTCATCAATATTGAGCTCGATCACGATCTTGCCGCGCGTCTCGCGCTTGCCCATCTCAAATCGCTTGGCCATAGACAAATCGCCTTCATCAAGGGTCAGCCCTTCAGTTCCGACACGGATCTTCGCTGGAAGGCAATCGTGCAGGCTGCCCGGGAACTGCAGCTCGCGATTGACGACCAACTCGTAGTCCAGCTGCGAAGCCCCGATCCCGGCACTGGTCCTGGCGAGGACGTGACTCGTCAGTTGCTGCAAGCCAAACATCCTTTCACGGCGATCTTCGCGTTCAACGACGTCACCGCAATCGGCGCCATATCGGCCCTGCGCGAGGCCAGCCTCCGCGTCCCAAAAGATATATCGGTGCTCGGGTTCGACGACATCATGGCGGCATCCACACACCATCCTCCGCTCACCACGATTCATCAGCCCCTGCGGAGTATGGGACAGGCCGCCGCCGGCACGGTCCTCTCACTCATTCGGGACGACGCGCCGCATCCCCGGCCGGCCGCCATCACGGTATATCCCAAACTTGTCGTCCGTAAATCAACAGGCCACGTCGCACATCATACGGAGAGCTCTGCCCAAGTCTCCGACATGCGGTCTATCACCATCCAAAGCAACGAAGCGACAAGCTGATTGCTGCCTGGAAACCTGAGCGCGTCGCTTCGGGAGCCATCAATCCGCCTTGTTCTTTCTCACCGTCGCTCGCGTTGCGCCCGTAGAGATACCCCCATCCACCAACAGAGTCTGTCCCGTCACGTAGCGGCTTGCTTCCGATGCTAAAAACACCACTGCGCCGTCGAGATCGTTCGGCAGCCCTGGCCGCTTCACCGGAATGCGATCCGTCAGATACGCGACCCACTCCGGATCCTCGTAGAGCACCTTGTTCTGTTCGGTCCGAAACCAGCCCGGCGCCAGGCAGTTCACCGTGACGCCGTGCCTTCCCCAATCATCGGCCAGACTCATCGTCAGTTGCCGAATCCCTCCGCGGCTGGCGCAGTAGGGCGCCAGTCCTGCAAATCCAAACACACTGGTCACGGACCCGATATTGATGATGCGGCCGTAGCCGTGCGTAATCATCCCCCGCGCGATTGCCTGCGCTACAAAGAAGCTCCCCCGCAGATTCGTGTCTAGCACAGTATTCCAGTCGTCCCAGGTGACATCCAACGCCGGTTTGCGCACATTGCATCCGGCATTGTTCACCAGAATGTGGATCTGTCTGAAGACGGTCTGGGCCTCGCTGACCATGTGCTCAATGCTGGCATGATCGCGCACATCGAGCTCAAGCCCGACGCAGCGCCGCCCGAGGTTCTGAATCTCCGTTTCGACTTCGCGCAGGGACTCGCGCCGTCTGCTCGTGAGCACGAGGTCTGCTCCCGCCTTCGCCAGCGCACGCGCAAAGTATTGCCCCAGCCCACGGCTTGTTCCGGTAACAATTGCCACCTGCCCGGTGAGATCGAACAGAGAATCTGTCAACGTGTCTAGCCTCGCTTGGTCAGCGTCCGTCTTGCAACGGAGAGAGAACGACCTTCATCAGGTTCGGTTCCTGGGCGTGCAGCCGCTGGAACCATTGCGGCCCTTCTTCCAGTGGAGCCACTGCCGAAATCAGCGGCCGAACCTGGATGCGTCCATTTGAAATGAGCTCGATTGCAGTTGGAAATTCTCCAGCGGATGCGGCCGTTCCCTGGAGCCGGATCTCTCGCGAAACTACCTTCTGGAGCGGCAGCGTCACTTCGGGCTCGATGTTTCCAATCAACGTGACCGTACCGCCCTTGCGCACGCTGTCGATGGACTCTGCAACTGTCTTTGCGCGGCCTACGGCATCAAAGACCACGTCGGCACCGACCCCACCTGTGCGCTGCATAATGGCCTCGGCAATTTGTCCGCCAGTGCCTCGTAGTGCCTCGTCGGCGCCGAGCAATTCGCCAAGTGTCAGCCGAGTCTCATCAATGTCGGCAATCAAAACCCGGCCCACAAATGCCGCGCGCAGCGCCTGCATGGTGAGCAAACCGATCATGCCCGCACCGACAACCAGGACAGTGTCGCCTTTCTTCACCCCGCTCACCTTCACCGCATGCAAGGCGACCGACGTACCCTCAAGCATCGCCGCCTCGGGGAAAGACAGCTTGCTCGGCAACCGATAGAGGATGCGCTCGGGAACGACGATAAACTCAGCAAAAGCTCCGTTTCTGCGATAGTCGCCGCATGACACTCCGATCACCTGGCGTTCCCCGCAGAGATTTACCTCGCCCCGCCGGCAGTAGGCGCACTGGCCGCAATAGACCGTAGAGTCAAATGTGACGCGATCGCCCACACGATACCCGGTGACACCGCGGCCGACGGCGGCGATAACACCGGCAGCCTCATGTCCCATGACCAGCGGGGGAATGCGGCGTCCCGACGTCCCATCGTAGCCATGCACATCGCTGCCGCAGATGCCGCACGCTGCCACCTTCACCAGCACCTCGTGCTCCCCGGGTTCGGGCTGCGCAGTCTCCGCGATTCTGAGCTGTCTGTACTCTTCCAGCAACAACGACTTCATCGGTGGTCCGTCTCCAGTCTGCAAGCCGCATGCGTGTGATTCGATTTTAGTCGCACTAATCGACCATATTCCTGTCGCAGCAAACGTGGATGTGCTCTCCCCTGCGCCTTGTCCTGTGGCAAAACCAGAGTACGCTGTCCTGTTGAATTCCTTTCAAAGGTCGCCGCTCCCTGGCGGTCGCGTCGCTGTGCCCCGTGGCTTCGAGATACAGCAACTCTGGTTTTGCTTTAGAATGAGGCCGCTTCCGGAATACGCTTTCAACATGCAGGGAAATCTCTGCGCAAAGCGGTTTCGGAAAATCCGAACGCGTTGGATGGATCGAGATGAGCCTTCGTGCCGATGTACTTGCCCTCGTGCTTCCCACTTTCATAGCCATCTGCGGAGTCGTTTCCGGCAGCGCCCAGACCGCCACCGAAATCGGCGGTCAAAAAATTGTCACGCTCACCCGCGGTGTCACCGACAAAACCAAGCCCGAATTCACCAGCCTTACCGTCCTGCCCGGCCGCGGGATGCAGATTCTCCAGATCACGGCGAACTTTCCAGGTCGCGGCAACGTCGACGTACTGGCCTCGCCGAGCCTTGCCGAAGCCAAGAACATGCTCGACCAGCAGGACACGGCCGGCGGCGACCTCGGCTACCGGCTTGGTTCGGCCTTCCTCGTTCCTTACCCGAATCGCATCCGCGGCAAGCTCTCGGCCGACGGCAAGACTCTCACCACGGAATGGCAGGGCCATACCATCACGCTTCCGGCCAACAACATCGGTAAGGAACCCACAGCTGAGCGCCACGCCATGCACGGCCTCATTCTCAAAGCCAAAACCGATGACGTTGCCGAGAAGGTAATTCCTGGCGGCAAGCAGGTCACCGGCGTCATCCATGCCGGCGACTTCGGCGGTCACTGGCCCTCAAAGACCGATCTCCATTTCACCATCAGCCTGACCGCCGATGCTGTCGATGCCGTCGTCGTCGCAAAGAACGTCGGCAATGAAGCCACGCCCATCGCGATAGGCTGGCACCCCTATTTCAATTTTCCGTCAGGAGATCGCACCCAGGCCCGTCTCCAGATTCCGGCGTCGATGGTGGCCAAGGTCGACAACTACGACAATGTCTTCCCCACCGGCAAGCTCGAACCGGTGAGCGGGCAATATGATTTACAAGCCGGCCAGCCCCTCGGGAAGAACTTTTATGACGACAACTGGAGCCACCTCGACTGGAAGAACGGCGTGGTCACGGTGAACATCATCGACCCGGCCGCTAAATACGGCGTCCGCATCGAGGGACTCTCGCCGGAGATCAAAACGATTCAGGCGTACGCTCCGCCGGCCAGGAACTTCGTCGCCGTCGAAGACCAGTACAACTTCGCCGATCCGTTCAGCAAGGTCTGGGGCAAGATGGACACCGGCATGGTCACCCTCAAGCCCGGCCAAAGCACGAAATGGCACGTCCGCTTGAGAGTCTTCGTCCCGTAGGAAGTCGAAGAGAAACGCGGCTCGTACCTATTCGAAGGCACGGCTTTGCCGTGCCGAAAACAATGAGGAAGAGTTTGTGTACTTCAGCCCCTGAGGGGCGCAGGTTTGTTTTCGCCCGAACTGTTCGTAAGACAAGGCAGAATCTTCATCTCACCGGCGCTGAGGCTCCCTGCAGCGCCACGGCACGACTCGGCCCTAACCGGATCGCGCGATTCATGTCCAGAACCGCGCGGTCGTTCTCGCCCTTCTGCTTGTATGCATTGCTGCGATTCTTGAACGCTTCGGCGTAATCGGGCTTGAGACGTATCGCCTCGTCGTAGTCCTGTATTGCCCGGTCGTACAGGCGCTTGTCGTAGTAGGCCGTGCCGCGATCGTTGAAGGCCTGAGGGTGATTCGGTCTGAGTTGAATGGCCTGATCAAAATCTTGAATAGCGCGGTCGTAGTCCCCTTTCTCGGTGTAGGCAATGCCGCGATTATTGAATGCTTCGGCATAATCGAGCTTGAGCCTGATGGCCTGGTCGAAATCCTGAATGGCGTGATCGAATTCGCCCTTGTCCTCGTGGGCGATGCCAAGATTGTTGTATGCCTCGGCGAAATCCGGATTAAGCCTTATCACCTGCTCGTAGTCCCGAATGGCCCGGTGGTAGTCACCCCTATTCGCGTATGCGATGCCGCGATTGTTATATGCAGCGGCATAGTCTGGTTTGAGCCGTATCGCCTGGTCATAGTCGAGGATGGCGCGATCGATTTCGCCCTTGCGAACGTAAGCGTTGCCGCGATTGTTGAGCACTGGCGCCACATCCGGTTTGAGTTGAAGAGCCTTGTCGTAATCCAGAATGGCGCGGTCGTAATCGCCCTTGTTCGCATAGGCAACACCGCGATTACTGAAGGCCGCTACGAGCCACGGTTTGTTCTCTTTTCCAGACTGGATCAGTACCGAGCACGCACCGATGCTCAGATCAGGGTTCGAATCCTTGCACTGGACGCGCTTCTGCTGGCGCGTCTGGGCCGCCGCAGATCCAACCGTAAGCCCGACCGCGAAGCCTATCACTCCAGTCGCCGTGAGAAACCCTCGACGATTAAGAATGCCTTGAACCCCGCGCACACCGGCCATGCGTTTCCTCGCATTCCGTCCGGGGGAGACGGCATTCAGAATCTTGAGAGCAAAGATGATGAGTGAACGAACCGCGCGACATCAGGCCACGTCATCACAATCACAATTGAGTTCTGATCTTGAGAACCTAATTACACCTGTTCAACCATGCGATAGCAAGCAAATTGTTATGCCGAATCCCCTGCCCCCTGACCCCCGGAGTATCCTTTCCTCGCATTCCGGAGAGGCAAATGAATCGCAGACGATTTATTGGGGGTGCCATTACTGCGGCCGCAACGGCGGGAGCCGCACGCAAGGCAAACGCAATCGCGGAGGCAGTCAACGCCCGCGCGCCATCACCATGTGGGAGTTTTCCTGGATCGAGCGGCGCTGAAGAGCTGTTGGCTGCGTTTGTTGAACGACACTCGTTGGTTCCGTCGTTAGAGTAAACGCACTTCCGCATCCTGGACAGAATCGACCATCGGAGAGCTCAGAGCGTCGCAGGTCGGACAAAGCACACTCATGCTGCCGACTTCTCGGTTGACTGAAACATTCCAGTTAATCACTCAGGTTCCTGATCCGCACAGTCCTTCCCGTACGCGCCGATTCGCGCGCGGCATCGAGTATCTGCATAACGATGACATTCGTATCGAGAGCGCTCAAGTCGCCCCTAGGCATAATCTGCCCGCGCAACACCGCAGCGAGATAGGCCAGCGAATCACGCTCCTTCCAAGGCAACGATGAGGCTGTCTCCAGCCGCTCCTCCGAATCGTGCTCATGGCGGATGCGAACCTTGTCGGCCGCCACGGTGATCGCATAACCCGTCGTTCCGTAAACCTCCATATCCTTGCGTCCGAAGGGCCAGTTCCACGAAGCCTGGATTACCGCCTGTGCGTGCGGATACTGAAGGACGACGGTTGCGTCATCGTCGACCCGCGGATAGATATGCGGCTTGTCATGGTTGACCACGGCCGTGACCGTTTGCGGTGTCTCCCCGTGCATGAGCCAGGTCGTCAGATCGACGCCGTAGCAGCCAAAGTCGTAGAGCGCTCCGGCGCCGTTCTGCGCTGGATCGGTAAGCCAGTTCAGGAACTCCGATGGTACTCCGATCTCCTTCGGCCCCTGGTGTCCATCATGAACAACAACGCGGCGAATCTCACCGATGCGGCCATCGTGCACTTCGTCATAAGCAGCCTTGTTGCTTGCGTACCACGTCGTCTCGTAGTTCACCAAGACATGTATCTTGTGTTCGCGAGCCACATTGCGAATCGCAAGCGCATCTTCAAGCGAAATGGTCAACGGCTTCTCGACCATCGCGGAAACGCCATACTGCGCGGCGATCTCAATGGCATGCCTGTGTTCGGCGATCGACGTATAGACGAGCACCGCGTCGGGCCGGGTGCGCTCAATCATGTTGGCTTCGCTCTTGTAGAAAAGCGTGTCGGCGAGGCTGTACTTCTTTCCGTATTTCTGCCAGAGAGAAGTATCGGCATCCGCAATACCGACCAGTTGCACATCAGAGTGCTTTGGAAGTTGCGCAAGAAAACCCTCGACGTGACCGTGTTCGAGACCGACAACGGCGACCTTCAGAGGCCGTTGTTCATCCGTCGAATAACCCGTCGCGGATAACACGCGTTCTTCGCCGCGGCCAAAGATCGCTGCGATAGAGATGAGCGCGAACATTGAGATGAGACGAGAAGAGCCTAAAACGCCTGCAGCATGCATCGAAACGGATGTCCCCCTGCGGCACCGATTCTACACACAACGACCTTTGGTACCAGACTGCTTGACGCCACCGAGGCAACGTAAGTTCGCAGAAACGCGTCTTCTTTTCTGAGACACGTACTGATGAACAACCTCGCCTTCCCCGTCAGAAAGGTCCTACACGATGCCGATCCCCCGTCCCTTCGTGCGGTTCTGTTTTCTATCTCTGTTGCTGGTTTCGACAATTCCCGCCGCGCACGCCGTTGGACTCAAGGGTGATGCATTTTTGGGTTACAGCCGAACCGGTTCCGATATCTTCTACCCGAATACCGGTGGTCTAAATGGATGGCAGGCCGCGTTGCACATCCGCCCGGGTCGCTTCCTTGGCATCGAGGGTGACGTGGCCCATTACGGCATCGGAGCAGACTCTCTGGTTCCGCGCACGACCACGTTCCTGGCCGGTCCGAGAGTCACGTTCGGCGGCATTGGCATCCAGGCATTTCTCCATGGGCTGGTCGGCGGAGAACACTCCTCCAACGACAACGGGATCTCCGGCGGCGCTTTTGCTTATGCGCTCGGCGGAGGTGCGGACCTGCCCATAGCGCCAGTCATCAAGCTCCGACTGGCCATCGACCATCTGAGCGCTCCTTCCGTTTCGCCATCGAACGGAACCCAGATACGTTTCACCGCGGGATTTGCAGTGCACTTCTGAAGCTGTCCCGGGCCTGATTCGGGCTTCTCCGCCTTGTTCTCCAAACTAAATTTGTAATCCGGAGAGCGACCCCTTGCGTCCAATCCTGACATGGGGACCACGCTGGTTCGCTTTCGATGCCCATGCTGCGGATACAAGACGCTGGACTCGCCGAGCGCGATGGCTTTGTGCCCTGTTTGCTGGTGGGAGGACGACGGACAGGAGGATGACGACGCCTTCGACGTCCATCACACAGTGAACGGCGAATTAAGCCTTGCCGAGGCAAGGATGCACTACTCCCAGTGCGGCGCCGCGCACCCACGTTTTCTGCCCTACGTGCGAAAGCCGGAGGTCACCGAGCAGTAACGTGTCAAAGCCGGTGCAGAGGCCAAACCTCCCGGTTTGGCCGGTTTGACCCGTCCCGCAAAGCCTCTTACCATGAGTTGAGGTCATTTCCCCGCCACACGACGCTGTTACCCATCGGCGACAGCCCGCGTAGCAGTAGATTTTGGCGCCTGTCGCGCCCGGAAGGCAAAAACGTTGAGTTCCACTGACACACTCGAAACCAACTCCTCATCGGCTCCGACCGACGAAGCCCACAGCCACGAAGGCCACGATCACAGCCACGAACACCAGCATGGTCCGGTTCTCAATCCGGAGTGCACGCGCGAACTTGTGCTCGATGTGCCGGCCGACGAAGTTTCAAAGACCTTCCGCACCACAACCCGCAATTATCAGAGGTACGCAAAGCTGCCTGGCTTCCGTCCCGGCAAAGTTCCCGAATCGGTCATCAAGCGCCGGTTCGCGAGCGAAATCCGCAAGGAAGTAATCGATCAGCTTCTTCCCGAGCGCTTCAACCAGGGTGTTCGCGAACTCGGTATTCAACCTGTGGGCCAGCCGCAGGTTACCGAACTGACGCTCGACGAGGGCCAGCCGCTCCACATCAAAGCGGTCTTCGAGTACATTCCTGACTTTTCCATAGAAGGCTACGACAAGATCGTCGTCAACAAACCCTCGGTCGAGGTAACAGACGAGGAGTTCTCGCACGAGATGGAGCAGTTGCGTGACTCCCGCGCCACCGTCGAGCCGGTCGAGGAAGACCGCCCGCTGGTCGATGGCGACTGGGCGCAGATCTCCTACTCGGGCACGCTTACGGATGATCCTGAGGCGGCGCCGATCACAGGCGAAGACTCGCTGGTCGAAGTGGGCGGCAAGGATACCGTGGACGCATTCACGCAGGTGCTGCGCGGCGCCCGGCCCGGCCAGGAATTGAAAGCCGAAGTCATCTACCCGGCCGACTACCCCGAATCCCGGTTCC
>DATFSO010000030.1:0-2347 GCA_035262585.1 Occallatibacter sp. | reverse complement strand
TGGGCGCGAGGTCTGGCGGCTGATAGAACGGATGTCCGCGGAAGATGTCGGCGCATTTTCCGTCCAAAGGGTTGATGGTCTCATGCACCTTTGGTGCGGCTTGCCGCACCTCGCGGATTCGTTCGCTGACGAACAAGAGGTTCGCAGGATCGACGTAGCCCGCTTGAATGAAGGCACGGGTCTTCTTGGCACACCGGCAAGGGTTCGCCTGGTTTACCAGCCCGCATTTGTCGTTCATGAAGTTGCGTAGGTCTCGCCGCGCACGGGCCAGGCGTTGGCGAAAGTTATCCGGAGTGATCTCCAACACCTCAGCGGCAACGGTGTCGCTTACATCGAAGATTGCACCGAGGATGAAGGTCAAGCGCTGCTCACGGTCGAGGCAAAGAAGCATTCCCGAAGTGCACGAAATCATCGCCTCGGTCACCAGCAGGTCATTCTCTGCCGACGTGCTCTTGGGATCGGCCAGTTCCAGGTCTGGCGTGGCGTCGAGCGCCGCGCCGTAGGAAGCGAAATCGATGGACGCATGCTGCCCCTCGACCCGACCGCGTTTCGTGTTCAGCACGTGGTTGACCACGATGCGGTACAGCCATGTGCGAAAGCTGCTCCGGCCCTCAAACGACGAGAGCCGGGTCAGCACTTTGATGAGGATCTCCTGCGTCGCGTCCTCAGCATCCTGCGGGTGGTAGAGCATGCGAACGGCGATGTTGTAGATCCATGCTTGATGACGCTGAAACAAGTCTTCGAGCGCCTTGCGATCTCCCGACCGGGCGCGCAGCACAAGCTCCTGATCCTCGTGGTCGGGTGGGTTGTCAGCCAGCGGGTTATTGATCGTCATTCCTGATCTCCAGGCGGCCACATGCCCTTTCCTGATTCTAGAGAGCCTTGGGCAGCGCGGAGAAGTGGGCGCTCACAAGCTTCCACTTACCGCCTTGTTTGATGAAGACCAGGGTACTTCGGTCGTTGATTGTCAGGACCTTGCCGTCTTTCGTTACTCCACTAAACGCGCCGTAAGCATTCACGATACCCACTGTATCGCCGTACACGCGGTACGATGGTTGCCGAAAACCGAAGCTCGCTGACACGAGGCCCCCGAGGGCCTCGTTCAGATACTTGACGAACACCTCCTTACCGTCGAACCGATAAGGAACGTACTCGATGACCTCCACATCCTCGGAAAGCATGTCTATGGCGGCCTCGAGGTCGCGCTGATCGAAAGCCTCGGCGAACTGCTGTGTTAAGGCTTAGAGTTCCTTCACGCTCATGGCTATGTCTCCTTTCATATAGTGAGACACATGCCACGGCGCACTGTGACAGAGCTATTTCCCAATTCTGTCGAGCCGTAGGAGCGTTGGCAAGTGCCCACGCGGACCGAACGCAAACCTAGTGTTAATAACTCAAAAGCGATTCGCTCAGGGGCTCGGAAGAATTCTGGGGCAGTCTAGTCTCAACGATTCTCGGTGATCAAGCTGCGATTGAGCCTGCGAGGTCCGCTAACCGGACATGTGGCTTCTAGTACCCAGACATCAGTCCATTTTAGAGAGTTGAATCAGTTTAGATGGCCGCACTACTCTATTTCGGCGTCGATAGCGTATTTTTGTAGATTCTGCCGTCCTTCATGATGACGACAAAGTTCTTACCGGGATCTGCAACCAGATTGATATTGGCGATCGGGTCGCCGTCAACAAGCAACAAGTCGGCAAGCGCGCCCTCCTCCACAACTCCGAGTTTGCCCGGATACGGGCTGCGTTTGCCGGACAGAGCCAGCAGTTCACCGTTGGTTCCGGTTGCCATTGCGAGCGCTTCGGCGGGAGTGTACCAGCGGACAAGCGAGGCCAGAATTGCCCCCTGTCGCTGCGCCAGCGCTTGGGAGAACAGGACATCGGTACCCCACGCCGTCTTGATCTTGTATTTCTTCGCCAGTTCGTAGGTTCGGGCTATGCCAGGCCAGACTTCCTCAGCCTTGGCTCGCTGGACTGAGCCCACCGGAAAACCTAGTCTCAACTCCTCGGGGAGAGGCTGCGTACTCAACCATACCCCCTTCTCGGCAATCAGCTTGGCGGTGGCCTCGTCGATCAGGAAGCCGTGTTCGATACATCTCACACCGGCGGCGATGGATCGCTGAATGGCCGCGGGCGTAAAGGCGTGCGCGGTGACGTAAGTGCCCCAATTCTCGGCCGCTTCAACCGCCGCTCGCAGTTCCGCCTCCGTGAAAGTCGACACGTCGATCGGGCTGAACGGCGATGAAACGCCGCCGCCTGCGGTGAGCTTTATCTGGGAAGCACCTTGCATCAATTGCTCCCGAACACGCACGCGTACTTCGTCCGGGCTGTCGGCGATGGCCGTGGCG
>DATFSO010000029.1:0-5611 GCA_035262585.1 Occallatibacter sp. | reverse complement strand
CCCTCCTGTCTCCGCCGCGCCAGCAGCTTGCGAATCTCGGCCACCTCTTCTTCGCTGGCAGGCTCCATCTCCAGAGCTCGCAGAGCCAGTTGCGCCGCGCTTCCGGCAAACAACCTCCGGCTCAGATCGCGCACGAAGCGCCGCTCCGTCTCGTCCTTCTCCACCGCAGGGCGATACACATGCGCGCGAGCGCTCTCATCCCGGATCACCAGACCCTTGTCCGCCATGATCTGCATCAGCTTCAGCACACCCGTGTACACCATCGGGCGCTCAGCGCTGATAGCTTCATGCACCTCGCGGACCGTAGCCGATCCGCGCTCCCAAAGGACGGAAAGTATCTCCAACTCCCCTTCCGTCGGCCTCATTGTTTCTCTGGTCTTCATCATGGACGAGACGATATACGAACTATTTCGTATTTGTCAACGAAAATCTTCGTATTTCTTCTAATTTGAACGCCGCCTATTTCGACTTGACTGTGTGCCCGAGCAGAGCGTCACTGTCTGTGCCGCGTTCTCTCCGAAGAGCCGGCGCACACGAGGATTCTCTGATGAACGACGAAATCGCTAGAAGAATCGCCGAATTACCAAGCTTGAGCAAGGCCGAACTTCTCCCCATCTGGCAGGAGAATTTCGGGCAACCAACCCCTCCACACCTCCGCAAGGAACTGATGGTCCCAATCTTGTCGTACCGGATCCAGGAGCGGACCTACGGCGGTCTATCGCCAAGGGCGCGGAAGAAACTGCAGGAGATTGCAAGATCATTAGAGACAGAACAGGCCGCACGTAAGAAAAAGCTTCGCTGCTGCTTCAAGCCCGGAACTCGCCTCGTTCGTTCCTGGCAGGGAGTTCTCCACGAAGTAACCGTGCTGGATTCCGGCTACGAATACAACGGGAAGTCTTATAAGAGTCTCTCCATCATTGCCCGAAAAATCACAAGTGCCCGCTGGTCCGGACCGCTGTTCTTTGGAACCAAGAGGAAGGCCGCATGAAGACTCTCCGTTGCGCGATCTACACCCGCAAATCCTCCGAAGAGGGTCTGGAACAGTCTTTCAACTCTCTCCACGCCCAACGCGGACCCAGAAAATGAACTCACCGGGTTGTGCGGTAATGCTTTTCTTATTGCAATAGTTTGGAGCGGCTACGCCCGTAGAGAGGATTTGGGAAACGGTGTACCAATGGTCTTTACGAGTTCTATCCCTAACGCTATCGCAGTTGACGTACCCCCAATGAGCCGGACTGTAGTATGCGAAAACACTGATGTCAGTGACGTGCGCAGGAATGCTCAATTCCCCCGCCACCGTTCTCGTTTGGGCGAACATAGACCGGATGAGTCGTTGGTTCTCCAACTGCGTCAGGAGCGGGAGCATTGTGACTTCGATCTCTGACGTACTGCATCAGGGATCCCCTTGAGATTCGCGGTTCATTCGCCAACGGTTAGCAAAAGTTCCACTTGTTCGTCAGATCGGAGAAAGCGGCCCACAAATGCCCTGAGAAAGAAAGGAAGGCCTCTGCCATTATGCGGCCATTACCGCAATATTCCTGGTTTGGGGGCAAACAGGGCGCGCTAAAGGACTTGATGGCGGTGGATACAGTCTCAATCGAGCTGCTCTCTGCGATCAATTCCCGGTAACAGGGAAAAATACAGGGAATTTTCTCGATTTTGGCCTTAGTCGGCTCGAAGGAAATGCCCCTATCCCTCTGTATAGGGGTCATTTACTGCATTCTGGTCCTCAATCCAGTATCTAAAGAACAGGGAATTTAAACGTGTGTATCAGGGAATTAGATTCCCTGATACCACTTGAAATCTACCATACCGATCCCTGCGTGGGATCATATCGACAAGCGCACGAGCCGAAACTTCCGGTTTACCGGCGATACGGCCATTTCGAGGTAACGTCCGTATTGCCGGTCATACGCTAAATTGGAGCGCACGATTTTTCACGCAGTTCAGTTGAGTGAGTTGGCGATTTTGCATCCTTACGCCCGTCCTATCTCTCCAATCGGTATGGAAGTGATCCACCAGGCTGACCTCCCGTTTGTTGGGTCGTCTTACGAATTTGTCGGAGCGAAAGCGGGCGGCCTTGGCATTTCGATGTTCGTTGTCGTCGCGGAGATAGGACGCGGCCCGCGTCTCCACCGTCATCGGTACGACGAACTTGTTTACGTGATCGAAGGACGGTCGCACTGGACCGTCGAAGAACGGGAACTCGATGCTGGTCCCGGAGACATTCTGGTCGTTCGCGCCGGCGAGAAACACAAATTCGTCGCACTCACTCCGTTGCGGCAGATTGACGTACATCTAAACCCGACGTTTGAACAGGAAGACCTGGAATAGGCTGTCTATCTAACCTCCAAGGCATGCTGAGCTTTGTGCTGGATTCCAGTCTACTTCTGCGGTAGCAAACAGGAAGTTAGCTGAAGGGTCAAAGTTCCGAGTTGCCGGTCACTCGCCCAGAACGCATCTTGAAGGCTCAGTGAGTGCATTGGCGATGATGCTCCAATTGAGGTGCCTCTGGGAGATTTCCGGAATATCCGGCTTATTCAGTTCTCAATGCTTGCATCGGATCGAGGCGCGAGGCACGCCACGCGGGAACAATGCATGCGAACGCGGCCACCGCGAGCAGTGCCGCGGCAACTGCGGCAAAAACCGCCGGATCGAGTGGCTTGATCTCATAGAGCAGGTCGCGCATCAACCGGACTACTTCCAGACTTGCTGCGAGTCCAACAGCAAGACCGAAGATCGCAGGCCGCATTCCATCGAGCAACATCTTCCGCATCACATTTCCGCGTTCTGCACCCAAGGCGATGCGAATGCCGATTTCGATCGTCCTTTGCGCTGCGACGTACGACATCACGCCGAACAGTCCCACAGCCGCAAGAGCCAGCGAGAGCACGGCAAAAGCGACGAACAGCGTCGCGTTGAAGCTCTGGTTTAACGTCGACTTGCCCAATAACTGGTTCATTGTGAGGATGTCGGAGACGGGCAGATCGGGATCCATCTCTGAGACGATGCGTTGTACCGGGAGGGCGAACTGCTCCGGGTCGTGGCTGGAGCGAATCACAAGCGTGCCTACGTTCTCGATGCCGGCATCCAGCGGATAATATTGCACCGGCCGTGGCGCTTCGCCGATCTCATTGCGGGTATCGCCCACAATTCCGACAATGAGAGCATCTTGCCCGCGTACGTGGAGGTGCTTTCCCAGGGGATCGTCGCTGGGAAAGTACTGGCTGGCGAAGGATTTGCTAATCATGACTTCGTTGGCCGAATCCAATCGCTTTCCTGCATCAAACGTGCGTCCTCGCAGAATCGGAATGCCCATCGCGCCGAAGTACTTCGGATCGGCCCAGCGGCTTAGGGCAAACAGACCACTGCCTTGCGGCAAGGGCGGATGCTCCACGATGGTGAAGGTCGAATCCGTCACATATCCCTGCCCGGGAACCACCGTTGCAAAGCCTGCCGCGTCCACTCCGGGCAGCTCACGAACACGCTGCAGCAGTGTGTCATAGAAGCCGGCTCGCAGGGCAGGGGTCGTATAGCGGGCATCGGGGAGGCCCAGGTGCATAGTTATCACGTTTTGCGTGATACAGCCCATGTCGGTGGAGCGCAGGTGTTCGTAGCTCTTAAGAAGCAGCCCGGCGCCGATGAGCAAGATCACCGTCAGCCCAACTTCGATCGTAAGCAGCACCTTGCGCAGCACGGCCCGTGCGGTGCCCCCGCCTACAGAGCGCGAAGCCTCATGCAGTGCGCTGAGGATGCGCTTGTCGCTGGCGCTGAATGCAGCGATGAGTCCGGAAAAGAGCGCGCACAGCACGATCGCGCCGACCGTAAACGCCGCCACCACGCTGTCGATGTGGATGGATTCGACGCGGCTCATGTCTTGGCGAATGTGCGTCAGCCAGTGAAGCGCGGCGAAGGCGAGCAGCAGTCCCAGCACCCCGCCGGCGGCCGATAGTATCAGGCATTCCATCAGGCGCTCGCGCATCAGGCGCAGCCAACCCCCGCCCAGCGCGGTGCGAATAGCCAGCTCTTTGCGCCGTGCCGCCGCACGCGCCACCAACAGATTGGCCACATTGAGGCAGGCGATCAGCAGCAGGCAGCCGGTAGCCGCCAGCAGCACATAGAGCGGCTTCTTGATCTCGCCTACGATGTGCTCCAGAAGCGGACGGCTGTTGGCGCTTGGAAATATGAAGGGATCGTTGAGGTGCTCATTATGGATGCGCTGCGAAATTAGGCTAAGATCGGCCGCCCCCTGCGCCGCGCTGACTCCCGGCTTCAGACGCCCCACCACGCGAAACGTGTGATTGCTGAACGACGTCATCGTCTCTTCGGGCCTGTCGTGATAAACCGGCGTCCATAGCTGCGTGGACAGGCTGGGAAAATCGAACCAGGCAGGCATCACGCCGATCACGGTGTAAGGCACGGAGTCCACTTCGATCGTCTTGTTCAGGATGGCAGGGTCTCCGCCGAACCGGCGCTTCCACAGGCCCCAGCTCAGCAACAGCGTGCCGCTGGCTGCGGGGCTATCATCGGCCGGCGAAAAGTCGCGGCCCAGCGCTGGCTGAACGCCCAGCGTGCGAAGCATGTCCCATGAAAACAGTGCACTATTTACCTTCTCCGGCAGTTGCCCGCCCGAACCCGAAAGCCCCACCCGAATACTCTTCCCGAGCGCAAGACTGCTGTAGCTGCGGTTCTGCTTCTTCCATTCGGCATAGATACCGCCGGAGACCACGTTGGTTCCGGCGTTGTCCCCATGCAGGCCCGATTCGTAAAGCATCACGAGACGATCAGGGTCCTCGAACGGCAAGGGCTTCAGCAAAACGCCGCGCACCACCGTGAACAACGCAACATTAGCGCCAATGCCCAACGCCATCACCAGAATGGCAATGAAAGTAAAACCCGGCGTGCGAAGAAGAGTACGAAGGCTGATCCGCAAATCGCGCGAGAGAGACTCAAGCCAGTTCCACGAGCAGACTGCATGAGTCTGTTCGCGAATAAGCGCAGGATTGCCGAAGGCGCGTAAGGCAGCATGACGAGCCTCGTCTCCTGAAATGCCACCTTCCCGTTGCTCCTCTTCCTCCAACTCCAGATCGGAGCGTAGCTCCCGGTCCAGGTCATTATCTCGCTTCCTGATCTGCCACCATCGCATCTCAGCTCTCCTCAGCGGCCGGCCACATCACGCGTGCCACTGCTTCGGCCATCTGCTTCCACTTGGACTCTTCAACCAGGAGCTGCTTTCTGCCTTTATCCGTCAACCTGTAGTACTTGAACTCCCGATTCCGGTCCGGTGCCGTCTCCCACTTGGCAACGACCCACCCTCTTCGCTCCAGGCGATGCAGCGCGGGATAGAGCGAGCCGTGCTGCATCTGTAGGAATTCGTTGGTGGTTCTCTGAATGTGCTTCCCGATCTGATGACCGTGAGCGGGTCCGTAGAGAAGAGTTCTCAAGATGAGCATGTCCAGGGTTCCCTGAAGGAGCCCGCCTCGCTGCTGTGTTTGCTTCGCCATAGAAGACGCTCTACCCTCAATCTGGCGACGATGGTAGACACTCGACTATCGATTGTCAAGGGACGGAGCAGAGTGTGGATTCTCGAATGACGGCTTCAGGGCGAGTC
>DATFSO010000028.1:0-33374 GCA_035262585.1 Occallatibacter sp. | reverse complement strand
TTGGCGTCCCCGACGGGATTTGAACCCGTGTTATCGCCGTGAAAGGGCGGTGTCCTAGGCCGGGCTAGACGACGGGGACGCTGTCATGAAAGGGCTGTAAGACGGCGGGAAATGACCGGAATGCGCCCTTAAGAAGGGTATCAACCCATTGCATTCATGTCAAAAACCCTTCAGGATGCCTCATTTATGCTCGGGGTATGCGGCGCTATCGCTATCTCGACCTGCTGACCATAGGCTTTGTGGTTGTGCTGCTGATTTCGAACCTGGTAGGTCCGAAGATCTGCCAGTTCGGGCCGCTGCGAGTGAGCGCCGCCGAGTTTCTGTTTCCGGTGACCTACATTTGCGGAGATGTGTTCACTGAGGTTTACGGCTATGGCTCATCGCGGCGCGCCATCTGGCTTGGATTCTTCGCGATGGCCCTGCTGATCGTAATGGGCCAGATTGCGATCGCGCTGCCGCCGGCACCGGAGTGGCACGGGCAGCAGGCGTTCGCGACGGTCTTCAGCGTGGTGCCGCGGTTCGCCCTTGCCAGTCTGCTGGCGTACTGGGTGGGCGAGTTTACGAACAGCTATACACTCGCTAAGCTTAAAGTGTGGACCGGCGGGCGATGGTTGTGGACGCGGACGGTCGGCTCAACCATCACGGGACAGGCCGTGGACACTGCGGTAGTAATCCTGATTGCTTTTGGAGGGACGCTGCCTCCGCTGATGCTGTTGCGCATCATTCTCTCGTCTTATCTGATAAAGGTGATGGTGGAGGTGGTGGCGACGCCCGTAACGTACGCGGTGGTCGGCTGGCTCAAGCGAGCCGAAAACGTCGACGCCTTCGATAACCGTACGAACTTCAACCCGTTCGCATGGCAAGAAGAGAGCGCATAAGGCCGAAACGACCGGTCTGCAACTCCGATGGGAAGTCGCGATAAATTTTTTGCGACAATGCGCTTGATTCATGAGTCCGATGAGAAGCGATTCCAAAGAATGTGCTTCAGATCGGAATCGTTGTCTTTTGGATCACCACGCCCGTCGACAGTCGCGTTGTAGGATGGGCCGTGCGAATTTGCCCGTTGCCGTCCTTTCCAGGCCGGGTTTAGCAGAGTTCAAAACGAGGGTATGGCGTTGAAACGCAATCTTATCTTCAGTAGCTTGTTGTTTCTGTTGGTTTTGGCGGCGACGGGTTGCAAGCAGAAGGCTGCGCCCGCTGCGGCGGCCGGAATGCAGGCGCTGCCAGTGCAGACGGTCGCCGTGTCCATGTCACCTGTGCCCGATGGCAGCGACTACACGGCAACCATCAAGTCTCGACGTTCCGCCACACTGCAGCCCCAGGTCAACGGGCGGTTGACCGGGATTTCGGTGCGCTCCGGCGAGCTGGTCAAGGCGGGGCAGGTCTTGATGGAGATCGATCCTCAGTACCAGATGGCGTCGGTGAGGTCCGCGACGGCAACGGAGCGCCAGAAAAAGGCACTCTACGACTACAACACCATCCAGATTGAGCGGCAGAGAAAGCTCTATGAGGCAGGTGTTGTAAGCCGCGACGCCTACGACCAGGCCCAGCAATCTTACGGCAACACCAAAGCGGATTACGAAGCGGCCACTGAGACGCGGAAGACGCAGGAAGAGCAGTTAGCCTACTTCACAATCCGGGCGCCGTTTGACGGTGTATTGGGCGACATTCCTGTGCACGTAGGCGATTACGTTGCCCCCAACACGGTGCTGACGACGGTAGATGAACGAAGGGATTTGGAGGCCTACATTTACATCCCCACCGAGCGCTCTGACCAGGTGAGGATGGGCCTCCCTGTGAATTTAACCGACAACGCCGGCAATCTGCTCGAAAAGACAAAGATCAACTTCGTTTCCCCCGAGGTTGACAGTGGTTTGCAGGGGATTCTTGCAAAGGCTCCCGTGCTCGATCCCGAAGACCTGCGCCACGCGCAGATCGTGAGAGCCCGGGTGATCTGGGACACGAAACCGAGGGCGGTTGTCCCGGTGTTGGCAGTGACTCGCCTTGGCGGACAGACGTTTGTGTATGTAGCCGAAGACCAGGGCGGAAAGTACTTCGCCAAGCAGCGGCCCATCACCGTGGGCGATACGGTGGGCAACGACTATGCGGTGCAGAGTGGCCTCAAAGAGGGTGACAAAGTGATCGTTTCAGGGACGCAATTCCTGATGGACGGCGCGCCAGTGATGCCGTTGCCCCCTGGTCCGCCGGCAGCCGGTCAGGCCGGGCCGTCGAGTGGCGGGATTTAAGAGGTCGGAGTTTCTTATTTGCACGACAACAGAATTGTGAGGGCATCGTGGTCGATTTCTTCATTCACCGGCCGGTGTTTGCGACGGTTTGTGCTCTGCTGATCATCCTTGCGGGGGCCGTGTGCATCCCCACATTGCCCATTTCTCTGTACCCGCAGCTAGCTCCTCCACAGGTGACGGTGAGCAGCAACTACGTGGGCGCCAATTCGCGCGTTGTTGAGTCGGCCGTTACCATCCCGCTTGAAAAATCGGTCAACGGCGTGGAAGGCATGCGCTACATCAGCTCGTCGAGCTCCAATGATGGAACCAGCCAGATCACTACGACCTTCCGCACCGGCTACGATCTCAACATTGCGGCCGTGGACGTGCAGAACCGTGTCGCTTCCGCCGAGGGACTCCTGCCCCAGTCGGTGAAGAACACCGGCGTCACGATCACCAAGGCGAATTCCAATTTCGTATTCGGCGCGGCGTTTGTATCTGATCCTCCGGGGCGGTACTCGGATCTATTTATCAGCAACTACATCGACGTTTATGTGAAGGACGCGCTCAAGCGAGTTCCTGGCGTCGGCGACGTGCTCATCTTCGGCGAACGCAGATACGCCATGCGCATTTGGCTCGATCCCGATCGCCTCGCCGCGCGCAGTCTTACCGCTTCGGACGTCGTGAATGCCCTCGCCGAGCAGAACGTCGAGATTCCTGCCGGCCAGATTGGGCAGCCCCCTTCTGATCCGCATCAACGCTATCAAATTACGGTCAACGTGGTGGGCCGGCTTTCGGACCCTGTGCAGTTCGACAATATCGTTCTGAAGAGCACAACTGCGGGAATCGTTCAGGTCAAGGACGTAGGGCATGCCGCGCTGGGTGCGGAAACCTACGCCACTGATCTGCGCTATAACGGCCAGGATGCAATCGGCGTCGGTTTGCAGCAGTTGAGCAATGCCAACGCTCTTCAGGTCGACAGCGATGCCAAGGCGGCTCTCGATAAGCTGTCTCTGACCTTTCCGCCTGGGCTCAAGTACATTATTCCGTTTGATACGACCACTGTCGTTGGCGACTCGATCCGGGAAGTGGTAACTACGCTGGGCGAAGCGATCATCATCGTGATCGTCGTCATCTTTCTCTTCTTGCTCGATTGGCGCGCCACCATTATTCCGGCGATCACGATTCCGGTTTCGCTGATCGGCACATTTGCCTTCATCAAGATATTCGGGTTTTCCATCAATTCGCTCACCATGTTCGGCATTACGCTGGCAACCGGCCTGGTTGTCGACGATGCCATTGTCGTGATCGAAAACGTGCAGCGTCACATCGCCACCGAACATTGCGATGCGCGAAAAGCGACATCAGAGGCTATGGGCGAAGTCACCAGCGCGGTCATTGCTACTTCGCTCGTGTTGATCTCGGTATTTGTGCCGGTATCGTTCTTCCCAGGCACGACCGGAATTCTGTACCGGCAATTTGCGATGACGATCGCCTTCTCGATCGCGATCTCGGCCTTCAACGCGCTGACACTTTCGCCGGCCCTGGCTGCTTTGGTTCTGCGCCCCGAGACCGATAAGCGCGGAGTTTTTGGTTTCATCGACCGCACCATCCACCAGACGACGCAGGTGTACGGCCGGTTTGCTCACCAGGTGGTTCGCCTGCGGTGGGCGATTCTGGTGCTCTTCTTCGCGGGCCTGGGAGCTACGGTCTTTATGTATCAGCGCGTCCCCACTGCGTTTGTTCCGGGTGAAGACCAGAACTACTTGATCTGCATCGTGCAGACTCCGCCGGGCGCGTCACTTACGTACACAAGCGAAGTGGCTCAGCGCGCAACGGCGCTCATTCGCCAGGATCCGGACGTGTACGGCACCTTCGCAGTCATGGGATTCAGCTTCAGCGGCAGCGCTTCGAACTTCGGTTTGATCTTCGTTCCGCTCAAGGCACAGGATGAGCGAAAGAAACAGGGGCCGGGTCATACCGCGTCCGACATCCAGCGATCGCTCGCGCCGAAACTATTCGGCGTGCCCGGCGGACTGGTGATTCTCCAGGAACCGCCCGCCATTCAGGGCCTGGGAAGCTTTGGCGGCTTCGCGTTCCAGTTGCAGGACTTGGGACGCAATACACTCTCCGACCTTGATCGCGTTGCCCACCAGATCATCGGCGCAAGCCAGCAGTCCAAAGAGGTCACCAACCTCTATACGAGTTACACATCGAACGATCCGCAGTTGCTGGTTTCCATCGACCGCGAAAAGGCGAAGCAGATGAACGTCGGACTCGATCAGATCAGCTCGACTCTCGGTGTCTTCATGGGGTCGCAATACGTCAACGACTTCGACTTCAATAACCGCTCGTACCGTGTGTACGTTCAGGCAGATCAGAATTCCCGCATGCTGCCGAGCGATCTTCGCAAGTTCTATGTGCGCTCCGGTACCGGTCAGATGATCCCGCTCGACAACCTCGTTACTATCGATCAGTCTTCCGGGCCTCAGGTGATCACGCACTACAACATGTTCCGTTCTGCTGAAATCGACGGGCTGCCCGCGCCCGGCGTCAGCTCCGGACAGGCACTCGCGGCAATGGAGCAGCTGGCCAAGAAGAACATGATCCAGGGCATGAGCTACGAATGGACTGGACTCTCGCTTGAGGAGATCGAATCGGCCGGCAAGGCGATCCTGATCTTCGGCCTTGGCATCATCGTTGTCTATCTCACGCTGTCGGCGCAGTATGAAAGCTTTGTACTGCCCTTCATCATCATGCTGTCAGTGCCAATGGCAGTTCTGGGCGCTCTCTCATTTGTTTCGCTACGCGGGCTGGCCAACGATGTGTATTGCCAGATTGGTCTCGTGATGCTGATCGGCCTCGCCGCTAAGAACGCGATTCTCATCGTCGAGTTTGCCGAGCAGATTCGCGCCCGCGGGAAATCGATTATCGAGTCCGCAATCGAGGCCGCTGAGCTGCGTCTTCGTCCCATTCTGATGACGTCGTTCGCCTTCATTCTTGGGACTCTGCCGCTGGTCTTTGCAACCGGAGCCGGCGCGATGGGCCGCCGGTCTGTGGGAACGACTATCGTCGGCGGCATGTTGGTATCCACGATCCTTAACCTTGTCTTTATTCCCGTGCTCTACGTGATTGTGAAGAGCATGCTCGAACGCTTCGGCCCCCAGCCCAAGGTTCCCGGAGAAGGCTGCGAGGAGGAGGTTCCCGAGCTCACTGCTGCCTCTCACGGTGCGCGATGATGTCGTCCTTGATGCGATCGTAGACCTGGGGTGCCACGACCCGCGGTCTACAAGCTCGTTCTTGGCTCGATAGGGGCGGTAGCGGATGATCCGTGCCGCCCACGTGCGCGGAAGCCCCGGCACTTTTATCAGCTGTTCAAGCTGGCGGTGTTGATGTCGACCCGCGCATCGGCCGCCGGGGCGCTGGAGCGCGACCGGCTACGGCGATTGCAAGGCGATCGCGGTCTGGCACGGCGCGAGCGCGCACCCCTCCGTGCAGGCCAGGAAAACAAAACCTTTTGTTGATTTCATGCGTCTATTCTCATGCGTGTGAAAGTATATGTAAACTTTAGGGCTTATCGAATTTGAATAGGGGTGGAGACTGGTGCGCTGGTCTCCTGCAACAATATCTACATGACAATCCCCAACCCTGCTTCTTCTGCCGGTAGTGCGCTGCGCAGCCGAATCTTTGGAAGCACCAGGCTGGTCATCCTGCTCGTGCTGCTGGTGCTCCTCATCGTGTGTCTTGTGTCTGCATGGATGACACGGGACGCGATGGGAAATCTTTCGTTTCTTAACCCGGCGAGCGGCGCCAACCGCGTTACCGCGGGTAAGAAGACAATTGTCGATACGCGTCCCTGGCAAACTGCACAAGCCCTGGCGCCGCTGGCGAAGACGGCTGAAGAGATGGACTATGCCCGCGACGCCGAGCGGCTTGCGGACCACGAGGTGGATCAGGCCTTCGCCTCGGCATTGCGGCAGGCTGCGCTGGACGCAGAACACATCACCCTCACGGGTGAAGCTCTCGAACTGTCACAGAAGGTCGGACAGCTTCAGCAGCTGATTGCACAAGATAAAGCACAAGTGCAGAGCGTCACGGCTCAGGTAAATTCTCCGGAAAACAAGGCGACCACGAGCGGCCCGGCGGCGGTTGACCAGGGGGATCTGGATGTCGCGAAAGCACAGCTCGGACTCGATACGGACGAACTTGATGACGCACAGGAGGACTTGAATCGCGCCTCGGGCGACCAGACCTCGCTGATACAGGCAGAGCTGAACGCGCACGAAGCTTCCATGAAGCAGTATGACAAGCAGGTGCGCCAGGGTGGCCAGGTGGCTGCGATTGCGGAACGGCAGCACGGAACCATGGCCTCCCGTGTGGCGGCGTGGTTCAGGCAGCGGAGCAGGTATACGCTGCTGCTGCAGGCGCTTGACCAGACACGAGCCGACATCGCTGATCTGACGAAAGCGCACAACGCCCTTGAGGCGAAGGTAAATGCCGCGGCAAGCCCGCAGACGGGCAGCGCAGATCGAGCAGCCCGGCTCGCGTCGATCAAAGACAGGGCGTCTCAGCGGCAGATCCTGAGTATTACCGATGACCGCATCCAGACCAACCAGCAACTGGCTACCGTGTACAGCAAGTGGTCTGCGCAGGTGCAGCTGCAACATCGGATCGTGCTGCACCTGATCCTGCAGTCGCTTGTGATCATCGCCTTCATTGGAATCTGCATGGTCATCTGCGACGCGATTGTGCGGCGTTTGATGTCCATTGCCGCGCTCGATCGCCGGCGCTCGCAAACGCTGTGCAGCATTCTGGAGATGTCGATCCAGATCGTTGGTGTGGCGCTCATCCTGCTCGTGATTTTCGGGATCCCGCGCGAGACGCCGACCATATTGGGCCTCGCGACTGCTGCCCTGACGATCGCACTGCAGGACTTCATCATCGCGTTCCTTGGGTGGTTTGTACTCATGGGCAAGAACGGCATCCACGTGGGCGACTGGGTGGAGATCAACGGCGTCGGCGGCGAAGTGGTCGAGGTTGGCCTGTTCAACACTACGCTGCTCGAAACTGGAACACTTGCAGACAAGGGACTCCCAACCGGACGAAGAATCACCTTCATGAATGGCTTTGCCATTCGCGGTCAGTACTTCAACTTCACGACGAGCGGTCAATGGATGTGGGACGAAATCACGCTCAGTCTGCCGGCGTCGGAAAATGTGAACGAGGTTCTTGAACGGATTCAGAAGGTTGTCGCAGCAGAGACCGAGAAGAACGCGAATCTCGCCGAGCAGGAGTGGAAGCGCGGAGCACGCGGGAGCAGCCTTAGCCGGTTCAGCGCGACTGCAGTGGAGAATCTGAAACCCTCTGCCGCGGGAATCGACGTGCTGGTTCGATATGTGACACGTGCGTCGGAAAGGTTTGAGCAGCGCTACCGGCTCTACCAGAAACTGCTTGAGGTGTTGCGCGAACCGGAGCCGGACCCGGCAGGGACCTCGCCAAATACGCACGCTTGATAAGCAAGATGGAGGGTGCTGTTGACACAATGTCGTGTCTGCCCTTAATTTCTAAACAGATGCAGAACCACCGCCATCACGGTCATCATCACCATCACGGGACCAATGTGCCGGCGGACTGCCATGGCCAGAGTTAAACGGCCAGAGAGATCAAGGAATACCGAAGCCCGCCGGCAGCCAAGCCGACGGGCTTTTTGTTTGTGCAGCAGAAATTTTCAAATACAGGAAGAATATGAGCGCTCAACCTGAGATCGATTTCGAGAAGATGGACGGCCTTGTCGCGGGTATCGTGCAGGATGCACGAACCGGCGAGGTCCTGATGCTGGGCTTTCTGAATCCGGAGAGCTATGCCAAAACCCTGGAGACTGGATTCGTCACGTTCTGGAGCCGCACACGACAGAAGCTCTGGATGAAAGGCGAGACAAGCGGTAACCGCCTCCGCGTTGTGGCTGCGGCCACGGACTGCGACAACGATGCGCTGTTGTTTCGCGTAGAGGTGGAAGGCGACGGACTGGTGTGCCATGAGGGCACGGTCAGCTGTTTCACGAAGCCGCTCGCGACTTCGAATGCAACGGAGGTGACCCGTGGCTAACAAACTTCGTCTTGGCATCCCCAAGGGCAGTCTGCAGGATTCGACGCTCGCTCTGTTCAAGCGCGCGGGGTGGAACATCTATGCCGACGGGCGCTCCTACTTTCCATCGATCGATGATTCAGAGATCGAGTGCATGCTGATTCGCGCGCAGGAGATGGCGCGTTACGTTGAACATGGGGTGCTCGATGCGGGCCTGACCGGCATCGACTGGGTGGTAGAAAGCGGACTAGATGTGACCAGCGTGACGACCTTGACGTATGCCAAGCAGAGCCGGCGCAAGGTGCGCTGGGTGCTGGCGGTGCCGGAGTCCAGCGGATTTCAGTGCCCTGAGGATCTCGAAGGCAAGATCATTGCGACAGAACTTGTCGAAGTAACGAAACGCTACTTTGCAGGCAAGGGCGTGAATGTGAAGGTCGAGTTCAGCTGGGGCGCAACCGAAGTGAAGCCGCCGAGACTGGCCGATGCCATCGTCGAGGTGACAGAAACGGGCAGCTCTCTGAAGGCGAATCACTTGAAGATCATTGACACGATCATGGAGAGCGAGACGCACCTGATCGCCGGCAGGCAGGCGCTGGCCGATGCTTGGAAGCGGGAAAAAATCGACCAAATTGCGGTAATGCTTCGCGGTGCAATCGACGCTCAATCGCAAGTGGGACTCATGCTGAATGTGAAGTGCGCGGATCTGGACGGCGTGCTCGCTGTGCTACCGGCGCTGAACTCCCCGACTATCTCGCACCTGAGCAATTCAGAGTGGGTAGCCGTGAACACGATAGTGGAAGAGCGTGTGGCGCGCGATGTAATTCCGAAGCTGAAGGCCGCGCGGGCAACGGGCATTGTGGAGTATCCGCTGAACAAGGTTGTGCTCTGAGAGAGGCCGAGAAAGAATGAAGCTGATACGAACACAAGGTCGGAACGCGACGGGCGCGGCCATTCGGCTTGCCGCACTGGAACGGCGCGGCGGCGCGGCGCTGGATTCCGTGCTGCCGGTCGTCAAGCGCATCGTTGCGCAAGTGCGCCGCAGCGGCGATGGCGCCCTGTTTTGCTTTGCTGCCGAGTTCGATGGGCTCAACGATCCTGGACGATTTCGCATCTCCGCTCAGGAGATGCTGGATGCGTGGGAGGCGATCGATCCGGCTCTTCGCGATGCGATCAAGACGGCAGCCAAACAGATTCGCACCTTTGCGCAGCAACAGATGCCGAAGTCGTGGACGAAATCGTCTGGCGAAGGTCTCAACGTTGGTCAGCTTGTGCGTCCACTAGGTTCAGTTGGATGTTATGTGCCGAGCGGGCGACATCCGCTTCCGTCGACGCTGCTGATGACCGCGATCCCCGCACAGGTGGCTGGGGTGCAGCGCATCGTAGCGGTTTCGCCAAGACCGGCGCTCGAAACGCTCGCAGCTGCACACCTCCTCGGCATCAAGGAGTTCTATCGTGTCGGCGGAGCGCACGCGATCGCGGCGCTCGCGTACGGCACACGGAGCCTGCCGCGGGTGGACAAGATTGTTGGTCCAGGAAATCTGTATGTCACGGCTGCGAAGCGGCTCGTGGCATTTGATTGCGCGATCGATATGCTCGCCGGCCCCACGGAAATCGTAGTCACCACCGAGCGTGGGAATCCCGCGGAGGTTGCCGCCGACCTGGTGGCACAGGCCGAACATGATCCTGAGGCCCTTGCAGTCTTTGTTACAACACGCGAGGACCTGGCGGCGAATGTTGTTGTCCAAGTCCGCGCGCAGAGCCGGAACAATGCAGTCGCGCGTGACGCGCTCGGTCGCAACGGGGTAGTGATCGTTGCGGGCACGATTGAAGAGGCCCACGCAATCACGAACCGCCTTGCGCCGGAGCATCTGACGGTGGACTCGGCCGAGGATGTCGACTGGGTTACAAGCGCGGGTTCCGTGTTTGTGGGCAGATGGTCAGCGCAGCCGATGGGCGATTACATCTCCGGGCCGAACCACACTCTACCGACCGGCGGCATGGCGCGCGTGCGTGGAGGGCTGAGCGTGAATGACTTCATCAAGCTCATCACAGTGCAGCAGTACTCGGCCGAGGGGATTGAAAGGCTTGGTCCGCAGGCCGCGTTGCTGGCGGATGCAGAGGGGCTGAGCGCGCATGGCGCGGCAATTCGACTGCGCGTGACGAGATCCGGCCGGAAGCCGTCGCGCCGCACCGCTCGTGCAAGGAGGGTCCGTGCATAAATCTGCCTCTGTTGTTCATCCCGCTCCGCGCGCTCGCGTGCAGGCGATGAAGGAGTATCATCCCCCGCTCGGGAATCGCGATGCGATGCGACTCGACTTCAACGAGAACACGATTGCGTGCTCGCCGAAGGTGAAGGAAGTGCTCGGAAGGATTTCGGCCGGCGACCTGACGCGCTATCCCGAGCGTGAGCCGGTGGAGCGCCTCGTCGCGAAGCATCTGGGCGCTCCGCCGGAGCAGGTCGTACTGACCAACGGCGTCGACGAAGCGATTCACGTTCTCTTCGAGACGTTTCTGGATGCCGGCGACGAGCTTCTGCTGCCCGTGCCGACCTACACAATGTACGAGGTGTACGCTTCGGCAACGGATGCACGTGTGGTTGCGGTGCAGGCAAATGACGATCTGCAGTTTCCTTTTGAACGCCTTGCCGCAACCATCACTCCCCGCACGAAGGTCGTTGCGATCGCAAATCCGAACAGCCCTTCAGGATCGATTGCGACTCGAGCGCAAATCATCGAGATTGCGCAGCGCGCGCCAGATGCAGTCGTGCTCGTCGATGAAGCATACTTTCACTTTCATGGCGAAACTGTAGTCGACCTGATCGGAACCGTGCCCAACCTGGTCGTGGCGCGCACGTTCTCCAAGGCATATGGGCTTGCGGGATTACGCCTCGGCGTTCTCTTTGGCCCCGTCGAGCTGATGCGGTGGGTTCGCCGCGTGCTATCGCCCTACAGTGTGAACTCGCTTGCACTAGCGTGCCTGCCTTCGGCGCTCGAAGATACAGCGTATCTTGACTGGTACGTGGGCGAAGTGCTCGCTGCGCGTGCCGAGTTCGAAGCTGCTTTGGATGCAGCCGCGGTTCGCCGCTGGCCGAGTCGCGCGAACTTCGTACTTGTGGGGGTTGGTGCGCAGCATCGCGAATTTGTGCGGATGATGTTAGCCGGCGGAGTGCTGGTGCGCGACCGGTCGAACGACCCGGGATGCGATGGATGCGTTCGCATCACCATCGGCACGCGAGAGCAGATGCGCGAAGCTGTTGAGGTGATGAACAGGACGATGAAAGAACTTCGCACAACTGAGGAGATGCGATGATGGCCAAAGCTGAAAAGAGCATGTCGAAGGCCGCGGTTCGCAAATCCGCGGTGGCGCGCGATACGAATGAAACACGCATCGCGATTGCGCTCACCATTGAAGGCAAGGGCGTTTACAAGATCTCTACCGGTATCCGTTTCTTCGATCACATGCTTGAACTGTTTACGCGGCACGGAGCTTTCGATCTTGAACTCACCTGCAAGGGCGATCTGGATGTAGACCAGCATCACACCGTCGAAGATGTAGGGATCGCGCTCGGAGAGGCATTTGATCGAGCGCTGGGCGACAAACGCGGCATCCTACGCGCAGGTTATTTCATCATGCCGATGGATGAGACGCTAGCCGTTGCTGCGGTGGACCTGAGCGGGCGAGCGGCATTCGTCGTGGATACAAAAGTTCGCACGCGTCTGGTCGGCGACCTGCAGTCCGAGCTTGTCACGGATTTCTTCGAGGGTTTCGCGCGCGGCGCACGGGCCAATGTGCACGTGAAGACGATGTATGGCAGGTCAAATCACCACAAGATCGAGGCGATCTTCAAGGCTTTTGCACGAGCGTTACGCGTGGCCTGCTCGCGCGACAAGCAACTCGGCGAGATGCTGCCGAGCACGAAGGGGCTGCTGTAGCAGACGAGGTTTTGTGTCAGGGCACGACTTTAGTCGCGCCGAATGAAGGCCAAAGACAATGGGGCTTTAGCCCCTGGCCATTCAGCGTTTCGATTCTCATCCATGTGGGGCTTGGTTGAATGCGTGTAACTGTAATTGACTACAAGGCGGGAAATCTGACCTCGGTGCTGAAGGCGCTGCGGCATCTTGGGGCAGCGCCGGTGGTCACAGATGGGGACCTGTCGCTGATCGAGCTCGCCGATCGGATCGTGCTTCCCGGCGTAGGACATTTTGCCGCGACAGAGCGTCTGGATTCCACGGGAATAACGGGCGCGATCCGAAATGTAATCTCGCGCGGCGCTCCATTCCTGGGCATCTGCGTCGGAATGCAGTGGTTGTATGCCGGCTCCACGGAAGCACCAGAGCAAGAAGGGCTCCGACATTTTGCAGAGTACTGCAAGCGCTTTCCCGAGGGCGGCGAAAAGGTGCCGCACGTCGGCTGGAACTCGCTCGAAGTCCGCAAAGGCTCGCGTCTTCTCGCCGGAGTCAAGCCTGGCGAGTTCGTCTATTTCACGCATTCCTACAAGGGCCCAGTCACCGCAGATACAGCGGCTGTCACGCAGTACATCGAGCCGTTTGCAGCGGCGGTTGAGCGTGGCAACGTGATGGGCGTGCAGTTCCACCCTGAGAAATCCGGAGAAACGGGATTGAAGATTTTGCGCAATTTTCTGGAGTGGGCATGCTGACCAAACGCATCATCGCCTGCCTCGATGTCCACGCCGGACGCGTGGTTAAGGGCGTTCAATTCGTCGACTTGGTCGACGCCGGAGCTCCAGCGGCACTTGCGGCGCGGCACGCCCGGGAAGGCGCCGACGAGATCGTGCTGCTCGACATCACGGCAACACACGAGGGCCGGCAGACCCTGCTCGAAACGGTTCGCCGCACAGCGCGCGAGTTGTTTGTGCCATTCACGGTCGGCGGCGGCATCCGAAGTGCCGATGAAGCCGCGCAGGTGTTCGAGGCCGGTGCAGACAAGATCAGCGTGAACTCGGCGGCGCTCGCCGATCCGTCGCTTATCGGCGCAATCGGAAGCAGTTTTGGCGCGCAGGCCATTGTGGTTGCGATCGATGCGCGGCGTGATCCAGATGCCCCCGATCCTGTGCGCGACGCACAGGTCTTCGTTGAAGGCGGACGCAAATGCACGGGTCGCCGTGCCGTCGAGTGGGCGCGCGAGGCCGAGAGCCGTGGCGCAGGAGAAATCCTGCTTACGTCGATGGACGCCGACGGAACGCGCGCAGGGTTCGATTGCGAATTGACGGCCGCGGTCAGCGGGGCAGTCAGTATTCCGGTGATTGCATCGGGCGGCGCCGGGACAGTTGCGCATTTCGCTGAGGTCTTTTCGCGCGGTAGGGCCGATGCGGCGCTCGCGGCCAGCATTTTTCACTTCGGCGTCTCGAGCGCGCGCTCGCTCAAAGAAGAACTTTTCGTCGCCGGAATTCCAGTGAGGCTTCCATGCTGATTCCTTCAATTGATTTGCTCGGTGGCCGGATCGTGCAGCTTGTCCAGGGCGAGAAGCTGCGTCTCGCTTTCGACGACTTCGAATACTGGATCGAGCGCTTCTCGCGCTTTCCGCTCGTCCAGCTGATTGATCTGGACGCAGCGATGCGCCAGGGCGACAACTCCTCGCTCGCCGCGCAGATCGCGCGCAGACTGCCTTGCCAGGTAGGCGGCGGAATTCGCACTATCGATCGAGCGCGCGAGGTGCTCGATGCCGGAGCAAAACGTGCCATCATCGGCTCGGCGCTGTTCTCAGAAGACGGCACCGTGAATGTTGATTTCGCTTCCTCGCTCGCCGAGGCAGTTGGAGTTGGGCAACTGGTTGCCGGAATCGACACAAAGAACGGCAGAATCGCGGTGAAGGGTTGGAAGTCTCAGGTGGCTCTCACGCCGGACGAAGCCATCCCAGACTTGGAGCCATACGTCTCTGCATACCTATATACACACGTCGACGGCGAAGGCATGATGCAGGGCTTTCCCGTGGATGTGGCGGCGCGATTGCGCAAGCTCACCACGCAACAGCTCATCGTCGCAGGCGGCATCCGAAGCCAGGAGGAGATCGATCAATTGGAGAGCATGGGAGTGGATGCCGTGGTGGGGATGGCCATCTACACGAATCTGCTGGCGGTTTGAACGATGCGCTGAGCCTCGCCCTCTCGGATTGTGGTTTTCTCGCTTCGGATATTCTGGAGACAACAGCATTCGCATCGCGCGCGAAAGGAACACTGGACAGCATGCCCCAGCAGAACGGGATTCGCCTGGCAAAGCGACTTGATGAAGTGGGATTCTCTGACATTGTGCAGATCCGCAATAAGGTGATGGAGATGCGGGCCGAGGGACTGCAGGTTCATTCGCTGCACGGAGGGGAACCCTACTTCGAAACGCCGGAAGAGATCAAGTACGCGGCCGTGAGGGCGCTGGTTGAGAACCACACGCACTACGCGCCGTCATCCGGTGTGCTGCCGTTGCGCAAGGCACTCGTGGAAAAGCTGGGCGCAAAGAACAAGATCCCCGCGACCGTCGATGAGGTGATCGCGACGGTGGGCGGTTCGCAGGGTCTCTACGCGGCATTTCAGAGTGTGCTCGATCCGGGGGACGATGCGCTGGTCTTCTCACCTTACTGGACGCCGATCGGTGATCTTGTCACGGGTGCGCAGGCGCGGCCACTGCATGTGCCGACCATAACAGCGCGGCGCAACGGCATCCGAAAGACACTCGAGCAGTTCTCAACGCCAAAAACGCGGGCGATCTACTACAACACGCCGCAGAATCCGAGCGGGCTGGTTTTCACGCGGGCCGAGGCGGAGGAAGTGGCATCGTTCGCGCGTGAGCGCGACTTGATCGTCATTGCCGATGAGGCCTACGAGGACCTCGTGTACGACGGCGAGCATGTTTCGATCGCGTCCTTGCCGGGCATGGCCGAGCGCACCATTACCTGCTTTACGTATTCGAAGACCTATGCGATGACGGGGTGGCGCGCAGGCTATGCAGTTGCCATGGAGCCGTTCATGACGGCGCTGCGCAAGATCGTGCTCTACTCGACGAATGGCGTGCCGACCTTTGTGCAGCATGCGATGATTCACGCACTGAAGACCACAGAGTCTGAGATTGCCGCTCACCGCGAAGAGTATCGGAAGCGGCGTGATCTGCTGGTCTGCGCCCTGAATGAAGTCGGGCTCAAGTGTGATCCGCCGGCTGGGGCTTTTTACGCTTTTCCGAACGTGGAGAAGATTCACAAGAACAGCCGCACGGCTGCGCAGATTCTGCTTGAGAAGGCACACATTGCAACAATTCCAGGATCGGTGTTCGGCGCCCAGGGAGAGGGACACCTGCGCTTCGGGTATGCCATCTCGATCAAGGAGATCGAGGCCTGCGCGGAGGCTCTGCGCAGGTTTCTAGCCTAGCTGTCGGCAAGTCGCTCCTCGCCGGCGGCTCGGCTCGTCTCCATTCGGGATGCACGCAGCAGGCGCGCGATCTGCTTGAGGTGTAACTGAACAGCATAGGCGCGCAGGATCTCGGCCTGGGAAAAGTTCGGCCCAGTGTGCCGCACCTTGTCCATGCGCTCTTCGAGCTGCGCTATGTCCTCTTCGAGATTGAGATTCGGCGGCGGAATATGAAATCGCCAGCTGTGAATGCATTTCGCCACATACTGGAATCCTGATTGGATATCCGAAGCCAGACGACCCAGCTCCGGCTCCAGCTGCAGTGCGTATTTGTCTTCGTGGCTGTCGCGGACGGCAATCTCAAGGGCCACAAGCGAATCGAAGATCGAACGGCCAAACTGCGAGAGCATGGCGAGGCCTTCGCGCCATCCGGGGCCGCCTGAGGGCTCGTTGCGTGAAGCCTCGAGAAGCTCGTTATTGCCGCGCAGCATGGCAAGTGCATCTTCGCGCTGTTCGCTGAGGCTGGCAGGAGGCTGGCCGCGGAAGCCCTGCAGGACTCTCTCAAAGAATATGCCGAGAACAAGAAACTCCTGCGCGAGCCCGTCGCGCAGTCGCAGTCGCGCGCGATCGGGGAAGATGAAAGTGGAAACGGCGACAGCGACGACGATTCCGAGAAATACCTCGCCGACGCGGTGCAGCGCGAGCACCCAGTGGGAGCCGCCCTTCTGCACCAGCATGATGATCGATATCGTGACGCCGGCAAGACGCGAGCTATTGCGAAGGCCGAGAAGGCCGCATAGGATGATTGCGGACAGCAATGCCAGGACGTAGTTCCAGGGCAGCGCACCAAAGAGCGAGAACGCGAAGCCAAGCGCTGTGCCTATAATTGTCCCGAGGATGCGCTCGCGCGAGGCGGAGATCGTCGCGCCGAAGTTGGACTGCAACACGATGATCGCGCTGATGGCTCCCCAGTAGCCGTCCTGGAGGCCCATTCGCAGCGCGATCCACCAGCAAAGCGCTGCTGCCATGGAAGTTCTGGCTGCGTGAATCAGCAGGCGCCGGTGCTCCCAATTCAGAAGTCCTCCACCGCTTGGTTGGCCAACGCGCAGCTTCACTGCGAGTTGTTGCTGCGACCACGTTCTGGCTTTTGTCAATCGCATCGGTTCTTATCAGATTGCCCCGCTCAGTCATAGGATGACGCATTTTTGTGCATCGGCCTATGAGCAAGCGCACAACAGGTGCGCGGATTCGGCATGTAGCATAGACTCCAAAGGAGTCTCCCGCACATCATGGCGACGCTTCGCGTAGGATACTCGACGAATATAGCGCCCGACCTGTTGGCCGACTTTCCCAAGGGAATCGAACTGGTCGCGTTGCCGCGCGATCTCGATCACGATGTCGAGATCGAGGTGTGGATTCCTGATCCGTATCCAACGCGGAACACGCGCATCGTTCCTCATCTGCGCGGAGTCAAGCTGGTACTGTCATTGATGGCCGGAACAGAGTGGATCCCGGCTGCAATGGGGCCGCATGTGACCATCTGCAACGCGCGTGGCGCACACAATATTTCGACGGCTGAGTGGACCCTCGCGGCGATTCTCACGATGCTGAAGCATTTTCCGCTCTTCCTCGATATTCAGCGGTCGGGCGATTGGAAGCGGCGACGGCCAGAGGCAAGCGCGGAGTATGTGCGTATTACTGGCGACACAAGGGCGTTGTATCCTCCCGTGATGCTGGAGGAACTCACCGGGAAGACGGTGCTCCTAGTCGGATACGGTTCGATCGGGAAAGAGATCGAGCGGATGCTCGAACCGTTCCAGGTGCAGTTAATACGTGTCGCGCGCACTGCGCGAGAGAATTCAAAAGTGCACGCGGTCAGCGAACTCGATGCATTGCTTCCGAAGGCGCAGATCATCGTTCTGATTTTGCCGGATACAGCGGAGAGCCGCGGGCTGATCGATGCGCGCAGGCTCTCGCTGATGCAGCAGGGTGCATTGCTGGTGAATTCGGCGCGGGGCCCCATCGTAAACACAGATGCGCTTGTGCAGGCGTTGCAGAGCGGCAAGATTCGTGCGGCTCTCGACGTCACCGATCCGGAGCCGCTGCCCCCGGAGCATCCGCTTTGGAAGTGCCCGAACCTGCTGATCACTCCGCATGTGGGCGGATCGAGTCCGGAGTTTGCGCGGCGCTCCCTGAAGGTCGCGGCCGATGAACTGCGGCGCTACATGGCCGGAGAGCCGCTGCGCAACGTGGTGCAGGCTGCGGTTTGAGCGGCGCGCTCAGCGCGGCTCCAATCGCGCAGGCCGAGGACGGCAAGAAAGACGAGCACCGCATAAAGCACCGCAGTCAGCCAGAGATCCTTGCTGATGTACTCGTAGATATACAGAAGGTCCACCACGATCCAGAGCCACCAGGCGGCAATGTGTTTGCGCGCCTGCCACCAGCTACCGACGAGACTGAAACTCATCAACGCGGCGTCGAGGTAGGGAAGCGCCGCGTTGAGACGCTTCGTAATCTCGCCCACCACGAAGCTGCCCGCGATGCCGGCGGCCACCGCGATGAGCATGCTCGGCAGTGCAAGCGGAACCACTCGCACCTCGCCCTCCTCACGCACCCCGCGCCACCAGTTCCACCATCCGTAAAGCGTGAAAACGATGAAGAATATCTGGAGCAGCGCGTCAGAGAGCAGCCGGGCGCGATAGAAGACAACCAGATAAAACACGTCAGCGGCAAGTATGATCGGCCAGGAGATGAGCAGGCGCTTGGTGGTGAGCCAGATTCCCACCGCCGTAGTGATAAAGCCGGCGAGTTCTACCCAGTTTGCGGCGAGATAGTGGCCAACAGCCGACAGGATCATGCGCGCACCGCTTCAGGTTTGCGTGTCTCGGCCCAGCGGCGCATTGGCTCGAGCAGTTTTTGCGAGCCGGTTTCGTGGAACCACCGACTGTGTCCCAGCAGGTAATCGCGGGTTGCAACGCGGGCTTTCTCCGGCGAATGCAAGACGCCAAGGAAATAATCGGCCTCAGTAAGAGCAAACTCCGCGTGGCAGAGCGCAAGCATCGGGGTCAGGGCCGACGCCTCCGCGCTGCTGAGCGGGCGCACGCTTTCGTAGCCTTCAAGCATCGCCCACACGTGATCAATGTGCACGGGCATCAGCGCGCCGGCATCAGGATTCTGCATCAGCGCGAGCCACTCCACGATGTTGCGTTCGATCGCCTGGGCGAGGTCGTGGACGGCGTTGGTCCGGTCGGCAAGCCCGAAGTCGATGACAGAGGTCGCGTGTGCAAGAGTGCTACGACCATTCCAAAAGAGATTCGAAGCATGCAGATCATTGTGCGTCCAGAGCGGTTCAAGCGACGAAAGGAAAGGCTTCAGCTCGTCACGAAATGGAGCGAGGAGTTCGAGCGCTCCCTCGCTGTCCTGACACGTCAGCGGATCGGCGGCCAGCGCAGGCCGTTCCGAGATGTACTTCTTCAGCGCTGCTCTGGGATCGGCCGAGCCGAAGATCGTGAAGCTTGCAACCAGCGGGCGCGCTTTTCTCGCGGGAGCTTTGTAACTGGCACCTGCGAGGTGCATGCGCGCAAGCATCTCACCGGCTGAGCGCGCGTGCTCAGTAGACTGAAATGGCGTCCACGAAATCGCATCCCCATACAGGTCGATACCGGTGGGAACTTCGTGTACTTCGTAGGTCCAGTTGCCAGACTCAAGTGCGGTATGCTCGGTGCTGCTTGCGAGAACGCGGGGAACACTGATGCCGTTTGCGAGCAGGTGCCGCATGAAGCAGTGCTCTTCGAGAAGTCCCTCTGCATCGCGCACCGCCCGAGCGTGCCGCTTGACGAAGACTCTTCCTCGGCGGGTTTCCGCCACGCTTGCCGCTGAAAACGGCCGAGGGCTTGTGGAGAGAATTGCGATGGGTTCGGCCACATCCGGAAAATGCTCGAGAACTGAGCGAATCTCCGCCATAGTCAACGGTGCCCAGTCGGGCTCGACTAGTGTGCCATCCAATCCGTGTGTTTTTGTCATCTTGTCCAAATTCAGTCCTTTTGTGCCACCCGCGATTCTCTAGAACGCGTAATGCGCCGACAGCCTCACGGTTGGCGGAGCGCCAAGCCAGATGAAGGTGTCCCCGTATTGCCCGCCGGTATCTCTCCAGTACCGCTTGTTGAGGATGTTGTCGGCATACAGCCGAAAACTGACGTGACCTTCTTCGCCGCCGGGCATGTACCGCGCGCCGATGTTGAACAGGTTGTATCCGCCCACGCTCACAGCATTATCGCGCGTTGCCGCCTTGCGTCCGGTGTAGCTCCAACCGGGCATCAGATGCAGCCTTGGCAGGTGCGGGACGACCATATCGGCAAACAACGTGGTGCGCACGTGAGGCACGTTGATCACCTGCTTGTTGTCGAATGCGGGTGTTCCAGTATCACTCGAGATCGCATCGATCGCCATGGCCGAGGCCGTCAACTGCACCCAGCTCGCAGCCTTGCCCTGCGCGCTCACCTCAAGCCCGTCGTGCGTTTCGCGGCCTTCAGATTCGAAGCACTGATCCCCGGCAGAGCCGTTAGGACAGAAGCTGTCAGGCCCCGCAAGCGTTTTGGGATAAAAGAACGGCGCGCGCATGCGAAAGAGCGCCGTGCTCAGCAAAATCCGTTGCCCCGGCTGGTACTTGGCTCCGATCTCAGCCTGACGTGTGAAATAAGGCGCGAGATACTGGCTGGCGTTATCAACCCAGAAAGGAGCCTGCGGTCCCAGTGACAGCAGCACGCTGTAATTGCCATACAGCATCAGCTGTTGTGTTGGGTTGAATGTGACGGCGTATTGCGGCAGCCACACCAGCTTATCCGTGTTGGTCGGGGGAGTCGTGGGATTACTGGCTGTGATGGAGTAGTTGTGATCGCGCAGCGAAACATATCGGCCGCTTGCCAGCAGTTGGATCCGGCCAGGCAGATGCAGGCGGTCCTGCAGCAGCAGAGCCGATTGGTGACTGTCCTCCCAAAGCCGGCGCGGACCCGCCTGCTGCGGCACGCCTTCGGCATTCGTTGCCGGAGAAAACGGCGCGATGGGCTCGTAAATATTCTGCGACCCGATGAATGTGTACACGGCGCCATTCTGCACAACGCCATCGGGAGAATATGGATTGTCGACCGTGTAGTAGCCGGGCATCCGCACATTGCGGAGAAAGATATCGCCGCCAACGGCGAGGTCATGCACGATTGCGCCAGTCTTCACATGACCCAGCGCAATCGCCTCGATATTCCCGTCAATCCGCAGCTCACCGGGATTGCGGTAGTCGTAGATATCGTATCCGCCGTCGGGAGCGAAGAAATACGAGGGCGCCGTTCCGCCGCTGGCGTCGCAAGCCGCCTGGTAATAGCACCCGTACGCATAGATCACGTTATCGTCAATCAGCGAGTGGCTCAGGCTTGCGGCAGCAAATGCCTTCCACGCATGCGGCAGATCATAATCGAAACGCGCTCCGGTGTTGAATGTGTCAAAGGTGTTCGGGGGAGCCCAGGACTGCTGACCCAACATCGTTGACCGGTAGATCCGATTGATGTCCGGTATCGTCGTTCCTCCCAGCAACTGATACCCGCTTCCGTCCGCTTCCCGCTTGTGCTGATATTCGAAGTCGGTCTTTAGAACCGCCGCTGGGCTGATCTTCCAGTCCGCTGTTCCAGCACCCATTGCGCGCCAGCCATCCGCTCCATTGAGATAGCTTTGAATTCCTTCCCCCGCCAAATTGATTCGCGCGCCAACCTGCTTTTGCCCACCGAAAAAGCGCCCCAGATCGACGGCACCGTAAGCGGTTCCGCGATGATCCGTGGCCAGATCGACCGCATGTATCAGCCTCGGCCGCTTGGTCACGAAATCGATCAGTCCGCCCGCGGAGGCAACGCCGCTCTCAACGCCGGCGATTCCTTTGAGAAGCTCCACGCTCTCCTTGTTCTCGAGCGGAACGTCCTGCTCGCCGGCTATCGTCATGCCGTTAATCTGCAAACCTGTCGCAAGATCAATGGGAAAGCCCCTGATTTGAAAGTCGCCATAATAGCCGACCGGCGCGTAGTCTTCGCCCACAGAGGCATCGTTTTTCACGACATCAGAAAGCACCCGGGAGACCTGGTCGCTCATCACTGCGCTGGTGATGCTGCTGACAGAGAGAGGAGTCTCCTGTACGGGTAGGTCATCGAGACTGGCAGCGGATCCTGCATCCGAGAGGTAATCGTCTTTGACTTCACCATGAACCACGACGGTGGTCGTGACTCGCCCCGGCTTTTGCGAGGGATTATCGGCTGAGGGCGTCGACGCCGGCGGATTCGACTGCGGCTCGGCTGGAGGTACAGCAGGACTCTGCGCCCTTGTCCCTGCCACGGAGAGAACGAGTGCAACCGCAGCTGCAAGATACCGCCATCGGAGGCAGCGCTCTGGCCGAAGACCTGCAAAGTCCAGAGCTTGTCTACGCTGGTAGGAATTGGAAGCGAGTAGCCGCGAATGGAATAAAGATGAGCGCATAGTCTTGTTCCCGCTTTCATGAAACAAGAGCGTTTGCGCTGCGAATGGAGGAAGGTTGCCAACTCGGCTACGAAAGCTTCCCACGCCGGCATTATCCGGATCGGGTTCGAGGGTATCTTCTCAGCCCCACACCGTGGAGCACCCCTGTTTCAATGCATCATTGAATCACCATAGGGGGTTGCAATGCAAATTGGCAGCAGCCGTGACGCCGATGAACGCTAACCGTGAGGCAGCTGCCGGCGAGCCGCGCTTCCAAGCCCGCGAAGCATTCGCAAAGCCAGTTTCGAGGCGGCCGCTCGTTTTGTATCCAATCCGGCACAGATAGATGTGCATTATTGCAGTAATAAGTTGGTGCGATCTGGAAATTAGGGGACAAACTAAGTGGTCTGGATTGGCAACTTATGCTCTTTAGTCGGCGAATTCCTTCGGATTCCCCGATAAGAAACCCAGATTCTCATGTGAATGCACTGTTAATGGTGAAATCCACAGATTCTACTGGGGTTTTGCACTTGCATCCACAGAGCGACCAGGCCTACTGTCTCTAACTAGCTGGTGACTAAATAGTTGATTGGAGCAGCAACTCCGACCGGCTTGAAAGTGCATGTAGCGGTTTCAGTTTAGAAGTTCATGGTCGGCTTGCCGATAGTGAATGGAAGGATTGGGAACGAGAGTGCGCTGAAGACCGGATCAGGATTGATGCGACCTGATTGGAGCCGAAGATTCATCCGCGGTGCAAGCCGGGGATGCAAAGTTCGATTCAGCCAGGGAGAGATCATCGACCCAGCCGCAGATGTGGAAGCGGGGCAACTCGCGAAGCAGATGCGGGTCAGCCGAAGAACAGAGGTTCGGGGAGACTCGAATCGAAGTTGAATCGGCGAACGGTGAAGAGACACGAGATTTAGGGCAACCTGGAAATTGGTCTCGTCGCCGCAGCCAAAGTTGAGGATTCCGGGGCAACCCGGAGAATCAACCGAGGCGAACCGGATGGCGGGTGATCCGAGGTGACTCGGACAGTTGTCAGCCGGTACCGGAGGATGAGTATTTCGGGGCAACCCGGATACTGATCGTCGGCGATACCGGAGGCGCAAGGCGCCGGGGCAACCCGGTGAATTTCGCAACCGGCACCGCCGAAGGATGCGAGAATCGAGGCGACTCGACGATCGATCACCGGTAAAGCCGGAGATGCAGGACGAAGGGCAACCTGAGGACTGTATCGCGGGCGTCGCTGGAGGGGGCGAGAGCTACCGGGGTAACCTGGAACCTCGCTGAAAACCGGCAACGCCGAAGGCATGGAGGTTCGAGGCAACTCGAGCGGACCATCGCCGGCACCGCCAAAGGTCCGAGGCAGCGGGGCAACCTGAGGGTTCGGACGTCGGCTCAGAGAAGGGGAGCGAACTCGGGGCAACCTGAAGACGCAACCCAGACTGGGCGGGAAGATCGAGGCAGCGGGGCAACCTGCGACCCGATCATGAGGCGGAACGGGACGATGTACGATTCAATGGACTAAAGAATCACCCGGGAAGCGCCAGGGGCCGCAAGGCTTCTGGCGTTTTCGTTTGTGGGTGAGTGTGCCGAAATTAAGCCTTTAACATGCAGGCCACGTCTGCTGCCGAGATAACCTCAGCACGACGCGGAAAGAACTTCTCAATGAGACAGGCGTGCAGTTCCGGATCTTGATCAAGACAACAGTCCTTCACGACAATGAGGCGATAGTCGCGATCACTCGCGTCCACCAGGGTGGAGAGCACGACTCCGCTGGTGGCGATGCCGAAGAGGATCAGCGTATCAATCTGGTTTGCGTGCAGGATCATTTCCATCTGTACCCAGAACGCATTTACCCGGTGCTTGGTAATTACGATCTCGTCGCCTTGCCGCGCCACATCGGGGTGAATAGCGCGGCCGGCCCCTGAAACATCTGCTGCCATTGCACGGACCTCTTGAGCGCGCCGAAAAGCTTGTTACGTGGGTTGACTTCCGGCAATCCGAGACGAAAGCCGACCTGGACGTGTCTTGATCAGTGCATCGCGGACGCGCCGGGGCCCTGGCCGGGCCGGTTCGCACTGAGCAGAAAGGCGGCCAGCACAAGCCCGATCGACATGTACGATAGCTCCATGTAGACGTCCTGGTAGCCCTGCATCTGCGCCTGCTGATTGAGCTGGTTGTAAATCGAAGCCAGCGCGAGGCCGCTGCTGTTGGCGCCTCCAAAGCTCCCGCCAAGAACGCCCGAAAGAGCTTGCTGATGCTGTGCGAATGCGTTCGATCCTGATTGCATGAAGTTCTGCAGATGCTCCTGATGCCAGGTGGCGCGGCTCGTCACCTGTGCATTCGTGATTGCGATCAGGATGCTGCCGCCGATATTGCGGGCGAAGTTGATGAGTCCGGCGACTTGGTTGCTTTCTTCCTTGGGCATCCCCACGTACGCAGCATTCGTAATCGAGATGAAGCAGAACGGGAGCGGCAACATCTGCACGACTCGCAACCATGAGGCTTGCGCAAAGCTCATCTGCAGATTGGTAACGTACGCGGCATAGCGGAAGGTGGCGACAAACATGAGGAATCCGCACGCGGCCAGTGTGCGAGCGGAGATCTTGCCGGTGGCAAACCCGGCCAGGGGCATCATGATGACGAGGGCAATGCCGCCGGCCGTGAGCGCCAGTCCAGCGGTGGTCGCGTTGTATCCAAGCAACTGCTGCATGAACTGCGGCTGCAGAACCGTATTTGCGTTGAGGACGCCGCCGACCAGCATCATCAGCAGACAGCAGATCGCAAAGTTCTTATACCGGAACAGCTTCAGGTTGATCAGCGGTTCTTTCTGGCGCCACTCCCAGACGAAGAGTCCAATCAAACCGCCGACAAAAAGCACGGCAAAGAAGCGGATGAGGTTGGAGGCGAACCAGTCATTCTCCTCGCCCTTGTCGAGCATGATCTGCATACCGCCCATGGCGATGGTGAGGAATGCCAAGCCCATGTAGTCCATGTTGCGCAGCTTGGATGGATCGGCCTTGATCCACGGCGGATCTTCGACAAGGCGCGTGACGAGGAAGAAGGCGAGGATGCCGACCGGGATATTGATGAAGAAGATCCAGCGCCAAGTGTAGTTATCGGTGATCCAGCCGCCGAGAGTGGGACCAATCGAAGGTGCGAGCACGGCGACAAGGCCGTAGAGCGCAAATGCTTGCCCGCGTTTGTGCGGCTCAAACGAGTCGGCCATGATGGCCTGCGCCATCGGCTGCATTCCGCCGCCTCCCGCACCCTGGATGACACGAAAGATCAGCAGCATGGGGAGACTTGGCGCAGCGCCGCAAAGAAGGCTCGCGATGGTGAAGACGGTGATGCAAAAGACGAAGAAGTTGCGACGGCCCATCAGGCTCGACGCCCAGCCGCCCAGTGGGAGCACGATCGCGTTCGAGACAAGGTAGCTGGTCAGCACCCAGGTGCTCTGGTCGGTGCTGGCGCCGAGACTGCCGGCGATATGCGGCAGCGCAACGTTGGCGATGGAGGTGTCGAGCACTTCCATGAAGGCTGCGAGCGCCACCGTTGCCGCGATAAGCCAGGGATTTACACGAGGTCTCCAGCGCGTCAACTCGCCGGCATTGGGATTCTCTACCGTTGTCGCCGGCGCTCTAGCTCCAGGAGCGGGCGGCACTGTCTGCAACTCGGGCAAAACTCTCTCCTAACGCGGTTTGCTGCTTCTCATCGGTTGCGGGGAAGGCGGAGCTTCTAGTGGGCTTCAACCATAGGGCGCTTCATCTCACATGTAGCTATAGATGTGCATAGCTCTCGCCTGGGTTCATCGATCGTCACTCAAATTCAAAATACGGCACTTCTGCTGAGACAAGGCCCTCTAAACGGTAGGTGCTCCATCCCTGTCACGGCTTCATTGCGGCAATGGTGGGAGACGAAGAACCCCAAATGATGAGGCTGACGGGAGCGGAATGAGAAGACGGGAATCTTTCGCATTTTCCCGCACACCAGTTAACCTAAGAACAAGATGGATTCCCCTTCCAACAAGCCTCCGCGACGGGGGATGGAGGCCTTTACCTCGCGCGATTTCCGGCGATACCAACTGGCACGGCTTGCGGTCATCCTTGGCGCCGAGGCGCAGGCCCTAGCGGTTGCGTGGCAGGTCTACTCGATTACCCACCGCGCGCTCGATCTCGGATATACGGGCCTGGCGTTGTTCCTTCCCGGCCTCTTCTTCCTGTTGCCTGCCGGGCACGTGGCTGATCGCTTCGATCGACGCAATGTGATTTTGTGCTGCTACACACTTCAACTCTTCTGCACTGCGATTCTGATTCTGCTCGCATGCGCAGGAACTCGCAGCGTCTATCTGATCTATGCGGTCCTATTTCTGATCGGTACAGGAAGAGCGTTCTCCGCGCCTGCGAGTTCAGCGCTCCTTCCCCACCTTGTGCCCGAACAGCACTTTGTGAATGCGGTGACCTGGGGCGGCGCGATCTTTCAAATCGCGAACGTTACGGGGCCGGCTCTCGGGGGGCTCCTGTTCGCGCTTCCACTTGCGACGTATCTCGCCCGCATCGGCCTCGAGGGTGCGGGCGTGGTCTACGTCTTCACATTCGCGACATTGATCTGGTTTCTGGTGCTGATTCTCAGCCTGCACGTGCGGCCCGGGCGAATGGAGCATCGAGCCACCTCGCTCAAGGTAGTGTTGGCCGGGTTCCAGTACGTGCGCAGTTCGCCGCTGCTGTTGGGCTCCATGTCGCTCGACTTGTTTGTCGTGCTCCTGGGCGGCGCAGTGGCGTTGATGCCGATCTTCGCGAACGAGGTGCTGCATACGGGGGCGCGCGGGCTGGGCGTTTTGCGAGCCGCGCCGGCGATCGGAGCGCTGACGATGTCGCTGGTCATGGCGCGGTTTCCTATCCGCCGAAAGGCAGGCGCACGGATGTTTGCATGTGTTGCGATCTTCGGCGCCGCGACGGTGGTCTTCGGAATGTCGAGGAACTTGTGGCTCTCTCTCGGGGCGTTGGCCGTGGCCGGCGCTGCGGACATGATCAGCGTAATCATTCGCGGTTCGCTGCTGCAGCTGGCCACACCGCCTGAGATGCGGGGCCGCGTGAGCGCGGTGAATTCGCTGTTTATCGGCGCATCCAACGAACTGGGTGAATTCGAAAGCGGACTGACAGCCCAGTGGTGGGGTGCTGTGCGGGCGACAATCTTCGGCGGGCTGGCTTCGCTTGCGGTTGCTGGAACGTGGGCTGTGCTCTTTCCGGGATTGCGGCGCGCTGATGAGTTGACAGCCGATGCATTGCGGCCGGCGCGATCCGGCGTTGCGAGTATCGAGACGCCTGCTGCAACTTAGAGATCAAGGAGAAAACGTGAAGCCCTGGAAGATCGTTGTGATTCCGACTGCAATCATGTTGGTGATCGCTTCCATTTACACGTATTCGGTCTGGAAGAAGCGGCAGAACCTGGCCGTCGCGGGCCAGGAACAGAAGGTCACAATAGATGATGTGGCTATTGTTCGCATGGAATTTCCGCAGCACTTCGACGATGTGAAGGACCTAGCGGGCAAAAGCGTTTGGATGAAGAACGGCTACACTATGCCCTATTTCCCATATGCAGCCGGCAGAGTCGACTTCAAGAGGCGCGCGGGGCTCATTCCGCCGCTACAGAAGCTGAACGTGAAGAAGGTGATCAAAAAGGCAGCCCCCACCGACGTCGATGATGGGATCAGTCACGGATATCAGCAGGCGCTCGTCGTGTTTACACTGCCGGGCGATGAAAAGCAGGAGTTCGCTACGCCGGTGGGAGCGATTGATGAAGGCCAGGAGCAATATTACGATGACATGCTCTTCTTCTACGACGATCCGCGCACGATTTACAGCCACTGGCCGAGCGATGTCTGGGCCGCAATCAATGCGCACCAGGCGAAGCAAGGCATGAACGAATTGCAGACGCGGCTTGCCCTGGGCCAGAAGATCCAGACTGACAACCCTCAGAGCGAAGGCAACCGCACCGTAACCTACGATGCCAATGGAAAGAAGTGGACGGTGACTTTCCACGGCGACAAAGCGACGGAGATAAGGCAGAGCTAGGTTGTGCTGAAGTATGAGCGAAGCAAGTGCGAATTTCGGGAGGGTGTGCGAGCAGCAACGGCGCGTCTCCTCCCAGAGGAGTCCGTTGTGCACGAGGGCGAAGAAATTATCTGCAAACCGCGTAGATAATTGATTCTTAGATTTCAGCAAGTTACGGCGGGGAGCAGGCGCGCTTGTTGACTCGACTATCCAACCGTTCTCCAGCAGACTACCGCTGCAGGAGATCGATCGGCTGCGTGAAATCCGTTGCGTGAATGTATTTGGCCAGCGAGGGATGCTGCCGTTCGAGAGCCAGGTACATCTCCCACGCCACGCGGCGATAGCTGAAGTGTCCTGCAGCCGCTGACCGTAGCTCGCTGATGTATTGCGCTTCGGCGAAGTCCATCTTGAAGAGGCAGCGCACACGCGTCGCCAGCGGCAGAAGATAGAGAGCCGACAGTGGAGCCTCGGGCGCCGACGCGGCTGCGATCCTGGCACTCGCTGCGTGAGCCGACTCAACAGCAGACTGGTAGTCGGCGAGAACGCCGGCCTCTTCAAGACCGGCAACATCACCCGAATGCGGAGTCTCAAATCCGTGCTTCGCCGTGAAGCCCTGCTTGATCTGCGTTACGCGGCGATGCCGGTGCATGTCGCGAAATCCGCCGATGTCCATCAGGATGTCGAAACGCAGCGCGGCTCCGGCGTGGAATACGCGAAGAGCCTCGTCGTGCTTGCCGCGGCGCCTCAATCCGACATCAATGATCTCCAAAACGCGAGAGGCTGGAAGCCCGGCAACGATGTCGCGCACCTGGCGATAGGGATGTTGGCTCCCCCAGTAGATGAGCGTCGCTGCCAGCTCGACCTCGAGCGTCTCGGTGCGCTCGACAAGGTCGACGACCGGCGCGCTGGCGGGCGCGATTCCCTTTAGCAGCTCCGCGGCCGCATGTTCCACTTCTGTGCGTGTCTCGATCAGGTAGGGATTCGGCTCGGCGTATTTGACCAGCGTGGGAGCGGTGTGTACGTCACGGGCCAGCAGTTCGGCGGCTTCCTCGGCAAGCTCGGGCTTCTCCGCAAGCTTCGCGACAAGACGGGCGCCGGCTTTTGCGTTGACATTCCAGGCCGGACCGGTTGCGGCGTCGCGAAGCTTTTTGCCGAGTTCGCGCACCTCTTCAATGGGATGCGATAACAGCCGCGAAACCTGCGTCTCGAGCGTTCGCGCATTCACGATCTGGCCGAGCGAGGTATTGGTCGCAAGCGGAAGCAGATAGCGCGCAACATCAAAGGCGCGGGCCTTGAGGGTCCGATCGTAGGCCTCGGGTTTCATGGCTTCGGGCCGGACAATGCGCTGGCGCAAGGCTTCGTGCACGGCGGCAGTGACGCGCTGGTAGGTAGCGAACAGGTTTTCGATGGTTCCCCGGTAGAGATCGGCCGACGCGGAATCGCTACCAAAATCGGGGAAGTACCAGCCGGATTTCTGAAAGTTCTGGTAGCGCGTGGAGCGCTCCTGGCCGTCCCAGCGCTGCTCATCGACCAGGACAATGGCGGCCAGCAGGCTCAGCCTCTCAACCGCGAATGCGATATGTGCCAGGTCGGCGATGGATCGATGACCGTATTGGAAATAGAATGTATTGAGGAACTGCTCGGCCCGTTGGGCGCTGATCTCGGCGAGGGATTCGCGCATCGAGAGCGCGGATCGCGAGTACTTAGCCATTGCATAGGCCAGGACTTCGGGATCGGCTCCGTGAACGGCGTATACATCGGTCTGGTTGCTGGGGACAGAAGGCGGGAAAGATTCACTGGACATGGACGAGGACTCGCGACCAGAATACGGCATTGGATGAGCCGGGGCTGTGAATCCCCGGACGATTGAGAACGTCAAACAACCAGGGCGGGAGCGAACGGCAGAATGCGGGAGTTCAAATTGCGTACCTCGCAAAGGCCGAGGCCATTGCCGACCGGGCGCTGGTTTGTGTCCCAGCGCTGGAACGATCTCCTGTTTGCGCACTGGCGCGTACCGGCAGCCGCCATTGCACCATTTCTGCCGGAGGGTTTGCAACCGGACACATTTCAGGGGTCGGCGTGGGTGGGGACTGTGCCCTTGTGGATGGACCGCTTCAGCTTTCGCGGCGTTCCTTCCGTTCCTGGCGCCGGCAGCTTTCCGGAGCTGCACTTTCGCACCTACGTTCACGACCAGCAAACCAATACGCCGGGCGTCTACAACCTGTCGGTCGATATCGGCAACCTGCTCGCCACCGCTTACGTGCGCTTCATCTTTCGCCAGCCTTGCAACTGGGCCGAGATGCGGCTGACCCCGCGAACCGAACGTGAGTTCTCCTTCTACAGCCGGCGGCGGTCTCTCAGCCATGCGGTCGTCTTTAATGTGCGTTATCGGGGACTCGGTCCCACGCGGAGACTGGCGGAGATTCGCAGCGGGTCGCTCGAGTATTTCTTCACCGAGCGCTATTGCCTGTTCACAAAGAACCACTCCGGGCAGGCAATGCGCGCCAATATCCATGCGGTGGCCTCTCCGCTGGAAGACGCCGAGGCCGAGATCCAGCGCAACGATCTTGGGGCGGCGCTGGGCATTCAGATTCCCGAGCAGGAACCCGTGCTGCACTACTCCCGGCGGCTTGCGCTCTATATCTGGCCGGCAGAGCTGGCCCAGCCGCTGAGGAGCCGCCGTCAGCGGATTCCCGCGCAGGCAATGCCAAGTGCGTAGCCCGCAAGCAGCGAATCATCCAAAATTCATACTTGTGCGGCCTGCTGAGCATCGGCGACTCGACGCCGAACCTTCCGCGCCAGGAGCAATAGCGCGACGACTGCAGCCACATTCACGCAGATTTTGAAAATGAGGTCGGGGCGTGACCAGCCCACAAGAGTCAAATAGCCGGGGAGCATGCACGAAAGGGTGGCAGCCGCCGATGCAGCCCAGCGATGCATATCGCTCCAGCCTTGTCCCGATGATCCGAACCAGATGGTCGCGAACGCGACCATGGCCCAAATCAGGCCGAGGAGCAGCGCCGTTGCCGCGGTGACTTTCGGCTTTGGGGTAAAGATCAGCACCATAAGCGCCCACCAGCCTGTGCTGAATACGAAAGCCACGAAGCCGATCAGCCACGGATTAGCGGCACTGCGGTTGACGGCCCGGCCCGGGTGGCCATGATCACGCAGAAGATATGCGATGCAGATAAGGATAGCGATCGCGACGAGGCCGGAAGCGATCGTCAACGCGGGCGGGTGGTACGGGGCAACGTTCATACGCTTCAGCGCCTGTTGCGTCCAGCCATACCATGCAATGCGGCAGCCGATCAGGAACACGATGCATGTCGCGATCAGGCCGCGCTTTCGCAACCAGGGTTGTTCTCGCCGTGCAGGGAAGAGAAGCTCGGTGACCTGAACCGGTACGAGGACGACCCATACACTTTCGTATCCAAGCATGAAAAGGAAGTAGATCCAGTTGACGCCCAGGTACCTGCCGAACGCAGCGTTCACACCAGGGAAGGGCAGAGGAGCCAGAGACGTTTGCTGAATTAGGAACTCTTCCGCAACCGAGAGTGCAAGGCCCAGTAGCAGCAGGCTGATTCCGCCGGCCCGCCAGCGTCGCACCATTTCGCGGCAGAGCAGCGCGCCGCCTCCCCAAACCATCATTTCGGGAATGAGGACGAAGAGAATGCTTAGCCGCGTCGACCCACTCAAGACTTCGCCGATGACCGGGGCAAGAATGAGGAGCGTCCAGATGGGCCCGCGATAGCGAACCCGGGCTGGCTGCGAAAGGCGCGTATCGGTCTTTGTGGATTCGGTTTGCATAGGATCACTCCTCTGGCCGAGAGGCGGCCAAGGTGGATTTCCGCGCGTCCCTTAAAACTTCTTTGATATCCCACGTGAGGTCCCCCGCTGAAATTTCGCGAATGAGACCGCGCACCCAGCTAAGTTCGGCCTTGAGCATGGCGATCAGATATTCGCTCTCGATGAGGTTGATTCGCTGCACAAATGTTGCAGCGGCCGCGTTTCCGGAAACGCGAGTGCCGATCTCGTGTTCGAGACGCGTGGAGCGTTCTTCAAGGCGCGGTAGAGCCTCGGCAGGCGTGAGGTACACGAGAAAACTCATGGCTGCCATGAACTCGGAGGATTCGCGCCGTGGCGCGGCAATGATCTGGCGAAGAACGCGCGTGAACTCCTTACGGCCTGCCGGGCTGATCGCATAGGTGGTCCGCTCGGGGCGGCGGCCATCGCGTTCCGTCGATTTCGCCGTGATGAGTCCGCCGCGTGCCAGACGGCCGATCGCGTGGTAGAGCGAGCCGCGCTTGAGGGCGAGGATCTCATCCTTGTGGCGATGACGGAGCAGGCGCTGCATCTGATAGGGATGCATGGGCGCTTCGCGCAGCAAGGCAAGTACAGCGATTTCCCAGATTCCGAGTTCCTGTGTCATATAGTTCGAATGAACTATATCTAATGAACTACTTCGTTACAAGTAATATTTTACGGAGAACTGAAGTATGGTGAGTGCGTGAGGAAAGCGGCTCTCTAGCGGTTGCCTATAATTGCCCTTGGAAGTGCGTGGCGCGATTGAGTTTAAGCTGCGCTGAGGAATAGGAGCAGGATGGTGAATCTGAACGGAAAAATCGCGTTGGTCACCGGAGCGTCGCAAGGCATCGGTCGCGCATGCGCGCTGGAGCTGGCGAAGTCGGGAGCTACTGTTGCACTCGCCGCACGAAACGAAGCCAAGCTCTCCGAGGTCGCTGCGGAGATCGCGGCGGCCGGCGGCCAGGCAGCTGCATTTGCGCTTGACGTGGCCAGCGAAGAGTCGATCAAGGACGGCGCAAAGGCCGTGCTCGATCGTTTCGGCAAAGTGGAGATCCTTGTGAACAATGCAGGCATCACACGCGACGTCCTGATGATGCGTATGAAACGGAACGATTGGGATGACGTGCTCGGCACCAACCTAACTGGCACTTTTCTGCTGACCCAGGCACTCTTGCGCCAGATGACGAAGAACCGCTGGGGACGAATCATCAACATCACCAGCGTGGTCGGACGCACAGGGCAGGAAGGCCAGGTCAACTACGCGGCGTCGAAGGCGGGGCTGATCGGGTTCACGCGCTCTCTGGCGCGCGAAGTTGCGTCACGTGGCATAACTGTAAATGCGGTCGCGCCGGGATACATCGAAAC
>DATFSO010000027.1:0-46489 GCA_035262585.1 Occallatibacter sp. | reverse complement strand
TTGACGATGCCAGTTCCGGCGAGGTCCATGTGGATCAGGCGCCGGGCAGGATTGGTTCAAAATGAGCACGCAGAGACGGGCAAGCCGGGCCATCGCAGCGATCGATTCCGATCGCGCGGACGTTCGGCACCGCTGGTTCCTGATCAGCGGGATAACGGCCCCGCTCATGTCGATCTTCCGGTTGGCATGGGAATGGTTGTCTTACGGCGACAAGAAGTCTCCGTTAGCGACCAAACGGGTGGCCACAAACTCTCTGCTTCCGGATTACCGCAACGAAACACTTGCATGGCAGGACAGCCGAACGGTTTCGCCACCGGGTGGTGCAGGCGTCCGAGGTCCATCCGCATTGCGAGTCACGCCCAGGTCATCCCTCAGGCATGTTCCCATCCTCCCCGTCCGCGCCCATCTCCGCACCACCTTGCCGATTGCCCCAGCAGGCGAAGTCCGCTGGGCGGAAAGGCACGATGGCAAAAGAGATTTGTATTTCCAGCACGCCGCATGAGACGCGGCTTGCGATTCTAGAAGACGATCAACTCGCGGAAATCTATTACGAACGCGAAAACGAGTACACCCTTGCGGGTTCAATTTACAACGGGCGCGTGACACGCGTGCTCCCAGGCATGCAGTCGGCATTCGTCGATATCGGCCTGGAGCGCGACGCGTTTCTCTACGTCACCGACTTCCTGGAACTCGAAGACCAGGAAGAATCGGACGAACTGGAGAAGGCGGCCGCTAGCGGAAGCAGCCAGCCTCCGCGCGAGGTCCGGCAAACAAACGGACATGAGCGCGGTCAGCACCGCGAACGCCACGTGGAACTTCGCCCGACCGGCGAAGGCGCTCTCGAATCGGCGGATGCTGAGTTTGCTCCGGCAGGCGAATCCGCGGAATCGGCTGAACAGCCTTCCGGGGAAGAAGAAGCCGGGGCGAAGCGCTGGCGCGGACGCAGGCGTCGCCGGGGTGGCCGCAGCGGCAGCAATGCAGCCACGGCTCCAGCCGAGAGCCAGGAATTCATTGAGACGCACATAAACGAAGCCGCTGAGCCCAAGCCGGAAGTCGTCGCCGAAATCCGCGCCGAGGCGATGCCGCGCGCTCCCAAAGGGGAGAGAGGACCGGAGAAGGCTGCGGAAGCCTTTGTTCTGCCGGGCGAGTCGCTCTCGAAGTACGGTGGAACGCCGGTGGAGACTGCTCTCAAGCCGGCAGTCGGGTCGCCCGCAGTTCCGCGGCCGGCATCCACATTCAAGCCCGCTACGCTCATCGAAGCGCCGATCGTTTGGGACGGCAGCGGCCTGCTTCCCGGCGAATCTCTGTCGCGGCGCCACCACCAGGAGCAGCAGGCGGCTCCCGTGGCCGCGGAGCGCGCCGCGGTCTCGATTGCTGCTGAGCCTGAAGCCGCAGATGCAATCGAAGAACAAGAGCTTGTGGAAGAAACGGCTTCGACGCCAGCAGAGCACGAACAAGAGTTCGTCGAAGAGGCCACTTCGGCTCCTGCAGAGCAAGATGCAGAACAGGAAGTTGCTGCATCGCGCGACCATCTCGCGGTTCTGCCGGAAGACGACATGGTCGAAGAGACATATGAATCTCACGCGATGATCGGTGAGACGGTTACGGCTTCAGAGAACGAAGCGATCGAGCCGTCCTTCGGCGCTCCGGCGACAGATGATTCAATGCGGCAGCAAGAGAGTGTTGTCAGGCATCGTCGCGCTGAGATCGGCGAGCAGGAAGAGACGGAGCACGAGGGCACGGAATTCGAGGGAGATCGGAGCGCTTCGCACAACGTTGATCCGGCACCTCCGGCCGAGTTCAGGCTTTTTGGCCTCGGCGGCAAGAGGAAGAAGGCGTCGGACGAGGAACCGCCTGAGCCTCCAACAGAAGCTCCTCAACCCGAACAGGCGCCTGCTCACGTTGCCGCGGTTTCATCATTTTCGCCGGGCAGTGGTCTGGTCGAAGAAGAGATTATCGAAGGCGAAGAGTTCGAGGCTCCGCGCCATCAACACAAGGCCGAAGAGCACGACCTGGACGACTACGAGGAAGAAGAGAAGCTCCACACACAGATTCGCTCGGGCGAACTGGGCGAAATGCTGCAGGAGGCGCACCTCGACCATCGCATTCAGCTGAAGTTTGACGACAAGAACGGCACAGATGCTGAAGAGGGCCTGGAAGAGGTGGAGGAAGAGGAAGAAGAAGCCGCGGCAGCCGAGAGCCAGCCTGCAGGCGACGGTCATGCTCCGCAGCGTCGCGAACGTGGTGGACGCGGAAGGCGCGGGCGTGATCGCGGTCACCGCTCCGGCGACAGGCGCGGCCAGTCGCGACGCTCGGCACAGACCTCAGACCTGCCCATCATCAGCGACCTGCTGAAGCCAGGCCAGGAGATCCTGGTGCAGATTGCCAAGGAGCCGATCGCGAAGAAGGGCGCGCGCATCACAAGCCACATTGCCCTGCCCGGCCGCTTCCTGGTCTTCATGCCCACTGTGAACCACGTCGGAGTGAGCCGCAAGATCGCTTCCGAAGAGGAGCGCCACCGCCTGAAGAGAATTCTGACCCACGAGCGCGGCGACGCCTCCGGCGGATTCATCGTGCGTACCGCAGCAGAGGGCGCATCGGAAGAAGAGTTGCGTGCCGATCTTCGCTTCCTGATCCACCTGTGGAACGAAATCAAGCAGCGGTCCGATAGTTCGAAGTCACCCGCGCTGATCTATCACGATCTTTCGCTGATCGAGCGCATCCTGCGCGACCAGGTCAGCAGCAACTTTTCTTCGATCTGGGTTGACTCGGAGGCCGACTACGAGCGTATTGTGCGATTCCTGAATCGCTTCTCTCCGTCGCTGGTGAGGCGCGTAAAGCTCTATACCAAAGAGACTCCGCTCTTCGAGCACTTCGGCATCCAGGACGAGATCTCGAAAGCCCTGCGCTCGAAGGTTTGGCTGAAGAGTGGCGGATCGATCGTGATCAACCAGACCGAAGCGCTGGTCGCGATCGACATCAACACCGGCAAATATGTCGGCAAGACAGCGCGACTCGAGGACACGATTCTGAAGACGAACCTCGATGCGATTCCGGAGATTGTACGGCAGATTCGGCTGCGCGATCTCGGCGGAATCATCGTGATCGACTTCATCGACATGGACGAGCGCAAGAATCGCTTCAAGGTGATGGCGGCTCTCGAAGAAGCGTTGAAGAACGATCGCGCGCCAACCAAAGTTTTGCAGTTCAACGACTTTGGCCTGGTTGCGATTACACGCAAGCGCGTGAAGCAATCGCTGGAGCGCACGCTGTCAATTCCCTGCCCGACGTGCCAGGCGACCGGCATGGTGAAGAGTTCGGCAACCGTGGCCAACGAGATCTACATCGAGTTGCGCAAGATGAAGCGGCACTTCGAAGGATCGGACGTGATGCTGCGAGTGAATCCTGAGACCGTGAAGGTGCTGAAGGCCAACGGCGGAAACTGGATCACGGAGTTCGAGGAGCTGATCGGGAAGAACATTCTGATCAAGAGCGATCCCACCTTGCATCCGGAGCAGTTTGACATTCAAGGCTGAACCTAAACTGATTCTTCGATTGCTTCAAACATAGGGCCGGAAGTAACTTCCGGCCTTTTGTTATCTGCCCGCTCAGAGCAACTTTGATTTCAAATAGGAGTTTAAGCCGGTACAGGACGTATTATCGAGCCCATCAATAGATGGCATTTTTTGATGATTGCGAGGTACAGAAATGATTTCTGTTCGCGGTCTGTCTCTTTTCAGGCCTATTGCTGCGTTTTGTGCTGCGCTCGCCTTTTCGCTCGGTTCTGCGAGCGCTCAAGTAATCACACTCTCGGATTCTTCCAACTCCTCCACCGCCGTCTCTTCAACCGAATCGAGTTCGAACACACTTCAACTTTCCGAAGATGGGATGCCGGAGTTGGGTGGGTTGCCCTCAGACTCTGCCTCAGGCGCCCCGGGCGACGCACAATATGACAACAAGTCCCCGCGGTACGGCTCCGGCGGCATCGTCAGCCATCTGACATTCGAAGTCGGGGGCGGGTTCAATGCGCCAACGCCTGATTCTTCACCCTACATCACATGGGGCGGCAACTTCACGGTGGGGGCGGGCTATCGGTGGAATCACAATCTCAGCATGAACCTGGAGTATCAGTTCATCCACAGCAAATTGCCCGGAACGATCATCGCAGAGGCTGGCGCCAATGGGGGGTACGCTCACATCTGGTCGTTCACGCTCGACCCGATGTACGAGGTGAATCCGAAGAGCGCAATCATCTTCTACGGAGTAGGAGGTGGAGGCTTCTATCGCAAGGTCACAAGCTTTACTGATCCAGCGGCGGCACTTTATTGCGATTACTTCGGCTTCTGCTACGTGGTCACGCAGAATGTCGTGGTCGGTCACTTTTCCTCGAATCAGGGCGGTTGGAGCATCGGCGCCGGCCTCGAGCATCGTTTCGCTGGATGGAATGGCGACGGCAAAATGAAGATCTTTGCGGAAGCACGTTATCTAGAAGTGCTGTCACCCGCGGTCAACGGCATCACGCCCAACGGCCTCGGCGTGACCACCGTTGGCGCAGATACCAAGATCATTCCCGTCACGATTGGGTTGCGCTGGTAGCAGCTCCGCTACTTTTCACGAACATGAGGCCGCTCCGCCGATCGGAGCGGCTTCTTTTCTTCACCGCTTCCAGTTCCCCTAACTACAGGATGCCCAGCACGCGAAGCCGCACGAGTCCACCGACCAGAACGCCAATCGGCGTCACCGCGACCAGCGCCAGCATATACGAGACGGGTTGCTGCCCGCGTTGCTGCAACACGCTGAGCGCGGAGAGCGCCAATACCGCAATCGCGAGAGCAAGCACATGAACCAGGGGATTGTGCTGGGCAATCCAGGCGGTCACGTAGCCTCCGGCAGCGGCAGCCAGAAACGAGGAACCGAGATTCACGAACATGTAGCCGGGTTGGGCGCGGACCGCATCGCCGGCCGGGGTTTCACCAGCCCAGGACGGCGTGAATATTCTGATCAACGCGGTGAATCCGACGAGAAGCAACGCGATGGTTGCGAATCCGACCAGCAGTGCAAGAAACGCGTGCAGGACTACCATGGCTTCCTCGGTTCTTCTGTTGGCGTGCCCACCTCGCTGCGCTCGATGCGCGCAAGAAACATTCGTGCAAGACGCGCTTCGCCGGGATGGCTTTCTCCGTGCATCGTGCAGAGATCAAGAAACTCATCGCAGAGCGCGTTGCGCTGCTCGTGCTGCGCGAATACGCTCTGCAGCGCGAGCGCGAGTTCGCGCAGGCGCGCAGCTTCGGGCCAGCGTCGCTGTTGCTCTTCGTCTTCCGTGAGCTCAACGTCTGAAAACAGCCCGCGCCGTCCGTGGGCGCACTCTTCGAGACAGGCCTGAAGCTGGTCGGAAAAGACCTGACTCAAGGCTTCGAGTCGATCGGGAGCGGAATCGTCGTGAGGGTCCACTGACCTATTGTCCCGCCTCGGAAGTTCTCCGCAACAAGGATAAAAGCAGATTCTTTGCTCATTACCCCCAAACTCCGCCCCAAAGAGCAAAGGTCGCTCTTTGGGGACCCCGAAATACGTTTGAGGCCCCGTTCTCTCAGAATGATGGCAGCAGTCTTTCCGCACGTTTGAGGAAGGGAAATCAGATGATGATTGCCCTAATCCCTGCTCTTAGCCATCGCCGCTTCTACCTCTTCCGCCGTGTGGGGAAGATCGGCGTTGAGGTCGAGGAGTTTGCCGTCTGGCAAAACGAGAAAATTACATTCGATCCGCACGCCCAGCTTCTCCTCGGGAATGTATACCCCGGGCTCGATGGTGAAGACCATGCCCGGTTTCAGCACCGCCGGATACTGCGCCGGATCGTGCACATCGATACCTACCATGTGTCCGAGTCCGTGCAGCCAGTATTTGCCGAGCGGCTGGCCATGCAAATCCTTGCCATGGGTATTGATGTAGTTGTAAGCCACCGTGTCGAGCGAGTCCGGATCGCGGCGTGGGAAGTCATTGATCTTCGACTTGCCTGCAACGAAAGCATCTATGGCCGCCTTCTGCGCGCCGAGCACGATGTTGTAGATTTCGCGCTGACGTGCGGTGAAGCGTCCGTGGGCCGGGACTGTGCGCGTGATGTCGGAGGCGTACATCGAGTATTCGCACGCAGCATCGACCACCACGACATCGCCATCTTCAATCGTGCTTGAGTTTGCAGAGTAGTGCAGTATCGTTGAATTAATTCCCGTGCCCACGATGGGCGCGTACGCAGGGCGCTCGCAACCCTGCTCGAACCACGCGGCAGTCATCTTGCCGGCGATAGTACGCTCGGTAACGCCCGGTTTGACGTCTCTCATCATCTGCTTCTGCGCGGCTATTGATGCTGCGGAAGCCTTCTTGAGCAGGTCGATCTCCCCGGCATCTTTCACTTCCCGCAGCGGAGTGGTGAGTGCTGCTACGTCTTTCGGTGCGGGAATGGCGGCGCCAAGCGTCGTGGCTGTGAATCCGATGAGAGAGTCAGCAGCTTTAACTTCCGGCTGCGTCCAGACGTTGAAGGCGAGACGGCGGTCCGCGGCGATGAGTATGTTCAGATCCGCTGCAAGACTCGTCATGGGTTCGACATTGTCAAAGCCGGTAGCCCCGGTCACGCCGGGAGTCGATGCGTCCATCTTTGCGCCGGTATAGACCTCGGTGCGCAGATTGCGCGTGGGCAGGAAGAGGATCTCTTTGTAACCCCGCGAACGGGCCGGCTGAGGGGGCTGCTCGGGCCCGTTTACCGGTCCCACGATCATCAACGCCGCACCCGGCTCGTTCCAGCCCGTGAGGTAATAGAAGTCGGAGTCCTGCCGGTATGGATCAAAGTCGAGCACCGGCTCCCGGGCGGCAAACAGAATAGCGACTCCGCCGTGCAGCGCATTGCCGAGCGCAACGCGGCGCGCATGGTAGTCACCGGCAGGTTGTCTTTCGAGAGCCTGCGTTGCGGGAAGCGCGAAAGACGCGAGAAGCAGAACCGAAGCAACAAGGCGAACAAACTTCATTCCGCCATTGTTACAAGCCATCGCTTGTGCTGCAAAACGGATTTATCAAAACGCCGCGACGGTGACGCCGTTCGGAACTTCCTCCTGCTTGCTTTGACGCTCCTCTTCCTCGTCGAGCAGCTGCAGGAAGGCGCGCGCTGGGACGGGACGGCCGAAGTGCCATCCCTGCGCGTGGATGTAGTGGCTGCTTGCGGCGAAGTAGTCGGCTTGCGCCTGCGTCTCGATGCCCTCCACTACAACGCGGAGCTTGAGCGCTTCGGCCATGGTGAGAATCTGCGGAAGGATCGAAACTGTAACGGAGTCAGTGCCGATCGCCTTCGTGAACGCCTTGTCGATCTTGATGGCATCGACGGAGAGGTCGTGGAGGTAAGCCAGACTCGAATAGCCAGTGCCGAAGTCGTCGATGGCGACGTAATGGCCTCTCTGGCGGAGGCGGAGGATCGTGTTCCGCGCAACTTGCTGGCGAGCCGTGTAGCTTTCGGTGATTTCGATCCCGAGATTGCGGGGCGAAACCTCGGCGTCAATTAGGGCCTCATCCAGGTTGGGAATGAAGGTGCTGTCGGCAAGATCGGCCGCAGCGATGTTTACGTTGACGCGGAAGGCGGGGCGGGCCCGCAAGGTCGGGCCGAAGTCGCGCAGGGTGTGACGCAACACGAGCCGGGTGATGTCGCCGACAAAGCCGCGCGCCTCGGCGATCTGAACGAAAACTTCAGGAGTGACCGCGTTGTGGTATTCGTCGGTCCAGCGCACCAGGGCCTCGGCTCCGACAATGTTTCCGGTTGCAAGATCGACGATGGGCTGATAGAGCACCGCAAGCGCATCGGCCCTGAGCGCCCGAATGAGTTGCTGCTCCACGCTCCTGTTGCGGTTATAGAGTAAAGGAAGCAGCAATCCGCACATCGCTCCCGAGATCGATCCCAGCACCATAAATCCTGTCTCATAGCCGCGGGTGGTCGCAAAGGCATCCGGAACGGAGATGAAGGCAGTCGTACAGGTCGCATATTCGTTCGCGCAGCGCGTTGCGAACAAGGTGTTGCCGGCGTGGTATCTCCCCGCCTTTGTAAGTACGACGCTCTGCACCTCGGGAGTCTCTCCGACCAGCGAGCTGATTTGGCGAGTCGTCGAATCCATCGCGGTCAGGGCATAGTGCATTGGCGGCGATGCCAGGCTGGCCATGTTATATGGATTGAACACGATGAACGAGTCGCCGATCTGGATGGAAACTACGCTCTCATCGTCGACACGGAATGGCGGCATGTTCCTGTAAACGCGGGTTCCGTCCGGGCGGGAGATGGAGGGAACATATCGCGCATCTTCATACTTGCTGGCGTGTCCGGTGGTCGTCGAACACATGATTCTTCCGCCGCGCATACGGCCCGCGGCTTTCAGGAATTGCGACTGGTAGATCAGCTGGCGGAAGTATTCAATTTCTGCGTCGGAACAGAACCTGTAAGGCGAGGCATTCATCGTGGCGAGCATTGAACGCGACTCTGCAGTAGAGGTTACGCTTTCGAGCAGGATGCGGTTCGCATATCCGTCAAGGCGGGCCTCGGCCTGTCCCAGCGAAACAGAGCGTCCCAACAAATAACCGCACACGAGCCCCGATGCTGCAAGCGCGAGCATCGAGAGCAGGGTGACCAAAACGCGCTGGAACACTGTGCGCATAACGGAAGCCTGATCATTATCCCTTTTGGGGGAGGAAAAAGGCTGCTCCCCAATAGTGGTAGCCCTCAGACTTCCCGGCTAGAATGCATACAAGAGTCTCATGATAATACACTTAGAGTCAGTTACCCTGAAACGGCCGGCTGCGGATCCAGCCCTCCCTTCGCATCAAAGATGACAAAAAGACATCCCATGAAATGGACGAACGTAATCCTGGCCCACGCGAAGGGGCGAACCCTGGCAACGTCCTGGTTTTGACCTGCAGGTCCCTCTGGTGGCAGGTTTTTCCCGTTCTTCAATTGGCCGGCGCGTTGAATTTCTCCATGAAAGGCCTTATGCTAGAGATGCGAACGAGTTTGTCCGCCTGAATGACCCGTGAGTACACCGGCTGGCGGAGAGATGAGTGGGCTCACAGCCCACTTTTTATTTGGCGCAAGTTTCTCCCGGCATTCAGCCGCCTATGTTTGACGGGAATCATTGAAAACGGACGTGTTAGGCGGAAACCAAGGAATGGCGGTTAAACTGGACGAAATTCGGGCGGCAGCGGATCGGGTGGCCGCATCACATGGGCTTGACGTCGTGGACGTCGAGCTCGCCGGACCCGCCAAGGAGCGCGTTTTGCGGGTTTTCCTCGAAAAGAACTTCGAGGGACGGGAGCAGTTGAAGGCGCAGATTGCAGGCGGAGGCGAGGGTTTGCCGGAGCGCCTTTTGGAAGGAAAGCTGAGCGTAGCACAGCTTTCCGGCGTGACACACGAAGATTGTGAGGCATTCAGCCGGGATTTCGGTACGCTGCTTGACGTTGAAGATCTGGTGCCCGGTGCCGAATACACGCTGGAAGCGAGTTCCCCCGGACTTGATCGCAAGTTAAGGACGGCCCAGGAGTTTCAACGCTTTGCGGGTTGTCTGGTGAAGGTGCAGACATTCGAGCCGATCCGCAACAACCGGCATTGGAGAGGGCGATTGCAACCGGGTGGCGGGGGAAAGATCACCCTCGATCTTTCCGCTGTGCATCAGAACAGTAAGAGCCGCAAATCAGGCGTGAATATTGTGGAGATCGCTCTGGAGAACGTTGAGAAGGCAGAGCTGATTCCCGAATTCTAGCCACGCAGCGGCAGATAACTTCAGGGGTCGGGCAATAAAGGGCTCCTCGACGATAATTCAACGAGGCTGACGGGCCGCGAGGCTTGTAGCCGGAATCAACCAAGAGAGTAAGCAGAGTATGTCCAGCGCGTTGTATCAAAGTATCGAACTTCTGAGTCGTGAGAAGGGCATCGAGGCCGAGATCGTGGTCGGCGCCGTGGAAGAGGCGATCGCCCTCGCCACCCGCAAATACTACAAGACCCAGGAGAACATGCGCGGAGAGTTGAACAAGGACACGGGCGAGATCACGGCTTATGTCTACAAGACCGTTGTAGCGAACGAGGACGAGATCGAGGACCCGGTTAACCAGATCACCCTGGACGAGGCGAACGAACTTGCGCCCGGCGTCGAGGTGGGCAGCGAGATTCGGATGTATCGCGATACGACTCCGCTGGGCCGCATTGCCGCACAGCTGGCCAAGCAGGTGATCTTCCAAAAGGTACGCGAGGCCGAGCGCGACACGGTGTTCAATGAGTACGCCCACCGCGAGAAGGAAGTACTGAACGCCACGGTCAAGCGTATCGAGGGCCAGGACGTCATATTCGACCTGGGAAAGGCCGAGGCGCGCTGCCCTAAACGCGAGCAGTCGAGGCTCGAGCAGTTCACCGTGGGCGAGCGGGTGCGCGTGGTGCTTTTGAAAGTGGATCGCGCGGCGAAGGGCCCGCAGGTGATTGTTTCGCGCGCGGCGCCGGAACTGGTACAGAACCTCTTCCAGTCGGAGGTTCCGGAGATCTACGACAATACCGTGGTAATCCGCGCTATCGCGCGCGAGGCCGGTGAGCGTACCAAGATCGCCGTACAAAGCCGCGACAAGGACGTCGACCCTGTAGGTGCATGCGTGGGCATGAAAGGCATGCGCGTGCAATCGATCATTCGTGAACTTCGCGGAGAGAAGATCGACATTATTGAATTCAGCGAGGAGATCACGACCTTTGCAGAGAAGGCCCTGCAGCCTGCGAAGGTAAGCCGCGTCTCGATTACAGACCTGAGCGAGAAGCAGCTCGAGGTCATCGTTGACGACACGCAGCTGTCGCTTGCCATCGGCAAGAAGGGGCAGAACGTGCGCCTCGCAGCCAAGCTGCTCGGCTGGAAGATCGATATCAAGAGCGAGGAAGAAAAGCGCCAGGAAGTGGAGCAGCAGATGCAGGCGCTAACCGGTGGTCCGTCGACTCCGATCGAGCAGGTCACGGAGCTCGGCGAAGGAATTATTCAGAAGCTTATCGCTGCCGGCATCACCACGGTGGAAGCTTTGGCGGACATGACGCCGGAGCAGTTGGAGGAAATTCCGGGCATCGGCGAGAAGACGTTGGAACGGATCAGCGTTGCGGTTCGTCATTACTTCGGCCATTTTGAAGAAGGCGAAGGAGAACAGACGCCCAGTGAGGGTGCCGCGGGCGCGCCGGAGGCCGAAGGAATCGATGAGCCGGCGGCACTGACCGCGGCTGCCGACACGGGGACGATCTCGAAGGGTGAGTCGGAACGCGAGACCCCTGAGGCTGTCGCAGGAACAAGCGAGGCAGAACTGGAGAACTCGCAAGAGGTGCTCGAGGAAGCGGAGATGACCCGTTCAGCTGAAGCGGAGAACGATCAGTTGGAAGGAGTGTCTGACGAAATGGAAGCATCGCTCGAGGACGAGTCGGAAGCCCAGAGTCTGACCGCGGAGGAGCTCGCGATCGAGAACATTCCGGCGGCAGACGAGGGTGAGGAATTGGAAGCAGAAGAGAATAACGAAGAGGGCGGCGCATAAGATGCGCGGCTCGATTCCACACCAATCAAGTGATAATGGTGGTAACTTAACCGGCCAATGCCAAGAGGTAGCAATGAGCGACTAAAGGGCTTTGGGCAGCACATTCTGAAAAGAGGCGGATGAGCAAGGTTCGAATAAACGATCTCGCGCGCGAGTTAGAAGTCAAGAGCCGCCAGGTTCTTGAGATTCTGACGGAACTCGGAATGGGTGAGGGCAAGACTCACTCGAGCTCGATTGAAGAGCATGAAGCCGACAAGGTTCGCACCCATTTCCAGCATGGAACACGGGCGAGCCACGCCGCAGGACAGCGGGCGCAGGGTATTACACCCAAAATTGATCTCTCCCACGTCTCCAAGCCTGGCGACGTGATGAAGGCGATTCTGGCCCGAAAGCAGGAGCAGGAAGCGGAGGCTCGCAAGAGCCAGGTGCCTCCGAGCAAGGCCGCGGTGCCAACGCCGAAGCCCCCGGTCAAGCCGACGCCCCCGTCTGTGAATGTCTCGGCTCCTCCTGTCGCGCCGGTGCGCCCTGAGCCACGCAAAATTGTGCCGCAGCCTCGTCCCGCGCCAGCGATTGTTCATCCTCCACATCAGCCTGCGATTGCATCGAAGCCCCCAGTCGGCACCGTCGTGGCAAAGGCTCCGGCTACCGCTGCGTCTGCGCGCCCGGTAACGGTTGTGCCGCCTACAGTAGTGGTGCGACCGCCTACGGCGCCAGCAACCGTAACTCCGAGACCTGCCGAGCAACCCGCTGCGGTAGTCGCGCCGAAGACGGTAACGGCGCCCAAGCCAGTGACCCTGGAGGCTACACCGGCTCCGGTTGCTCCGCCCGCACCCGAAGGGCCTGAGGCCTTTGCGCCGGCGCCGGGGCTCGCAACGCCTGAAGCGCCAGCGGTCGAAACGCTGTCCGCGCCGGCTGTTGCAGTTACACCTCAGCAGGAAGCTCCTGCTGCTCCCCCTGCGCCGCAGCCCGCGCCGCAGCATCATCAGCACGCTGCCAAAGCGCCTGAGCCTCCTCCTGCACCTGTGCAACCTTCCGCGCCGCGACGTGTCGTAATGCCTCAAACGGGGCCGCGCCCGGTTTATAAAGCACCGCCTCCGCCTCCCGTTGCGGCGACCAGCCCTGCTGCACCACCGCCCGCACAGGGCGGAGGCATTCAGCGCGGCAAGCCCATCTTTGATCGCCGCCCGGCTGGAGCGCACGGCGGCTTCCAGCAGCGCACGCCCGGCGCAGGTGGTCAGTTCCCCGGTGGCCCGAGACCCAAGCACCCGACCCGCACTGGCTTTGCGGGCCCCGGTGGACCCGGCGCCCCCGGTGGGCGTCCTGGCTTTGGTGCACGCCCCGGATTTGGCGGTCCGCGTCCAGGCGGATTTGGCGGTCCGCGCCCAGGCCCTGGCGGAGCTCCGCCTCCAGGCGAGGCGCCGCGTCCGCAGCGCGCACCACAGAATCGTGCACGCCGCGGCGGACAGCAGTATCCGAAGACCAAGGAAGGCCCGATGAAGGGCTTTGTGCCGCCGCCGCGTTTTGGCGGGGCTGCCAACTTCAGCATGGAGCCACTGCCCATCACGCGTGAGATCACGGTGACCGAGGGCATCAGTGTTAAGGATCTGGCCGAAAAGCTCGAAATCCGTGCCAAGGATCTGATCGCAATCCTGCTGATGCGGGGCGTCTTTGTCACTGTGAACCAGTCGCTCGACGCCGAGATGGTGAAGGACGTGGCCGCCAAGTTTGGAGCCGCAGCCAACGTCATCAGCTACGAAGAGGAGCTCGAGAACCAGGCGATCGAGGAGGTTCTCGAGAGCGAGAACACCGAAATGGTCGAGCTGCCGCGCGCGCCTGTTGTCACCGTGATGGGCCACGTGGACCACGGCAAGACCTCGCTGCTCGACGCCATTCGTGAAACCGATGTGGCGGCAGGCGAGGCCGGCGGCATCACCCAGCACATTGGCGCCTACAAGGTGCGGTTCACCAAAGAGGGTTCTCCGGCTTCGGGCCGCGAGATCGTCTTCCTCGATACGCCGGGCCATGAGGCCTTCACCCGTATGCGTGCTCGCGGCGCCAAGGTGACGGATATCGTCGTGATCGTGGTTGCCGCCGATGACGGCGTGATGCCGCAGACCATCGAAGCGATCGATCACGCAAAAGCGGCCGATGTGCCAATCATTGTTGCGGTAAACAAGATCGACAAGCCGGAAGCGAATCCCGATCGGGTGCAGAAGCAGCTGGCGGACCGCGGCTTGGTCCCCGACGATTGGGGCGGCGATACGCCTTACGTCAAGGTTTCGGCGAAGCAGCGCATAAATCTCGATGGCCTGCTCGAACTGATTTGCCTGGTTTCCGACGTTAAGGCTCCCAAAGCCACTCCGGGCCGCAAGGCTGTGGGTTCCGTACTCGAAGCCAAGCTCGATCGTGGCCGCGGCGCTGTGGCCACCGTGCTCGTGCAGGATGGAACGCTGCACCTGAACGACAGTTACATCGTCGGCAACACCTTCGGCAAAGTTCGCGCTATGTTCGACGACCGCGGACGGGCCATCGAGGAAGCCGGCCCGTCGACCCCGGTGGAAGTGCTGGGCCTGGAAGCCATGCCCGACTCCGGCGACACCTTCCTGGTGGTGGCCGATCGCGACAAGGCGAAGGGTATCGCCCAGTACCGCAAGATGAAGGAGCGTGAAGCACAGCTGGCCAAGAGCTCGCGCGTTTCGCTCGAAGGACTGGCCGAGCAGATTCGCCAGGCCGGCGTGAAGGATCTTGCGCTTATCATCAAGGGAGACGTGACTGGATCGGTCGAAGTGCTGGCCGACTCGCTGATTCGCATGTCGACCGAAAAGGTGCGCATCAAGGTCATTCGCTCGGGCGTCGGCTCCATCACCGAAAGCGATGTTTTGCTGGCGACCGCATCGAACGCGATCATCATCGGCTTCAACGTGCGCCCCGAGCGCAAGGCGGCCGAACTGGCGCAACAGGAAGGCGTAGAAATCCGGCTGCACTCGATCATCTACGAGTTGCAGGACGAGATGCGTCTCGCCATGCTGGGACTGCTCGAGCCCACGTTCAAGGAAAACTACATGGGCCGCGCCGAGGTGCTGAACATCTTCAAGATTCCGAAGGTGGGCACTATCGCCGGCTGCCGTGTGCAGGATGGCTCGATCCGCCGCGATGCCGAGGTGAAGGTGATGCGCGAAGGCGAACAGATCTTCAAGGGCAAGATCGGCTCGCTGAAGCGCTTCAAAGACGATGTACGCGAAGTGACCAACGGCATGGAGTGCGGCATCGGCATCGCCAACTTCGGCGATCTGAAGGAAGGCGATGTGCTCGAAGCCTTCTCGACGGAGAAGATGGCTGCGGACCTCGGTGCGCTGACTTCGGCGAAAGCATAACTTCGGCGATTGTGTTCTCCCAGGTCTCCAAAGGAAACAGACCTCGGGCACCCGCTAGGCCACACAAGCCCGGTTCTCGCAAGAGGGCCGGGCTTGTGCTTTCGGAGTATGCTGGGCGTTCCCGTACATATGGCCGCCCGGATACGAAATGAAAAACGGAATGGTTGAGGTCGATCGTTTCCCAGGTCTCCAAAATAGGGGAACTGGGAAACCCGTTGTGGCATGAAAGGGCAACAATGGGATCTCAGCCACCCGCCGCCGTGGGCGCTCCGGTAGGGTGTATATTGCGTCCATGCGCTCCCGCTTTCCTGCCGATGGCCGTCATCGTCGGCGCGCTCCTGTTTGCCCTCGCAGTTCAGCATTATTTTCGGCGGTCGGTTTTCTGCTTTTGTGTTCGGCTGCCATAAGCCTTTCTCCAGCGCAGCAGCCGATACCAGCCGGGCACAACATGGCAGATATGGAACCGGTCTTGCCGCCGGAAAAGCTTCCTGCGCCCGTCCGCATGACCGGTATTGGAAATGCGCATATCACGATCACCGCGACTCCCGAGGCGCAGGCATGGTTTGACCAGGGTCTGAACCTGATGCACGATTTTTGGGACTACGAATCGGTAAAGGCCTTTGAGCAGAGCGTGCGCGTCGATCCCAACTGCCCGATGTGCTGGTGGGGACTGGCAAAGGCGCAAGGCTTTCGCAACGGTTCCCGGCATGCATACGGAAAGCTGGCGCTCGAAAACGCTGTCCAGCTGAAGAATCGTGCAACAGCCGCAGAGAAGCTCTATATCGAGGCAGCTCAAGCTGAAGGCGCAAACAAAAACGAATCAAAGCGCGGAGCCAATAAGCAGGAGATTGCGATCCTGCGCCGACTCGTGAGCACGTCTCCCAACGACATCCAGGCGCGGCTATTCCTGGCACTCGCATTGGAGGATGGTTACAACCGCGACGGCGAGCCCAAAAGGAGCGAGCAGGAAGCCATTGCCATGCTCGAAGCGATCCTTCACGACGTGCCGAACGACTCGGCGACGAATCACTACTGGATCCACGCGATCGAGCCCGGCAATCATCCCGAGCGCGCGATAGATAGCGCGGCACTGCTTGCAAGCCTTGCACCGGCCTCAGGCCATATGGTGCACATGCCGGGGCACATCTATTACCGGGTCGGCAATTATCCTGAGGCCGAACGCTGGTTCTCTCAGTCGATGGCCGCCGACGAGCACTACATGCAGGAGCAGCATGTGGGGCCTGACGACGATTGGAATTATGTGCACAACATGATGTACGCCATCGCGAACCTGATGGAGCAGGGACGCCTCAACGATGCCAATGCACTTTCGGATCATCTCGCTGCGGCGCGCGGCAGGCTCTCCGCATCGCTCTACATCTGGTCGGCACGCGATCAGATATCGAGGGTCAGCAGGCGGCTTCCGGTTGCGCTGCGCGTCGGTGACTGGGATGCCGTACTGACGTTGCTCAGCGCTGCGAATCTGCCGAAAGACGACAAGGCCGCGTTTCTGCGATGTCTCGCCGATGAACTGACAGATTACGCAAGGGGAATGAAAGCTCTCGATGCCAGCGATCTTGTGACGGCAAAGGACTCCTCGAACAGCATGGACGCAGGCCTGAACCAGATAAAGGAGGCGCGGGCTGCGCATAGTGCTTCGAAGAAGAACGACGAATCGAATTCTCCTGCAATGCCTGTGATGCCGGATGCTCTTCCCGAGCCGCTGATGAAGTGCCTCGGCATTCAGGCGATGGAATTGCGTGCAGGAATTCTGGCAGCGGAGAAGAAACCGGGAAAGGCAAAGAGCCTCTACGCCCAGGCTGCGAAACAGGAAAAGAAACTCGGATACCATGAGCCGCCGTTCTATATCCGCCCGGTCGCGGAGACGGAAGCGGCGGCGTTGCTGAAAGCGAAGAACTACTCCGGCGCGCTGGCCGCCTACCATGCTGCTCTCGCCGTACGGCCAAATTCCGGCTTCGGGCTCTACGGAATTGCCCAGGTGAAGGAGGCGTCAGGAGACGCGAACGGCGCGCGCGAGGCTTATGCCGCTTTTCTCAATGCGTGGCCAAAAGCCGACGCAAACTTGCCCCAGGTATCTCACGCGCAGAAGGTCCTGGGCACGCAGACCCAGGCCGCGCGCCGATAGTTCTTCGAACGGTTCGGAGTTGTCCCCCAAAAATCAAAAGCGGCAATCTTGAGGATTACCGCTTTTGCAAGTTTTGACCTGAAAACGTTACTGCCGGCTGCGCATCTTCGAGAGAAGCCGCAAGATCTCCAGGTAGAGCCACACGAGCGTCACCATGATGCCGAAGGCGCCGTACCACTCCATGTATTTTGGTGCGCCGGCATTCACGCCCCGTTCGATAAAGTCGAAATCGAGCACCAGGTTCAGCGCCGCGATCGCGCAGACGAAGAGGCTGAAGGCAATGCCGATCGGACCCGAGCCATTGACGGCGATGAAATTGATGTGGAAGAAGCCCAGGATCATCTGGAGGAAGTAGAACAGCGCGATGCCGCCCGTGGCCGCGATGATGCCTATGCGGAACTTGTCGCTCACCTTGATCAGGCCGGAGCGATACACCAGAAGCATCACAAACAGGGTGCCGAAGGTGAGGCCGACTGCCTGGACGGCGATTCCTGGATACCGCACGTTGAGGACCGCCGAAATTCCGCCGAGGAAGAGGCCTTGCATCAGGGCATAGATCGGCGCGGTGATGGGGGCCCAGTTCTGCTTGAAGATGGTGACCATGGCGGTGATGAGTCCGCCGAAGACGCCCAGCATCAGCCATCCGCCCACATCGGCTGGATCATGGCTCTGCATGTAGGTGCGCCAAGTAAACCACGCCGAGACGAGGGCGCAGACGAGAAGAAAGCCGGTGCGGTTGACCGTCCCGTTCAGGGTCATCCGGTCGGTGACGTCAATCGCGCCGCCATAGCGTCCGACTACATCCTGAAATGTTTTGGATCCAAAGGCCGGATTCGATGTCTTCATCAGGGGCATGGGTTCCCTCCACTCTGGCGAATAGCCCGGTTTCTCCTCATTCCAAAGAAGAAACGTCAAGTCACATTTCCATTCTAAATCGACGACGGGCAACCGGCCATCCTGCAACCGATCCATCCTCTATCAAACTGATGGGCCGTGGTTTCTTTCGGTTTATAAAAATCCTCAAATTTCCTGCTGTTCTGTTGTTGTCCTTATGGGCTATATTTGCCGTCATTCCTATGGCCCCCGGAGGCCCCCAATGAAAATAAACGATACAATCGGCATCTTGCTCGGCTGTCGACCCGAGAGAAAGGTGATTTCGATCGAACCGGAACAAACCGTGTACGAAGCGCTTGAAATGCTTGCTAAGTATGACATTGGCGCTCTACTAGTTTGCAGCAAGGGCAATTGCCTGGTCGGCATCTTCTCTGAACGCGATTTCGCGCGCAAGGGCATCCTGATGGGCCATCATTCCCGCGAGACCCTGGTGCGTGAACTCATGACGAGCCCGGTTGTATCGGTGACTCCAAAGCACACCGTGGATGAGTGCATGGCTATGATGACTGAGCATCGCTTTCGCCATCTTCCGGTATTGCAGGGCGACGCGGTGGTCGGGGTGGTCTCGATTGGGGATCTAGTGAAGTGGGTCATCTCCGGCCAGGAGCAGACTATCCAGGCGCTTCAGGGCTACATCGCCGGGGCGTACCCATCCTGAATGCGGCAAGACCGTACTGGTCAAAACCCAGCAGCGATTTGTCTACAGCGGATAACGCTCCAGCCGAATACACTGACGCGCGACAGAGCGGCTTAGCGCGATGGTATCAGCGGGAGTAAATCGCGCGAGCCTGCGCAGGATTGCAAGCTGGGTTCGCAGCATGTCGCCTTCGACACAAGCTGCGAGGACCCGGCGGGCAGCCTGCTCGGCAAGAGCCATACTCTCATCGGCCAGAATGCCGGTCATCGCGCCGGCAATCGCCGCCTGGCTTTTGCCTGAAGCGGCGAGCTTGCGCGCTCGCAGCAAGGCCGATTCGAGCGCAAACACCTGGGTGATGGTGTCGGCCAGATCGGCCATCACCTCCTGCTCGTCCTCGAGTGCAGCCAAGTAGCGCTGGCTGGCGACCCCGGCGGCAAAAAGCCCGATCTTCTTCACCGCGGCCAGAATCTCGCCCTCGCGCGCAAGCAGCTCACCGGTATCCTCTGCAGCATCGAACGAAGGCGGCTCCATCACTTCGTCCATGAGCGTCTTGATGGCTGAGAGCAGGGGCAATTCGCCGCGCATGGCTCGCTTCATCAGCCAGCCGGTAATGATCATCCGGTTGATCTCGTTCGTGCCTTCGAATATCTGGTTGATGCGTGCGTCGCGGTAGAAGCGCTCGGCTGGATACTCCTCGACATAACCATAGCCGCCCATGGTGGCAACCAGCTCATCGGAGACCATCGACAGCATTTCAGAGCCGTAGACCTTCATGATGGAGCATTCCGCGGCATACTCCTCGATGCGTTTCTGCACTTCGCGCAGCGAATGTTTCTCGTGATCGCCCAGCTGCTCGAGATTTGCGTCGATCATGCCGGCAATGCGGTAAGCCATGCTTTCGGCGGCATAGAGCCGCGTTGCACATTCGGCAATCTTGCGCTGGATCAGGCCGAACTCCGCGATTGCTTTTCCAAATGCTTTTCGCTCCTTCGCATATCTGGCCATATGCGCCAGCCCGTGCCGCGCCCCGCCAATGCACGCGACGGCGAGCTTGAAGCGGCCCATGTTGAGGACGTTGAAGGCAATGTGATGGCCCTTGCCCGGCTCGCCAAGGAGATTGGCGGCCGGAACCTTGCAGTCCTCGAGCACCAGCGGACAGGTAGAGGAGCCGCGGATGCCGAGCTTGTGCTCCTCAGCGCCGACTGTAAGACCGGGCGTTTCACGTTCGATCAGAAATGCGGAGAACTTCTCGCCATCGATCTTCGCAAAAACCGTGTAGAGCCCGGCGATGCCGCAGTTGGTAAGCCACATCTTCTCGCCGTTGAGGGTGTAGGTGCTGCCGTCAGCCGACAGCTCAGCGCGGGCTCGGATATTCATGGCATCGGAACCCGACGTCGCCTCCGACAGCCCGTATGCGCCAATCCATTCACCGCTGGCGAGTTTCGGCAGGTAGCGCCGCTTCTGTTCCTCGGTCCCGTACCAGACCAGCGGCAGAGTGGCAATGCCGACATGCGCACCGAACGCGGTGGAGAAGCTCGCGAGCACCGAGATGTTATCCGTAATGATCGTCGAGCCAATCTTGTCCAGCCCCATCCCGCCATACTCCTCGGGAATGTCGATCGAAGCGAATCCCAGTTCGGCGGCTTTGCGGAGCAGTTCTGCCATCACGCCGGGCTTCTTTGCCTCTACCTCCGCGATACGGGACAGGATCTCTTCGCGTGCAAACTCGGCGACCGAGGCTGCCATCTGCCGCTGCTCCTCGTTGAGGTCCTCAGGCGTGAAGACCTCGGCGGGCGTGCGAGTTTCGATCAGGAAGCTGCCGCCCTTAGCGGCTATCACAGGAGTGGCGGCTGTCGTGGACATGGCTGGGGAACCCCTCCAACTGTAAGGAAACATTACGCGAGCCTCTGCAAGACGAGCAACCGGCAAGCGGTGAAACGAAGATCAAAGGTCATGATGTAAGACGAGCCAAGCGCGTCCTGGGTTTGATCCGTTCATTGAGATCTGCCACAGCGCTCAGGTGGGGGCTGCTCGACCGCAACAGCATCCCCGCCAATCGCTTACAATGCATCTATCCCTCTGTGGAGGCTCTGGCCCTGCTCGCCGACTTCAAATTGATTCCTAGCCTGCTCGGCGGGCGGTCCTCGCACGTCCCGCCGATTCTGGCCGTCTTCCAACAGCAGAATTCTTTCAAGCATTATCTGAAGATGCAGTACGCGGATCAGACCTTCCGCGGCCTGTACCACTCGAACTGGTTCGACCTGACGCTGCTCATTCCTTACTTTGCCGTCATGATCGTGCTAGCAATCTACGGCATTCACCGCTATACGCTCTGTTATCTCTACTTTAAGAACCGCAAGAAACACAGCCCGGTTCCGCCGAGGCTTTTCGACGAACTTCCCCGTGTGACCGTCCAGCTGCCGATCTTCAACGAGCAGTTCGTGATCGACCGCCTCATCGAGGCTGTCTGTGCGCTCGAATATCCGCGGGACAAACTTGACATCCAGGTGCTGGACGACTCGACGGACGAGACGCAGGAAGTGGCGTCGAACATCGTGGCGCGCTATGCCGCGCTCGGCCACCCGATCGTCTACATTCATCGCACCAACCGCCACGGATTCAAGGCGGGAGCCCTCGATGAGGGCTTGAGGGTCGCAAAAGGCGAGTTCATCGCCATCTTCGATGCCGACTTTGTTCCGCCCGCTGACTGGTTGATGAGGGTGATCCATCACTTCGCCGAGCCGGACGTGGGCATGGTGCAGACCCGCTGGACTCACCTGAATCGCGACTACAGCATGCTGACACGCATCGAGGCAATTCTGCTCGACGGCCATTTCGTCCTCGAACACGGCGCCCGCGCCCGCTCGGGCGACTTTTTCAACTTCAACGGAACCGCGGGAATGTGGCGTCGCAAAGCTATCTATGATGGCGGCGGCTGGCAGCACGACACCCTTACCGAGGACACCGACCTCAGCTATCGCTCGCAGCTCACCGGGTGGCGGTTCAAATATCAGCCAGAGATCGAATGCCCATCGGAGTTGCCGATCGAGATGACGGCGTTCAAGACGCAGCAGGCACGCTGGGCCAAGGGGCTGATTCAAACCTCGATCAAGATGCTTCCGCGCATCTGGCGCTCCGATGTGCCGCGCAGGATCAAGATCGAAGCGGTCTATCATCTCACAGCGAACCTGAGCTATCCCTTGATGATTGTGATGACGGCTCTGTTGATTCCGGCCATGATCGTACGGTTCTACCAGGGCTGGTTCCAGATGCTTCTCATCGATTTTCCGCTTTTCACGGCCTCGTCAGCCTCCATCGCCGTCTTCTATCTTGCGAGCGAGCGTGAGCTGTACCCGAAGACGTGGAAGAAGACATTTCTCTATCTGCCGTTTCTGATGGCGCTCGGCATCGGCCTCACGGTTACCAACTCCAAGGCGGTGATGGAAGCTCTGTTCGGGATCAAGAGCGCGTTCGTGCGCACGCCCAAGTACCGCGTCGCGCAGAAGGGCGAGAAGTCGCAGGCCGCGAAATATCGCAAGCGCCTGAAGCTGGCGCCGTGGATCGAGCTTCTGATCGGCTGCTACTTCTTGCTGGCGATCCTCTATACCTTCACCAACCACAACTACTTCACCGCGCCGTTTCTGATTCTCTTTGTGGTCGGCTACTGGTACACCGGGCTGATGAGCCTGCTGCAAGGCCGCTTTGAACGCTGGCGCACCGGTGCGGCGGCCAACACAGATGAATCAAGCGCGAAGCCGTTCCCGGTGGGCGTTTAGCGAAAGTCGCGAGAGCCGGCTCGGAGAAGGGGTTCGCTTTGCATGCTAACTCGCAAGAACTTCCGGCTTACGTTCGTTGTCTTCCCTGTGATATCGCCGCACATTTCAGATCAGAGATGAACTGGGTTTCTCTGGTTCTCGCTCTCCTGCTCTCTCGAGATCGTACTTCGCCTTGCGCTCGGCACCTTTGATTTCAGTTCGGTCGCCGGCCTGATACTCTCGCTTTCCGTTCTCTCGCTATGCAGGCGCTTGCTCAACGTCTTCGGTTCGGCGCCTTCTGTTTGTTCGAAGCTTGCCGTACGGATTCAATGTGCATACAAGATGGGTGCCGCTGTCGTCGCACTCTGAGGCACTGTTTGGCTTTGTGTTCTACTTGTGCTCGGCGCGTGGGCCGGCAAGAACAGGGCACGGATCGACGACTGGATATCGGACGACCTACCTTACCTCCATCCCTCGACTGCGCTGGGTGGTGGGCAATTTTGTGTTGGATAGCCGTGCCGCGGTATCGAATGGGTTTTCGGGCGCAGATTTCGACTGGAAACTGCCGGATGATCAGTCGAACCGGAACCATCGCGACTCACGGCCTTACTCCGCTACAATAAGGGTAAGCGCCTGCCGGACCTGGACTGGGTTCACGACCCGCATCCCAGGCTCGCCAGGCGCATCTGAGTATTATGCTAGCGAAAACTTTGCCTGAAGCCCTGACGTTTGACGACGTTCTGCTGGTTCCTGCTTACAGCGACGTTGTGCCTGCGCAGGTAAGCACCCAGACGCAGCTGACGCGGGAGATTACGCTAAACACGCCGCTGCTCTCCTCTGCCATGGACACCGTGACCGAGTCTCGCATGGCCATCGCCATGGCGCAGCAGGGCGGCATCGGCATCGTGCATCGCAACCTCTCCATCAACGCACAGGCAGGCGAGATCGACAAGGTGAAGCGCTCTGAAAGCGGCATGATCGTCGACCCTGTGACCATTGGGCCCGATCAGATGATCGCCGATGCGCTCGAAGTGATGCGCCGCTACAAGATCTCAGGCGTGCCGGTGACGCGGGGAACGAAGCTCGTCGGAATCCTCACCAACCGTGATCTCCGTTTCGAAACGCGCACCGATATTCCCATCGGCGACGTGATGACGAAGGAGAATCTCATTACGGTGCCCGTCGGCACCACGCTTGAAGAAGCCGAACTTATTCTCCATAAGCACCGCGTCGAGAAGCTCCTGGTCGTCAACGATCAGTACGAGCTCAAGGGCCTGATCACGGTCAAGGACATCCAGAAGAAACTCAAGTATCCAAATTCGACAAAGGACGAGAAGGGCCGGCTCCGCGTGGGCGCCGCCATCGGGGCTACAGGGGATTTCCTGGAACGCGCAGCCGAGTTGGTGAAGGCGCGCGTCGACGTGCTCGCCATCGATTCGGCGCATGGCCACTCCTCGCGAGTGCTCGAAGCCGTACGCGAGGTGAAGAAGCGCTTTCCTGATGTAGGTCTGCTTGCCGGCAATGTGGCTACCTGCGAAGGCACGCTGGCGCTGATCGATGCTGGCGCCGACGCCATCAAAGTCGGGATCGGCCCGGGCTCCATCTGCACTACGCGCATGGTAACCGGCGCCGGGATGCCGCAGATCACTGCCATTGCCGAAGCGGCACGCGCCGCACGCGGACGCGGCATTCCGATCATCGCCGATGGCGGCATCAAGTACTCGGGCGAGATTACCAAGGCGATTGCAGCTGGCGCCAGCTCGATCATGATCGGTTCGCTGTTCGCGGGCGTCGACGAGAGTCCCGGCGAGACCATCCTCTATCAGGGACGCAGCTTCAAGGCTTATCGCGGCATGGGCTCACTGAGCGCCATGAGCCAAGGCTCTGGAGAGCGCTACTTCCAGGGTCCTGAGGACGCTGGGAAGGAAGTTGCCACCGAGGGTGTGGTGCAACGCGAACGCGACAACCAGAACCGCCTGGCCAAATTTGTGCCCGAGGGCATCGAGGGCCGTGTGCCCTACCGCGGTCCCCTCGAGGCGATGGTCTACCAGCTCGTCGGCGGCCTTCGCTCGGGCATGGGATACCTTGGCTGCGAAACGATCGTTGAATTGCAGGAGAAGGCGCAGTTTGTGCGAATTTCAAACGCCGGCTTGCGCGAGAGCCACGTCCACGACGTCATCATCACCCGCGAGGCGCCTAATTACCACGTTGAGTGAAGCCACGACCGAACCTGCGCGCAGAACGGCCGGCTACTGGGTTCGCGCCTGGTGGCCGGTCGTCGCCGGCATCTGCGTTATCGCAGTCGAGTCGACTCCCTGGCTTGGCGCAGACCGCACCAGTGGACCGTTGCGGTGGGTGTGGGCGCATCTCTTCGGCCCGGTACCGGACACCCTCTGGGCGGACCTCCATCACTTCATTCGTAAGACCGGCCACTTCCTGGGATACGGAACCATGGGCCTGCTATGGCTGCGCGCCTGGTGGATGACCCTTCCACGCGCCAGCTTTCTGATTGATGCAACGCTCGCACTGCTTGGCACTGCGATGGTAGCGAGCGCCGACGAGTTTCATCAATCCTTTCTGCCCAACCGGACCGGCGTGCCTTCAGACGTGCTGCTCGATTGCTCCGGTGCGCTTGCGCTGCAGCTTATCGTATATATCTTTGTGCGCATCCGCTCGCCCAAACGCCTGGCTCGCGCGGCCTAAGCCGCAGTCCCTCCCCCCTAAGCGACTGGTATACACTGCGCATGTGAAATCCAGTCTGCCCCAATTGCTGCGCATCTCCCCGGAAGCTGTGCTGCTTTGACTTCCGATCACTCAGTGAACTCATTGCAAAGGCGCCGTGGTCCGATACACAAGTTGGGGCGTCGCCGCATAAGTGATTCTGTCAAGCAAAGGACGGTATGAGCCAACCGGGACAAATTCGAATCGGGATTTCGGGCTGGCGCTACGACGGCTGGCGCGGAACATTCTACCCGGAGAAGCTCCCTCAAAAGCGCGAGCTCGACTTCGCCGCTCAACACCTGAATTCCATCGAGATCAACGGCACGTTTTACTCGACGCAGAAGCCGCAGAGCTTCAAGTCGTGGAGCGAAGAGACGCCTGACGACTTTGTCTTTTCGGTGAAAGGTGCGCAATTCATCACGCACGTCCGTAGGTTGCAGAACGTCGAAACGGCTCTTGCGAACTTTTTGGCGCAGGGTATGTTGCGGTTAGGTAAGAAGCTTGGTCCCATCCTCTGGCAGTTTCCGCCAAGCTTCTCCTACGACCCGCAGCGCCTTGAGGACTTCTTCTCGCTGCTGCCGCGCACCCACAAGCAGTCCGCGGCTTATGCACGCCAGCGCGACGAGTGGATGGCGAGCCGGTCCTGGTTCGACGTCCAGGAGGACCGCCCGCTTCATCACGCCGTTGAGATCCGCCACAAGAGCTTCGCGCTTCCAGAGTATATAGAACTCCTCCGCAAATACAACGTCGCGCTTGTTGTGGCCGACTCCGTAAAGTGGCCGTGCATGATGGACCTCACCGCAGACATCGTTTATTGCCGCCTGCACGGCAGCGAAGAACTCTACGCCAGTGGTTATGACGAAGCTGCGATCGACAAGTGGGCTCACAGAGTCCTCGCCTGGTCACGTGGAGGAGAGGTGACAGACGGAAAGCGAATGCATCCCGAGCCTGGGCCAAAACGAGACGCGCGCGACGTCTTCGTTTACTTTGATAACGACGCCAAGGTGCGTGCACCGTTCGACGCCGAAAGCCTGAGCAAGAGAATTGAGGAACTCAGAAACGGCTGAGGACGAATTCGGCGATCAGACTCAGCGGTTCATAGCCAGCGGACCGTACCCCCGAGATCGTAGACGGCTCCTGTCGCGTGAAGCTGCAGGTCCTTCGTCTCAGCCAATTTGTTCAGGTCTTCCTGCGCCCAACGAACATTGGATTCAACGGCACGATGCACCTGTTCGGGCATAGGAAGACTGCCATCGACGTTGCGGATTGCAGGCTGAATAAGCCGAACAACGCTTTGTATGCCAAGCGGGTCTGATGAGGCGTGGTTCCGCGCCTCAAGCGCCGCTGTAACCGCACCGCACCCTTCATGGCCCAGAATCACGAGTAGCTGGGTGTTCAGGTGAATGCGGGCATATTCGATGCTGCCTATCACGTCGTCAGTCATGACATTGCCGGCAACACGAATCACAAAAAGGTCGCCGAAACCCTGATCGAAGATGAGTTCGACGGGAACACGGGAGTCGCTGCAGCCCAGAACGGTAGCAAAAGGATGTTGACCGGTTTTGAGCTGGAGTCTTAACGCGAGGCTCTCATCGCCGTGTCTGGACTTGCCATTTGCGAATCGTTCATTTCCCGCCCTGAGTCGCGCCAGCGCCTCTTGTGGACTTACGATCGGCGAGCCTGGAGCCGAATGAGGCGCCCCTTCGGCTGCATGCTGTTGTTGAGCCGACGTACAAGGCTTAAGCAGCGCCATTGCGCCTGCAGCGCCGAGCAGGGAGACCATATCGCGCCGATTCATCGCTCTGGGATCCACTGGCAACTCCTTTGCGGATTCGCTGCTCAGAAGTCTTCGGTCTTCATCTCGCAACACGGCCCGCAATGCTGAAGCCTTCAATCGCGAATTGCGCAATTCTACGTCTCGACGAGGTCGGTGCGGACCTGTCAGTTTTCCCAGTCGGATAGCGCGCAGAATAAAGAAATATGAACCGCCCCAAAAACGAAGGGCGCCCGCATTCGCGAACGCCCATTGTTGCCAGACTGAAGGCTTGATGCCGAGGCGGATTAAGCAGCCTCTTCGCCGCCCTCTTCCTGTTCCTTCTTCTGCTCTTCGAGTTGCTTTTCGAGTTCGGCGCGCTTCTTGGCCTTGACCTCGGCGCGCTTCTGGCGCTTCTCGTCGAGCTGCTGCTCGGCGCCGAGCAGTTCGATAAACGCCTTCTCGGCGCCGTCGCCCTTCTGGAAGCCGGTGCGGACGATGCGCAGATAGCCGCCCTGGCGATCGCCATAGCGCGGAGCCACGGTGTCGAAGAGGCGCTTCACAGCGTCGTCGGTACGGAGAAAGCTGAGCGCCTGACGGCGCGCATGCACGTCGCCCTTTTTGCCCAGCGTAATCATCTTCTCCACGTGAGGACGCACCGCTTTGGCCTTGGCCACGGTGGTCTCCACGCGGTCTTCAATGATGATGGACGTGACCAGGTTGCGCAGCAGCGCGTTCCGATGGCTGGTGTTTCGTCCTAGTTTGAATCCTGCATTGCGATGGCGCATAAAACTAGCTCCTAGCTTTTAGCTCCTAGCTCCTAGCTCTGTCTTGCCCGGGCGAAAGCCATAAACTGCGCCATGCCGCGATCAAGCTAGATACCAGTGGCTAGAAGCTAGTAGCTTGTCTCAAAAGTTCTCTGTCTCGGTCGGCAGCTGGAGGTCAACCGAATCCAGCGGCTCGTCCTCTTCGTCGAAGTGGCTGTAGCTCGAAGCCAATGTGGTCGCAGGCGGAACGCTGGTCGGGCCGGGAACGGCGTTGCCGCTCTCGTCGATCTTCATGCCCAGCGAGAGGCCCATCTGCGCGAGAATCTCCTTGATCTCGTTCAGGCTCTTGCGGCCAAAGTTCTTGGTCTTCAGCATCTCGGCTTCGGTCTTCTGCACCAGCTCGCCGATGGTCTGGATATTTGCGTTCTTCAGGCAGTTGTAGCTGCGGACCGAGAGTTCCAGCTCTTCCACGCTTCGGTTGAGGTTATCGTTCCTGAGAAGCACGCGACCTTCTTCGGTCCGCGACTCGGCTTCGATCTCCTCCTCGAAGTTAATGAAGATGTTCATGTGGTCTTTCAGCAGCTTTGCAGCAAGGCCCACAGCGTCAGCAGGCAGAACCGCGCCGTTTGTCCACGTCTCGAGCGTGAGCTTGTCGTAGTCGGTGATCTGACCGAGACGGGCAGCTTCGACAACGTAGTTCACGCGGCGTACGGGCGAGTGGACCGAGTCCACCGGGATGAAGCCCAGGCCGAGATCGGCGTCAAAGTTCTTGTCGGCAGAGATGTATCCGCGGCCGCGCTTCAGGCGCATCTCCATCTCAAGCCGGCCGCCCTCAGAGACGGTGGCGATGTACACGTTCTTGTCCAGAATCTCCACGTCGCCATCGGCTTCGATCATGCCGCTGGTGACCACACCGGGCTGGTCGGCGCGCAGGTAAAGCGCCTTGGGACCGTCGCCCGCAAGCTTAAAAGGAATCTGTTTGAGATTGAGGATGATGTCGGTCGCGTCTTCCACTACGCCGGCAATCGACTGGAACTCGTGCAGCACGCCTTCGATGCGAACTGCGGTAACTGCAGCACCTTCGATTGAGCTGAGCAGGGTGCGGCGCAGGGCATTGCCGATGGTTGTGCCAAATCCGCGCTCAAAGGGCTGGGCGCTGAACTTGCCGTAGGTTTCGCTAAGCGACTCGGCATCGACCGCGAGGCGCTTCGGTTTCTGGAATCCTCTCCAAAGCATATATCTCGTCTCGTTTCCCGCACGGCAAGTACGTCGCGATGCATTTTGCGGCGGCCGCGCAAGTTCTCCTTCGTGATTAGGTTTCAGGGTTCTGGGATCAGGGATCTGGATTTCGCTTGTGCACTCAGCACTGGCTGATCCCTGACCCCTGATCTCTGATCCCTGTTTCTTACTTGCTGTACAGTTCCACGATCAGCTGTTCGTTGATCGGGAGGTTTACATCCTTGCGCTTAGGCAGGCTCAGCACGCGGCCTGACATGTTTTCGAAGTTCGCCTCGAGCCACACCGGCACGGGGTTCTGCGCAGCGTACTGAGTACCCTGCTCGACGATGACCAGCTTCTTCGCTTCGGGACGAATGGCGATCTCGTCACCTACGTTCACCTGGTAGGAAGGAATGTTAACCTTCTTGCCGTTCACCGTTACATGGCCGTGACGCACTACCTGGCGGGCCTGACGGCGCGAAATTGCAAATCCCAGACGGAAAGCCACGTTGTCCAGACGCCGCTCGAGCTGCTGGATCAGCAGTTCGCCGGTGATGCCAGGGTTGCGGCTCGCCTTTTCGTAGTACTCGCGGAACTGGCCTTCGAGTGTAAAGTACATACGCTTGGCCTTCTGCTTCTCATGCAATTGCAGGCCGTAGCCCACGATCTTGGCCTTGCGGTCTTTGCCATGCTGACCCGGGGGAAAGTTACGCTTCTCCAAGGGGCAACGGTCAGAGGTACACTTGGTGCCCTTCAAGAAGAGCTTGGTGCCTTCGCGGCGGCAAAGGCGGCATACTGCTCCGGTATAACGAGCCATTTCTTCTCCTGACTTCGGATGTCGGCCGGTTTACGTGCGATAGTGCGCATGTCATCCCGGCCCGTTGTTTGAGGAACTGAGGGACCAAGCCAACCAGGGGCCAAGTTCGATTCGCAAACTCTGGTTCCCTTGTTCCTCGGTATCTTGTTCCCTTTCTTAGACGCGACGACGCTTCGGCGGACGGCATCCATTGTGCGGCACCGGGGTGACGTCGCGAATGGAGCGAACGTCGATGCCCGCGGCTGCCAGCGCACGGATGGCCGACTCGCGACCCGATCCCGGACCGGCAACGCGCACATCCACTGCCCGCAGGCCGTGATCGCGCGCCATCTGCGCCGCGTTCGACGCCGCCTGCTGCGCCGCGAACGGCGTGCCTTTGCGCGAACCGCGGAAGCCGAGCGAACCCGAACTCTTCCAGCTGATGGTGTTGCCCATCTGATCGGTGATGGTCACGATGGTGTTGTTGAACGAGGCTTGAATGTGAACGATGCCAAACGGCACATTCTTGCGCTCGCGCTTCTTGAACTTCTTGGTTTTGCCTGCCTTGCCGGCTCCGGCCTTCTGCTCTGGTTTTGCCATTAGGTCTTCGCCGTCGCTTTCTTCTTGCCGGCAATGGTGCCCTTACGGGGCCCCTTGCGGGTACGAGCGTTGGTGTGGGTGCGCTGCCCGCGAACCGGCAGCGAGCGGCGATGCCGGCTGCCGCGGTAGCTCTGAATATCGATGAGGCGCTTGATGTGCATCTGGACGTCTTTGCGCAGATCGCCCTCGACGTCGCCCTCGTCCTCGATCACCTGGCGGATGCGGTTTACCTCGTCCTCGCCAAGGTCCTGGATCTTCTTGAAGGCGTCAACGTTTGCCTTCTCCAGGATCTTGAGCGAACGCGGATTGCCGATGCCGAAGATGTATGTGAGCGCGATCCGAGCCTGCTTGTTGCGGGGCAGATCGACGCCAGCAATACGTGCCATTCTGAATCCTTTGCTGCTTCAGGTTGTGTGCCTCCGGCATAGCACCGGTTTCGCACGGGTTACTCGGAAGTTGGCAGTTCATAGTTCTTAGTTCGCAGACTCTGTTCACCTTTGAACTACGAACTCTGAATTGCCGTCAACTCCGGGGTTCATCGCAAGCCTTGACTCAAGCTAACTAGCCCCTGAAATGCAGGGAGTATGGATTAGGGAATAGAGAAAACAACCTACGAGTTCAAAGTTCTGCTTGTTATTCCCTAATCCCTGTTCCCTAGTGCCTATTCCCTGCTTTCGTGGAGTTTCCGCTCTCTTACCAGACAACTAGCCCTGGCGCTGCTTGTGCTTTGCGTTCTCGCAGATCACCCGCACCACGCCACGGCGGTTGATGACCTTGCACTTCACGCAAATCTTCTTTACTGATGCACGGACCTTCATGTTTCCTGCTGCCCTTCTCCGCGCATCTGCCGACGACGCGGGTTGAAATCAAGCCATTAGCTTCTAGCTCTTAGCCTTTGGCTCCATCCATTGGCGATCGACCTTGCCCGATGAAGCGAAGAGCTAATAGCGAACAGCTAAGAGCTCACTTGTATCTGTACACAATTCGCCCGCGGTTCAGGTCGTACGGACTCAGCTCAACGGCTACGCGGTCACCCGGCAAAATTCGGATGAAGTTCTTGCGCATCCTGCCCGAGACGTGGGCCAGCACTTCGTGGTTCGTCTCAAGCTTCACCTTGAACATGGCGTTGGGCAACGTCTCAACGACAGTTGCCATGACCTCAATCGCGTCTTCTTTTGACAAACAATGTACCCTTCTGTCGGTTACCAGCCGACTTTAAAACCGATTCAGCCTTAGCTCTTAGCTTCAAGCTCGACGTCGAGCCGCTTCAGCCTACTGAAATAAAAAGTAGAAGCTAATAGCTGAAAGCCGCTTTACTCGGTCAGAACCTTTGCTCCGGTGTCGGTAACCGCCACCGTGTGCTCGAAATGAGCACTCATGCTTCCATCATCCGTTACTGCCGTCCAGCCGTCGCGCAGCACGCGAACCTCGGGCTTTCCGGCGTTCACCATCGGCTCGATCGCAATGACCATCCCGGCCCGCAGTTTCATACCGGAGCCGGCTTCACCGAAATTCGGCACCTGCGGATCTTCATGCATGTTGCTGCCGATCCCGTGGCCCACAAAATCACGCACCACCGAGAACCCCTCGGCTTCCACTACCTTCTGCACCGCGGCGCCGATATCCCCGAGCGTTGCCCCCGGCCTGACGACCGAGATGCCGGCGTACAGTGACTTCTCGGTGGCCTCAAGCAGCCTCGCCGTATCGGGAGCGATCTTCTCGCCTACCGGAACCGTGATGGCAGCATCGCCATAGTAGCCATCCACGATCGCCCCACAATCCACCGAGACGATGTCCCCTTCTTTGAGGACCCTCCTCTTCGATGGAATGCCGTGCACCACCTCGTTGTTGATCGAGGTGCAGAGAACACACGGGAAACCGTGATATCCCTTGAAGGCCGGCCGGGCTCCCGACTCTGTGATGCGCGCTTCAGCAACCTTCTCGAGATCCAGCGTCGTCGCGCCCGGCTTTACGTGGCTGCGCACCAGTTCGAGCACCTCGCGGACCACCTTGCCCGCGCGGCGCATCTTCTCGATCTCCGTGGACGACTTGAGTACGACCGCCAAAATAACTCTCAGTTCTCAGTTGCCCGTCCTCAGCTACGCCAGCCATCAGCCGCAACCAACTGATGATTGGTGGTAGCCGAAACTGACCACCGCCTGTAACGCACAATACCCCGCCCGCGTGCTGCGTTATTGGCGCAGCCGCTCGACGGCGGCAACAATTCCAGCCGCAACAGCGGCGATCGGCCCATCTCCGTTGACTTCTGCGAATCGACCCAGCTTCCGGTAGTGCTCAATCACAGGCGCGGTCTGGGCTTCGTAGGCACGCATGCGCTCTACAAAGGCCTTCTCCGTGTCATCGGCTCGCTGGGTCAGCGCAGCACCTTCTATGTCACAGAATCCAGCCCTCTGGGGCGGCTTCGTATAGACGTTGTAGATGGTCTGGCAGACTGGGCAGTTCCTGCGCCCAGTAATGCGGCGCAATAGTTGATTATAGTCTACCTGGATGCTAACAGCAACCAGCGGAAGGCATTGAGTTTGTGACGGTCCGCAATCCGTTGTACGCGGGTTCCGGCTGTTAACAGGGTCTCCGGCTGACAGGCGTCCGTCGAGCCAGTGCGCCTGTGCCAGTGTGCGCGGGAACCCGTCCAGAATGTAGCCTTTGGCTGTATCCGGCTCCTGCAGCCGAACCGCAACCATCTCATTGACCAGGGAGTCCGGCACCAGTTCTCCCCGGTGCATGATCTCCTTTGCGGCCTTCCCCAGCGGAGTCCCCGTGGCTACGTTGGCACGTAGCAAGTCGCCGGTCGAAATCTGCGGAATTCCCCAAAGCTTAACCAATTCTTTGGCTTGGGTGCCCTTGCCTACGCCAGGTGCCCCCAGGAGGAGAATCGGTCCGGGAGCGATCATCCTTGCCGACCCTCGATCACTTTCTAATGCACTTTCAACTTCTGCAGACGATGGCATTTACCAGGTTTTCCTTCCGCGTATGCGACCGGAACGCGGGGAAAAGCCGTCATAATGACGCATGATCAGCTGCGATTCGATCTGGTTGACAGTGTCCATGGCGACACCCACTACAATCAGCAGCGAAGTGCCGCCAAAGTAGAAATTGACCCCCAAACCGTTTGTCATCCAGGCGGGCAAGCGCTCAAAGAATCCGCCCACCAGCCACAGGTGATTGAGATGGATGCCCGAAATCAGGAAGGTGGGCACCAGTGAAATGATGATGAGGTAAATCGCTCCAACCAGGGTAATGCGCGTAAGAATGTCGTTGATGAAATCGGAGGTGCGCTTTCCAGGCCGAATGCCGGGAATGAACGAGCCCGACTTGCGGAAGTTGTCGGCAATATCGTCCGGCTTCATCACGATCGACACGTAGAAGTACGCGAAGAAGACGATGCCCAGCATGTACAAGAGCTCATACCAGGGCTCGCCCGGCGCCAACGCCCGCATAATCGGCTGGAAGAACTTGCTGTTCTGCACCCACTCCATTTGACCCAGCAGCAGCGGCGCCGACAGGATTGAGCTGGCAAAGATTACCGGCATCACGCCGCCCGAGTTCACCTTCAACGGCAGGTGGCTCGATGCACCGCCCATCATGCGCCGGCCCACGATGCGCCGGGCACTCTGAATGGGGATGCGGCGTTCCGATCGCTCCACGAATACGATGAATGCCACAACCGCGATCATGCCGACAACGATCAGTAGAATCGCGAAGATCGTCATGCTGCCCCAGGCGCTCGTCTGCACCTTGCCGATCAGGTCGCCGATGCCGCGCGGCAGACCGGCAATAATACCGGCAAAGATCAGCAGGCTCATTCCGTTACCGATACCGCGGTCCGTGATCTGCTCGCCCAGCCACATGATGAACGCCGAGCCGGTGGTCAGCGTCAGCACCGTCATCAGCGTGAAGACGATTCCGGGATTCAGCACGAGGCCCTGCCGGGTCAGAATGGCAGCAATGCCGATCGACTGGAGAGCAGCCAGTACAACCGTCATGTACCGTGTCCACTGCGTGATCTTCCGCCGGCCCAGTTCGCCTTCCTTTTGAATGCGCGCCAGCGGCTCATACACCACCGTCAGCAGCTGGAAGATGATCGACGCGGTGATATACGGCATGATGCCGAGCGCGAAGATCGTCATGCGGCGCAGGTTGCCCCCGCCGAACAGGTCCATCAGCCCGAGCGCCGAACCGCCCTGTGCGTTGAACAGCTGTTCCAGTTGGTGCACATTCACACCCGGCGTGGGGATAAAAGCACCCAGACGGTAAATGGCCAGAATGCCGAGTGTGAACAGAACCCGCTTGCGCAGGTCAGGAATCCGGAAGATATTGAGAAACTTTTCAAGCATGTTTTGCTAATTCCGCTTCAGGCGATGAGCCCGCGTATCGAACCTAATCCCAGTGTATGCGCGAAGGTTGCCAACTGTCCTTGATTCCCACCGGATGCCTCAGATTTTGATCTTGGCAGCCTGACCGCATCCCTGGCGGTGTTCCCGGACACATGTCCGAGTTGTCAGTTGTCAGTGATCAATTGTCAGCTTCTTTGCAGAGAACTGAAAACTGACAACTAATTAGGCCTTCTCTGCAACCGTTCCGCCCAGGACGACGGCCTTGCCGCCGGCCTTCTCGATCTTCTCGACGGCCGACTTGGAAAACTTGTGCGCGTGGACGGTGATGGCCGCCTTCAGCTCACCCGAACCCAGTACCTTGATCAGCGCCTTCTTGCTCGAAACCAGTCCCAGCTTCGAATAGTCTTCCAGAGCGATTTCCTTGACGGAAAGCCCTGCCAACCGGTCGAGATTCACGACGGTGTACTCGGTGCGAAAGATATTGTTGAAGCCGCGCTTCGGCAGGCGGCGATGCAGCGGCATCTGGCCGCCTTCAAAACCACGCATCAGGCTGAAGCCCGAACGCGAACCCTGGCCCTTGTGGCCGCGGGTTGAGGTCTTGCCCATGCCGGATCCCATGCCCCGGCCCACGCGCTTGCGCCCGGTGTTGGCCTTGTGCGGCGCGCGCAAATTCGAAAGATTCGTCGTCATGATTTCCTCGCTCCATAGCGCCGGTCGACGATGTGCCGATCCGACTCGCGTTTGATGAGTTCAAAGTTCATCGTTTGTAGTTCACAGCACTTCGCGCTTCCGAAACTGCGAACTTTGAACTACGAACTGCAAACTAGTTCTCTAGAATGCGTACCAAATGCGGCACTGCCTTCACCATGCCGCGTACTGACTCGTTGTCCACGCGCTCAACGATCTGGTTCAGGCGCGTGAAGCCCAGCCCCTTGATCACCAGCTTGTGCTTGACGGGCGTGGAAATGGCCGAGCGGTAGTACTGAATGCGGATCTTCTTCTGTTCGGCCATCTTTAAAGCTCCTCAGGCTGCTTGCCGCGGACAGTGGCTACTTCGCCTTTGTCACGCAGCTGTGTCAGCGCGTCAAACGTGGCCTTGATCACGTTGTGCGGGTTTGCCGTTCCCAGGCTCTTGGTAAGCACGTTCTGCACGCCGGCCGAGGTCATCACCGCACGCACCGCGCCGCCGGCAATCACGCCCGTTCCTTCCGGAGCCGGCTTCAGCAGAACCTGTCCCGAGCCGTAGCGGCCCAGTACCTGGTGCGGAATCGTGGTCTCGGTCAGGTTCACTCGAACCAGGTTCTTCTTGGCCGACTCGATCCCCTTGCGAATTGCCTGGGGAACTTCCTTGGCCTTGCCCGATCCGTAGCCCACAACGCCCGAGGCGGCATCGCCCACCACAACCAGCGCGGCAAACGACATATTCTTGCCGCCCTTAACCACCTTGGTCACGCGGTTGATCGAAACCACCTGATCCTTCAGGTTGTACTGGTTGGCATCGAGTTTCTTGATTGAATTCATCATGCTCTCTCGTTTTCTGCTAGCTTCTAGCCTCTAGCTCCCAGCTCCTAGCCCCTGCCCGACACGGCCCAGATCTTCAACTTACCGCGGTTGAGCTAAGGCTAGCCGCTAGAAGCCAACAGCTGCTCTTAGAACTCCAGCCCCGCTTCGCGCGCAGCATCGGCCAGTGCCTTGATACGCCCGTGATACAGGAACCCGCCGCGATCGAAGACTACCTTCTTGATGCCCTTCTCCTGCGCCTTCTCCGCGATTGCCTTGCCGATCTCTCTGGCCGCCGTCACGTTGCCGCCGGTCTTCAGCTTCAACGCCAGGCTGGATGCCGAGGCCAGGGTGACTCCCTGCTGGTCATCGATCACCTGCGCGTAGATGTGGTTCAGCGAGCGAAACACATTCAGCCGCGGACGTTCGGTCGTGCCTGACAGCTTCTCGCGAATGCGCGTGTGGATTCGCTTGCGGATTTCATTTCTCTTGGTCTGCGTAATCATCTTCGTCTCTTTCCTATCAGCGGAGCCGTCTCACGGCCCCGTTCGGTTTGTTCAGTTCAGAGTTCCTAATTCGAAGTTCACAGTAACTAGGGAAGCGCGCAAGCAAAACTGCGAACTACAAACTCTGAACTGCGAACTTACTTCGCTCCCGTTTTGCCGGCCTTCTTCTTGAGGCGCTCATCGGTGTAGCGGACGCCCTTGTTCTTGTACGGATCGGGCTTACGCAGCGAGCGCATATCGGCTGCAACCTGCCCTACCTTCTGCCGGTCGATGCCGGTGATCGTCAGGTGCGTCTGCTTCGGATCGATCGCTACTTCAATGCCTGCCGGCAGCGGAAACTCGATCGGATGCGAGTAGCCCAGCGTGAACACCACGGTGCCCTTGCCCTTCATCTCGGCGCGGTAGCCTATGCCAACGATGTCCAGCTCCTTCGTCCAACCTTTCGTCACACCGTGCACGGCGTTGAAGACCAGCGCGCGGGTCAGTCCGTGGACCGCGGCCTTTTCATCGCCCGAACGATTGATGTGCAGAGTGCCATCCTTCGTCTCCAGGCTGATGCCTTCGGCAACCAGCGCCGAGACCTTGCCCTTGGGCCCTTCGACCAGGACGGTGTTGCCGTCTACCTTATACTTCACGCCCGACGGCAGTGCGATCGGCTTCTTTCCAATACGCGACATCGAATTCAATCCTTTGTTGGCTTGCGAGTCCCGAGAGCTCGACCTCTCGTTCCACTGCAGCCGGCCGGGCTGAAGCCCGGCGGTTCATAGTTCCTAGTTCACAGTTCGAAGTTTCGGTCTCGCGGATCTGACTTTAACTGTGAACTACGAACTCTTGAACTTTGAACTGACTTACCAAACCTCGCAGAGCAACTCGCCGCCCACGCCTTCACGGCGCGCCTGGCGGCCCGTCATCACGCCCCTGGGCGTGGTCATGATCGAGATGCCTAGACCGCCCTGGACGCGCTTGATCTCGTCGCGGCCGATGTACACGCGGCAACCGGGACGCGAAATGCGCGCCAGGTCGCGAATGGCTGACTCCTGTCCGCCGTACTTCAGGTACACGCGAAGAATCAGCTTGCCATCCTCTTCCTGCGTCTTGTAGTTCGAAATGTAACCCTCTTCCTTGAGGATGCGGGCAATCTCGGTCTTCAGCTTCGAAGCCGGTACATCCAGCTTCTGATGACGCGCCCGGATCGCGTTCCGGATCCGCGCCAGAAAATCTGCTATAGGGTCGGTCAGACTCATTCCTTCTCCTTCATTCCCCGTTCGCTCCTGGTTTCAGTCAGCAGGAGAACCAGCGGAAATGCTTACTACAGCTACTAGCCTCTAGCTCCCAGCTTCTAGCCCATCATTCAGCTCCGAAGCTCATCAGCAATGAGCTAGAAGCTAGCGGCTAGCAGCTAAGGGCTGCCTTTACCAGCTCGACTTTACGACGCCGGGGATCTCTCCCTTGAGCGCCAGCGCCCGGAAACACAAGCGGCAGATGCCGAATTTCCGCAGGTATCCCCGCGGCCGTCCGCAGAGCTTGCACCGGTTGTGTTTGCGGGAGCTGAACTTCGGCTTCCGCGCGTCCTTTACTCTCTTTGCAGTCGTTGCCATAAATCCTCTTAACGGCAGCTATCAGCTATTAGCCTTTAGCTGTTAGCTTGCTCCCTGCCTAAAACGAATCGGCGGAACAAACTAGAACCTGTCTTGCTTCGGCTGCCGAACCCACCACGACCGAAGCCAAAAGCTAATAGCTGAAAGCTAAAAGCTGTCGTTACGCTCCCTGCCGGAACGGCATGCCGAAGGCCTTGAGCAGCGCACGCGCGCCGTTGTCGTCCTTCGCAGTGGTCACGATGGTGATGTTCATGCCCTTCAGCTTTTCAACCTTCGCGTAATCAATCTCCGGAAAGATCAGCTGGTCGCGTAGCCCAATCGTGTAGTTGCCGCGTCCGTCAAAACTCTTTGTCGACACTCCGCGGAAGTCGCGCACGCGGGGTAGTGCCGTAGAAATCAGGCGATCCAGAAACTCGTACGCTTTGTCGTTGCGCAACGTCACCATGGCTCCGATCGACATGCCGGCACGCACCTTGAAGGCCGCGATCGACTTCTTCGACTTGGTCGTCACCGGCTTCTGCCCCGCGATCAGCGTCAGATCGTTCACCAGCGGATCGAGCAGCTTGTTATTCTGCGTCGCCTCGCCCAGGCCCATGTTCAGGACAATCTTCTCCAGCTTCGGAATCGCCATCTGATTCTCGATGCCGAGTTCCTTCTTCAGGGCCTGCTTGATTTCCTTGTTGTACTTCTCTCTCAGCCTTGCTGCCATTTCTTTGCTCTCTTTCTTCCGCTCTCGGAGTGGCCGCCGCAGCGACCGTGTACCGTTTCGGAAGGACTTAAGAATAGCTATTAGCTACTAGCTTTTAGCTTGTTCGTTCGCAAATACCAGCTCCGGAACGAACCCCTCAATCGATTTCTGCCTTCGAAGCTAACAGCTGCTTTCCTACTTCTTCGTCGGCAATTCCGTTCCGCACGTCTTGCAGATTCTCTGCTTCGTGGTGCCTTCGACTTTGTAACCCACGCTCGCGACATCGCAGTTCGGGCAGACCAGCGCCACATTCGACACATCGATCGGCGACTCGTGCTCGGCGATGCCACCCTTGGTGCGCTGCCTGCTGGTCTTGCTCGAAATGGTCTTCTTCACTACCCGCACGTGCTCAACCAGCACCTTGCCCTTGTCGGGAATTACGCGAAGAACGCGCTGCACCTTGCCGCGATCCGAGCCCGTCAGGACCTTGACCATATCATTACGACGAATATTCAAACTCGGCATCTGTTTCTCCGAAACAGTTCTCAGTTCTTAGTTTGAAGTTCTCAGTTCTCCGTGCAGCCACTTTGAACTACGAACTCTGAACTTGTATCAGTCCCTAAACCACTTCCGGCGCTAAGGACACAATCTTCAAAAACTTCTTCTCACGCAGTTCGCGAGCCACGGGGCCGAACACGCGGGTTCCCACCGGCTCGTGCGCATCGTCAATCACCACCGCCGCGTTCTCATCGAAGCGGATGTAGGTTCCATCCCGGCGCCGGTGCTCCTTGCGGGTGCGCACGATCACCGCCTTCACCACTTTGCCCTTCTTTACGGTGCCGTCGGGCGAAGCCTCTTTCACAGCGGCGGTCACAACGTCGCCCAGCCCGGCCTTGGCGCCCATTCCACCACCCAGGGGCAGAATTACCTGCAGCTTACGCGCGCCGGAGTTGTCGGCCACCGCAAGCATGGTTCTCATTTGCACAGCCATGGATTCGTCTCCTTACCGCTCCGCCTACTGGGCGGCGTCTACTTCAGCGGCTGTTCCAGCCGTGTCTTCAATCTGCGCCAGCGCCGAGCGACGGACGATCTCTTCCAGTGACCACCGCTTCAGCTTGCTCAGCGGCCTGGTTTCGCGAATGCGAACGACGTCGCCGAGCCGCGCCGAGTTCTGCTCATCATGCGCGTAAAATTTCTTCGAGCTCTTTACGATCCGCTTGTACTTGGGATGAGCCTTGCGCATCTCGACCTCGACCACGATGGTCTTCTGCATCTTGGTCGAAACCACGTTGCCCACCTTCTCATTGCGCCGGCTCGCGGGCGCCTGCTTCTCTGTTGCCGATGTCATTTACCGGCTCCCTTCTTTGCGCTGGCCTTAACGGTCTTCTTCGCAGCCGTCTTCGCCGGAGCTGCCTTCTTCGCGGTCTTCTTTTCCTCCGGCACCGGCAATGTCGAGACCAGTTCGTGCTTGGCGCCGCGAACCCCTAGCTCGCGCTCGCGCGCAACCGTCTTGATCTGTGCGATCTCCTTGCGCAGCTGGCGGAGTTTCTTCACCCCGTCGGTCTGCCCCATCGAGACCTGAAAGCGAAGCCGGAACAGCTGCTCGGCAGAGGTCTTCTCCTGGTGCAGCAGCTCGTCGTCGCTCAAACTACGAATCTTTGCCAATTCCATTGCTACTAGCTCCTAGCTTTTAGCTACTAGCTCTTAGCTTCATCCTGCTCGCTCCCAAATCTTCGATTCAACGGAAGGAGCTAGAAGCTGATGGCTAACAGCTAAAGGCTGTTTTTTATTCCGCCTCGGCCACCGGGGTCTTCTCGATTCCCGGCCGCTGCACAAACTTGGTCTTCAACGGCAGCTTGTGCGAGGCCAGGCGCATCGCTTCCTGCGCGATCTCGGGCGTCACGCCCTCCATCTCGAACAGGATCTTGCCCGGCCGCACCACCGCAACCCAGTGGTCCAGCGCACCCTTGCCCGAACCCATTCGGACTTCAGCCGGCTTCTTGGTAATCGGCTTATCCGGAAACAGTCGCAGCCAGATCTTTCCGCCGCGCTTGATGAAGCGGGTCATGGCAATACGGCTCGCTTCAATCTGCCGGTCGGTAATATAGCCGCACTCCATAACCTTTAAACCGTATTCGCCAAACGAGAGGGAAGATCCGCGCCACGCCTTGCCGCGCCTCTTGCCCTTCTGCTGCTTGCGAAACTTCACCTTCTTTGGCATCAACATAACGAAACCCTCAAAAGGCAGCTACTAGCTTGTAGCTATTAGCTCCTAGCCCCATTCCTTCACATCAGCCCCGCTCTCCACACGCTAGCTAGAAGCTAGAAGCTAGGAGCTAAAAGCTGCTCTTAAAACACTCCCGTACTCGCAGGTGCGGACTGCTGGCGGCGCTTCTGCTCGTAGATATCGCCGCGGTAGATCCACGTCTTCACGCCGATCTGGCCGTAGGTGGTCTCCGCCTCGCTGAAGCCGTAGTCGATGTCGGCACGAAGCGTGTGCAGCGGCAACCGCCCCTGCAGATACCACTCCGACCGCGCGATTTCGTTGCCGTTCAAGCGGCCCGAGACACGTACCTTGATCCCCTTGCAGCCGAAGCGCAGTGCCGAATCCACGCTCTTGCGCATCGCGCGCCGGAAGCTAACGCGCTTCTCCAGCTGCAGCGCGATGTTCTCCGACACCAACTGCGCATCCAGCTCCGGCTTGTTCACCTCGATGATGTCGATGAACACTTCGCGGTTGGTGCGCTTGCCGAGCTCGGTCTTCAGCTTCTCGATCTCCGCGCCCTTGCGCCCGATCACGATGCCCGGACGCGCGGTGCGGATCAGGAACCGCAGCTTGTTGCCCGGCCGCTCGATCTCCACCGAACTCACACCGGCGGCCTTCAGCTTCTCGCGCAGCTCAGCCTTGAGCTTCACGTCTTCGACCAGCAGCTTGTCGTAGTCGCGCTCCGAGAACCAGCGCGAACGCCACGGCTTGTTCACTCCCAGCCGGAACCCATAAGGATGGACTTTCTGTCCCATACTTTTTCCCTCAAACTCCAGGCCTACTTGCCGGCCTTCTTCTTCGCTACTGGCTTCTTCGCTACTGGCTTCTTCGCCGCCGTCTTCTTGGCTGCCTTCGGAGCCGCTTTGTTCGCAGCCGTCTTCTTCGCGGACTTGGCCGCCGTCTCCGGCTCCTCGACCTTGGTCACCAGGTGCGTTTGCCCGCCGTCGCGCTCGGCCACCGACAACACGATGTGCGTCAGTCTGCGCTGGTAGCGATAGGCGCGCCCCATTGGCGCAGGGCGGATCCTCTTCATGCGCGGACCTTCGTTCGCCAACGCCTGCTTCACGTAGAGGTTGTCCACATCCAGGTCAACGCCATGCTCACCCGATACGTACTTGGCGTTGTCTACCGCCGAGGTCAGCAGTTTGTGAATCACCGGAGCAATGCGCTTCTTGGTGAATCTCGCCGTCTCCAGCGCTTCCTGAACTCCCCGGCCCTTAATCAGGTCCAGCACCAGCCGCGCCTTCTGCGGCGACACCCGCTGGAACCTTGCTTCGGCCCGGTATTCTTTTGTCTCGACTGCCATTGGTCTCTTCCTCAAAACTCAGCTATTAGCTTTTAGCCATTAGCTTCTTCCTTGCTCCCCAGCTTCGAGCCTTGCTCTGAAGCTAAGAGCTAGAAGCTGAGAGCTATTAGCTGCCCTACTTGCCCGCCGGCTTCGCCGCGGCCTCTGCCGCCTTCGCTCCGCCAGTGTGTCCCTTGAAGGTGCGTGTCGGCGCGAACTCGCCCAGCTTGTGTCCCACCATGTTCTCGGTCACGTACACAGGAACGAACTTCTTGCCGTTGTGCACCGCGATCGTGTGACCCACAAACTCCGGGAAGATCGTCGAACGCCGCGACCAGGTCTTCACAACCTTCTTGTCATTGGCCGCGTTCAGCACCTCGATCTTCGTCGTCAGGTGCGTGTCCACAAACGGGCCCTTCTTCGTCGAACGTGCCATAACTGCTTAGCTCCTAGCTCCTAGCTGTTAGCTCTTTCGTGCCAAGCTAACTGCCGTGCTTTGCTTCAACCATTTCTCTGCCGCCCTCAGCTAATAGCTAACAGCTAATAGCTAACAGCTGCCCTTACTTTCCCCGGCGGCTGACGATGAATGCATCGGTCCGCTTGTTGTTGCGCGTCTTGTATCCGCGTGTCGGCTGGCCCCACGGAGTCACAGGATGACGTCCGCCGGAGGTCTTGCCTTCACCACCGCCGTGCGGGTGATCCACAGGGTTCATCGTGACGCCGCGGTTCGTCGGCCGGATACCCATCCAGCGCTTACGACCTGCCTTGCCGATTGAAATGTTCTCGTGGTCGGTGTTGCCCACCTGACCCACCGTCGCGAGGCACTCCACAAGCACCTTGCGCGTTTCACCAGAAGGCAGCTTCAGTAGAGCGTAATCGCCTTCCTTGGCCACCAGCTGAGCCTGCGCACCGGCTGAACGCGCCATCTGCGCGCCCTTGCCCGGCCGCAACTCGATCGCGTGTACCGTGGTGCCGGCGGGAATGTTCTTCAGCGGCAGCGCATTGCCCACCAGGATGTCGGCATCAGGACCGGAGCTCACTGTGGCCCCCACCTTCAACCCTACGGGCTGCAGGATGTAGCGCTTTTCGCCATCCGCATAATGCACCAGCGCGATGCGCGCCGAGCGGTTGGGATCGTACTCGATCGTCGCGACCTTGCCCGGAACTCCGAACTTGTCGCGCTTGAAGTCAATCAGCCGGATCTTCTGCTTGTGTCCGCCGCCCTGGTGCCGGATCGTCAGGTCGCCCGAGTTGCGCCGTCCGCCGGTCCGCTTGCGCACCGTCAGCAGCGGCTTGTGCGGCTTGTCCGTCGTCAGGTCATCATTGACCAGCGTGGTCTGAAAGCGCAGCGTCGGCGTTATCGGTCTGTATGTCTTGATAGCCATCGTCGTTTCCTACAGTTCACAGTTCTGAGTTCGTAGTTCTAAGTTCCTTTAGCTCGGAGTCGATCCCAACTGCGAACGATGAACTACGAACTTTGAACTCGTCTTTTACAGATTGCTCACGTACTCCGGCAGCTTCTCGCCGGCCTTCAGCCGGACGTAAGCCTTCTTCCAGTCCGCGCGGTAACCCGCGAACTTCCCGCGGCGCCGCTCCTTGCCCGCCACGTTCGCGGTCCGGACCGCAGCGACCTTCACTTTGAAAAGCGTCTCGACCGCATTCTTTACCTCGGTCTTGGTCGCCTCCGGCGCTACGTCGAAGACCAGCGTGCCTTCCGTTTCCTTCACGCCCAGGCCCTTCTCCGTAATCAGCGGCCGGCGAATCACTGTATAAAGAGTCGCCATTACGCGGCCTCCGTCTGCGCGGCACTGCGCTTCGAGATACTCTTCTGGAGAGAGTCGGTCAACTGCTCGATCGCGGACTTGGAAAAGATAGCCCGGTCATACCGCAGAAGATCATAGGGATGCACTTCGTTGTTCAGCACCAGCTCAACACCCTTCAGATTGCGCGCGCCCAACATGAGCGCCTGCGAGAGCGTCTTGCCGTTCTCGACCAACAGCGCCGTCCGCTTTGCGTCCAGCTTGTCCAGCGCCTGGCGATAGAGCTTCGTCTTGCCTTCCTTCAGCTCCAGCGAATCGACCACCGTCAGCTTGCCGTCAGCCAGCTTCGACGCCAGTGCCGAACGTAACGCACCCAGCAGCTTCTTGCGCGGAAACGCGTAGTCATAGCTGCGCGGCTGAGGACCATGCACCGTGTGTCCGTGGCGCCAGAGAGCCGAACGCACCGAGCCGATACGCGCGCGGCCCGTGCCCTTCTGCTTCCAAAGCTTCTTGCCGGAACCGGCGACTTCGCTGCGGCTCTTGGTCTTGTGCGTGCCCTGGCGCAGAGAAGCGCGATAGTGCTTCACCGCCTCCCACAGCAGGGCCTCGTTCACCTGGCCGTACACTGCATCGGCCAGCTCGAGCGAGCCCACTTTTTCGCCGTTCAGATTCAATACATCTACGTTTGCCATCGTCTTCTTCCCACGAGCTATTAGCCGTTAGCTCTTAGCTTCACGCAAACCCTCGCCTGAAGCATTCATTCTCGATGTTTCCCAATCAGCTAAGAGCTAACAGCTAATAGCTAATTCGCTTACTTTCTCTTCGCCTGGGCTTTCTTCGAAGCCTTCAGCGGGTCGACCGTGGTCGAGCCGGCAAATCCACGGCGCTCGCGCGGCGGATTCTTGGCCATCGAAATCATCACGTACCCATCGCGAGCACCCGGAACCGCACCTTCGACCATCAGCAGGTTCTCTTCGAGATCGATCCCGCGAATCCGCAGATTGCGCACCGTTACCTGCTCTGCGCCGTAGTGGCCCGGCATTCTCTGCCCCGGGAACACGCGCGACGGAAAGCTCGAGGCGCCGATCGAACCCTGGACCTGGAACATGTGTCCGTGCGACTTCGGACCGCCGCCGAACTTGTGCCGGCGCACAACACCCGCAAAGCCGCGGCCCTTCGAGGTCCCGATCACGTCTACGAACTTCGCATCGGTGAAGATGTCGACCAGCACGCGATCACCCGCCTTGGTCTCGGCATCGCCATTCTCCGCGGCTTCGACGTCGACCTCGCGGATGAATTTCACCGGCGGAGCTTCAGTCTTCGCGAAGTGTCCCGCTTGCGGCTTGGTCACATTCTTCGCCTTGATGAACTCGACCAAACCGATCTGCACCGCGTCGTATCCGTCGTTCGCCAGAGTCTTCAACTGCGTCACCACGCAGGGGCCAGCCTGCAGCACCGTAATCGGGTGCACATCGCCCTTCTCGTCGAAGACCTGCGTCATGCCGACCTTTTTTCCCAGAATCCCTGTGACTGCCATGTTTCCCTCACCTCATCATGCAAAGTGCCTGCTTTGCACTGCCGGAATTTGTTGGTGAGCCTCTAGCTCCTAGTCTCTCGTTCCTAGCTTGGCTTGCCAGGACCAGAACCCTTGCTCACCGAATCTTCGTTCGCTACCGCTGCCCGTATGGCAGCTAGAAGCTCGAAGAGTAGCTTCGCTACTTTTCGAATGCCTTGATCTCGACGTCCACGCCGGCGGGCAGATCCAGCTTCATCAGCGCGTCCACCGTTTGCTGCGTTGGCTCAAGAATGTCGATCAGCCGCTTGTGCGTGCGAATCTCGAACGCCTCGCGCGACTTCTTGTCCACGTGCGGCGAACGCAGCACGCAGTACTTGTTCTTGATCGTCGGCAACGGAATTGGGCCAGCCACCGTTGCACCGGTGCGCTTCGCCGTCTCCACGATCTCGCCGGTCGAGGTGTCCAGCACGCGATAGTCGTATGCCTTCAACCGGATGCGTATTCTCTGTCCTACCATTGGCGTCCCTTCAGTCCTTCAGTTCGTAGTTCTGAGTTCTTAGTTCACAGTTACCGCATATCTGTTGCCGCAGTAACTGTGAACTGCGAACTATGAACTGTGAACTGCGAAATTACTTGATAATTTCGCTGATCGTACCCGCGCCGACCGTGCGTCCGCCTTCGCGGATCGCGAACCGGAGGCCCTTTTCCATGGCGACCGGCGTGATCAGCTCAATCTCCAGCGCCACGTTGTCGCCCGGCATCACCATCTCCGTACCCGCCGGCAGCTCC